>NZ_JBIAMJ010000044.1:0-1161 GCF_042874035.1 Streptomyces sp. NPDC004284 | reverse complement strand
GCCCGGATCGCGCTCACCTACCGCACCCCGGTCTTCCTGCTCTCCGACGGCTACCTGGCCAACGGCTCCGAGCCGTGGCGGATCCCGGACGTCGGCGAACTCCCCGACCTCAAGACGCCGTTCGCGACCGGCCCGAACCACACCCTGGACGACGGCACCGAGGTGTTCTGGCCCTACAAACGCGACCCCGAGACCCTGGCCCGGCCGTGGGCGGTGCCCGGCACCCCCGGCCTGGAACACCGCATCGGCGGCATCGAGAAACAGGACGGCACCGGCAACATCTCCTACGACCCGGCCAACCACGAGTTCATGGTCCGCACCCGCCAGGCCAAGACCGACAACATCGCCGTGCCCGACCTGGAGGTCGACGACCCGGACGGCGCCACCACCCTGGTCCTGGGCTGGGGCTCCACCTACGGCCCCATCACCGCCGCCGTCCGCCGCATCCGCCGCGCCGGCGGCCACATCGCCCAGGCCCACCTGCGCCACCTCAACCCCTTCCCCCGCAACCTCGGCGAGATCCTGCAGCGCTACGACAAGGTCGTCATCCCCGAGATGAACCTCGGCCAGCTCGCCACCCTCATCCGCGCCAAATACCTGATCGACGCCCGCAGCCACACCCAGGTCAACGGCATGCCGTTCAAGGCCGAACAGCTCGCGGCCGCCCTCCAGGAGGCCATCGATGCCTGAGCCCACCGAGTCGCTGCTGCAGCTGGTCCCCAAGACCGAAGCCGCCCAGTCCATGAAGGACTTCAAGTCGGACCAGGAGGTCCGCTGGTGCCCCGGCTGCGGCGACTACGCCGTCCTGGCCGCCGTCCAGGGCTTCATGCCCGAACTCGGCCTCGCCCGCGAGAACATCGTCTTCGTCTCCGGCATCGGCTGCTCCTCCCGCTTCCCCTACTACATGAACACCTACGGGATGCACTCCATCCACGGCCGCGCCCCCGCCATCGCCACCGGCCTGGCCACCTCCCGCCGCGACCTGTCCGTCTGGGTCGTCACCGGCGACGGCGACGCCCTGTCCATCGGCGGCAACCACCTCATCCACGCCCTGCGCCGCAACGTCAACCTCAAGATCCTCCTCTTCAACAACCGGATCTACGGCCTCACCAAGGGCCAGTACTCCCCCACCAGCGAAGTCGGCAAGATCACCAAATCGAC
>NZ_JBIAMJ010000043.1:0-1199 GCF_042874035.1 Streptomyces sp. NPDC004284 | reverse complement strand
CTCGCCCACGGCGCGTTCTTCGGCATCGGCTCGGTGGTCGCCGCCGACCTCGTGGCCCCCGACAAGAAGGCCGGCGCCATCGCCACCATGTTCACCGGACTGACCGTCGCCAACATCGTCGGCGTGCCGCTGGGCACCTTCATCGGGCAGGCCGTCGGCTGGCGCACCACCTTCGCGATCGTCGCCGCGCTCGGCGTGGTCGGACTGCTCGGCATCGCCCGGCTCGTGCCCGCCCTGCCACGCCCCGAGGGCGCCCACCTGCGCCGCGAGCTGACGGCGTTCCGCAACCCCCAGGTCCTGCTCGCCATGGCGATGACCGTCCTCGGCTTCGGCGGCGTCTTCGCCGCGATCACCTACATCGCCCCGATGATGACCCACGTCGCCGGCTACTCCGACGGCGCCGTCACCTGGCTCCTCGTCCTCTTCGGCATCGGCATGTTCCTCGGCAACCTGCTCGGCGGCCGGTTCGCCGACCGCGCCCTGATGCCGATGCTCTACGCCTCCCTCGGCGGCCTCGCGATCGTCCTGGCCCTGTTCACCGTGACCGCGCACCACAAGACCCTCGCCGCGATCACCATCCTGCTCGTCGGGGCCCTCGGCTTCGCCACCGTCCCCCCGCTGCAAAAACGCGTCCTCGACCAGGCCCACGGCGCGCCCACCCTGGCCTCCGCCGTCAACATCGGCGCCTTCAACCTCGGCAACGCCCTCGCCGCCTGGCTCGGCGGCCTCGTCATCACCGCCGGCCTCGGCTACACCGCCCCGAACTGGGTCGGCGCCCTGCTCGCCACCGCCGCCCTGCTCCTCGCCCTCTGGTCCGCCGCCCTGGAACGCCGAACCCCCGCACGGGAGGGCGTTGTCACCCCCGCCCCCGCCCCCGCCGCCGTCCACCACTGACCACCCCTCCCCCACCACCAGGAAAGCGCCACCATGAACCTCACCATCCACGACGCCGAGACCCTGATCACCGCCGCCCGCCGCGCCGCCGACGACGCCGGGGTCGCGGTCAGCGTCACCGTCCTGGACGCCGGCGGCCACCCGCTCGCCTTCCGACGCGACGACCGCGCCGTCCTCATCTCCGGTGAGACCAGCACCCGCAAGGCCTACACCGCCCTCCAGCTGAACACCCCGACCGCCGACCTCGCCGACCTCGTCAAGCCCGACGGACCGTTCCACACCCTGCCCACCGCCCTCGACAAGCC
>NZ_JBIAMJ010000042.1:0-1484 GCF_042874035.1 Streptomyces sp. NPDC004284 | reverse complement strand
CGGCAAGGACCTGTACGTCTATCCCGAGGGCGCCGCCGCACCGCTCGCCGCCGGACGCGTCGACGAGGAGCTCTTCAACGTCACCGGCCTGATCCGCCAGGGCTACGACGACTCCCGCACCACGGCCCTTCCGCTGATCGCCGTCTACGACTCCTCCGTCGACGTCGCCCGCTCCGTCCCCGCCGCCCCGCGCGGCGCCAGGCGCGGCCAGGTCCTCAAGGCCGCCGACGGCGTCGCGCTGAAGGCCGACAAGAAGAACGCCTCCGCCTTCTGGACCGACATCACCTCCCGCCGCTCCCGTTCCGGCGCCGACGTCCGGAAGGTCTGGCTGGACCGCAAGGTCGAGGCCACCCTGGAGCAGTCGACGCAGCAGATCCACGCCCCCGAGGCCTGGGCCGCCGGCTACGACGGCAAGGGCACCAAGGTCGCCGTCCTCGACACCGGCGCCGACGCCGAGCACCCCGACCTCAAGGGCCGCATCGTCGCCTCGCAGAACTTCACCGACTCCGACACCACCGGCGACCGCCAGGGCCACGGCACCCACACCATCTCCACCGTCGGCGGCTCCGGCGCCGCGAGCGACGGGAAGAAGAAGGGCGTCGCCCCCGGCGCCGACCTCCTCAACGGCAAGGTCCTCAACGACTCCGGCTCCGGCGCCACGTCCTGGATCATCGCGGGCATGGAGTGGGCCGTCGCGCAGGGTGCCGACGTCGTCTCCATGAGCCTCGGCAACCCGGCCCCGACCGACTGCACCGACCCGATGAGCGCCGCCACGGAGCAGCTCGCCCGGTCCACGGACACCTTGTTCGTCATCGCCGCCGGGAACTCCGGCCCCGGCCTGAACACCGTCTCCTCGCCCGGCTGCGCGCCCGGTGTCCTCACCGTCGGCGCCGTCGACCGCGACGACTCCACCGCCTGGTTCTCCAGCCGCGGCCCGACGATCGTGAACCACACCCTCAAGCCCGAGATCGCCGCGCCCGGCGTCGGCATCTCCGCCGCCGCGGCCGGCGGCCGCGGCGTGTACGCCTACCAGTCGATGTCCGGCACCTCGATGGCCACCCCGCACGTCGCGGGCGCCGCCGCCATCGTCAAGCAGCGCCACCCCGACTGGACCGCCCAGCAGATCAAGGCCGCGCTCGTCGCCTCCGCCGACAGCTCCGTCCCCGGCGACGCCCGCGAGATCGGCGGCGGCCGCCTCGACGTCAAGGCCGCCATCGACCAGACCGTCCTCGGCGCCCCCGCCGTCCAGGGCGGCACCTTCGACTGGCCACAGGACAAGACCGACCGCACCACCGTCTCCGTGCCCTACACCAACACCGGTGACCGGCCGGTGAAGCTCGACCTCGCGCTCCAGCGCGTCACCGGCAACGACGGCACGGAGATCGACGCCCAGGTCGCCCGCCTCGGCGCGACCGGCGTCACCGTCCCCGCCGGCGCCACCGTCGAGGTCCCGCTCGCCCTCGACCCCGACGCCCGCCTGGAGC
>NZ_JBIAMJ010000041.1:0-1623 GCF_042874035.1 Streptomyces sp. NPDC004284 | reverse complement strand
TGTTCGTTGCTTCAGAACTAACACAGTGGACGCGAGCAACTGAGGACAAGCCCTCGGCCTATTAGTACCGGTCAGCTCCACCCCTTACGGGGCTTCCACATCCGGCCTATCAACCCAGTCGTCTACTGGGAGCCTTACCCTCTCAAGGAGGTGGGAATACTCATCTCGAAGCAGGCTTCCCGCTTAGATGCTTTCAGCGGTTATCCCTCCCGAACGTAGCCAACCAGCCATGCCCTTGGCAGGACAACTGGCACACCAGAGGTTCGTCCGTCCCGGTCCTCTCGTACTAGGGACAGCCCTTCTCAATATTCCTACGCGCACAGCGGATAGGGACCGAACTGTCTCACGACGTTCTAAACCCAGCTCGCGTACCGCTTTAATGGGCGAACAGCCCAACCCTTGGGACCGACTCCAGCCCCAGGATGCGACGAGCCGACATCGAGGTGCCAAACCATCCCGTCGATATGGACTCTTGGGGAAGATCAGCCTGTTATCCCCGGGGTACCTTTTATCCGTTGAGCGACGGCGCTTCCACAAGCCACCGCCGGATCACTAGTCCCGACTTTCGTCCCTGCTCGACCCGTCGGTCTCACAGTCAAGCTCCCTTGTGCACTTACACTCAACACCTGATTGCCAACCAGGCTGAGGGAACCTTTGGGCGCCTCCGTTACCCTTTGGGAGGCAACCGCCCCAGTTAAACTACCCATCAGACACTGTCCCTGATCCGGATCACGGACCGAGGTTAGACATCCAGCACGACCAGAGTGGTATTTCAACGGCGACTCCACAACCACTGGCGTGGCTGCTTCACGGTCTCCCACCTATCCTACACAAGCCGAACCGAACACCAATATCAAACTGTAGTAAAGGTCCCGGGGTCTTTCCGTCCTGCTGCGCGAAACGAGCATCTTTACTCGTAGTGCAATTTCACCGGGCCTATGGTTGAGACAGTCGAGAAGTCGTTACGCCATTCGTGCAGGTCGGAACTTACCCGACAAGGAATTTCGCTACCTTAGGATGGTTATAGTTACCACCGCCGTTTACTGGCGCTTAAGTTCTCAGCTTCGCCCCGTCGAAACAGAGCTAACCGGTCCCCTTAACGTTCCAGCACCGGGCAGGCGTCAGTCCGTATACATCGCCTTACGGCTTCGCACGGACCTGTGTTTTTAGTAAACAGTCGCTTCTCGCTGGTCTCTGCGGCCACCCCCAGCTCAGAGTGCAAGACTCATCACCAGGCGTGGCCCCCCTTCTCCCGAAGTTACGGGGGCATTTTGCCGAGTTCCTTAACCATAGTTCACCCGAACGCCTCGGTATTCTCTACCTGACCACCTGAGTCGGTTTAGGGTACGGGCCGCCATGAAACTCGCTAGAGGCTTTTCTCGACAGCATAGGATCATCCACTTCACCACAATCGGCTCGGCATCAGGTCTCAGGCTCCATGTGTGACGGATTTGCCTATCACACGCCCTACACCCTTACCCCGGGACAACCACCGCCCGGGCTGGACTACCTTCCTGCGTCACCCCATCGCTTACCTACTACCACCTTGGGCCGGCGGCTCCACCACTTTCCTTTCCCCGAAGGGTCCGGAACGGCTTCACGGCCTTAGCATTAATGGGCTCG
>NZ_JBIAMJ010000039.1:0-2260 GCF_042874035.1 Streptomyces sp. NPDC004284 | reverse complement strand
TGCCGCTGACTCCCAACGGGAAGGTCGACAAGCGCGCTCTGCCCGAGCCGGCGCCCGTCGCCTCCCTCGGCCGCGCCCCGCGCACGCCCCTGGAGAAGACCCTCCTCGCCCTCTTCGCCCGCACCCTCGACACCCCCGCCGACCTCACCATCGACGACGACTTCTTCCACCACGGCGGCCACTCGCTGCTGGCCGCTCGGCTGACGAATCACATCGCCGATGCGCTGGGCGTGCGGTTGACGATCCGGGACGTGTTCGCCCGTCCGACGGTGGCGGGGCTCGCGGAGCTCGTCGACGGTCAGGGGGCGGGAGAGGCTCTCCCGCCGCTCGTCGCGGGGGAGGGGGCCGGTGATCTGGCCCCTGCGTCCTTCGCCCAGCGGCGGCTGTGGCTGCTGTCGGAGTTGGAGGGGGACAGCGCCGCGTACAACGTGCCGATGGCCGTACGCCTCCAGAGCGCGCCGGACCGGGCCGCGCTGGAGTGGGCGCTGAGCGATGTGGTGGAGCGGCATGCTCCGCTGCGGACGGTGTTCGAGTCGGTGGAGGGCGAGCCGTGCCAGCGGGTCCTGTCGCCGGAGCAGGCCCGCGTGTCGGTGGACTGGCGCCGGGTCGACGCCGACGCGCTGGACGAAGAGCTGACCGCGACGGCGGGCCGTGCCTTCGATCTGGGGGTGGAGCTTCCGCTGCGGGCGGTGGCTTTCGAGCTGGGTGACGGGTCGGTGGTGTTGTCGCTGGTGGTGCATCACATCGCGACGGACGGTCTGTCGAACGGTGTGTTCTTCGGGGATCTGCAGCGGGCTTATGAGGCCCGGGTGGCGGGGGTCGAGGGTTCGGTCCTTGAGCCGCTGACGGTGCAGTACGCGGACTACGCGGCCTGGCAGCGGCGGGTGTTGGGCTCGGCGGACGACCCGGGGAGCGTGCTGGGCCGGGAGCTGGTTTTCTGGCGTGGGGCGTTGGAGGGGCTGCCGGAGGAGCACGGGCTGAACCTGGACCGTCCCAGGCCGGCCAGGGCGTCGCATCAGGGTGGTCAGGTCGAACTCGGTTTGGGTGATGACCTGTTCGAGCGGGTGGCGGCGTTCGCGCGGGCGGAGGGGTGCACGCCGTTCATGGTGGTGCACGCGGCTCTGGTGGCGGCGTTGACGAGGTTGGGTGCGGGGTCGGATCTTGCGGTCGGTACGCCGGTGGCGGGTCGTGGTGAGCGGTCGTTGCAGGAGCTGGTCGGGTTCTTCGTGAACACGCTGGTGCTGCGGACGAGCAGTGCGGGTGATCCGAGTTTCCGTGAGTTGCTGGGGCGGGTGCGTACGGCGGATCTGGATGCTTTCGCGCATCAGGAGGCGCCGTTCGACCTGGTCCTGGAAGCGGTCAATCCGACCCGGAGCCTCTCGCGCCACCCCCTCTTCCAGATCTGCCTCGGGCTCGAAGTGGGCGGGGTTCCGGAGCTGCACCTGCCCGGAGTCCGTACCACCGAGGTCTCCGGCCTCGGGAACGGGTCGGCGAAGTTCGACCTCGAATTCCTGCTCCGCTCCGACGACAGCCGGCGCCTGCACGGCGCGATCATCTTCGCGGCCGAGGTGTTCGACGAGGAGTCGGTACGGAGGATGGCTTCGGTCCTCGGCCAGGTGCTGGCCCAGGTGCTCGACGACCCCGGCCTGACGCTCTCGGCCCTGGAAGTGCTGTCGAGCGAGGAGCGCGAGCTGCTGACCGGCCCGTGGGCGGGGACCGTCGTCGAGGTGGGCGACGCTTCCCTCGTCGAGCGGTTCGAGGAGCAGGTGGCCCGTCGGCCGGAGGCGAAGGCCCTGATCGACGGCGGCCGAGAGGTGTCGTACGCGGAGCTCAACGCCGCCGCCAACCGCTGGGCCCACCACCTGCGCGCACACGGCCTGGGCCGTGGCGACATGGCCGGTGTGCTCCTTGAGCGTGGAGTGGAGTTCGCGGCGGCGGTGATCGCCGTGGTCAAGACCGGGGCGGGTTACACCCTGCTCGACCCGGACTTCCCGGACGAGCGGCTGCGCTCGGCGGCGACCGACGCCGGCATCAGCCACCTCGTCACCGCACCGGCCCTCGCGGAACGCGTCGACGGCCCTTGGCAGATCCACACCGAGGCCCCGGGCGAACTCCTCTCCCGCAACCCCGGCAACCTCGACCTGCCGCTCAGCCCCGATGACCCTGCCTGCTTGATGTTCACGTCGGGTTCGACGGGTCGGCCGAAGGCGATTTTGTCGTCGCACCGGAATCTGGTGTCGACGGTGAGTGGTCAGTCGTA
>NZ_JBIAMJ010000038.1:0-2399 GCF_042874035.1 Streptomyces sp. NPDC004284 | reverse complement strand
CGATCCACGGCCGGGAGTTCCTCTTCGCCACGAACAGACCAACGAGCAACCAAGCCGACAGTCACATGATCAACAGCTTCTGTTAGGGCCTCTTAACCAAGGCGTGCGTAACTGCCAGATCAGGGGGCGTTGTCGGCGCCGGGCGCTACGGTCAGGCAATGGACGAACTGACGCTCAACAGCCTGATGCGTGGTGGCCACCCTGGTCAGCGTCTAGACGCCCTCTTGCGCGACTACGCCAAAGCGACAGGCGAGGAGCTACGGAGGCCACTTACACCCGAGGAATCCTCCCGTGTCCGGCTGTGGATGATGCGAGCTGATAACCCTTGGATCCGTTACAGCGGTCCTTCACAAGGCGGGTGGGTTCACAGCAGCGTCACAACAAAAGCCGGCTTCCTCCAGCAGAAATCCTGTGGGCTGTGCGAGCCGCTACCCTTGGAAGGCGTGGACGCGCGACCATCGTTCTTCCCAGTCTCAGTACCGCCCTTTACGAAGCAGAACCCGAAGATTAAACGTGTCGTTCACGCAAGGGTCGTTGAAGAATTGAAAAAGACGGCTGACCGTCGCGCAGATCCGCGAACCTGGAAGGGATTGCCGATCTGCGCCACGGTGGTCGCGGTACAAGCGGTGAATCGGAAGACCATCGACGCGGATAATGCCGCGAAAGCAATCCTGGACACCCTTCAGGGAACCGTCATCACCAACGACAACGCTATTCAGCATGTGTCCGCCTTCCGGCTGAAAGCACGTGAGACCGTGGGGTATTACCTCATTGGCCTGCGACCCGTGTATCCGCTAGACGCGGACGTTGTCCACCTGTCCGCGCAGATGAAGGATGCCAGTCCCCTTATGGGTCTTCAGACGGAAGACGGGTGAACCGGACTCCTCTCTGTGGCACTCACGAGACGGGCTGGTCGTCGTTGCTGCGTGTCCACCCCGGGGCTCGAACCCGGAACTCTGCGGCCGATATCCCCGAGCCGGGGCCGGTTCCGCGCACCTCTGCTTTGTTGGGCCAGGTGGGCTTGGTCGTCCTCTCCGGCGGGGCCGTTCCGGACACGGTGGACACTGCACGCGCAACAACCCCTTTCGGCGACTCGCGGACGAGCCGGTTACTCATGGGCGGTGCAGTCCCCCGCGCTCTGCCTCACGACCCCTGTGCCCACCCCCGCAACGGCGGGGCGCATGGTGCACGGGCAGAGCTGGTGTGGGGGCGGGCACTCGGCCCGCCGGATTCCCCCACGGGGTGGGTGCGCGGTAGTCCCGCTCTCTCTTGCCCCAGCAGTAGGGACCAACGGTGTCCCGCGCCCTCGCCGCTTCGTGCGTGGACGGTCGGGGTTCGCTCGGCCCCTCTCTGGTGCCCCAGTAGTAGGGACCGAGGGTGGCCCGAGGGTGCCGAGCGGTGTCGGTAGTGAGCCGTTTTCATCCTGAATAGCCGCAGGTCAGCAGCGTATGGACGGCTTGGACGATGGTGCCGATGCGGCGGGTGGAGCATCGGGCTCGGCGAAGGATTCGCCAGGACTTCAGCTGCGCGAAGGCGCGTTCGCCGGGTGCTCTGAGTCGGGCGTGGTCGCGGTTGAACTGCTGGTAGTGATCGGGTTGTTCGCGGTGGTGGTAGTAGGGGGTGCGGACGGTGGCGCCGGCGCCCTGGTAGGCGCGGTCCGCGAGCACGAGGATCTGTTGGGTGAGGCATGCCTGGACGATGCCGTGGGCGCGGGCGGCGGTCAGGTCGTGGGTGCGGCCGGGTGTGGCCCGGGAGAACCAGAGCGGTGTGCCGTCGGGCCGGGCGATGACCTGCACGTTCATGCCGTGCTTGCGGTGTTTCATGGAGTAGTACGGTTCGTCGGCGGCGATGCGGTCGGTGGGGATCAGGGTGCCGTCGACGATGACGAAGTCGCCCTCCCCTAAGCCGGTCAGGGCCTCGTGCAGGCCCGGCGCCCAGGCCGCGAGGACGTCCAGGGTCTCGTCGACGTACCGCCAGGCCGTCGCGGTCGAGACACCGAAGCCGGCCGCAAGGGCGGGCAGCGTCTCGTTCTTACGCAGGTGCACCAGTACGAGCAGGGCCTGTTGGAAGCAGCCCAGCTTCCGCCACCGCGAGCGGCGTTCACACCTTCGTGCGTAGATGAGCCAGGAAACGTGCTCGACCAGCTCATGCGGGACGTCGGCCGTGGCACGATACGGGACCAGGCGAGGCTCCTCGGACGATGCGTGGTGCGTAGAGAACACCACCGCAACGACCAGGAGCCTCGTCTCGTCACACACCCCTGCTGACCTGCCATTTCACCCCACAGAGACAGGATGAAAACGGCTCAGTGAACCTCTTTCATCCTGAATAGCTGCAGGTCAGCAACGTGTGGATGGCTTGAACGATGGTGCCGATGCGGCGTGTGGAGCATCGGGCCC
>NZ_JBIAMJ010000037.1:0-5858 GCF_042874035.1 Streptomyces sp. NPDC004284 | reverse complement strand
TCACCACCGAACCCGGAACCCGCCCCCGCCGCTACCGAATGCTGGAGACGCTGAAGGAGTTCGGGCGACGCAAAGCCGCCCCCACGGTCCTGACCACCGCCCAGGCCGCGCACCGCGCCTGGGTGCTGCGGCGCGCGGAGGCCACCGAGCAGATGCTCTACGGGAAGGACGCGCGGTCCGCCATGGAGCGGACGACCCGTGACCTGCCGGAGATCAGGGCCGCTTTCGCCTCCGCTCTCCAGAGCGGTGAAGGGGTCTACGCGCTCCGGCTCGGCGGAGCCCTGCAGCGGTACTGGCACCGGTGGGGCCACATCGCCGAAGGCCTCGGCTGGCTCAGGGCGGCCCTCGACACGTGCCAGGACGCGGCACCCGGCCCCCGGGCCCGCGCCCTGGTCGGAGTGAGCGGTCTCTCCTACCTGATGGGCGACTTCGCCACCGCCGCGCAGTCGGGGGCGGAGGCCGCCCGGCACGCCCGGGAGGCGGGTGACGTCGCCACGGAGTCGACGGCGCTCGCCTACCACGCGCTGTTCGAGGGGCTGGGGGGCGCAGCGGGCAGTGCGGCGCTCGCCGAGGCGTCCGTCGAGCTGGCCCGTACGTCGGGGCAGCAGCGGCTGGAGGCCGAGAACCTCATGATGTTCGGGATGGTGCTGCAGGCGGCGGGGCAGTCCGACCGCGCCAGGGACGTCCTGGCGCGGTGTGCCGACGTGTCCCGGGAGAGCGGGCACCGCTATGTCCAGGCCTATTGCTGCTGGCTGCCGGTGAAGGGCGACATCGCCGACCGGCCCGCCGAGGCCCTCGCGGCGGGGCTCGCCGCCCTCCGGATCCTGGAGGAGGACGGGGACGTCACCAGCTGGCTGACCATCGCCCACGGCACCGCGGCCGCGCTGACCCTGACCGGACGGGCCGAGGCCGGAGCCGTGCTCCTGGGTTTCGTGGACGAACAGGGCTCACGCATCGGGTATTCGCCCGGTGGCCTGGACCCGGTCGACGGCCCGACACAGGCCGGACTCGTGCGGGAGGCGCTGCCGGCCGAGGACTTCGACCGCTGCCACGAACGCGGCCGGGCCATGTCGTTCGCCGAGGCCGCCGAAGAGCTGTCCGCGTTCAAGCCCGGGCACTGACCGGGGGCTCCTCCGCGTGGCCCCTCCGGCCGCCCCGGGCTTGAAGTCCGCTGGAGGCCGGGCCCGGTCGTCCGGGATCCGGTCTCCAGTGTCCTTGCAGAGCGCGCGGCCATGCTCCGTGGGGATCCGGAGGGAGCGACAGCGATGGCTTACGAGGACCGGCAGAGGGATGTCACGGACGACACCCGAATCGCCGCACCGCGATCGGGTGTCATGCCACGGCACGTACTCCGCGCGGCCGGAGCCGGCCTGGACTTCGACAGGCTCAGGGAAGCCGTCGAAGCGGCGGGCGAAGGGAAGTTCGCGCTGGCGGAGTTGCGGCGCGGGCACGATCCCCGGCTCCGCGGCTCGTTCGGGGCCGCGCCGGACTCCCGCCCGTACGCCGATGAGCACCGGGCGGCCACGGGCGACGCGCACGCCCCGGCCACCCGTGAACCGGCCGCTCATGACTCGGGCGCCGAACCGGTCACTCATGGCCCGGGCACCCATGAATCGGTCGTCTACGTGCTGTCGGCGCCCGTCTCCCCCGCCACGGCGTGGGACATCTCCCGACGCGCGCTGGCCGTCACGGCGGCCCTGCTGACAGCGGGCGCCACGGCGGTACGGAACGAGGCAGGCGGGGTGACCTGGGGACGCGCGCAGTGGCTGGAACTGGCGGCCGCGGCCGGCAGCGGGACGGCAGACGTGTTCGAGCTCGCGACCGCCCTGCGGCAGGCGTGGGTCACGCCGGTCCTCGAGGACGACGGCGTCCTCCACAGCCGCGGCATGCACCTGCTCGGCGAAGCCGACGTGGAGCTGGCTCCCGAGCGCCCGATCGAGCCCGAATCGCTGGAGGGATGGGCGGACACGATGGGCGCCCTGGCGTACTACCTGCTGTCCTCGCAGCCCGGTCGCCGCGTCCACGACGGCGACGGATTCCGGATCAGGCCGGGAGCCACGCGGTGGGTCCTGCGCAAGGTCGCGTGCGAGCGCTACGGCGAGGACAGCTTCGCGTTCAATCCGTACGGCTACTGGCGCCTCGTCCGCGGGTGACGCACCGCCCCCGATCCGCCCCACGCCGGGCCCCCACGGGCCCGCACTCCCCAGGAGAGACATGTCCGCCGCCCCCGCCACCACACTTCCGGAAGACCTGGTGCTGCTCCACGCCCCCCCCGGACCGGCGTCCTGAAGCCACCGCCCCACCTCGACGTGCTCCTGGCCGGCGCGGTGCTGACCGAGCTGCTGCTCCGCGAAGCGATCACCCTGCGCGGCACCCGCATCACGGTCGCGCGGCCGGAGCCACCGGCCGATCCCGTCCTCGCCGACGCACTGACACGACTGCGCGCCTCGCGCGGGCGCTCCCTCCCGACGACTCCGCACGACTGGGTACGGGAGGTGTCCGCGCAGCGGCCGGGGCGCGCCTGCCTCGATCTGCTCGCCGCCCGTGGCCTGCTGGACCATCGGCGCGGACGCCTGGGTGTCCTCGGCGACCGGTGGAAGGCGGCCCCGGGCTGGCCCGAGCGGCTGGCCTCGCGCGTCGAGGGCGCGATCCGGCCACTGAAGGGCGCCCCGTACGACAACCCTCGTGACGCGCAGCTCGCGGCCCTGATCGGGGCGAGCGGGTTCGTCCGGCGTCTTCCCGGCGCCTTCGAGCGCCGTCACGCACACGGGAGTGTCGGTGAACAGGCGATGGACCTCGCGTTCGACGTGCCGATCGCCGATGCCACCCGAGAGGTACTCCAGACCGCTGGTTCCGGGGCCGGCAGCGGCATCGACATCACCGACGACGACTGGGGCTTCCTGAACGACGGCAACGGCGGCGGCGACGGAGGCGGCGGGACCGACTGAGGTCCGCCACGGTCACGCGTCCCGCCGGTGCCGCAGGGGACGGTTCCCCGGCAGGTCGCGCCGCTCCAGCAGCGCCGGGTGCCCGCCACCGGGTGTCGACACCCCACCGCCGAAACGCGGCCCCTCCCACCCCGCCCGCCGCT
Organism: Streptomyces sp. NPDC004284; assembly: GCF_042874035.1. Classification (NCBI taxonomy): domain Bacteria; kingdom Bacillati; phylum Actinomycetota; class Actinomycetes; order Kitasatosporales; family Streptomycetaceae; genus Streptomyces; species Streptomyces sp. NPDC004284. Next base: position 2,767 of record NZ_JBIAMJ010000037.1, on the reverse strand, counting down.
CCCGCTCTCCGGCCGGCCACGGCGGGGAATCGCGCAGGAACCGTCGCCACGGGCAGTGCTCCAGGGCCAGCCGTGCCCGGCGCGGATCGACCGAGGAGTGACGGCAGTCGTACCAGTGGCCGGGTACGAGGACGAGCGCGGTCACGACGTCGAGGGCGATGCCGACCGGTCGTGCCGCGGGCAGCCGCAGAAGCGCGAGGACCAGCACGGCCGCACCGGCGTACGGGCCGGGGGGCGGCCGTGGCGCAGAGCCCTGGTGCGGCGCCGGGCGCGGCGCGTCAGGGGGAGCGAGAACGCCGTGCCGGTCCCCGCGGTCTCCCCCGGCTTCCGCTCCCCGGACGGTCTCGTTCATGGTCGGCGCCGCCGTTTCCCTTCGTTTCCCTTCGTTTCCCTTCGCTTCCGTTCGCTCCGGACGGCGGTGGAAGGGCTGCCGGAGCTTCCGCCGGGAGCGTGCGGCGGCCGACTTGGAGGCGGCTGGAACCAGCCGGTCGGGGGTTCCCAGCGTCCTGCAAGTCCCCGGCCCCACGCTTGCGGAGCCGGCCACTTCCGGCTTTCGACCCATGGAGAAGAACCATGCCTCTCATTCCCACCGCCAGACCCGGCAGGCGGGCCGCGCGCCCGCTCGTCGCCGCCGCTCTCGGTCTCTCCCTCACCGCCCTGCTGACGGCCTGCGGCCCGGGTGAAGGGACGGACGGCAGCGGCCCCGCGACCCCGGGCACGGCCGCACCGGGCACATCCGCTCCGGACACGTCCGCTCCCGGGCAGGCGTCCGGGAAGGTGTCCGCGGAGCTGGTCGGCGAATGGCAGGACCCGTCCGACTACCTGACTCTGGGCAGGCGCAACCTGGACATCTACGACCCGCAGTCCGGCTGGCCGGCCGACCTGGACGACGTCAGGGCCGGCAGCGGCATCCGCATCACCGCGGACGGCCACTACGTCTGGTCCGGCTACACGGCGACCAACATCAGCGGCAGCGCCTGCCACAGCCGGGTGATGTCGTACCAGCGGGGAACCGCCACCCAGGACGGTCAGACGATCGTCCTCGAGCCCGAGGTCAACCGCCGGGCCTACCGGGGTGGGTGCAACAGCTCCTCGGACATGGACAAGGAGGAGTCGCACTCGCCGCAGCGCTGGGGATGGCAGCGCGTGGCCGACGCGCAGGGCACCGCCCACCTGAAGCTCGTCTCCGTCGAGCAGAGCCACGACTACGTCCTCGTCGCCCAGTAAGTCCGGAAAACCCGTTCAGCCAACGAGGACCCCGGTCCTCACAGGGGGAGAAACACCCATGCGTCTCAGAAGCGTTCCCGTCACCGCCCTGGCCGTCCTCGGCCTGTCCCTGCTCACCGCTTGTCAGCCCGCCGGGCTCGACGAGGCCGACCCCTCGATCACGGGCGGCACCGTCACGGCAACACCCTCCGTCAGCCCCACCGCGTCCCAGCCGGGCACGCCCACCCCGTCCCCGTCCAGCGCGCCCGCTCCGTCCCGGTCCGGCGCGCCCGCTCCGTCCTCCTCGGCCCGGCGCGTCGTCGAGGCCGATCGGGCCGGCGGCCTGCCCAAGCTGACGGGCGAGGGCGCGCTCACCGACGTACCGATCGATCCCGGGGACATGCGCGACGGCATGAACCTGGTGGCGGCCAAGTACGCGCGCACCGACGAGCAGGGCAGGACGGCGAACGTCCTCGTCGTCGCCGTCGACAACGTTCCCGAGGACACCTCCACGCGCCAGGAGTACCTGATGCGGGGAATGCTCGACCACATCAAGTGGGACCAGCAGCCTCCGGAGGCCGAGCCGGTGGCCGACCCGGGCCCGCTCGGCGGTTCCGTGGAGTGCCTGCTGGCCTCTTTCACCCAGGACGGCGACGTCATCTGCGGATGGTCCGACGCGAGGACGGCGGGAGTGGTCCACTTCCCGAACAGCAGTCTTCCCAGGGCGGAGAAGCTGGTCGTCGCGATGCGGAGCGATCTGGAGAAGTGAGCCGCCGGCGCGGCCGTACGACCGGTGCCTGAGCACCGCCGACCGGACAGCGTTCGCAGGGACACAGCAGGGCGGGGCCGACAGAAGTCGTCGGCCCCGCCCTGCTGTCCGTTCGTGCTCCGGCTCCGGTGGTGCGCCGCCGTCAGTCCCCGGCAGGCGCGCAGAGGTCGAAGCTGTAGCCCGCTGTGCAGTCGACCGTCATCGGCACCACACCCGAGCCCCGCACGATCTGGAACACGCTCACCACGACGAGGAGCACCAGCAGCAGCCTCATCCTGCTCGTGAGGCTTTCGTTGAACCGTGCGGCGGACCATTGCCGTACGACGTAGAGGATGGCTATCACCCCGACCGCGATGTCGGTGACGCTGAAATAGCTGTAGTCCTCGATCACGCCGTTGACGACGGTCGTCGAGTGCGCGCTCACACCGACGAACAGGGGAACCACGGCGACCGCCGCGACGATCAGCGGCAGACGAAGGCCGTTGTCCTTCTGGCTTGTTGAACTCATGGGAGAACCGTCGATCTTCCTTCTCGTCTCTTGAACTTCCTGGCCCAGCGTGCGTTCCCCGGCTTGGAGACGGCTGTAAAAGGGTCACGTTCCTCACATTCGCCGCGCGAAGGGCTCAGGACTGTTGCCTGCTTGTGTCCCGATACCGACCATTCGCTGAGATGCAGTTGCTTGCCTGGAGGCTTGACCTGCACGTGAGGATCTGGGGAGAGGTATGCAGGGCGTTCGTTTGGGTGTGCTCGGGTCGGTCGCGGCGTGGGTGGACGGTGGTCCGGTTGTCCTGG
>NZ_JBIAMJ010000036.1:0-8295 GCF_042874035.1 Streptomyces sp. NPDC004284 | reverse complement strand
GAGCGGCGGGTCTGCACCAGCGGGACGGTCCCGTCCTCGCGGGGCAGGGCCGTGGCCGCCGGGTTGCCCTCGGCGTCCCGGGTGACCAGGACGCGGTCGCCGGTGACCAGGGTCACCGTGGCGCTCCCGGCTCCGGTGCGGGCCGAGGCCTCGCTGCCGACCAGCGGTCGCTTGCCGGCCGTGCCGTCCTGCGGCTCATTCGCCATGGACGGCGCGACCGCGGTGACGGCCAGGACGACGGCGGTCGCCGCCCCCAGGGCCGTACGCGAAATCGGACGCATCGCTCTCCCCATCTGAATCCGGAAAAAGGGCATAAGTATCCCTTCGCCGGAGGCTGTTGGTGCTGCGGTGGCGCCACATTGGCAGAGGTGAGGGCGGTACAGGGATGATGGGAGAGGCGGGAATACGCCGTGGCCGTTTCCCGCCAGGTCACCAACGGAACGAATCCCTCCGGCGAACGTCCCCCGAACGATCCGGGACGCCCGCCGGAGGCGCGGCGAGGGGTGGGACATCCATGCTGGGAGCGATAGGTCTCGACGAGCGCCAGGAGTCCGCGTACCGCGCCCTGGTCGCGCTGGGCGCGGCCGAGGTCACCGATCTCGCGCACCGGCTCGCCCTGCCCGAGCAGGACACCGAGCGGGCGCTGCGCCGCCTGGAGTCACAGGGGCTCGCCGCCCAGTCCTCGGCCCGCGCCGGCCGCTGGGTCGCGGCGCCGCCCGGGGTCGCGCTCGGCGCGCTCCTCACCCAGCAGCGCCACGAGCTGGAGCAGGCGGAGCTGGCGGCCGCGCTGCTCGCCGAGGAGTACCGGGCGGAGGCCGAGGAGGCCGCCGTGCACGACCTGGTGGAGGTGGTGACCGGGGCGAGCGCGGTGACGCATCGTTTCCTCCAGCTCCAGCTGGGCGCCCAGGAGGAGGTCTGCGCCCTGGTGACGGGCAAGCCGCTCGTGGTCTCCGGCCTGGAGAACGACGCGGAGGAGCAGGCGGCGGGGCGCGGGGTCCGCTACCGGGTGGTGATCGAGCGCGAGGTGCTCACCCTTCCGACCGGGCTGCTCGAACTGTCCGCCGCGCTCGGCCGTGAGGAGAAGATCCGGGTCGCGGACCGGGTCCCCACGAAGCTGGTCGTCGCCGACCGGTCCCTGGCCATGGTGCCGCTGACCGGGCGGGGCGCCGAGCCGGCGGCGATCGTCGTGCACGCGAGCGGGCTCCTCGAATCGCTCATGGGCCTGTTCGAGTCGGTGTGGCGGGAGGCGCTGCCGCTGCGGCTCGGGGCCGGCGCGCAGATCACCGAGGACGAGGCGCCGGGCCCGGACGTGATGGACCTGGAGATCCTGTCGCTGCTGCTCGCGGGGATGACGGACGCGAGCGTGGCGAAGCAGCTGGACCTGGGGCTGCGGACCGTACAGCGGCGGGTGAAGGGCCTGATGGAACTGACCGGGGTGACGACCCGGCTCCAGCTCGGCTGGCACGCGTACGAGAAGGGCTGGGTCGCGCGCGGCTGACACCGGGACGCCGGCCGGGGGCGGCCCTTCCGAGGTCTCCCCCGTCCCCCGTACCCCGTCCGCCCTCCGCGACCTGCGGGAATCCCGAGCGTCGTGCACGCTGGTCAGCGTGGGTGTGTGGCAGCTCCTGATGATCGCGACGGTGATGCTGCTCGGTCTGTTCGGGGTCCTTGCGCCCGGCGTGCCGGGAACGTGGCTGGTGTGGGCGGCGATGCTCTGGTGGTCGCTGCACGAGCGGACGGACCTCGCCTGGATCCTGCTGGCCTCCTCGACCGGCCTGCTGCTCCTCACCCAGGTGATCGTCTGGCAGCTGCCGCCGCGCCGTGTCCGGGGCGTCGGCATCACCCGGCGCATGGTGGCGTACGCGGGGGTGGGCGCCGTCCTGGGCTTCGTCCTGATCCCGGTGGTGGGCGCGATCCCCGGCTTCGTCGGCGGGATCTACCTCTCGGAGCGGCTCCGCCTCGGCGGCCACGGCCAGGCCAGGGCGGCGACCCGGACGGTGATGCGGGCGGCCGGCACGAGCGTGCTCGTCGAGCTCTTCGCCTGCCTGCTGATCGTGGGCGCGTGGGCGGGCGCGGTGATCTGGGGCTAGGAGCTCGGGCCTGGTCCTGGGTCTGGGTCTGGGACTCGGGCCTGGTCCTGGGTCCGGGTCTGGGACTCGGGCCTGGTCCTGGGTCTGGGCCTGGGGCTCCGGCCTGGCCCTGGGTCCGGGTCTGGGTCTGGGTCTGGGTCGAAAGTCCGAGCCGGGACCGGTCCCCGTACCGAGCCGCCGAGGGGCGGTCCGCGCGACCCTGGAGGCATGAGGGATTTCGAGGGCTTCAGCGAGGCCGAGCGGGCCTATCTCACGGAGGGCCGGAAGCTCGGCCGGATGGCGACCGTGGACCCGTCCGGGCAGCCGCAGGCGAACCCGGTGGTCTACTTCCCGCAGGAGGACGGCACCGTCCTGGTGGGCGGGATCCGCATGGGCCGGACGAAGAAGTGGCGCAACCTGCGGAAGAACCCGAAGGTGGCGCTGGTCGTCGACGACCTCGTCAGCGTCCGCCCCTGGCGGGTGCGGGGCATCGAGATCCGCGGCGAGGCGGAGCTGCTGGTGGGCTCGCACCTGCTGGGCCCGCACTTCAGCGAGGAGGTCGTCCGGATCCATCCGCGCCGGGTCCACAGCTGGGGCCTGGAGGACTACGCGGCGGAAGGGCCCGCGCCCAGGTAGCGCGCCGCGTAGGAGCGCCACGGCCGCCAGTCCTCCGCCTCCGGGGTGCCCGGCGGGGGCACGTCCGGGTCGCCGAGGGCGCGCATGCGGATGAGCGCGGCCGCCTCGGCGGTGACGCCGGGGACGGCGAGCAGGGCGCGCTGGGCCTCGTCGCGGTCGGCGCCGGGGTCGAGGCGTACGGCTCCGTCGGCGAGGGCGCGGGCCAGCGGCCCCGCGACGGGGTGGCCGGTGAGGGCGGCGGGCTCCGGGAAGACGTGCGTGAGGGTTCCGCAGGCGGTGGCCAGGGGGGTGCCGTACGCCTCGACGAGCCGGGCCGACTCCTCGGCGCCGAGGACCGTCCGCAGCGCGAACTCCTCGGGCTCGGCCGCCCCCGGGGAGCGCACGCCCGGCCGGGCGGCCACCTCGGCGGCGAGCCCGGGGGCCGTGCCGAGGCGCTCGGCCACCGCGTACGGATCGGCGTCGAGGTCGAAGAGGCGGCGCAGCCGGTGGACGGCGGTGGTCAGGTCGCGCAGCTCGGTGAGGTGGATGCGGGCCTCCAGCCAGCGCCCGCCGGAACGCTCGTCGACGGAGACGACGCCGGTGCCGTACGGGAGGCGGAGGGTGCGCCGGTAGGTGCGGGCGCCGGGGGCGCCGACGACCTCCTCGACCCGGGGCACGGCCTCGGCGGCGAGCAGGTCGAAGACCTCGCCGGCGGCGTACGGGCCCCGGTGGGCGAGCCGCAGCGGCACCCCGGCGGCGAGGGCGGTACGGGCTCCCGCGCCGCTGCCCGCCTCGGCGCGCAGGGCGGTGGGGGTGCGGGCGTAGACGGCGCGGATCGTCTCGTTGAACTGGCGGACGCTGGCGAATCCGGCGGCGAAGGCGATCTCGGTGACGGGCAGGCCCGTGGTCTGGAGCAGCAGCCGCGCGGTGTGCGCCCGCTGGGCGCGGGCGAGCGCGACGGGCCCGGCGCCCAGCTCGGCGGTGAGCTGGCGCTGCACCTGCCGGGTGCTGTAGCCGAGGCGCCCGGCGAGCCCGGGGACGCCTTCGCGGTCGACGACGCCGTCGCCGATCATCCGCATGGCGCGCCCGACGACGTCGGCCCGTACGTTCCACTCGGCGGAGCCGGGCACGGCGTCGGGCCGGCAGCGGCGGCAGGCGCGGAAGCCGTGGCCCTGGGCGGCGGCGGCCGTCGGGTAGAAGGAGACGTTCTGCCGCTTGGGGGTGACGGCGGGGCAGCTGGGCCGGCAGTAGATCCCGGTGGTCCGGACGGCGAAGAAGAACTCTCCGTCGAACCGGGCGTCCCTGCTGCTGACCGCCTCGTAGCGGGTGTCGTCGTCCCTCATGGCTCCCAGTGTGCGGGAGGCGCCCCGCCCCGGCTCGCGGTTTTCGGACACCGCGGTCGGGGCGGGGCGGACCGGCCCTAGGTCCTGTCCGATGGGTCGTCCACGCGGTCTGAGAAGATCGGATGGACGGATCGAGCAGGAGGTGCCGCTTGCGGAGCGCGCTGTGGCCGCCATATGACGCGAGTGCTCTCGCGGGCCTTGGTGTGGACGGTGAGGCGCTGTCCGGGCTGGGCGAGCGAGGGTTGCCGGCCGACTGCAATCGCATGTTCGTGCGGGACGCGAGTCGGGAGCTGGAGGTCCGCGACCTTCCGCCGGGTCGGGCTGCTTTCCTCGGCGCGTTCGAGGACGGCGTCAACACGTACTGGCTGCTGATCGACAGCGGCGAAGTGTGGATGGTCCGCGGCTATGAAGGCGATGGGGACGAGCAGTGCGGGCTGGTCAACTCTTCGGTCGCTGGTCTGCAGAACGTCCTGGAGGTGTGGGAGGCGTTCGTCTGCTCGGGAAGGAGCGATGCGGACGACGACTACGAGGACTACGCCGACGATGTGGTCGAAAGGGCCCGGCAGAGCGATCCGAAGGTGTTCGAGGACGACGAAGCCTGGTGGTCACGCGTTTTCGAGGAAGTCGAGCTCGGCGTCCTGGTCCCGGAAGACCAATAGACGAGGACGCGACGGTCACGGGCGGCCCAGGCCCTCGTCGGAACGGTGTCTGGCCGGGCGGCGGCGGCCCGGAATTCGTGGCGCGCGGGTGAGGGCACCGGCTGCGTGCTGGTGTGCTCGGCAGGACGTCGGGTCGACGCTCACCATGCTCCAGTCGATTCGGCCCTCTGCATCGGCGTCGGCCCGGACGGCCCGGACGGCCCGGACGGCCCGCAGGATCTTCTCCCACGTGCCGTCCGCCGACCATCTGCGATGACGATCGCGAACCGTCTTCCACTTGCCGAACCGCGGCGGCAGATCCCTCCGGGGCAGGCCGGTTCGTTGCCGGAAGGGAATCCCGTTGATCACCCGGCGGTGGCACTGCCGACGCCCGCCCCGGCCGCGGTTACGCGGCAGATGCCGCTCCAGCCGCATCCACTCGTCATCCGAAAGGTCACCTCGCCCCGCGCCGACCGCAACGATCCCGTGCAAGGCGAGTCACAGGACCCGTCGGACACGGCCTAGCCGAGCCGGCCCTGGCGCTTGAACTCCATCTGGGCCCTGCCGCCCGCGCCCATGCGCTTCCACTCCTTGAGCATCTCGGAGCGCACCCGGGCGTCGGTCTTGGCCACGATCCGCCGGTTCTCGCGGATCAGCTTGCGGTAGCTCTCCAGGCGGCGCACGGACAGCGAGCCGTCCTCGATCGCCGCCGTCACCGCGCAGCCGGGCTCGGACTCGTGGGCGCAGTCGTGGAAGCGGCAGTCTCCGGCGAGCTCCTCGATCTCGGAGAAGACCTGGCCGACACCGGCCTCGGCGTCCCAGAGCCCGACGCCGCGCAGTCCGGGGGTGTCGATGAGGACTCCCCCGCCGGGCAGGACGAAGAGGTTGCGGGTGGTCGTCGTGTGCCGGCCCTTGCCGTCGACGTCGCGGGCGGCCTGGACGTCCATGACGTCCTCGCCGACCAGTGCGTTGGCGAGGGTCGACTTGCCGGCGCCGGAGACGCCGAGCAGCACGGTCGTGCCGCCGGCGACGGTCGCGGCGAGCACGTCGAGCCCTTCTCCGGTGGCGGAGCTGAGGGGCAGCACCTGCACGCCCGGCGCGATCGTCTCCACGTCCTCGACGAGGTAGGAGAGCCCGACGGGGTCGGGCACGAGGTCGGCCTTGCTGAGGACGACGGTCGGCTGGGCGCCGGACTCCCAGGCCAGGGCGAGGAAGCGTTCGATCCGGCCGAGGTCGAGCTCGACGGCGAGCGAGACGGTGATGACGGCGTGGTCGACGTTGGCGGCGAGGATCTGCCCCTCGGACCGCTTGGAGGAGGTGGAGCGCGCGAAGGCCGTACGGCGCGGCAGGCATGCCCGTACGTACCGGGGGTCGCTCGCGCCCTCCGGGTCGACGGCGGCCCAGTCGCCGGTGCAGACGACCCGCAGCGGGTCGTGCGGGGTCACGAACGCCGTGTCGGCGCGGATGACGCCTTCGGCGGTGGCGACGTCGCACTGGCCGCGGTCGACGCGGACGACCCGCCCCGGGACCAGTCCCTGGGAGGCGTACGGCGCGAAGGCGGCGGCCCAGCCGGAGTCCCAGCCGTGGGCGTCGAGCAGCGAGGAGGAAGAGGACGGGGAGGAAAGCGGGAAAGACAAGGGGGACCCTTCGAAGGGTGGCCCCGGCGGCGCGCTCCGAGCGCGCGGAAGTCGAGTGGGTGTCAGCCGGAGACCACAGGGGTGGGAACGATGAACTCCTGAATGCGGGCAGAACCCGTCACCGTGACAGTCATCACTGTCCTCACCTCCTGCTTCTTGCTCGACGAACCGACACCGTCCCCCTCGGGAACGGATGAGCAGAACCATAGCCCCGCACCGAGGACCGGCACCACCGATTAAATCCGAGACCTCACCCGCCCGGCATCGGCTGCGGACGCTCCGTCCTCGCACCGCGAGTCACACGGTGTCCAGGGCCGGCCCCCCGGCAACTCCGCCGTGAACCTCCGGCACTTCTCCGCCATGACGACCGACGTCCCCTGCTGCCACGGACTCCATGCCGCGAGGGGAACCTCGCGGCTCCGTGATCCGAGGGCGTGACGGCACGGGATGAACGGGACCGCGCGAAAGCAGACGTGACCGCCGACGACGGGGCAGGACCGCACGGCGTCGATTCACCGGGCTTCGGCGGCCACTTGACGGAGTTGCAGGCCAACGGGATCTCGAACGGCTCAACGCGGCGCCGGGGGCGGGCCGGTGATCCAGCCGAGTTCGTAGGCGTGCCACCCCAGTTGGATCCTGGTGGTGCCCCCTGTCAGGTCCATCATCCCCTTCACCCTCCGCTTCACGGTGCGCAGGCCCATCCCCAACTGCTTGGCGATGCGCGCGTCGGTCATTCCGACCAGCAGCAGGGCGAGGATCCGGAGGTCGGTCGCGTCGGGTCCGGCGGGTTCGTTCTCGATCAACTCCCCACCGATGCCGAGCCGGAGCGGCAGCGCCTTCCGCCACACCCGCTCGAACAGGCCCATCAGCAGATCAAGCACCCCGCTCGCGTGGATCACCAGAGCCGCGGGTTCGGAGCCGTCGCCGCCGAGCGGAACCATCGCCAGCGTGCGGTCGGCCACGACCAGCTTGGTCGGGACCGTGTCGACCAGCCGTACCTCCTGCCGGCGCCCGAGTCCCACGGCCAGTTCCGTGCGCTGGCCCGGCAGCGTCAGGGCCTCGCGCTCCAGCACGACGCGGTACGCGACCCCGCGGGCCACGGCCGCGTCCTCGACCGGGTTCTCCAGCGGGGCGACGGCGACCGGTCTGCCGGTGACCATGACGCACAGTTCCTCCACCGCGCCCATCTGGAGCTGGAGGAAGCGGTGCGAGACGGCCTTCGCGCCCGTCACCACCTCCACCAGGTCGTACACCGCGGACTCCGCCACCTCCGAGCGGTAGGCGTCCGCCAGCAGCGCGACCGCGTGCTCGGTCTCGTCAAGGACCTGCCGCTGCCGGGTGAGCAGCGCGCCCAGGGCGATCCCGGGCGGAGCGGCCACCCAGCGCCCCGGGCGGGGCCGTGCGGCGAGGCCCTGCTCCTCCAGGCGGTGCAGCGCGGCGGCCACGGTGGTCTCGCCGAGCGCGAGGCGGCGCGCGAGATCGTCCTGTGCGGCGCCACCGAGCCTGACGAGGCCGCGGTACGCCGCCTCCTGCGTCTCGTCGAGTCCAAGTGCTCCGAGCATTCCCGCCCTCCCCTTTCCGGAGGGTGTCCTTCCACCACCTGTGTGGCGGGAAACGGCCGCGGCACCTTCCCGCCCGCTACCGCTGTTCCGCACGGCCCGCCGCTCTTGCCAAGGTGTCGCCACCGCACCGGCAACGACCAAGGGAGAACGATGCCCCCGATATCGCGTACGGCCCTGGGAGCGGCGACCGCCGCCGTCCTGGCCGTCACCGCGCTCACGCCCTCCGTGGCCGCCCAGCCGGGCCCCGGCGCCCCCGGCGGCAAACCGCTCGTCGGCACGCAGGCGGCCGTGCAGCGCACGGACAGGCCCGTGACGGTCACCCTCGTCACCGGCGACCGGGTCCTGGTGGCCACGGACGCCTCCGGCCGCGCCTCCGCGACGGCGCTGCCGCGCGACGACGGCAGCGTCCCGCTCCTGGAGACACGTCAGGT
>NZ_JBIAMJ010000035.1:0-12334 GCF_042874035.1 Streptomyces sp. NPDC004284 | reverse complement strand
CAGGGCGGTCAGGGCCGGGGGGGCCGGGCGGTGCGGGAAGGCGGCCTCGGCCGCGCGCAGCACCTGCTGCCACAGGGACAGCGGGGGCGGGGCGAGGTGTTCGGCGCAGGTGCCCCACAGCACCGGTACGCCCGAGCGTTCGGCGAACCGCCGCAGCAGGCTGGTCTTGCCGGCTCCCGGTTCCCCCGAGACCGTCACCAGCTGCCCGCGGCCGGCCTCCGCCGCGGCCAGGGCCTCGGTCAGTTCGCGGACCGCGGCCTCCCGGCCGACGAAGACGTCCGCGGCGGGCCTCTGGGCCCGCGGTGCCGGGCCGGCCGGGCGCGGCGGGCGCGGCGGGTGCGGGTGCGGGTCTTCGGCGGGGGGCCGGCGTGCGGTGAGGGGGGTGGCCGGCCGCCAGTCCAGTTCCGGGTCCTGGTTCAGGATCTGCTGGCGCATGTGCTGCAGCCGCAGGGTGGGGTCCACGCCCAGTTCCTCCGACAGGCTGGTCTGGACGGTCCGCAGCGCCTGCAGCGCGTCGGCCTGCCGGCCCGCCCGGTACAGGGCCAGGCTGAGCAGTTCGCAGCCGTACTCGCGCAGCGGGTTGGCCTCGACGAAGGCCCGCAGTTCGGCCGCGGCCACCTCGTGGGCGCCCAGCGCCAGCAGCGCGGCGCAGCGCATCTCCACGACCGACAGCCGCATCTCCTCCAGGCGGGCCACCTCCGGCATCACGCAGGAGACACCGCTGACCTCCGGGAAGGGCTGTCCGCGCCACAGGGCCAGGCCGGCGTCGAAGGCGTGCAGCGCGCCCTGGGCGTCGGCCCGGTCCCGTGCCCGCCTGCCGGCCTCGGCGTGGGCGGTGAAGCGGTGCACGTCGATGTCGGCGGCGTCGGCGGCCAGCAGGTAGCCGCGGGGGCAGGTGCGCAGGACGGTGGCCGGGGTGCGCGGGGCGCGGCCCGGTTCCAGGACCTTGCGGAGTTTGGCCACGTACGCCTGCAGGGAGGTCATCGCCGACGGCGGCGGGTTTCCCTCCCACAGGGCCTCCAGGATGACGTCCGTGGTCACCGTCCGGCCGGCCTGGCTCACCAGCAGGGCGAGCAGCGTGCGCTGTTTGGGTGCCCCCAGGTCCAGGAGCCGGCCCGCCGCCGCTGCCTGGACGGGGCCCAGCGCGTGGAAGCGGGCCGGGGCCGGGGGGCCGGGGCGCGGGGCGGCGGGGGGTGTGCCGGTCATCGGGTGAAGCCCGGGCGCTGTGCGGTTTCGACGAGCGTGGTGTCCGTCATGACGAGCCCTTTCCGGATAGCCGTGTGCCGGGTTGTGCACGGCGACGCGGACCGGGAAAAGCGTCGTGCCGCCCGTCGCCACCCCGGATATCAGGGATCGTTGGCCGACGCTACGGACACCTGTTCAAAACTGGCTTGAGTGCTCCTCGAATTGCGCTGGGGTGGCGCTGATCCGTCTGGTCGGCGTCGTGGTTCGGATGCTAATAACTGAGGGGTGCTCAGTGATCTGGTGGGCGCCCGGGTCGTCATGGGTGACGCCGTCGGAGAGCCGCTCGAGTTCCAGGGCGATGATTGAGGAGAGTCTGATCATGAAGGCTGTGCGTTTCCATTCCTATGGTGATTCCGAGGTTCTGGTCCACGAAGAGGTGGAGGTTCCGCGGGCCGGTGCGGGGCAGGTGGTGCTGCGGGTCGCCGGCGCCGCGGTCAACCCCGTCGACGCGACGCTGCGCGCCGGGTATGTCCGGGAGGTGTTCGACCTGGCTCTGCCGCACGTGCCGTGCTACGACGTCGCCGGTGTCGTCACCGAGGTCGGCGAGGGGGTGAGCGGCTGGAGCGAGGGCGACGCGGTGGTGGCGTGGCTGCCGATGACCGGGCCCGGTGCGGCCGCCGAGTACGCGCTGGCGCCGGCCGAGGCGCTGGCGGCCGCTCCGCGCAGCGTGGAGCTGGCCGATGCCGCGGCGCTGCCGTCGGTCGCGCTGACCGCCTGGCAGGCGCTGTTCGAGCACGCCGGGCTGAGCGCGGGCCAGAGTGTGCTGATCAACGGCGCCGGCGGTGCGGTGGGCGGGTACGCGGTGCAGCTCGCGGCGCAGGCCGGTGCGTCGGTGACGGCGACCGCCGGGCCGGGCAGTGCCGAGCGGGTCGCGTCCTACGGGGCCGGGCGGGTGATCGACTACACCGCCACGCCGCTGCTGGAGGCGGTGGCCGGTGAGCGGTTCGACGTGGTGCTGAACCTGGTGTTCCTGGCGCCGCAGGAGCTGGCGAGGCTGGTGGATCTGGTGGTGGACGGCGGGGTGTTCGCCGACACCGTTCCCCCGGGCCTGACGCAGGGCGCCGGGCGCGGGGTGCGGCACGCGCAGGTGTTCGGGCGCGGTGACGCGGGCCGGCTGGCCGATCTGGTGGCGCGGGTGGACGCCGGCGAGCTGCGTGTCCATGTGGCGCAGCGCCGTCCGCTGGCGGAGCTGCGTGGTGTGCACGAGGAGCTCGGCGCTTTCAAGCTGGCCGGCAAGACCGTGGTGACCCCCTGAAAGAGGCTGGTGGCCCGGCGCTGGGCCGTGGCCGCATGAATCAAGGAGCTTTGTGTCCATGTCTTCGACGTTGGAATCGGATGCTGTCGCGGCGACGCTGAACCGGCTGCTGGCAGCGGAGGACGAGCAGGACCTGGCGGCCGAGTGGGCGGCGGCCGGGGTGGATCTGGGCGGGGACTTCCCGGCCGACATGAGCGCCGCCGAACTGGCCGAGCGCACCAAGGACATCATCATGTCGGTGTCCCGGCAGGGCGGGCGGCTGCTGTATCTGCTGACGCGGGCGGTCAAGGCGCGCACGGTGGTGGAGTTCGGCACGTCGTTCGGGATCTCGACGCTGTATCTGGCGTCCGCGGTGCGCGACAACGGCGGCGGCCGGGTGATCACGACCGAGCTGCAGCAGGACAAGGCCCGCACCGCGAAGGAGAACTTCGCCGCCGCCGGGCTGGACGACCTCATCGATCTGCGGGCCGGTGACGCCCGCGAGACGCTGCGGGAGCTTCCCGGGCCGGTGGACCTGGTGCTGCTGGACGGCTGGCTGGATCTGCGGCTGCCGATTCTGAAGCTGGTCGAGCCGCGGCTGCGGCCCGGTTCGCTGGTGGTGATCGACGATGTCGACCTGGACATCGGCCGCGGGGTCTACGAGGAGTTCCGCAGCCACATCGACGACCCGGCGAACGGATACCTGTCGATAACGCTTCCGGTGCATCAGGGAGTTCAGCTGGCGCTCAAGCTGAACTGAGCAGGCGGGAAAAGCAGAAAAGAGACAGGGGGCCGGCCGCGGCCACCGGGTGGATTCCCGGTGGCCGCGGCCGGCCCTTCTTCGCCGTACCGGATCCCGGTGGCCGATGTCCGGTTTCCCGGTTACCGGCCGCCGATTTCCGGTCGCCGGTTTCCGGGTTGCCGGTCACAGGGTTCCCGGGTTCCCGGTTTCCTGGTTGCCGGGTTACCGGGTTACCGGCCGCCGGTTACGGGTTTCCGGCCGCCGGTTTCCCGGTTTCCGGCCGGTGTTACGGGTTTCCGGTTACGGGTTTCCCGGGTTTCCGGGTTTCCGGCCGGTGTTACCGGTTTCCGGCCGCCGCGGTCACCCGTCGGATGCTGTCGTCGGCGATACGCTCGGCGCGTTGCCGGGAGACGGCCTCCTCGATGTAGGTGAAGTTCCAGGAGAGCCGGCCCTGGCTGGTGGTCACCGAGGATCCGAGGTAGCCGACCACCGAGATCCCGCCGACGAACTGCGCGCCGGACAGGTGCCAGGCGCCGAGTTCGGTGGGGAAGGCGAAGCGGCCGATGTTGGAGACGAAGAAGTTGAAGGGCCCGTTCTCCTCGAAGTGGCGGATGAAGGGGCCGCTGTCGGCGGTGCCGGCCGGTCCCTGGACGGCGAGCAGGTCGAACACCTCGTACTGTTCGCCATGCTTCTTGCGGGCGGCGATGTCGTCGTTGACGAACCGGGCCATCGCCCACAGGTCCTCGGGCTGGTAGCGGACCACGGAGTGCAGGGCCGAGACGTAGCAGCCGGCCTCGTCCTCGGTCACCTCGCGCCGCAGTTCGTCGCGCAGGGACAGCGGGGAGCCGACCGCGAAACGCGCCTGGGGCGCGGCCTGGGCGTCGTGGGCCACCGCGCAGGCCAGGGCGGCGGCCAGCACGCCGTGCAGGGTGGTTCCTTCCCGCTTGCAGGCCGCGGCGAGGCGCTCCAGCACGTCGCCGTCCAGGGACCGGTGCAGCATGCGGGTGCGGCGCTGGTCGAAGGGGACGAACCGCTCGGGGCGGAGCCGGCCCGTCTCGCCGCTCTCCTGCGGGTCCTGGGCCCCGGCCTCGGGCCGGGGGCCGGGGCGGGGCGGGAAGAGGGCCTCGAACGGCTCGGGCAGGCCGCCGCCCGTGGTGCCGGCGCCGGCGGGCGGCTGGGCGGCCAGGTGGACCCACTGGCGCAGCAGGGACAGGGCGGTGGTGCCGTCCGCGATGCAGTGCGGCACGGTCAGCACGAGGTCGTGGGTCTGGCCGGGGGTGCTGATCAGGACGGCGCGGGCCAGCGGCCCGGATTCCCGGTCGATGGGGTCGGTCAGTTCACGGGCGTCGATCTCGCCGGCCCACCGGTCCTCCTCGGGCGCCGCCAGGAGGACCTCGCGCAGCGGGACGGGCCGGGCGGTCGGCACGAACCGCGGCCCGGTGCCCGGCTGCTGCGGGTCGCCGGCGGCTATCGCGACGCGCAGCAGCGGGTGGCGGTCCTGCAGGGCGCGCAGTGCGGTGCGCAGCGCGGGTGCGGAGATCTCGCCCTGGATGCGGACGCGGGCGCAGACGTTGAGCGTGGAGAGCTGGTCGATGATCCAGTACCAGCGTTCGCCCGGGCTGAGCTCGCGGGATGTCGTCTCGTGCCGGGCGGTGCCGGCGTTCGTCGGTGCGCTCGGTGTGTTCATGGCGGCACTCCCCCATCGCTTGTTCTCGGCGGCCGTCCGGTGCGGCACCGGGCGGGCGCCGGAGGCTAGCAACGGTCCTTCGAATTCCGGTCGAGTGGCCGGATGCCGGCGGTGTGTCCAAGGGCCCGGCCGGTGCGGGAGCGGGGGGGGCGGCGGGGCGGGGGCGGGGGGTGTGGCCTGCGGACTGTGGTCGGCGGTTAGTCGTTGCCAAGCGGGCCCTGGTGGCATTTTCGACCCGAGCTCAAGTCGGCCGCGATCCGGACCCGAGTCGGCCGCGATCCGGTCTCAAGCACGCCAGGAGGAACGTCGCCATGACCGACACGACGCTCAGCACCACCTCTTTGCCGCTGTTCCCGATCGACCCCTCGGGCGTGGACCGGCACGGCGAAGCGGCGTTGATGCGCAGCCTGGGCCCGGTCGTGCGCGCCGTGCTGCCCGGCGGGGTGCGCATGTGGGTGATCACCGACTACGCGCTGCTGGCCGAGCTGTCCGCCGACCCCCGGGTGGGGCGGGACTGGCGCAACTGGGAGGCGCTGCGCCGCGGTGAGATCCCCGACGACTGGCCGCTGCTGGGCATGATCCGGCTGAACAACATGATGGCCCGCGACGGTGCGGAGCACCGGCGGCTGCGGCGTCCGCTGACCCGGGCCTTCACCCGCAACCGGGTCGAGCGCATGGGGCCGCGGATCGACCAGATCGTGGCCACGATGCTGGACGACCTGCCGCGCCAGGCCGACGCCGACGGCGTCGTCGACCTGCGCAGGCACTACGCCTATCCGTTCCCCATGCAGGTCATCTGCGAGCTGATCGGCGTGCCCGAGGCGTGGTGGTCGAAGTTCCGTGAACTGATCGACACCGTCATACGCGCCGACACCACCCCCGAACAGTTCCTGGCCTCCCAGGCCGAGCGGCACGAGATGTTCCAGCGCCTGTTCGCGATGCGGCGCGCCGAGCCGGCCGACGACCTGACCAGCGCGCTGCTGGCCGCGGGCGTGGAGGAGGGAGAGGAGGCGTTCACCGACGAGGAACTCGAGGACACCCTGTGGACGCTGATCGGCGCCGGCCACGAGACGTCGATCAGCCTGATCGTCAACGCCACCCGGGCGCTGCTGACCCACCCCGAGCAGCTGGCGATGGTCCGCGAGAACGGCACGGCGCTGTGGGGCGAGGTGGTGGAGGAGACCTTGCGCTGGGACTCCCCGGTGGGCAACTTCCCCGCCCGGTTCCCCACCGCCGACATCACCGTCGCCGGCGTCACCATCCCCCGGGGCGACGCCATCCTCGCCCCGTGGAGCGGGGTCAACCGGGACCCGCGGCAGTACGGCGAGAGCGCCGACCGGTTCGACATCACCCGCCCCGTCAAACGCCACCTCGCCTTCGGCACCGGCCCCCACGTGTGCATCGGCCCCGCCCTGGCCCGCTTCGAGGCCATGGCCGCCCTGCCCCCGCTGTTCGCCCGCTACCCCCAGCTGCGCCTCGCCGTCGACCCCGCCGAACTCCAGCCGGTCCCCTCCGTCTTCTCCAACTCCGTCACCGGCCTGCCCGTCCACCTCGGCCCGCGGAAAAACTGACCCCCCGCTGTCCCGGCGTGAACGGCCGGGCAGACCCCTCCTGCCGGGAGAGGCCTGCCCGGCCGTTCACGTCCCCCCCGCCCCCCGGGGGCGGGCCGGGGCGGGCGCCCACGACGCGCGGGCGGGACGCCGGCCGGCACGGGCGGGACGCCCCGGTCGTTGGCGCTGGCCGCGGCGAAGCGGCCGGGGTACGCGGGGACGCGCGAGGCGCTGCGGACCGCGGCGCCGCCGGAGAAGTGCGCGACGGGAGCACCGGACCTCGGCGGGAGCACCGGACCTCGACGAGGGGGCGCAGGACCTCGACGGGAGCACCGGACCTCGACGGGGGGCACGGGGCCTCGGCGGGAGCACGGGGCCGCCGGGCCGGCCCTCCGGGATCCGGACGCCGGCCCGGACGGTGAGCCCGGAGGGGCTCGTCCGGCTCGTGCCGGGACCCGCAGGCCGGACCGTTGCGGGCGTGGACGGCCGGGGCCGCCGGGCGGACGGATGCGGCCGGGCGGACGGGGCCGGGCGGACGGGGCCGCCGGGCGGATGCGGCCGGGGCATCGGGTACGGGCGGGGCCGCCGGCCGGGTACGGACAGGATGCGGCCGGGACACCCCCGCAGCGGAGAGCCGCGGGGATGTCCCGGCCGGGTGCCGGGGGGGGCGGGGCCCGGCGGGAGACCGGGCCGAGGGGCCTTGGCGGCCGGGCTACCGACAGCCGGACAGCGTACGGGCGCGGACGGCGGGCGGCCGGGATCGGCGGGCGGGCGCGGACGGCGGGCGGCCGGGACACTCCCCGCAGCGGAGAGCCGCGGGGGGTGTCCCGGCCGGGTGCCGTACGACGACGGCGCCCCCCCGGGGTCCCGGAGGCCGCCCCCGCAAGGGGCCGGGCCCGGGGGTGCCGGGGGGGCGGGGGCCCGGCGGGAGGCCGGGCCCGGGAAGGGGGTTCAGCCGCCGGTTCCCGCGGGGGCGGCCGGCGGGATGTTGTGGTTGAGGCGGAAGAGGTTGTGCGGGTCGTGGGCGGCCTTGATCTCGGTCAGGCGCCGGTAGTCCTCGGGGTGGTAGGCGGAGCGGACGTGCTCGGCGTCCCGCCGGCCGTTGAGGAAGGTCAGGGCCCGGCCGCCGGTGCTCCAGGGCGCGAGGGCCTGGACGAGGCGGTCGTGCGCGGGCTGGATGTCGGCGAGGTCGGCGCGCTCCAGGCGCGAGACGATGTTGATCAGGTAGTGCGCGTCGCGGTGGCCGACCGCGTTGGGGACGTCGGCCGGGCGGGCCAGCCGGCCGCCGAGGTGGCGCAGTTCGACGACGTGCGGCACCGGGGCGTGCGGTCCGACCAGGTCCAGGACGGCGCCGGCCGCGTCGGTGTCGAGTTCGCCCAGCAGGGCGGTGACGGACTCGAAGGCGCCGGGCACCGGCGGGTCGTTGTGGATCGTGCCGACCTCGGTGTAGGGCAGTTCGCGGACGGTGTCGTTGAAGGGGCCCAGGGCCCGCAGCGGGGCGATGAGGTCCTTGCCCGGGCTGAGGTCGTCGGCGGAGTAGGCGATGCGGACGTGGACGACGTGCCGGCCGCGCAGCGGCGGCGGCAGGACGGGCGCGTCGGGGAAGGAGATCACGGCGAGCGAGGAGGTCATCTCCTCGGGCATGCCGGCCGACCAGCGCACATAGGTGTCCAGGACCTCGCGGGCGGAGGCGAAGTCGAAGAACAGGCCGCCGCCGTAGAGGGCGGGGACCGGCATGAGGCCGATCTCGATCCCGGTGACCACGCCGAAGTTGTCCCGGCCGCCGCGCAGCGCCCAGAACAGGTCGGGGTCCGAGGCCGCGGTGACCTGCCGCAGCCGGCCGTCGGCGGTGACGACGTCGATGCTGCGGACGTGGTCGGCGGCGTATCCGTACCGGCGCGAGAGCAGTCCCAGGCCGCCGCCCAGGGTGTACGACACCACGCCGACGCCGGGGGCGGAGCCCGCCAGCGGTGCCAGGCCGGCCGGCGCCGCCTCGTGGATCACCTGGTCCCAGCTCACCCCGGCCGCCACCCAGGCGGTGGCCGCCTGCGCGTCCACCCGCACACCGGTCATCCGGGAGGTGTTGATGAGGACCCCGCCCTCGGCGGCCACGGCCGCCAGCGCGTGTCCGGTGCCCTGCACCGCCACCGGCAGGCCGTGCCGGGCGGCGAAGAGGACCGCCTGCTGCACATCGGCCGGGCCGCTCGCCCCGACCAGGACCGCGGGCCGGTGCGAGCGCCCGGTCTGGTTCCCGGCCCGCTCCGTGTCGTAGCCCTCGTCCCCGGGAGTCAGCACCGGTCCCTTGACCTGTTTGGCTAACGCCTCGACGGCCTCGCCGAAGTCGGTGGTGGCCTCGCGGCCGTCTCCGCCCGAAGTGCTCATCGGTTCTCGTCCCTTCACCAGCCGGTCTCACGCCGTCCGTCGCGGCTCTCGCGGCCCGGGTCCTGCTGCCGCTAAAGTTAGTCAAGCAACCGTACTACTTTTTAGTCAAGCCCCCTGACGACTTGGCTGTGTCCGAAAGGCGGCCCGCGATGACCCCACCCGCACCCGAGACCGGCAGACTCCCGATACCGCTGCCCACCCTGCTCGCGCAGGCCAAGGACCTCACCATCGACCGGCTCCACCGCCACCTGCACGACGAGGGCTTCGAAGGCGTCCGCTTCCGCCACGGCTCCGTCTTCCGCTTCGTCGACCCCGAAGGCACCCGGCTGACCGTGCTCGCCGAACGCTCCGGATTCAGCAAACAGGCCATCGCCGAGGTCGTCGACGAACTGGAACGGCACGGCTACGTCGAACGCACCGCCGACCCCCGCGACCGCCGCGCCAAACTCATCCGCCTCACCGACCGCGGCCGCGCCGGCCAGCTCGCCGCCGCCCGCATCCTGGGCGACATGGAACGCATGTGGGCCCGCCACCTGGGCCAGGACGAGATCGACGCACTGCGCCACATGCTGGAGGAGATCATCGCCCGCCAGGACCGCTGACCCCCGGCGCCCCGGCACCCCGGCACCCCGGCACCCCGGCACCCCGGCACCCCGGCACCCCGGCACCCCGGCACCCCGGCACCCCGCAGGAGACCACCGCGCACCAGGGCCGGTGCCCCCGCACCGGCCGGAGGAGACCACCGCACGCCGGGGGCCGGCAGCAGCCCGGCGCCCGCCGGAGAAGACCACCGCACACCAGAACCGGCAGCGGCCCGGCACCCGCCGGAGAGGGGCCGGCGCACACCAGGACCGGGGATCGCCCGGCACCCGCCGGAAGGGACCGCCGCACACCAGGCCCGGCACCGGCCGGAGGAGACCACCGCACGCCAGAACCGGCAGCGGCCCCGCACCCGCCGGAGAGGGGCGGCGCACGCAGGGGCCGGCACCCGCCCGGCACCCGCCGGAGAGGGGCCGGCGCACACCAGGACCGGGGATCGCCCGGCACCCGCGGAAAACCACCACACGCAGGACCGGCGATCGCCCGGCACCCGCCGGAGGGGACCGCCGCGCGCCGGGGTCCGGCCCGGCCGGGCGCCGGGCGGCCTCGCGCGCGCGGGGGTGGCGGGGCGGGCCCAAGCCCGCTTCAAGCCGCCCGCAAGCACGAGCGGCAAGGGTAGGGAGCTGCCGAACCGCGAGCCGACTCCTCAGAAGGTGGACTCCACGGACATGCCAACCATATGCAAACCGTCGGTGGACGTGCCGGAATACGTCATCACCATGGAAGAAACCCTGAAGTTCGCCGAAGAGACCCACCGCGGCAAGCCACAGCTGCCGCTGGCACTCCGGCTGATCCGGAACACCGGTGTGCAGAAGCGGCACATCGTGCAGCCGATCGAGAAGACGCTGCGCCACCCCGGCCTCGAACAGCGCAACAAGACCTTCGAGGCCGAGGCCAAGAAACGCTGCCCCAAGGTCATCGAAGAGGCCCTGGCCAACGCCCAGCTGACCGCCCGTGACATCGACGCGATCATCTTCGTGTCCTGCACCGGGTTCATGATGCCCTCGATGACCGCCTGGCTCATCAACCACATGGGCTTTCGCACCGACACCCGGCAGATCCCCATCGCCCAGCTCGGCTGCGCGGCCGGCGGCGCCGCGATCAACCGCGCCCACGACTTCTGCACCGCCTACCCCCACGGCAACGTGCTGATCGTCTCCTGCGAACTGTGCTCGCTGTGCTACCAGCCCGACGACGACAACATCGGCTCACTGCTGTCCGACGGACTGTTCGGCGACGCGGTCGCCGCCGCCGTCGTCCGCGGCCACGGCGGCACCGGCATCGCCCTGGAACGCAACGCCTCCTACCTCATCCCCCACACCGAGGACTGGATCTCCTACGCCGTACGCCCCACCGGCTTCCACTTCCAGCTCGACCGCCGCGTCCCGGGCACCATGGAACCCCTCGCCCCCGTCCTGCGCGACCTCGCCGCCGGCCACGGCTGGGACATCGCCGGCCTCGACTACTACATCATCCACGCCGGCGGCCCCCGCATCCTCGCCGACCTGAGCACCTTCCTCGGCGTCGACCTCCACATGTTCCGCCACAGCTCCGCCACCCTCACCCAGTACGGCAACATCGCCAGCGCCGTCGTCCTCGACGCCCTGCGCCGCCTCTTCGAGGAGAACACCCTCACCCCCGGCGCCACCGGCATCATCGCCGGCTTCGGCCCCGGCATCACCGCCGAAATGGCCGTCGGCACCTGGCGCACCCCCACCCCCGCGCCCACCACCGGCCACCACCGACAGGCCGTGCCGGCCACCCTGTGAGGAGAAGGACACCATGACAGCCAACCTGCCCTCCCCCGGCCGCATCCTGGAGATCGCCAGCGGCTACTGGGCCACCGGACTCCTCGGCGTCGCCACCCAGAACTCCCTGTTCACCCTCATCCACGACGGCGCCACCACCCCCCACGCCCTCGCCGGGAAAACCGGCATGGCCCCCCGCGGCATCCAGACCCTCCTCGACGGACTCGTCGGCCTCGGCCTGCTCACCACCCACCACGGCACCTACCACAACACCCCCGAGGCCGACCTCTACCTCGTCGAGGGAAAACCCACCGACATCAGCGGCTTCGCCCAGCTCAAACTCGCCGAGATGGACCGCCTCGCCGACCGCCTCGACGTCTTCACCACCGGCGGCCCCCAGACCAACCCCATGGTCGAAGTCGCCGACAACCCCCACTGGGAAAAAGTCGTCACCGCCATCGCCGGCCTGTCCGTCACCGCCGCCCAGACCGCCGCCGAAGCACTCCACCTCGCCGAACGCGACCACCCCGCCATCCTCGACGTCGGCGGCGGCTCCGGCATCTTCTCCTCCATCTGGCTCCGCCTCAACCCCACCGCCCACACCACCCAGCTCGACTGGGAACCCATCAACACCATCGCCCACCGCCTCCTCGCCCAACACTCCCTCGCCGACCGCTTCACCCCCCTCAA
Source organism: Streptomyces sp. NPDC004284 (assembly GCF_042874035.1). Lineage (NCBI taxonomy): Bacteria > Bacillati > Actinomycetota > Actinomycetes > Kitasatosporales > Streptomycetaceae > Streptomyces > Streptomyces sp. NPDC004284. Next base: position 456 of record NZ_JBIAMJ010000035.1, on the reverse strand, counting down.
CGGCGACTTCCACACCACCCCCCTCCCCCCCCACACCTACGACATCGCCCTCTACTCCCACATCGCCCACCAGGAAAGCCCCCACGACAACACCACCGTCTTCACCAAACTCCGCCACACCCTCAAACCCGGCGGCACCCTCGTCATCTGCGACTACATCGTCGACGACCACCGCACCGGCCCCACCTTCCCCCTCCTGTTCGCCTCCGAAATGCTCCTCAAAAGCAACACCGGCAACACCTGGACCCGCACCGACTACACCACCTGGCTCACCCAGGCCGGCTACACCACCATCACCTTCCACCCCACCCCCACCCCCGCCACCCTCATCACCGCCCAATAACCCCCCACCCACCGGCACCCCGGAAACCCCCACCCCCACCCACCCCCACCCCCACCGGGCCTCCGCCCCCCACCCCGGGACGGAGGCCCCACCCCCACCCCCACCACCGGCAC
>NZ_JBIAMJ010000034.1:0-18302 GCF_042874035.1 Streptomyces sp. NPDC004284 | reverse complement strand
GGGAGTGTCAGTGGTGGCCGAGCCGCTTCCGGAGTGGGGGCGCCAGGCGGGGACGGGCCGCTCGGTGGGCGTGTGCGGGGCGCGCGTGTCCGAGGCGATGGCGGCGGGCGCGTTCGGGGCGGTGGCGTCCGGGGTGGTGGCGTCCGGTCCGGTCGGGTCCGGTGCGGTGATCACGGGAGTCACTCCTTGGTCGCCCCGGCCAGGAGGCCGGAGATGAACTGGCGTTGCAGGACGAGGAAGAGGCCCATCACGGGGAGGGCGGCGATGGCGCTGGCCAGCAGGAGCTGCGCGTAGTTCGTGGTCGAGAGGCCCTGGAGGGTGGCCGTGGCCACCGGGAGCGTGTACATCTCCGGGCTGCGCAGCGCGATCAGCGGCCAGACGAACTGGTTCCAGCCGCCGAGGAAGACGAACAGGGCCAGGGCAGCGATGATCGGGCGGTTGACCGGGACGACGATCCGCCACAGCACCCGCAGTTCGCCGGCGCCGTCGACGCGGGCGGCGTCGAGGAGTTCGTCGGGCATGGAGCGCAGTGCCTGCCGCATCAGGAAGATGCCGAACGGGGTGACGAGTCCGGGCAGGATGATGGACTGGTAGGTGTCGATCAGGCCCAGTTCCATCATCATCTGGAAGATCGGGACGAGCATCACCGTGTCGGGGATGACCAGGGTGCTGAGCAGCAGGACGAAGAACAGGTTGCGCCCGCGGAAGTCGAACTTGGCGAATGCGTAGCCGGCGAGGACCGAGATGACGACGGCCCCGACGGTCTGGACGCCGGCCACCACGAAGGTGTTGAGCAGGACGCGGGCGAGACCGACGGACTCCTGGAGCCCCTGGAGGTTGTCGAGGAGGTGGCCGCCCGGCAGCAGCTTCGGCGGCCAGGAGAACACGTCCTTGTCGTCCTGGGTGGCGGCGATCGCGAGCCAGTAGAACGGGGCGACGCAGAGCCCGAAGGCGCCCGCGAGCAGAACGGTGAGGAGGGGGCCGCGCATCTTCATCGGCGCTCTCCCATCAGGCGGACCTGCAGGATCCCGAGGAGGGAGACGATCAGCGCGAGTGCGTAGGCGAGGGCCGAGGCGTAGCCGAAGTCGAAGTACTTGAAGCCGTTGTTGTAGAGGTACATGGTGACCGTGAGGGTGGAGTTGTCGGGGCCGCCGCCGGTCAGGACGTACGGCTCGTCGAAGAGCTGCAGGGTGCCGATCGTGGAGAGCACGACGGTGAGGAGCAGGATCGGCCGCATCTGGGGCAGCGTGATGGCGAAGAAGCGGCGGACGGGGCCCGCGCCGTCGACCATGGCCGCTTCGTACAGCTCCTTGGGGATTCCCTGGAGTGCGGCGAGGTACATCACCGCGTTGTAGCCGGTGTAGTGCCAGGTGATGACGAGGACGACGCCGACGCGGGCCCAGAAGGGGGTGCCGAGCCAGTTCACCGGGTCGACGCCGACGAGCGAGAGCACCCAGTTCATGAGGCCGGCGTCGCGGTTGAGGATCACGGAGAACATCACGCCCGCCGCGACCAGGCCGGTCAGGGACGGGACGAAGACGCCGAGCCGCCAGAGGGGCCGCAACCACACCTTGGTGGAGTTGAGGCCGATCGCGACGAGCAGGGCGAGGCCCAGCATCAGCGGCACCTGGACGACCAGGATGAGCGCCGTGTTCTGGAGCGCGGTCCAGAACAGCGGATCGGCCACGAGCCGGCGGTAGTTGGCGAGTCCGGAGAACTGGGTGGCATCGCCGTTGCCGGTGGTGAGGCTGATCCAGAACGACGCGACGATGGGGTACGCCTTGAAGACGGCGAAGCCCAGGACGGCGGGCATGATCAGGAGGTACGGGAAGGTTCTCCGGGTCAGTAGTCCGCGGTGGATGGGGCCGGCGCTCGGGCGGCGGGCGGGGTAGGCGGCCGCTTCGCTCCTGGGCGTCGTCTCTTTGCGGGAAGGCGCGCTGGTACGGGAAGGCGCCCCGTCGCGGGAGGTCGCGCTGTCGCGGGCGGCGTCGTCACGAACGCTTGCGGGGCCCGAGGGGCCGGTGCCGGCACCGGCCCCTCCGGTGGGCGCGGCCTCGCTGTCGGAAGCTCGGTCGGGAGGTGCGAGGGACATGGTCAGGCCGCCTGCTGCCGGCCGGTCTGCTGGGCGAGCTGCTTCGCCGCGGCCTTCAGCGCCTCGGCGGGGTCGGCACCCTTGACGAGGACCTGGCTCTGGGCGTCGCTCGCGAGCTTCAGGGCACGGCTGTAGTCGCCGGTGAAGTTGGTCGCGTCCGACCCGGAGGCGAGCGAGTCGGCGAAGGAACGCAGCACCTTCTGGCCGCCGTAGAAGGGGTTCGGCGCACTGAACTCCGGGTCCTCGTAAGCCGCCTTGAGGGCGGGGAAGACGCCGCCGGAGGCGAACATGCGGTTGATCTCGGCCGGCTTGGTGAGGGCGTACTCGATGAAGCGCCAGGCGGCCTTGCGGCGCGGGCTCGTCGCGGAGACGGTCAGGTAGGTCGAGTTCACGATGGCGCTGCGCTTGCCGCCGGGCACGGCGGCGGGCGGCTGCATGACACGCCACTTCCCGCTCTGCGCCGGGAACTTGGTGGCCAGGTACTCGATGGCCCAGGCCGGGTACGGGGCGGTGGCGAGCTTCCCCTGACTGAGCAGGCGCTTACCGGTGCCCGTGCCGGCGGTGTCGGCCATGAGTCCGGCGTCGTTGATCCGCTTGATGACGGTGAGGGCCTGGATCGCCTCCGGGGAGGCGAGCGTGACCTTGCCCTCGTGGTCGAAGTAGAAGGCGCCCTGGAGCTGCATCAGATTCTGGAAGAAGTCCATGTCCTGGGTGGTGCCCGGCTTGTCGAGGCCGATCAGCTGCGCGCCGGTGGCGGCTCGGATCTTCGGTCCTGCGGCGATCAGGTCGTCCCAGCTGGTGATCGAGGCGGGGTCGACGTCGGCCTTCTCGAAGTAGTCGCTCCGGTAGAAGAGCCCGAGGGGGTTGACCTCCCAGGGCAGGGCGTGGACCGCTCTGTCCTTGCCTATGACGGTCGGCCACAGGCCCTCGGCGAAGGCGTCCTTGTGCTTGTCGGCGCCGAGCCTCGACAGGTCGGCGAGGCCCTGGGGGAACTTCTCCATGTAGCCGGGCAGGTAGTCGACGCCGATGTGGAGGACGTCGCCGAGACCCTTCCCGCCCGTGGCGAGACCGACGGTGATCTTGTCCCAGATGGCGGGGTTGCCGAGATCCTGGACGTCGACCTTGATGCCGGGGTTGTCGCGCTCGAAGGACGGGACGACTCCGCGCAGGGCTTCGGCCGCGGTGGTCCAGCTCCAGACCGTGATGGGACCGCTGTCGCCGTCGGCACCTGCGGAGCCGGCGCCCGAATCGCCGCCTCCGCAGGCGGTCAGGCCGAGCCCGACGGCGGAGGCGGTGGCGAGGTGGAGGATCTGGCGGCGACTCAGGTGGTGGGACATGTCGGCTCCTGGCTACGGGGGGTGTGGGCGTGAGTGTCGAGGTTGATGGCTCTGCTGGTACTGCTGGTACTGCTGGTACTGCTGGTACTGCTGGTGCTCGTTGTGCTGGTCCGGAGGTGGCTCGTGCGCCGGGTGAGCGCGTGCAGGGCTTCGGCGAAGAGGTCCACTGCGGCGGGCGGGGTGGAGACGTGCGGCGAGACCCGGATCCACTCGCCGCGGCGCGTGGTGATCACGCCGGCCGCTTCCAGGACCTGGTGGACGGCGAGGGGGTCGTGACCGGGGAGCCGGAAGGTGCCGATGCCGGCACGGTCCCGCTCCCCCAGTCCGTCCAGCAGGACCTCCGCACCCGCCCGCCGCGCGCGGTCGAGCAACTCGGCGAGGGTGGCCCGGATGCGGGTGCCGGCCGCGGCGGGGCCGCCCCGTTCGAGCAGACCGTCGACGGCGGCGCCGATGGCCGCCGCGGCCGGGAAGTCCGGGTTGGTGGCGAGGTGCGCTGCCGCGCCCGACAGTGGCGGTGCCGGGTGCCGCGCCGCGAAGGGGTCCGTGACGCCGGCCCAGCCGCCGAGGCCTGGCCCCAGTCGCTCGGCGCACCGGTCGCGGATCAGCAGGAACGCGGCGCCCCAGCCGGCTCGCAGCCACTTCTGGCCTCCGCTGACGAGGATGTCGGCGGCGTCCACGTCGAGAGGGACGGCCCCAAGACCCTGGATCGCGTCGACGACCAGCAGCCGCTCCGGCCCGAGGATCTCCTTGAGGGCAGCGAGCGGCGCCACATGACCGGTGAGCGAGTCGACTGCGCTGACGGTGAGTGCGGTGACGTCGGGGGTGAGGTGCCGGCGCAGCAGGTCGGGCGAGATGTGCCGCGGCCCGTCCGGCTCGACGAGACGCACGTCGGGGCCGCCCCGGCCGGCGAAGCGGATCCAGGGGTAGACGTTGGCGGGGAACTCGTCCCGGGGCACGAGCACGGTGCCGGGCCCGCGCAGCGCGGCGGCCACGGTGAACAGGCCGTTGCTGGTGGACGGGACGAGCGCGATCTCGTGTGGCCTGGCCTCGAGGAGCCGGGCCGCCGAGACGCGGGCGGCGTCGCTGCGGGCGAAGAGCCGGTCGAGGTCGGCGGGCCCGGAACGACCGGCCAGCGCGGTCGCGTGGGCGAGCGCGGTGGCCGCCTCCAGGGCGAGCGGACCGACTCGGGCGTAGTCGAGGTAGCCGACGGTCGGACCGCCACCCAGGGCTGCACCGGGGGCCGTTTCGGAGGCCGGTCCCTGGACCGGTCTGGAGGCCGGTCCCTGGACCGGTCCCGGGGCGACCCGCTTGCTGTTGTCCGGTGCCCGCACACGAATTTGATCGTTCAAAATTCATCCCTCAAAGAGCCAGGGAGATGGGTTCCCTGGGATTTGAAGGTTCACAGTAGAGACGAGAAGACGCCCCGACAAGAGGTCGGACGATGTCGGCACGAACAGGAAGCCGGGCGGCACCCAGGAGATGACGGACCGTCTCGACGCCGTCCGATCACCGCCGGTGCCTCCGACGCAGGCACCGGCGGCCAGCTGGGCATAGGTGTCACCGCACCGCGGGTGAGTCACCCGCGGCAGCAGCTCCCCGCCTTCGCCCACACGCACGATCACCGCGACCGAGGGCGAGTTCCGCACCGAAGCGACGGCGCCGACCTGGCCAGCGATTCCGGCCGTGACGGTCACACGGTCTGGCTTCAATCACGAGTCGTGCTGTCAGTTGTTCACGAGTTTGGGCTCTGGCACAACTTTTGTGGAGCCACACCATCCGGGTTTGTGCCTGCCTCAGGTCAGGCCGCTGACCTGCAGTTTCCCGGCGCGCTCCGGCCTTGGACACCGAGCTTCGAATCGACACCACAGAAGTTGGGCCAGAGCCCGAGTTGGGGAGTCACCCCGAACCATGGACGGGTGATGTCCACGAGTTTCGACGTCATGGCTTTGTAGGTGAGTTTCAGGAACGTCTGATGCTCAGCGGCGGGAACGCCCGGTTCCACGGGAGAGTGATGTTGCCGAGTTCTGGGAACGCCTCGGTGCTTGCTTCGGGACCATGGTTGTGCCGGCACCGACCCCTACCGCCTCGCCACCACTCGCGCTCGAGCCGAACAACAGTCCCTGGGCTGAGGGGACCGATCGAAGAGGCGAGAAAGGTCAGGACTGCGCGGTCCGAAACACGAGATACCGGCTGAATGCCTCGTGGCTGTCGGGAGTGAAGCGCCACTCCAACAGGGCCGAGTGAAGCTCTGGCTCGGTCAGCCAGCCATGCCAGGCGACCTCATCGGGATCGCGGGTCACAGCGTCCGGAACCACGGCTTCATGCACGCCGAGCCAGTGAGGGCTCAGGCCGCTGCGGTTGATGAACGTGAACAGCAAGCGCGGCAGGCCACGAATGCCCAGCTCTTCGGCCAGCTCCCGCCCGGCAGCCTGCTCATAGGACTCACCGACACCCACGGCGCCACCGACCATGACCTCATAGAGCCCAGGGAAGCGAGACAGCTGCTCCGACCGCCGGTGGACGAGGAACCGGCCACGCTCATCACGACACACCGTCGAAGCGATTCGATGCAGCCAGCCCTCCCGGATCGCCTGCCGACGGGTGACCACCCCCAGGACACGATCTTGACGGTCGACACGCTCCACAAGTTCATCCACGAAACACACCCTGGCAGAACCCACTGACAACGCCGCTTCCCGGCGAACCGTTCTCAGAACTCGACAATATTATGGACCCACTTGATCAACATCTGTTGCCCGAACTCGGTATCAACCGTTCCTGCGTTACACCAGCGAAGCCAACGTCACCGGGGTACTTGCCAGGTCAGCATCGGGAGTGCTCCTGGTGAGAGGCCCTGGTCATGCCGCAGACGTCGAAGGTCGAGCTGTACGCCGCGATCCGGCGTGACCACCGCGACGGCATGACGATGCGGGAGATCACGCGCAAGTACAACGTGTCGTGGCGGACGATCGGGAAGGCCGTGGACTCGGTCTGGCCGGAGCCGCGGAAGAAGCTCCCGCCCCGGGCGACCACGCTGGACCCGTACAAGGCGGTGGTCGACGGGATCCTGCGGGCCGACATGGACGCGCCGCGCAAACAGCGTCACACGGTCACCCGGAACTTCCACCGACTGGTCGAAGAGCACGGCGCCGAGGTCTTCTACCAGCAGGTCCGCCGCTACGTCGCCGACCGCCTCACCTTCAACGGCACCAACATCGAGACCGGAACCGACTCCTACCGCCTCGCCTCCACGCGGACGCGGGCCGAGGAACCGACGAAGGCCGGCTGACCGCTGCGGGCACCTACTCGACGGCCCTTCGCCCTCCGGGCGATGGGCCGTCACCACGCTGATGAGATCCGCGCGCGCCCTCACCCGGCCTTGGCCGGTGGCCTAACGCCACATATCCGCACCGTCGCGCCCACTCGGATCCATCGTCAACAGGTCTTCGTGAAGACCTGAGAGGGGACGGCCAGTGAGACGTCCGTCCTCGCCAGACTCCATGACCGCCCAGCCAACATCGACCCCCGACTCGTTCACGTCCCCGCCACAGTCGAGCTCGTCCACCGCGGCAAACACCGATTCATAGGCGATCGCCCGAGCCAGCAGCACCAAGTCGTCCCGGTCTGCCCCCGCGTCCAGCAAGCGCCGAGCTGCCGCCACCTGTTCCAGAGCTCCCGGGTTGGCCCAGCCATCGATCGCTCCCCGCCACAAGGAGCGGAGCAGCACGAACCGTGCCAGCTGCGGCTGGTTCTCATCGATCTCAGACCGCACCCAATCCGGTGCGTCAGCCGCACCAAGGGCTTCGAACTGCGTCCGAAGCGGCTCCGCCACGGCTCGCTTCGGCGATGTCAGTCCGGACAACCACAACTGCCACATCGCCTCGACATCATTCATCGCACCAGGATGCCCCACCTGACGCCAGCACCGTCAAGATCAACAATTTACGCAGATCCCGATCCTCATCAACGTCGGGCGACGTCATTTCTGGTGAACATCCGCAGCGCCCAAGATCGCTAACTGCTGCCCAAACCGCTGATCAATCGCTGCCACTTCACGTGAACGAAGCCACACGGTCCTCGGCACACGCGGGGAGCAGCCATGGTGAGCACGTGGGTAAGCAGGCCACAGGCATGATCAGCACGTCGGGAACGCCCACCGCAACTCCCACAGCCACCGGTACCAACCCATCCCCGCAAAAGCGGGGAGCAGGGCCCCGGTGCGGTGCAGGGGGTCGGTCAGCTGGGACCCCTCCCCCGCGCGGGCTGGAAACAGAGTCCGCGATGGTAGTCCGTGGCCAGCAGGGGGCCATCCCTGCGGGTGCGGGGAGCAGTGCACCAGGAACTCGACGACGATCGCTGATCGGTCCGTCCTCTCGGGGGTGCCCCCGCGGCCGCACGAACCACGCGGCACACCCATCAGCCGCGCTATGTCAACGCTGTTGACCGGGCTGGGTACGGCTTGTCTAGGATCCGCCGTACCGACCCGCCAGCCCCGCAGCCTTACGGAGTGCCGTGATCGCCCCAGAGTCGCATCCCGCCGTCGGACCGGGTTTCACTCCCGCCCTCGACTTCGCCTTCGAGGTCCGCGTCTTCCTCGCTCCCTCCCTGCACATCGGGCACGGTGCCGGCGAAGTCACCGAGTACGTTCCCATCACCGGCGGCACCGTCCAGGGCCCCCGCCTGCGCGGCACTGTCCTGGCCGGCGGCGGCGACTGGTGCGACAGGCGCAGCGGGGTCTACCAGCTCGATGCCCGATATCTCCTTCAAGCCGATGACGGCGCGGTCATCGACATCGCCAACCGCGGTTACTACCACGAGGACGACCCCACCGCCCCCGCCCAGTACGACGGCGATCTGCAGGTGTCCGAGACAGGCGTGTACTACCGAACCTCCCCCGTCTTCCGCACCGATGCCCCCGCCCACCTCTGGCTCGCCCGCACCGTCTTCATCGGCCTCGCCCGCGGCGACGACTCCGAAGTCGCCATCCGCTTCTACTCCGTGACCTGAGCACCGCTGCGGCCGGCAGCAGAGGAACGCCTCCCGGACACGCCCAGCTGGAACAGCCGACGAACCCACTGAGCGAGCGACGACGCTCGCGCATCTGGACGGGGTCAGGAAGAACGCCCAGGCGGGGGACTGTCGATCGAGTGGCTCTTCCAAGATTTTCGTAGGCGTTGATCGTCCGTGACCGTGCGTCGGTCGAGCAGGATGATGTGACGCGGGAGGCGGTGGCTGGGGCGGCCGTACATCAGGCGCTTGAGGAGCTTGATCTTGGTGTGGGTGCCCTCGGTGCGGCCGTTGTGGTGGGACAGGGTGAGGGAGGCGTCGACGGCGGCGCGGTCGCGCTCCAGACCGTTCGCGGAGGAGTGGAGAAAGGGCAGGTCAGCGCTGTGGGTCCGGGTGATCCAGGCCGTCAGCTTCTCGGCGTTGCCCTCGCGTGGGATGAGCAGGCCGGCATCCACACGCTCGATCCGTCACCCCACGAGCCGGGGCAGCAGTTCCTCAACGGCGACATCACACGCCGGCAGCCTGGCAGCGGCAGCCCCTCCTCGTGGCAGATCACCGGAACGGTCAACGCCTACGGAAATCTTGGAAGAGCCAAACGATTTGCAGTCCCCGTCATCGAGGAGATCCGCCCGCTCGTCGCCCAGCGCGTTCTCGCCGCCGGTCCGGACCCCGACGCCCGCCTGTTCACCGGACCGCGCGGCGGCCGCGTCTCCTCCGCCGTGCTGCGCGACGCCGTCCACTGGGACACCATCGTCACCGGGCTCGGCTACGAACACCTGTGCCGCCACGGCCTGCGCCATACCGGGCTCACCTGGTTCGCCGGCGTCGGCGTCAGGTGCAGGTCCTACGCGAGATCGCCGGACACGGCTCACTGACCACCATCCAGCGGTACCTGCACCCCGACGTGCACAAGGTCACCACCGCCGGCGCTGCCCTCTCGGCGCGCCTCAGCGTCCTCCGCGTCCCGCGGATCGTCGTCGTCCGTTGACGGTCAAGGCGGGCTGGTCCCCGAATGGTCCCCACCGACCCGGCTCTGGTCTGCCATCCGGCACTGTCAGGCGACCAGGCCGCCACGCCCCACCAGCAGTGCCACATCCGTACCGGCGACGAGGATCGAGGCGATGAACGGCAGTCGGACACAGCGACCGCCGAGGAGCGCACTCACCAGCGCCGTCAGTGCGACCACCGCCAAGGCGGCCCACGAGGAGACGCCGGGTACCCCTGGCCCACCGAGGACGAGCACCCCGGACGCCACGACCAGCGGTGCCGGCAGCAGCAGCCGCGTCCACGTGGGGCCGAGACGCTGCGGCCACCCACGTACCCCCGCTCGGAGGTCGAACTCGATGTCCGGCAGCACGTTTCCCAGATGCGCGCCCACGCCCAGCAACGCACCGGCCGTGACGACCCACCAGGCCGGCGCGACCCTCCCCGGCAGGCTCAGCACCACGAAGGCGGGAAGCGCCGCGAACCCCACGGCGTACGGCAGCCAGGACAGCCGCGTCGCCTTCAGCCCCAGGTTGTACGCCCACGCGCCGCCGACGCCGACCAGGTGGACGCTCCCGGCGAGCAGACCACCGGACAGGGACAGCGGGACGCACGCCACCAAAGCCATGACCGCGGCGGCCCGCACGGCCCCGGCGGTGACGGCGCCGGACACGACCGGCTTGCCGTGCCGATCGGCCGCCCGGTCACGCCGGGCGTCGACCGCGTCGTTGCACCACCCCACTGACAGCTGGCCCGCCAGCACCGCCACGCCGACCAGCGCAGAGCCCCTCGCGCTGTGCCCCGCCGACACCGCGAGCGCCGTCATCAGCAGGGTGACGGCGGCCGTCGGTCCTGGGTGACAGGCCCTCGCAAGGCCGGCGAGAAGGCCCCCCTTGGGCCGTACGGCCCCGACGGTGGCCCGGTTCGTCGCGTCCACGCGCCGATCGTAGGCGCCCAACGAGCGATGACGTGGTACGACCACGGGGCGCGGGGCACATATGGGTGCACGTCGTCCGCACCAGGCAGTCAGCAAGGAGTCCGATGACCCGGATCGCAGCAGTCCACGGAGTCCTGGCACCACACCGGCACGCCCAGCAGGAGATCACCGACATGGTGGCCGGTCAGTGCCTGGCCGCCGACGGCGACCGGCGTGCTCTCGACCGTCTCCACCGCGGCGCGCGGGTCCGCCGGCGTCATACGGCACTGCCCCTCGACCGGTACGGCGAGTTGAAGGACTTCGGCGCGGTCAACGACGCCTTCCTCACCCATGCCGTGGAGCTCGGCGCCGAAGCCGTCTCCGGGGCGCTCGACGCGGCCGGCCTGTCCGCCCGGGACGTCGATCTGCTGCTGTTCACCTCCGTGACCGGCATCGCCGTGCCGTCGGTGGACGCCCGGCTCGTCGGACGGCTCGGGATGCGGTCGGACGTGAGACGGCTTCCTCTCTTCGGCCTCGGCTGCGTCGCCGGCGCGGCCGGCGTCGCCCGGCTCCACGACTACCTCCAGGGGTGGCCGGAGCATATCGCCGTGCTCCTCTCCGTCGAACTCTGCTCACTGACCTTTCAGCGGGACGACGCGTCCCCCGCCAACCTGATCGCGACCGCGCTCTTCGGGGACGGGGCCGCCGCGGCCGTCGCCTGCGGCACTCGAAGGCACACGGCAGCGGCGGGGGCCGGCCCGACGGTGGTGGCGAGCCGCAGCCGGCTCTACCCGGACACCGAACACCTGCTGGGCTGGGACATCACCGCTTCGGGCTTCCGCGTCGTGCTGGATCCCGCCCTTCCCGACATGGTGCGCAAGAACCTCGGGGCCGACGTCGATACCTTCCTGTCCGATCATGGCCTCACGCGCAAGGATGTGACGGCCTGGGTCAGCCACCCGGGCGGGCCCAAGGTCCTCGACGCGGTCGCGGAGGCGCTCGACCTGCCGGACGATGCCCTCGACGTCAGCAGGCGCTCGCTCGCGGAGGTCGGCAACCTGTCCTCGGCGTCCGTGCTCCACGTCCTGCGCGACACGCTCGCGGAAGGCAGTCGGCCGCCCGCCGGAACCCCCGGCCTGCTGCTCGCCATGGGCCCGGGCTTCTGCACCGAACTCGTCCTGTTGCGCTGGTAGGAAGCAGGAAAGGAAAGACGAGGAGACATGACCTGGTACATCCTCCTGGTGCTCGCGACCGGCGCCGAGCGCGTCGCCGAACTCGTGGTCGCCCGGCGGCACTCGCGCTGGAGCCTGGCGCGCGGCGCGGTCGAACACGGACGGCGGCACTACCCGGTGATGGTGGTGCTGCACACGGGCCTTCTCCTCGGCTGCCTGGCCGAGGTGGCGACGATGCGGCCGCCGTTCCGCCCCGGCCTCGGCTGGCCCATGCTGGCCGTAGTGGTCGCGGCCCAGGCCCTGCGCTGGTGGTGCGTGCGGACACTGGGGCCGCGCTGGAACACCCGGGTCCTTGTCGTGCCCGGCCTGCCTCTGGTCGCCGGCGGCCCGTACCGATGGCTGCGCCACCCGAACTACGTGGCGGTGGTGGCCGAAGGAGCGGCGTTGCCGCTGGTCCACGGGGCATGGCTGACCGCCGTTCTGTTCACGCTGCTCAACGCCGCGCTACTCACCGTGCGCATCCGCTGCGAGGACGCGGCGCTCGCCCCGGCCTCCTCGGTGCCGCCTGCCACACCGTCCGGGACCGCCACGGACGCCACGCGCCCGGCGCGGACCTCCGTACCCGGCGGGCTCGCGTGATCGACCTGCTCGTCGCGGGCGGCGGGCCCGCCGGACTGGCCACCGCGATCCACGCCACGCTGGCCGGCATGGAGGCCGTGGTGATCGAGCCCCGGCCCGGCCCGGTGGACAAGGCGTGCGGCGAGGGGATCATGCCCCGCGGCGTTCGGCACCTGCGCGCCCTGGGCGTCGAACCGGCCGGCCACGAGCTGGGCGGCATCCGGTACATCGACGGCGCCCACCATGCGCAGGCCGCCTTCCGTGACGGCTCCGGCCTCGGCGTACGCCGCACCGTCCTGAGCGCCGCGCTGTACCGGCGGGCCTTCGAGCTCGGCGTCCGGATCGTGCCCGGCAAGGTCGGGGAAGTGCACCAGGGACCGGAGTCGGTGACCGCTGCCGGGCTGCGGGCCCGGTGGCTCGTCGCGGCGGACGGCCTGCACTCGCCCCTGCGCCGGGCGCTCGGGCTGGACCTGGCCGCCCCCGGCCCCCGGCGCTACGGCCTGCGGCGCCACTACCGCATGGTCCCGTGGTCCGACTTCGTCGAAGTGCACTGGTCCAGGCAGGGCGAGGCGTACGTGACCCCGGTCGCCGACGACCTCGTCGGCGTGGCCGTGCTGAGCACCGCCCGGCGCCCCTACGCCACCTGTCTGGACCGGTTCCCCGAGCTGGCCGCGCGCCTGCACGAGGACGCGGCCGCGAACGCGGTCCGCGGCGCCGGGCCGCTCAGACAGCGGGTGCGCGGCAGAGTCGCCGGCCGTGTCCTGCTCGTCGGTGACGCGGCCGGCTACGTCGACGCGCTCACCGGCGAAGGCATCGCCCTCGCGTTGGCGTCGGCCGAAGCGGCGGTACGGTGCCTGCGGGCGGGGCGGCCCCAGGACTACGAGCGGGCGTGGCGGCGCCTGTCGCGGCGGCAGCGGCTGCTCACCAGGGCACTGCTCCGGGCCGGCTCCCGGCCGGAGACCTCCCGCCTGATCGTGCCGATGGCCGCCCGCATGCCGGGCGTGTTCTCGGCGGCCGTGCACGCGTTGCGGTGATCGTGCTGGCGTGGCGGTGATCGTGCACGCCCGGCTGGCCGGACGCCCACGGCCCGGGCGACGTCGCCGTAGTACTTCGGGTCTCTCGCGAACCCAGACATGGCCCGCAGTCTCCCACCGACCACCCGGCCGGGACAGCCCGTGCCAACCCGGCTGGACGGCGAGCAAGCAGATCGAGCCGCCCCCGCCTGTCGGCAAACATTTGACGACAGGCGGGGGGCAGAGGGACCTCGGCACCACCGACTCCGGGGCCCGCCGCACCAGCCGGTCAGGACTGGCGCGCCTCCGAACTGACCGGCTTGCCCAGCCTGCTGAACCTGGCTTGCCCAGGGTGCGTGCAGGCTCGCCCAGGCCGGTCGGTCCACGGCTTGCCCAGGGCGCGTGCAGGCTCGCCTCGGCCGTGAAAACATCAGCTCAACGGGCTTGCCCTCAGCTGCGAATGCAGGCGGACGGGTGATTCAAGAGGCGGGGAGGAAGTCGGCGACCAGCGCGGCGAATTCCTCGGGGGCGAGGATGCGGATGCCGAGATCTTCAGCCTTGGTGCGCTTGGAGCCGGCCTTCTCACCCGCTACCAGGAGGGTGGTGCGCTTGGACACCGACGACGAGGCCTTTCCGCCGGCCCGCTCGATCAGCTCGTTCATCTCGTTCCGCGACAGCGCCGCGAGGGGGCCGGTCATGGAGCCGGTGACCACGACGGCCTGTCCGGCCAGCGGGCCGTCCGCCGCCGGTGCCTCGCCGCCGTCTCCATTGGCGGCGGGCTCCTGCGGCTCGGTGACCTGGATGCCGACCTTCTGGGCATGGAGTTTGTCGAGGAGCGGGGCGAGTTCGGCGAGTTCGGCCGCGATGACACGGGCCTTCTCGGTGCCGATGCCGTCGACCTCGGCCAGCGTGTCGGCGTCGGCGGCACGGATCGCGGCCATCGAGCCGAAGTGCGCGGCGATCCGGCGAGACATGGTGCGCCCGGTGCCACGGACCCCGAGGGCGCAGAACACACGGTTCAGCGCGGCCCCGCGGGCGGTCTCGATCGCGGCGAGGAGGTTGGCGGCGCTGGTCTCACCCATCCGCTCCAGACCGAGGAGCTGCTCGCGGGTCAGCGTGAAAAGGTCGGCGATGTCCTGGACCAGACCGGCCTCCACCAGCTGGATCGCGCGCGTGCCGCCGAGACCTTCGATGTCGAGCTGGTCCCGGCCGGCGGCGTAGATCACCGAGGCCACGGCCTGACAGCTGCGGCCGCGCACGCACCGCCACCGCTGCTCGGAGGTGTCGATCGCGTCGCCGCAGCGGGGGCAGGCCTCGGGGAAGACGATCGGACTCTCGGCGCCGGTGCGCTGGTCGGCCAGCGGGGCCTCGACCCGGGGGATCACATCGCCCGCCCGGTACACGAACACCTGGTCGCCGATCATGAGCCCGCGCCGGGTGATGTCAGCCGGATTGTGGAGCGTGGCGTAAGTGACCGTCACTCCATCGATGACCACGGGCTCCAGGACGGCGCGCGGGGCGATGATCCCGGTCCGGCCGACGTTCCACTCCACCGCCAGCAGGCGCGTCACCTTGTGCTCGGCCGCCAGCTTCCGGGCCACTGCCCACCTCGGGGCGCGTGAGCCGTTGCCGGCCTGCCGCTGGTCCTCGGCCGAGTCGGCCTTGACGACGACACCGTCGATCCCGAACGGCAGGTCGGCGCGCAGCCCGGCGATCACGGCGATGCGTTCCTGCACCTGCTCCACGGTCTCGCACCGCATCGGGGCGGCGGCCGTGCTGGCGGCCGTGTTCGCGCCGAGTACCGCCAGTCGCTCCAGCAGAGCGACGTGGCCGAGGTCGTCCAGGCCGATGGCGCCGTAGGCGAAGAAGGTCAGCTCGATCCGGTAGGGCCGGTCCTTGGCCCGCAGCGTGCCGGCGGCTCCACTGCGCGGGTGCGCGAACGGTGTGGCTTCGTGGGCGAGCCGGATCCGGTTCGCTTCCTCGAACTGGGCGCTCGTCAGCAGCACCTCGCCGCGCAGTTCGACGTCGATCGGCTCGGTGAGGACCGACGGCAGACCAAGGACGGCGCCGGCGGCGTGGGTGATGTCCTCACCGGCCAGGCCGTCGCCGCGGGTGAGGACCTGAACGAGCTGGCCGCCCCGGTAGCGGGCGGCCACCGCTAGGCCGTCGAGCTTCGGCTCCACGCACCACTCGCCCACCGCGTGGCCAAGTCGCCGTTCCAGGCCCGTGGCCCACTCGGCGAGCTCGTCGGCGTCGAAGACGTTGTCGAGGGAGAGCATCGGCACCGAGTGCGGCACGTCGCCCTGCACGGCTCCGCCCGCCACCTTCCCCGTAGGCGACTCGGCCAGAGCCTCGTCCGGGTGGGCTTTCTCGTAGGCCGCGATGGCACGCAGCAGGCTGTCGTACTCGTCGTCACCGAGCGGGGTGGTTCCGTCGCCGTAGTACGCGGCCGACGCCGCCACTGCGGTGGTCACGGCCTCCCCGTAGGCGGCAGGCGAGAGCAAGGCACTGTTTTCGGTCATGAACGTCATCATCCTGTCCGCCACTGACAATGCCACCGTCCACCCCTGAGCGCCGTGTCTGGGCTGCTGTTGTCTTTCCGGACTTGAGGACCGCGTTCTCGCTGGTCAGGCATAGGGTCGCTGGTCTTGTGGGAGTGGTGACGTGTCTCGTTGTCACTTGGGTGGAGGTTGGGGGATGCCGTCGGTCGTGGGCTTCTGGAAGAGCGCGAGCTCACTGCACGCCGTCGTGTGGACGCACTGCGGGAGGAGGCCGACCGTATCCACGCCGAGCTCGCCGTGGCCGAGCAGGAGTGGAGCGAGTGGGCCATCGCCCGGTCGCGCGTCGGCGAGGTACTGGCCCGGGGCGACGACAACGCCGCTGGCCCCGGTGCCTGCGACGACCTGTGGGATCCCGGTGAACAGCGGGCCCGGCCCGAGCCGGCGAAGGCGAAATCGGTGGTGCCGATGTGGCGTGCGGGGCTGGACTGGTCGGCGCTGTCGGTGGACTACCAGCGCATCCTGCGGGTCCTGGCCGACCGCGATCGGCTCGGTCAAGGTCCGCTTTCGTGCCAGGAGATGGCCGCCTGCTTCGGCCTGGAGGTGGTGCCGGCGAAGGTGGAGGCGTTGCGGTCGAAGGCGAAGCGGCTGGTGGCCCGGGACTGGCTGGCCGAGCACGCGCCGGGGCGGTCCACTCTCGCGAAGGATGTGGCCGGGCCAGGCGGCGGGTGCGCATCAGGCGGGCGAAGGATCGTTCGACGATCCACCGCTTGGGTGGCACCACGAACCCCTTCTGGTCGTCGCTGCGTTTGACGATGGCCAGGACCGGCGCCAGGGCGGTGAGGCAGAAGGTGATGAGTCCGCCGGTGCAGCCGCCGTCGACCCGGATGAGCTCCGGCAGGTGGTGCGCGTCGGCCACTTGGGCGAGCAGCACCTCGGCGGCGGCGTGGTCACCTACCTGCGCGGCGGTGACCACCGCTCCGAGCATCAGGCCGAGCGGGTCGACGACGGCGTACCGCTTGCGCCCGTTGATCAGTTTGCCGCGGTCGAAGCCACGGCTGTCGGTGCCGACGACGGCGTCCGTCTTGACCGACTGCGAGCCGTTCACGCCCGCGCCGGGCTCGGCGTCCCGGCCCGTCCGGGTGCGGACCTTGACGCGCAGCCGGTCGTGGAACTCCTTGAACCGGCCCAGTCGCGCCAGCGGCGGAAGAACGCGTAGACGCGGTCCCACGGCGGAAAGTCCGCGGGCATCGCCCACCACTTGATTCCGTTGTCGACCAGGTAGCGGACCGCATCCGGCATCGCCCGGTGGCAGTACGCCTCCGGCTGCCACCCTGCCCTCCAACCACCCCGGCGTGGGCAGCGCGATGCGGACCTGGGCCCACTCGGCATCGGTCATGTCCGGCGGATACCGTCGCACACGCACGCCGTGGTCGGCCGCATTCCCGTATACGTGAACGAGGCAATCACCCGACGAAACCCGGGAGTTGGACGCGATAGGAGTGAGCGCGACGGACCGGGACAACAGGCCTTCTCTGTCGCTCGGTAGGACTTCGACCATCCCGAACTGTGCAGGAGACCCTGCCTCCATGCCTCCGCTGGCCCACGGTCACCCGATCGAGATTCCCGTCCGATCGGCAAGCGCCCTGATCGTTACGACAACGGTCGGCGCACCGCACCGTAATCCTCCGGCCGGGCCGACACTCACGATCCGGCTCCCCCGCGCGGGGGAGCCGGATGATCCGTGGGATGGATGTGATCAGCGCGGGTGACGCGGAATCTTGGAGCGTCGGCAAACCGGATACACGGGGGTCACGGTGGTTGTTCCTGCGAACTCGGAGGTAGGTGGCGTTCCTGAGCCACCGACCGCAAGCCCGGAGCGGGTCTTGTGGTGGCGTCGGTGGCCCGTGTGGGCGCCCGCGGCAGCCGCATCCTGGGGCGTGTTGTACGCCGCTGTCGAGGTCATCTGGGCGGTGACGGGCACCACCGTGCAGTGGAAGGAGCACTCCGCGTACGCGCCGGGGGCCCAGCTCTTCCTGGCGGCCCTCGCGCTCCTGGCCGGCGGCGCCTGCCTGGCCGGCACCCGAACGCTCGCCAAGCTCGGCCGGGTCGCGGTGGCGACGGCACTGATGGTGGCGCTCCCGGTGTTCGTCGTGGGGATGAACGGGTTGCCGATCTATTTCGTGACGATTGCGACGCTCTCGGGGATCGAGAGCGCCACCGGGCTGGCCCAGGTGCTGCTGAACACGGCCGGTGCCGCCCTCCTGCTCCTCGTCGGTCTGTCGTACCGCCGACGGCTGCGCGGAGACTGCCCGCGATGCGGGCGGCCGCACGCCGGCGCCGGCGACGGCCCGCTTGCCCACCCAGCCGCCTCCCGGGCCCCGAGGCGGACCCGCGTCGCGGTGTACCTGCTCATGTGCGGACTCCTGCCGTGGGCGGGAACCAAGACCATCTGGACGCTGGGCGGCGACGCGCTCGGCGTCGCGGGCGATGACTGGCGGAGGACGTCGGTCGCCGGCGCGTCGGGGCCGTCGAAGGCAACCGCGTCGGCGGGGATCGACGTGACCGTGCTGGCCGCGATGGTCGGGATCTTCCTGCTGCTGGGGCTGCTGTACGTGTGGGGGCAGGTGTTCCCCCGCTGGACGCTGTTCCTGTCCGGACGACG
>NZ_JBIAMJ010000033.1:0-19458 GCF_042874035.1 Streptomyces sp. NPDC004284 | reverse complement strand
GTCCCATACAGGGAGGACCATCCCTGCGCAGGCGGAAAGCAGGAGGCCCGACTCGCCGTCAAGTTCCCCGAGGTGGGACCATCCCCGCGCAGGCGGGAAGCAGCCTCCACCGTCCCTCGGCCGGAAGGTCAGGACGGGGCCATTCCCACGCAAGCGGGGAGCGGTTCCCGGGCTTGATGATGCGCGGGTCGATCGCGGGGCCATCCCCGCGCGAGCGAGGAGCAGTGGGGGGAGCGACGTCCGCACGAGGACGCCGGAGGACCATCCCCGCAGACGCGGGGAGCAGGGAAACGACGAAACCCCCGCCGTGAGGCGGGGGGGACCATCCCCGCAGGCGCGGGGAGCAGGCGAGCTCGACATAGTGCGGGTTCTGCGCGTAGGGACCAACCCCACGGGCGCGGAGAGCAGCACGTCGACGCTTCTCGGCGACCGCCGTCTCCGGAACACCCCCCTCAGATGCAGGGAGCAGACCCAGCAGTGCGGGAAGAGATCCAGCAGGGCGAGATCACAGCTGAAGAGGAGGGACCATCCCCACGCGAGCGGGGAGCAGACCGCCGCCCCCGCAGGACAAGCTCGCCAAGGTGGGACCATCCCGCGATGGGCAGGGGCCGAGGTGGCACTGAAAGCTGACCTCGCGGAAGAGCGAGATCAGTGATCCAGCTCCTACGATCGCAACGCTCGGACCTTCGTCATCGGCGGAGCAGATCCATGACCGTCTCAAGCAGCGTCAGGGGCCCGGACACGAGCAAGCACCCAGCCGAGCGCTGGTCCCGTGTCTACACGGCGAGCAAGTCGCCATTGTCGAGGGCCTGGCACAGTACCGTGGAGATCTCCCCGGGCAACAGGTTCAGGTCGGCGATGGCCTTGGTGGTGAGCGGGACTTCTTCGAGGATGTACTCGCCGCGGTCGGTGCGGGCGAACTCCGGGCCGGTCCGGTTCTCGAAGTCCCACGTGGCGATGCGGGCCAGGTAGAAGAACTCCTTCTCGCCCTTGGCGTTCTCCATCTCGTGGAGCAGGCGGA
The DNA here is from genome assembly GCF_042874035.1 of Streptomyces sp. NPDC004284. NCBI lineage: Bacteria > Bacillati > Actinomycetota > Actinomycetes > Kitasatosporales > Streptomycetaceae > Streptomyces > Streptomyces sp. NPDC004284. The sequence continues at coordinate 18,437 of NZ_JBIAMJ010000033.1, read as the reverse complement.
CGATCTCGGCGTCGCCGGCGATCTCCTCTCGGACCTCGCGCAGGAGTGCTTCCTCGCGGGTGGCGTCGCTCTCCTCGACGCCTCCTCCGACGATGACCCAGTAGGGGCCGACGCCGGGGCGGATGCGCTTGATCAGGAGCATGGTGCCGCTCGGGGTGACGAGTACGGCGCGAACGCGCTGCTTCATGGGGATCCCTCTCCATGGTGAGTGGTGGGGCGGGGGTCAGTGGAGCTGCCAGCCGCCGTCGATGTGCAACGTTCTCTAGCCGGTCTGAGCGTGTTGCCGAAGTGCTGCTGACTGCAGCGCGCGTGGGGACGCAAACTCAGTCCGGAAGGTGCGAGACATGAAGCCCGAGAGCATGACTGGGAAGGTTCTTCCAGGTTGGGATCGGTTCGCCCAGAAGGCTGGCTGCCCCTTCGACGGTGAGTCGGGCAACGGAGCGGAAGAACTTCACGCAGGCGATCGCGTCATCGAGACGCAATGTTGGTGCGGCAACCAACCCGGCCGACGATTCAGGGTCACGAACAGCCCCCAAGATCGGGAGCGAGGTGATGATGGTGTGTCCATGGGCGACGTCGTTGCGGACCCGGATCCACTGGAAGATCACCTTCCTCACATGCTTGGGCTTGACCGTGATCGAGCTGTTGCCTCGTCCGCCGCTCTGAGTCCAGGTCCAATGGGACTGCGGGTCGAAGCCGACTCGCTTGAGAAGGTTCCGAGTGTTGTCGGGGTTGGGTGTGGAGAAGTCCTTGAGTGCAACCTCGAAGTCCATCTTCCATCGTTCGATCGCGTCGGCCAGCAGCCTCGTCCCAAGGGCGTTCTTCGCCTCGGCCACCAGTTCATCCCTCAGGACCATGGCGATGTCCTGGATGATTGCTTGCCAAGCCGCGACCGCCAGCACGATCGTGCCGCGGTTGATCGAGGTTTCAACCGTTCGGCGTCCCTGTCCTTTGGCTGGTGCCCTGTGGGTCTCGATCAGGTTGTCGCAGTGCTGCATCGCCGTTTCGTAGTTGTCGACGGCTTCTTGAAGATTCACTTGACGGTACTCGTCTCATCGCGGCGGCAGGATGCTCGATGCAGTGGAGTGTGCCGCACCGGAACGGCCTGCGTGCCCGCTTTCGATCCTGATCACGGCGGCGCATCCTGTCACTGGCGTCCTCGCGGGAGCGGACGATGAGCGCGGCTGGTGGGGGCCGTCCGCTGCGGCGGCGGGTTTAGGGCGGTGACACCCAGCGCGGCATCCCGGGTGGCCAGGGCCTCATCGCGCTCGGTGATCACCTCGGCCCGCTCCCTGGCCAGCTGCTCATTCATGACCGCATAGGCGCCCAGCAGGTCAGCCAGCTGCCTCTTCTCCTCGCGAACCCTGGTCAGGTCCTCGCGGAGCTTGTCGATCTCCGCCTCGGCCTTCTTGACTGGCTCGCTCTTGTACGGGCGGCCTTGAACTCCGCCTGATACTTGGCCATGAGCGTGGTCGGATACTTGTGCGTCAGCAGCCACCGCTTGACCTGAGCTTCTGCGGCGAAGTCAAGGATGGTGAGCTTGCCCGAGGAGCGCAGCGGGGTGCCGGCCAGCAGCCGGTCGGCGGCCGCCCTCAGTTTGAGGCACAACTCCTGTGGTGGCTCCTGCTCGGCCTTCACTGCGTATCCCCTCCCGGGCGTCCGCGCTCGTGGTCATCGATGAGCCGGTCCAGGTGCGCCAGGCGGCGGCGTTCGCGCCCCCAGAGGATGCGCGGGCTCGTCTCATCAGCGACCTTGGCCCGCAGGCCTGCGGCCTCGGCCCCGCAGTTCGTCGATGTTCTTCTCGGTGCGGCAGATGTGGCATCCCACTCGTAGGCGGGACCATCCCCGCGGGTGCGGGGAGCAGAGGGCCGCGCATGGTGCCCTGGCTGCTCGCGGGGGACCATCCCCGCGGGTGCGGGGAGCAGACTCCGTGACCTGCAGTTCTATCCCACGCACTGCACTATCCGAACCGCTTTCAAAGAAACCGGCAAAACAGACACTCTCCTCTGACGCCGAACCAACCCCGTGCACGCGGGGAACAGACCGAGCCAGAGCCGGCCGTAGCAGGTAGCGCGGGACCGTCCCCGCAGGCGCGGAAAGCAGAGCCGGGCGACCTGGTCGAAGTCCCGTACGGGGAGGACCATCCCTGCGCAGGCGGAAAGCAGTACGCCCTCGGCGGCCAGTTCGGGCAGATCTCAGGACCATCCCCACGCAGGCGGGGAGCTGCCCGAACGCTACTGAAGCACCCACGAGCGCTGGGAGCAGCCGAAGGTCGAGCACTTCCTCGTCGAGATGCTGGGACCATCCCGCGGGTGCGGGGAGCAGGAGCTGTCCGCGATCCCAGGACAGAAGAAGTGAGGGGCGGGGTCTCTGGCCTGCTCCCCTTTTCGCGATCAACGCCCTGACCTACAGCGCGACGGTCGTCGGCTGTCAGTGTTGGTCACCCTCGCACGGCCCGACGACGGCCCGGCGGCGCCACTTCCGCCGTTTGGCCTTCGACTTCCGCTCGGCTTCCTTGCGCTTCTGAATCATGTATGAGGACCAGTCACCCCGATGGCGATCGCACCGGGACGCCCCGATGTGGACACTGCCGCCGATCTGGCAGTTGCCGACCTTGCCCAGGGTGCCCGAGTACTGCCGGGCCACCCCGGGCGAGGAACGGCCGTCCTTGGGGAAGCCGGTGTCGTCCACCACCCGCACCTGCGGCCGCACGACCGCCACCGCCCGCCACGCCAGCCGGGCCCGCACGTCCCTGACCTGCCACGTCGAGGTCGTCATGAACTGCTGCAATTGCTGGTGATCGACACCGAGCCGTTCAGGCATCGGCTGCATCGACTTCCTGCGGCCGTCCAGCAGCAGCCCTCGCAGGTATAACGCACCCTTCGCCCGTTAGTCCCGACGCACCAACGGCGCGAACACCACCGCCGCGAACTCCTCCAACCGGCCCCGCACCGCGGCAAGCTCCCCAACCCTCATACAGCCAGCGAACTCCCCCCACCCACCACGGAAAGATCAGTAGTGCCGTATCGAGCAACGTATGCCCCGTCGTGATATGTCGCCCGGTTGCTGCGCCGGGCGGCGCCAGACGTCCAGAATGATCATGTGGCTCAACGTATGCAGGTCCGGGATATTGAGGACGACGAGGGCAGGCGACTGCTGCGGATCATCCGCAGGGGCACCGGGTCGGTGGTGACCTGGCGGCGGGCCCAGATGGTGCTGCTGTCCGCTCAAGGCATGCCCGTGGCGAAGGCCGTCGAGGTGACGTTCACCGGCGTGGACCGGGTCCGGAAGGTGGTCCACAACTTCAACGCCGCCGGCTTCGAGTCGCTCTACCCGAAGTACAAAGGCGGTCGGCCCAGGACGTTCGCCCTTCCCGAGCGCCGAGAGATCAAGAAGACCGCCAAGTCCAAGCAGGCCGAGCACGACCTGCCGTTCTCGACCTGGAGCCTGGCGAAGCCGGGCGACTTCCTGGTCGCCGAGGGGGTGGTCGACGACATCAGCCACGAGGGCCTGTGCATCCTGCTCCGCGAGGAAGGCGTCTCCTTTCAACGCCTGAAGACCTGTAAGGCCTCCCGTGACCCCGACTACGCGGCCGAGAAGGCCCGGGTCGAGCACCTCTACGCGATCGCCGACGGCGAGGTCATACCCGAGGAGGGCGAGCCCGAAGTCATCTTCTGCCTGGATGAGTTCGGCCCGCTCAACCTCCAGCCCCACCCCGGACGGCAGTGGGCCGAACGCGGCGGCCGGCACAAGGACCCCGACCACGAGCCCCGCCCCCGCAGACGAGCGACCTACACCCACCCGCACGGCGTCCGGCACCTGATCGCCGCCTACGACCTGACCAAGGAACAGCTCTACAGGCACATCAAGAAGACGAAGAACCGCTCGAAATTCCTGGAGTTCTGCCGCTACCTGCGCTCACTGCACCCGGCGGACTTACGCATCGCGATCGTCTGCGACAACTACTCACCCCACCCGACCACCAAGCGGTGCCAATGGGCCGGGACCTGGGCCGAGGCGAACAACGTGGAGATCGCCTACACCCCGACCAACAGCTCCTGGCCCAACCGCACCCAGGCCCAGTTCACCGCCCTGCGCTGCTTCGCCCTCGACGGCACCGACCACCCCAGCCACAGAGAGCAGGGCAGCATGATCCGCCGCTACATCATCTGACGGAACGAGCACGCCCAGGACAAGCGCCTGCGTCAGGTCGTGGCCAGGGCCAACGTGGCCTGATCTCGGAGGTTCTGGTCAGTTGCTGGTGTGAAGATCTCCAGCCAGCGCCACAACGATGTCGGACCAGGCCGCGGTGCCGAGCGCCGCGTCGGCCGCCGCCGTGCCGCCGTAGCGGAACCGGTCAGAGTGTCCGGCGGGCCCTTCCCCGGGCAATCGGGGACGATGCCCGGCATCGGACGAGGTCACAAGCCTGACCGGGTGGCCCACCGAAGCGCGGCGCGCGGCCAGTTCCTGTGCGAAGAGCAGCGACGGCCACATCTGATCGTCCCCGCCCGCCACGAGGACGATCTGGGCGGCGGTCTGCTCGATCGGGATCGCGGCCGCGCGTGCAGCCTCCGCATGGGTCTGCCTGCTCTGCTCGTAAAGGGTCCGACAGGCCGTCGGCTCGCCTTCTGCCTCTGCAGGAGTCCAGTCGTCATCGTAGGAGACGAACGGGACGGGCTCGCCCTTCCAGGTCCAGGACGACCGATAGGGGTGGGTCAGACCGTCGATGCCGGGGCCGACGTTCGCCCAGACCACAGACGTGGGAGACATGGCCACCACCGCATCGACGCGCGGATCGCGGATGGCCAGCAGGAGTGCTGCCTCGGCTCCCTTGGACAGTCCCATGACACCGACTCTCCCTCCTGCTTTGGTCTGCAGAAGGTCGATCGCCTCAACGAACCTCTCCAGCGGAATCTCGCAGATTCCCTGTGCCTGGCCGTCGCCACCGAACCAGCGAATCGACAACGTGGTCATCCCCGCGCGGGCGAGTACGCGGCAGCGTTCGATGTCGATGCGGCCACTCGAACCGGCCAGCACCAGTACGCCCACCCTGCTGCCTCCCACCGGCTCGACCAGCACACCCTCGAAAGGCTCGCTGATCGCGTGTTCGATGATCTCCATGCCCCTCCCCCAGACGTCGCGCTTTACGATCATCCCAAGGGAGCCGGACCGACCCACACAGGGCGAACGTTGCTTGATGCGGCACTAGTTGTCACCGGCAGAGCCGGATGACGTGGCGAATGAGACCGGACGAAGCAGTGTGGTTGTCACCGGCGAGGCACGCGGCTTGTCACAAATACTCGTTCAGCAGCCTCTCTGTCACCGGTTCCTCGACGACCAGCTGCGCGGCCGTAGACGCTCACCCTGGGGTCCGAACATGATCAGGTACTCGACCGGTCCGCCGGGGCTGGCGTTCGCCACCCCGTGCGGGGTGCGGGTGTCGAACTCGGCGACATCCCCGGGGGTCAGGATGAGGTCCTGGTCGCCGAGGGCGAGCCAGAGCCTCCCGTACAGGACGCACAGCCACTCGTGGCCGTCGTGGGAGACCTGACGGGGCCGCGCGGGCGGGTCCTCGAGGGCGGGCAGGACGTGCTTGTGGGCGTGCAGGCCGCCGACGTACCGGGTCAGCGGCAGCACCGCCTTGTCGTCGCCGAGGCTCAGCGGCGCCGTAGCGCGCGGCTCGGCCCCGGGGCCGGGCGCGGTGCCGGCCAGTTCGTCCAGGGAGACGCCGTATTCCTTCGACAGGTGCAGCAGCACCTCCAGGGTGGGCTTGCGTCGGCCGGTCTCGATCCGGGACAGCGTGCTGGTCGAGATGCCGGTCGCGCAGCTGACACCGGTGAGCGTCGCGCCGTAGTGCTCGCGCGCGGCCCGCAGCCGGGGCCCCATCGCGGCCATCGTGCCGTCCACGTCGTCGGCTGCCACCCTTCCCGCTCCTTCTTGCCGTGCCGCTCCAGCGCCCTGTCCTGCGATCTTGCCAGAATGGCAATGCTGATCGCGCCGAGGGGCCGCCGCGCCGCATGATCGATGGGTACCCGCCGGCCGCCCGCGAACCGAGGAGCAGTCCCCCATGCATTCCGAGCAGACCGCCGCACTCCACCACCGCATTGTCGAGGCCCCTGCCGGGCGCCTGCACCTGGTAGAGCAGGGCACCGGCCCGCTGGTCCTGCTCGTGCACGGCTTCCCCGAGTCCTGGTACTCCTGGCGCCGCCAACTCCCGGCCCTCGCCGCGGCCGGGTACCGGGCGGTGGCGATCGACGTACGCGGCTACGGCCGCTCCTCCAAGCCGCAGGCGACCGACGCCTACCGAATGCTCGACCTGGTGGAGGACAACGTCGCCGTCGTGCGCGCCCTCGGCGAGGAGAACGCGGTGGTCATCGGCCACGACTGGGGCTCCAACATCGCCGCCGCCTCCGCCCTGCTCCACCCTGGAATCTTCCGCGCGGTCGGCCTGCTGAGCGTCCCCTACGCGCCGCCCGGCGGCCCCCGCCCCACCGACGTCTTCGGCCAGATCGGCGGCCCCGAGCAGGAGTTCTATGTCTCCTACTTCCAGGAGCCCGGCCGCGCCGAGGCGGAGATCGAGCCCGACGTCCGGGGTTGGCTCGCGGGCTTCTACGCGGCCCTGTCCGCCGACACCATGCCCGCCGAGGACGAGCCCGACCCGCACTTCGTCGCGCGCGGCGGCCGGCTGCGCGACCGCTTCCCCGCCGGCCCGCTCCCGGCCTGGTTGCGCGAGGAGGACCTCGACGTCTACGCCGGGGAGTTCGAGCGCACCGGCCTGACCGGCGCCCTCAACCGCTACCGCAACATGGACCGCGACTGGGAAGACCTCGCCCCCCACCGCGGAGCCCCGATCAAACAGCCCGCCTTGTTCATCGGCGGCGCCCTGGACGCATCCACCACCTGGATGTCCGACGCCATCGACGCCTACCCCACCACCCTCCCCGCCCTGTCCGCCTCCCACCTCCTGGACGGCTGCGGCCACTGGATCCAGCAGGAACGCCCCGACGAGGTCAACAGCCTGCTCACCGACTGGCTCGCCACCATCCAGGACTGAACCAGGCGGCTGCCTGGGCAGCCTGGCGGTCTGCTCGGTGATGCCTGTTCTGTCGCATCGAGCTTGTCTGTGGATCTTGCGACGAGCTATGGGGATTGCCAGGTCGAGTGAGAACGCTCGGCTCGAGATTCTCAGGGCAGCTGGCTTCTGCGGAATCCGGGGGAGGCGAGCCGAGTCCTCACAGCACTGCCAGGAAGGCCCTCTGGTTTGGTCGTGGATCAACGTACGATCACGGGCTGTGAGCCAACTGGGCGAGGTCGGGAAGACGCGCTATCTGGTCCTTCATGACTACGGCATGGGATGGCTGCAGTGGTGGGTGCGGGCGGGCTCTGCCGAGGAGATCGTCAGTGCCTGCGCCGAAGTTGAGGTGATCACGAACCCGGACGCCGTGAGACGTGCCGAGACGTGGGACCTGGAGGAGGTCCACCTGGACGCTCCGGATCCGAATCCGCTGTCCGGCTTCCGCGCGCAGAGGGATGCCCAGCGTGGACGGCCGGGATTCGCCGCCCTGGTGGGACGGGACCGTGTCTACCTGCGCCGGCCGGAGTTCGAGGACGGAGCGGTCTTCTTGATGGAGCTCGGGCCGGACGGACGGCGGTTGCGGCAGGTTGAGATCGGTCCCGGCGGCGGTGCAGTCAAGACGAGCGTCGAGGACTGGCCGTTCAACGCACCGTTCGATCTTCATGATCCGCAGTATGTGGCCATGGAGATCGGCCGTGATGACTTCGAGGCGGCATGGCATCGAGCCCACCGAGAGCCCGAAGGTTGATCAGTCGGGTGCCTCGGCTGCACGAGGACGGCTCGCCCCCGGCTCCACGTACCTGCCGAAAACGACCATGACAGGGACATCGAGAACCGGACCAGAGAAATAAGGTCAAACTCCGCGGACTGGGCAAACACCATGCTCAGCGCGCGGCACAGTGAGAATCCGACAGCGCGAACGAGAAGCAGTGAGAATCCGACGGCTTCAGTGCGACAGGACAATGCCGAACAGTCACACCGCACGTACTCCACTACGCCGGTGACAACAAGCGTGCCTATGTGACAACTATCGTGCCTTGGCTCAATGAGCTTCTTCGATTTGGCCACCGATCGGGTGATTGCGACTGAGCGCTTCGGTGTCGAGTGGGCGGCTGCAGCGTCCGGTGCCAGCAGCTTGGTGAGCCGGGACAAGGGGCCGCTCGAAGCTTGCCGGCCTGAACGCCAACCCGGCGGGAAGGCCGGTGAGCGACGATCAAGCTGTTGTCAGCCGCTGGTTCTAAGGTCGGCCCTATGACATCAGACCTGGTACAGGACTCATGGACTCGCATCGACGTGTGGCTGCGCGAGCACGCGCCCCGCACGTTTGCCACGCTTCGGCCGCCTGCAGGCGGCGAGGAGATCACAGCAGCGCAACAGGAACTGGGGGTCACCTTTCCTCCGGACCTGGTCGCTTCACTCCTCCGGCACAACGGGGCGCTGGAGGGACCTGGGGCTTTCCGCTTCAGCACGGGCGACCGGCTGCTCGGAGTGAGCGGAATCCTCGGGGACACCGGGTTCATGCGCGGCATCGACCAGGGCCTCGACGGGGAGACCGAGGGCTACTGGCTTCACGATTACGTGAAGTTCGGTTCTTACGACGTGACGTCGGACGGTCTTCTGATGGATTGCCGTACCGGGCGGGACTCCTTCGGTGCGATCGGACGGTTCTTCGACGAGACCGGTACCCGTTTCGGGCAGGCCGACTCGCTGGGTGAGTATCTGGCCGAACTGGCCGGCACGCTTGAGCGCGGCCAGGACGCCGGTGTCGTCACCTTCAACGGACGGCTGTTCTGGGAGGTGCGTCCGCCTGCCAGGCCGCAGTACAGTGCCGACGAGCCCCTTCCCGCACCGGATGAGCAGCTGCCAGAGCTGGACCTGTCCTACAGTCCCACCGACCTCCTCCACGTGAGCCACCTGGACGGGCATGAGGAACTCGGTGCGCTGATCGCGGTCCTGCCGTATGAGCAGGTGGTCGACGCCGCGCGGAAGCAGCTGCGCAGACTGGCGGTCGAAACGGGTCTGAACAACTACCCGGAGGTCAAGGCAGCCCTGGACGCGTGGGAGTGCGGTGTGGCCCTGCCGCAGCCTGACCAGACCGGCCCGCTCGCCTTGCGACTCCGCGCGGTGCTCGCGCAGGCCGACACCGGCCGAGACCACACGCGCAGGTGGGCCGCGGAGAAGATAGCCCTCGGGATCTGGGGGTCCCCGTACAGGTCCGTGTGCGAGAGCGCGGAGACCCGGAGTCACTTCACTCTCGACTGGCGTGCGGATCTGCATGCGGACCTGGGCAATCAGCCCCTGCCACCGATACCTGACGACCGATTCTGGGGGGCGCTGCGCAACCCCGCCATCGACTCCAGTTGGTACGCGGCCCAGTACAGCCAAGATCAGGACTGACCCCAGGGGTTCCGGTTCCGCGTGAGCGCTTCACGTGGCGGTTATCGCCAGACGAAGCACCCACCAAGGATCTTCAGCGCTGCCGCTCCAGCGTGCGGATGGCCTTGACGATCGACGTCATGCGGTCGGGGCTGCACCGGGACCTGCGGAAGACCTGCCAGGACTTCAGGCTCGCGACACCGCGTTCAACGGGTGCTCGTGCTGCGTCCGGCGCCCGGTTGAGGGTCTGTTCGGTGGGAGTGAGTTCCTGGAGTGGCTTGCGTGTGATGCCGGTCGTCGGCCACGGTCCTGCGCCTTGGTGGGCGAGATCGGCCAGGACGGGAACGCCCCCGGCGCTCGCGGATGCGGATGATCCGAGGGGTGCGGGCGGCGGTCAGGTCGTGAGACCGGCCCGGCAGGGCGGGTGAGAGCCACAGCAGCCGGCCGCGGGGGTCGGTGACGATCTGCACGTTCACGCCGTGGCGCCGGGGTTGGTGGGAGTGGCCGGCCCGGCCGTCGCCGACCCGGTCGCACTCGGCGGGGGTGCCGTCGAGCAGGAGGCAGTCGGGATCGTGCTCGCGCAGCGTCTTGTGCGGACCCGGTGCTCGTTCGGCGAACAGGTCGACGACCGCGCGGGTGTGGGCGGTGGACTCGCCGATCCCGAACCCGGCGGCGATCTTCGCCGGAGCGGTGTGCTCTCGCAGGTACACCAGTGCCACTGTCGCCCGCTGGGACGGACGGGGCTTGCGGCGCCGGTCGCCCCCACGAGTGACAGCCGGCATGGAGCCCCGCTCCACGAGCGCCTGCGGCAGGTGGGATGACCGACGAGGCCCCCGAACAACGTGAGGGAGACGTCAGACATCTCAGTCAACGGCTCGGGGGCCTCGTTCGTTGCGCTTCACGGCCCCTCACCCGATCGGTGACCCACTCGAAGAAGCTCAGTGAACGCGGCACTCACCGTCTGGGACAGGAAGTCCTTGCCGCGGTCCACCCGTGCCCTCTCCGGCAGACCGCCGAAGGGGCCGTAAGGCTCCTCACGCACCACGGCGGAACGCAAGTCGGCCTAGTCTTCTGAGTCAGGAATTCTGTTCAGATGTATAGGCTTGCCCTATGGCACGTACTGGGCGACCGAAGGCCGAGTTGATCCTGTCCGGTGAGGAACGGGCTGCGCTCGAGGGATGGGTGCGGCGTCGTTCCACGCCGCAGGCGTGGGCTCTGAGGTGCCGAATCATCCTGGCCTGTGCGGAGGGCGCCTCCAACAAGGACGTCGCGGCCCGGCTCGGCTCGACGCCGCATGCGGTGGGCCGGTGGCGGGCGAGGTTCGTCGAGCACCGGATCGCCGGCCCGGGAGACATGCCCCGGCCGGGCGGCCCTCGGACGGTGACCGACGAGCAGGTGGCCGCGCTGGTCACCAGGACCCTGCAGTCCACACCGAAGAACGCGACCCACTGGTCGACGCGGTCGATGGCGAAGGAACTGGGCCTGTCACAGTCGACCGTGTCGCGGGTCTGGCGGGCGTTCGGTCTGCAGCCGCACCGCTCGGAGACGTTCAAGCTGTCGACGGATCCGTACTTCGTCGACAAGGTCCACGACGTCGTCGGCCTCTATCTGGACCCGCCCGAGCGGGCCCTGGTCTTCTGCGTGGACGAGAAGTCGCAGATCCAGGCCCTGGACCGCTCTCAGCCGGTGCTGCCGATGATGCCCGGAGTGCCGCAACGCGTCACGCACGACTACGTCCGGGCCGGCACCACCACCCTGTTCGCCGCCCTGGAGGTCGCCACCGGCAAGGTGATCGGCTCCCTGCACCGCCGCCACCGGGCCGAGGAGTTCAAGAAGTTCCTCATCAAGCTCGACCGGGAAGTCCCGGCCGGCCTCGCCGTCCACCTGGTGCTGGACAACTACGCCACCCACAAGACCCCGGCCATCAAGACCTGGCTGCTGGCCCACCCGCGGTTCCACCTGCACTTCACGCCGACCGGGTCGTCCTGGCTCAACCTGGTCGAGCGATGGTTCGCCGAGCTGACGAACAAGCAGATACGGCGAGGCGTCCACAAGACCGTCCAGGCACTGGAGCAGGACATCCGGACCTGGATCGCCGCCTGGAACACCGACCCCAGGCCCTACCTCTGGACCAAGACCGCGGACGAGATCCTCGAACACCTCGCCTCATATCTGAACAGAATTCCTGACTCAGAAGACTAGGGCCTGTTGTGAAAGTCCTGGTCGCGTGAGGTCTGGCATCCATGGGGGCGTCGTTGTCAGTGGTGCTGTGCATGATCGGACCGTCAGCTTTTCGCGGAGGTAGGGAAGTGCCATGCCGATCACAAACCAGCAGGTAGCGGGCCATGCGTTCCTGCGGCAGATGTACGACGACTCGTACTTCCCTGATCACGTGGTCGACAAGGGGAAGGCGATCCTGCTGCGGCTGTGCGAGCGCATCGAGGCCGAGCATCCGGCGGACCTGGAGGGATTGTATGCACTCACCCAGGCTGCGACGGAGGAGTTCAACCTGCTGGACAGCGAGTTCGTGGCGGCCGGAAGCGAGATCGAGACGGTGGCGCGGGAGTGGATCTGTGACGAGTTCTGCTTCGTCGCGTCGGCATACGAGTTCACGGAAGCGGATGCGGAGGAGTTGACCGCCGGCCGGGACTGGTGAACGCGGACGGGAGGTCACCTCAGGTCAAAGCCATTCGTTGAGAGCTGCGATCAGCACGGTCGCCTCGTAGCGGACGGCGAGCTTGTCGTACCGCGTGGCGACAGCGCGGTGTCTCTTGAGGCGGTTGATCCCGCACTCGACCGCGTGGCGCTCGCGGTAGTCGACTGGGTCGAAATACGGCGGCCGGCCGCCGCGGGAACCGCGCTTCCGGCGGTTGCGGGCCTGGTCGGCCTTGTCCGGTATGGTGCAGCGGATCCCGCGGCGGCGCAGGTAGGCACGGTTCTTGCGGGAGGCGTACGCCTTGTCCGCCCGCACGCGATCGGGACGGACCCGTGGCCGGCCCGGACCGACGCGGGGCACGCGGACCTTCTCCAGCACCGGCTCGAACTGCGGCGAGTCGCCGCGCTGCCCGGCCGTGACCACGATCGACATGGGCTTCTGGCCCTGCTCGACAGCCAGGTGGAGCTTGGTGGTGAACCCGCCGCGCGACCGCCCCAGCCCATGATCACGGGGCTCGGTGAAGATACCGCCCGGTGGCTCCTTCTACAGGTCGCCCTGCTTACGGGCACCGGCCGCGTGCTGGTGGGCGCGGCAGATCGTGGAGTCGACGCTCAGGTCCCAGACAATCGCGCCGTTCGCGTCGGCCAGGGACTGGAGGCGGGTGAGGATCCGGTGCCAGGTGCCGTTGCTCTGCCACCGGCGGAACAGGTCGTAGACCCGGCTCCACGGTCCGTACTCGACGGGGACGTCCCGCCACGGAACACCGGTCCGGACCCGGAACCGTATGCCGTCGATCAGCTGACGACGAGGCCAGACGGGCGGCCGCCCCGCCCTGACACCCTTTGGCAACAGCGGCTCCAGCACTGCCCACTGCTCGTCCGTGAGATCTCCCCGACCCATGAACCGTGATCATTCACAGCCCATGATCCACTTTCGATACACGGCCTAGACGGGCGTACCGTGGCGGGACCTTCCCGAGCGTTTCGGCAGGTGGAAGACCGTCTATGAACGGCATCGGCGTTGGTCGGCGGACGGCACGTGGGACCGGATCCTGTGTGCCGTCCAGGCGGACGCCGACCTCGCGGGCCGGATCGGCTGGAGCATGGTCAGCGTCGATTCGACGTCCTGCCGGGCCCATCAGCACGCGGCCGGGGCCCGGAAGAAGAAGCCGCGTGTCCCGAAAAAAGGACAACGCCCCGGCACCACCGCCCCGACGAAGGACTCGGCCGGTCCCGGGGCGGCCTGACCTGCAAGATCCACCTCGCGGGTGAAGGCGGATGCCGACCGATGGCCTTCCTCCTCACGCCCGGCCAGTGGGGCGACGCCCCGCAGATGATCGAGGTCCTCCGACGGATCCGGGTGCCCCGCCCGCAGGGCGGACGGCCACGCACCCGGCCGGATCACCTGGGCGGCGACAAGGCATACAGCTCACGCCGCAACCGGCGCTACCTGCGAAGATGCCAGATCAAGCACACCATCCCCGAGCCGAAGGACCAGCGGGCCAACCGCAGACGGCGCGGCAGCAAGGGCGGCCGGCCCACCGGCTTCGGCAGCGAGATCTGTAAACGCCGCAACGAGGTCGAGCGCACGATCAACCGGCTCAAGAACTCCCGGGCCGTCGCCACCCGCTACGACAAGAGGGCCTACGTCTTCCACGGCACCGTCACCACCGCCGCCGTCCGCTTATGGCTCCGGCCGTGCTCACTCGGCAGGAACTCGCCCTCGGCAGAGTGAGCGTGATGAAGGCCGACCAACGCTCCACGCCATAGTTCGGTTCACCTCGGCGGGTCCTCGCCCGTGAGCCCGTCGACGGATTCACGGATGAGGTCGGCGTGACCGGCATGGCGGGCGTACTCCTCGATGAGGTCGAGGAGGATACGGCGGAGGTTGGGGCGTTCGCCGCTACGAGTGGTGTAGGCGCCGAGTTGGTCCAGCCCGCCCGCACTGAGCGCCTCGGCGACGATGGCACGTGAACGGGCGACCGATTCCTGCCAGAGAACGCGCAGCTGATCGGGGGTGTCCTCGGTGGCGGAGCGGTAGTCCCAGTCAGGCTTGCTGTCCCAGTCGACGGCGTCCCAGGGAGCACCGACGGGGGACCCGAGCCACAACCGGGCGAAGTGGCTGTCTTCCATGTGCGCCAGGTGCTTGAGGAGGCCGCCCAAAGTGATGGCGGACGTGCCGAGCGTGGCACGAAGACCGGCGGCGTCCAGACCGGAGCACTTCCAGGCAAGGGTAGCCCGCTGCCGTTCGAGGGCGCCGAGGATCGCTGCGGCCTCGGTGCCGGCGAGGGGAGGTTCCGGCCAAGCCTCGGTCTTGCTCTCGATCATGGCTGCAGACCTTAGCGAACGGAGCTGACAGCGCAACAGGCGGGTGGACGCAACAAACCGCTCGCTCAAGATCCGCCGGACAGGCCGTAGTCGCGCAGTCGGTGAACCACGTGATCCACGGCCTACGAGCCCTGCCCTCGACATCGACCGGCACCGGCGCCCGCAGGTGGTCGGTCTCCCACACCTGATTACGCCAGGGACGCGGCCGGGCCAGAAACACATCATGCTTACGCGCCGCCCGCTCCCCACCCGCGAGCCCGGCCCGCTCCCCCGGCGACAGATCACGACCGATCGCCCGATGCAGCGTCGGAATCGACGGTGGCGGCTTCCCCTCACCCCTGGCCGCGCGAGCGGCCAGCTCACGGTGGACAGCAGCAACGTTCCCCTCCCACAACGCGAGCAGAGCCCGGACCTCGTCAGTGACCGTGAACCGCCCGTGCCACGCAGCCCGTCCCTCCGGCGCCGCAGCCGCGGCCTCATCCCGCTCAGTGGCAGCCAGCCACCACCACACCGCCCGCTCCCGCGCCCCCAACACGTCCGCCACCGAACGCACCCTCACAGGGGTGAGCTTCCCCTCCCGCCGCAAAGCCAGCAGACGGCACACCGCCACACCGCCACAGCGCGCAACGCTCGAACAGCCACAGCCAGCAAGGCCCCGCTCATATCGCCACCCGCCCGTTCTGGGGCCGGGCACTGCTCTGTCTGGTCCACGCCCCGAGCACAGCAACACCCACTGGCCGGCGGATCAGAACTCACGAAACTGAGGCAACGTCACCCCCCATGGAATGACACCCCGGAGCAGCGAAACCCCACGGAAACTCCCGCCTTGGAACAGCGACACCCCACCCCAAGAACCGATGCTGACCAGCACCAACACACAAACCGCCACTGTCTCTCAGACCACTGTCACCAAACCGAGAGATCGCAGCCCGAGGCCGGTCCCCGCGCCAGGCTGTCACCTCACGGAGGCGCACGATCTTTCGGACATGCTTGCCTCGCTATCTGCTCGGCGTGCTGTCCCGCATGACCGTCTCCGCCGGGAGCAGGAGTCCGGTCGTCGGTGTGGGGGCGGTGCCCTCGACCACGGTGATCAGGCGGTCGACGAGCGCGTGCGCGATCGTGGCCAGGGGCAGCCGGACGCTGGTGAGAGTGGGCTGGAGCAGGGTGCACAGGGGCATGTCGTTGAAGCCGGTGATGGCGACGTCGGTGCCCACGGTGAGGCCGGCCACTCGGACGGCTTGATAGGCGGTCAGGGCGAGCCAGTCGCTCGCGCAGACCAGGGCCGTCGGGCGGGCGGGGCCGACCAGCAGCCGCTGGATCGCCTGGGAGAGCGCGGCCGGGTCGTCTTCGGGGACGCTGACCTCGAAGGCTCCGTCGGGGGCGGCCGCCGCGGCCTGGAGCAGGCCGGCCCTGCGGTCGGCGAGCCAGGGCAGGGACGCTGCGGAGTTGACGTAACAGATCCGGCGGTGCCCCTGGCCGAGCAGCGTGTGGACCAGCTGGGCGGTGGCCGCGACGGAGTCGATGTCGACCCAGTTCTGCGGGCGCCCGGGTGCCGTACGGCCGAAGGCGACGAAGGGGAACCCCGCCTCGGTGAGCACGTCGACCCGGGGGTCGTCGTGGACGACGTCGGAGAGGACGAAGCCGTCGATCTGGCGGGCGGCGATCAGTCCGTTGAAGGACTTGGCGACCGCCCCGGAGCCCTGCTGGGGGTCGCAGCGGAACAGCAGGACACGGTGGCCCACGGCGTCGGCGGCGCTGACGAGCGCCTGGAGGAAGCCGCCCATCAGGGGGTTCGGGTCGGCGGGGTTGTCGGCGGGTGCGGGATAGCCGATGACCTTGCGGGTGCCGGTGCGCAGGCTGCGAGCGGACTGGTCCGGTTGGTAGCCGAGCTCCTCGATGGCGGCGGTGACCCTGGCGAGCGTGGTCGCGCGCAGCCGGTGGGGGGCGTTGAGGGCGTTCGAGACGGTCTGGCGGGAAACTCCCGCCGCCCGTGCGACGTCCTCGATGGTCACCTGTTGAGCGGTCATCGTTCCTCTGTGGCTGTGGCTGTGGCTGTGGGCGGTGGGTCGGGGCGGTGTACGGCCGCCCCGACCCACCGTCCGTCGTCCCGTTCAGTCCTCGCGGGTCAGGGTGAGCAGGCCGCCCGTCGGCACGTGCACCGGGTTCACGCCGGCGACGAGGTCGAGGACGGTCTCGGACAGGATCTCACCACGGCAGTCCTGGACGAGGGCGAGGGCCCGTTCGGGCTCGGTGACGCCGATCAGGACGACGGCGTCGCTGTCCGCGTTGGCCACGAGGACGGTCTGCGGGGTGGTCAGCGGCTGTCGGGGCGGCAGGGTGACCGGCAGCGGTGCGTAGCGCGCGATCACCGTCGTACGGGCGTCGTGGGCGCGGACCAGCGGGTAGCCGAGGTCGGGGCGCTCGGGTTCCAGGGCGCCTTGCTGGAGGACGTCGGCGTGGCGGCGGAAGACGTCCAGCCAGAAGCGTACGGTCGACAGCTGGTCCTCGGTCTGGGCGCCGAGGTCCACGGAGATCTGCGGGACCGAGAACAGGGCGTTGACGAGGTGGACTGCCACCGCTTCCGGTGTCTCGGCGGAGTGCCACATGATCATGTCGGCGTGGACGGCGAGCGGGCCCGCGGTGAGGCGGCAGTCGATGGTGCGCTGGCGGTTCTCGGCGGGGCTGAGCGGGCAGTCGGTGGCGCGGACCATGGTGGCGTACGGCCAGAGGCCGGGGCTGACGTACGGCTGGCGGTGCTCGATGATCACGTCGGGCCGGGTACGGCGCAGCCGGGCGTCAAGGTCGGCGACGAGCCGCCGTACGCCGTCGTGGACCTCGGCGTGGTCGGCGCCGGCCGGTGCGGGCGGGGGGTCGGTGACGGCGAAGCGGTCGACGAAGTCGATCTTCACGCCGTCCATCCCCCACTCCTCGACGGCGCGGGAGACCTTGTCGATCAGGTAGGCGCGCACCTCCGGGTGGCGGGGGTCGAGCACGGCCGCGTCCAGGTGGGGCTCCTCCCGCAGGATCAGGCCCTCGAAGCGGTCCCAGGCCTCGTTGTGACGGCCGATGAACGGCAGCGCGTACCAGAGGAGGTAGGAGAGGCCGAGGCGGTGGACCTCGGCAACGTGGGCGGCCGGATCGGGGAAGGCCTTCGGGTTGGGATCCCAGTCGCCGCAGTGGCCGTAGCCGCGCGTACGGTCGGAGGTCTGCCAGCCGTCGTCGACGATGACGCTCTCGCAGCCGATGGCCGCGGCCAGGGCCGCCTGGCGTTCGACGGTGGCGGTGTCGACGTTCTGGTGGAGGCTGTACCAGGTGGAATAGGCGGGCATCCGTGCGGCGGGGGCGATGCCGGGGTGGTCCGCGGCCCCCTCGGCCCACCAGTCGGCGACAGCCCGGACGGTGGTGGCGAAGTGCCGGCCGGTGAGATCGATCCGTACGCGCAACGGCGGCCCGGCGGGCGTGAGTTCCTGCTCGACGGTGAAGGCGAACTCGCCGCTCTCCTCCACCACGCCGGCGCCGACGCGCACGGGCGCGGCCGTCTCGCCCGCCGCGGCGGTGCACAGGGCGCGGTCGTCGGTGCCGACGAGGCTGGCGACGGGGGCACCCAGGGGGAGGGAGACCGTTCGCGGGGCGATCCAGGAGGGCGGGAGCCAGCGGCCGGCGTTGGTGTCGGGGGTCCAGTAGGCGGTGGCTCCGACACAGGGGACGCGCCATTCCGCGCGGACGGTGACCGCCTCCGCCGCCCGGACCTCGATCAGGGCCACGCCGTCGGCGACCTGGGTGACGGTCGACTGCCACTGGTCGCTGCCGAGGGCGGTGAGGTGGACGGTGAGCGGGGTGCCGGTGGAGTGGAGCAGGGGGGCGGGGAGGGGGCGGTGGACGACGGTCGGAGGGGCGGTGGGGGTGGCGGGAGTGTCAGTGGTGGCCGAGCCGCTTCCGGAGTGGGGGCGCCAGGCGGGGACGGGCCGCTCGGTGGGCGTGTGCGGGGCGCGCGTGTCCGAGG
>NZ_JBIAMJ010000032.1:0-24266 GCF_042874035.1 Streptomyces sp. NPDC004284 | reverse complement strand
GGGGGGGGGGGGGGGGGGCCCGCGCCCCCCCCCCCCGGGGGGGCCCGGGGGGGGGGGGGCCGGGGGGGGGCCCCCGGGGCGGGGGGGGGGGCCCCCGGGGGGGGGGGGGCCCCCCCCCCCCCCCCCGCGTCGCTCTCAGCCCTGGTTGTTGCCCGCCGTGTTCGCCAGGGCCGCCGACAGTTCGCGGGCCACTTCCTGGAGGATCGGGACGATCTTCTCCGTGGCCGCCTCGGTGACCCGGCCCGCGGGGCCCGAGATGGAGATGGCCGCCGCGGTGGGGGAGTCCGGCACGGACACCGCGAGGCAGCGGACTCCTATCTCCTGCTCGTTGTCGTCGACCGCGTACCCCGTCTCGCGGACCGCGACGAGCGCGTCCAGGAAGCCCTCCGGGGTGGTGATGGTCTTCTCGGTCGCGGCCGGCATGCCGGTACGGGAGAGCAGCGCCCGCACCTCCTCCGGCGGGGTGTGCGCGAGGAGCGCCTTGCCGACGCCGGTGGAGTGGGGGAGGACCCGACGGCCGACCTCGGTGAACATGCGCATGGAGTGCTTGGACGGCACCTGAGCCACGTACACGATCTCGTCGCCGTCGAGCAGGGCCATGTTCGCGGTCTCGCCGGTCTCCTCGACGAGCCGCGCCAGGTAGGGGCGGGCCCAGGTGCCGAGGAGGCGGGAGGCGGACTCGCCGAGCCGGATGAGGCGGGGGCCGAGCGCGTACCGGCGGTTGGGCTGCTGGCGCACGTAGCCGCAGGCGACGAGGGTGCGCATCAGCCGGTGGATGGTGGGGAGCGGGAGTCCGCTGCTGGCGGAGAGCTCGCTCAGCCCGACCTCGCCCCCGGCGTCGGCCATCCGCTCCAGGAGGTCGAAGGCGCGCTCAAGGGACTGGACGCCCCCGCTCGCGGCGGGCTTGGCGGCGTCGGTGGTGCTGGCGCTGGACGTCGGCACGTCAACGGTCCTTTCGGGGCAGGCGGGCAAGGCAGCAGCCTACCGGGCCGCCGGCCGGGGCACGCGGCCCAGGTCCCGGCGTCAGCGCCGGTCAGGGGGTGTTTGTCCGGTGTCGGTGACGGCCCGGAGGGGCCCGGGTCTGGCTCGCATGTGCGGAGCTACGTTCTACTGTACGGAATCCTGATTCCACTTTGTGGAAACATCCAAGTCGGGTTCGCCGACGGCCGATGCTGGAAGTCTGCCCTTGACGACCCGTCGCACGGAAGTGAAGACTCCTTTTCAACAGTTCGTTGAAATTTCTGCTGAAGTGCTTGAAGAAGGGGTACGGGTGGACGTCAACCTGGTCCTGCGCTCGACACGCGTCATCACCCCCGAGGGGACGCGCCCGGCGTCGATCGCCGTCTCCGGTGGGACGATCGCGGCCGTGCTGCCGTACGACGCGGAGGTACCGGCCGGTGCCCGCCTGGAGGACGTCGGCGACGACGTCGTCCTGCCCGGCCTCGTCGACACCCACGTGCACGTGAACGACCCGGGCCGCACCGAGTGGGAGGGCTTCTGGACCGCCACCCGCGCGGCCGCCGCGGGCGGCATCACCACGCTCCTCGACATGCCGCTGAACTCGCTGCCGCCGACCACCACGGTGGACCACCTGCGGATCAAGCAGGACGTCGCCCGCGCCAAGGCCCACATCGACGTCGGCTTCTGGGGCGGCGCGCTGCCCGGCAACGTCAAGGACCTGCGGCCCCTGCACGACGCCGGCGTCTACGGCTTCAAGTGCTTCCTGTCGCCCTCCGGCGTGGAGGAGTTCCCCGAGCTCGACCAGGAGCAGCTGGCGAACTCGCTCGCCGAGATCTCCGGCTTCGACGGCCTGATGATCGTGCACGCCGAGGACCCGCACCACCTCGCCGCCGCGCCCCAGCGGTCGGGCGGCGCCTACGCCGACTTCCTCGCCTCCCGTCCCCGGGACGCCGAGAACACGGCCATCGAGAACCTGATCAACCAGGCCCGCCGGCTCGATGCCCGCGTCCACGTCCTGCACCTGTCCTCCTCCGACGCGCTGCCGCTGATCGCGGCCGCCAAGGCCGAGGGCGTGAAGATCACCGTCGAGTCCTGCCCGCACTTCCTCACCCTCACGGCCGAGGAGATCCCGGACGGCGCCACCGAGTTCAAGTGCTGCCCGCCCATCCGCGAGGCCTCGAACCAGGACGCCCTGTGGCAGGGGCTCGCGGACGGCACGATCGACTGCATCGTCTCCGACCACTCCCCGTCCACCGCCGACCTGAAGACGCCGGACTTCCTCTCCGCCTGGGGCGGCATCTCCTCCCTCCAGCTCGGCCTGCCCGCCATCTGGACCGAGGCCCGCCGCCGCGGCCACACCCTGGAGGACGTGGCCCGCTGGATGTCCGCGGGCCCGGCCCGGCTCGCGGGACTCACCCGCAAGGGCGCCATCGAGGCCGGCCGCGACGCCGACTTCGCCGTCCTCGCCCCCGACGCCACCTTCACCGTCGACCCGGCCGAGCTCCAGCACCGCAACCGCATCACCGCCTACGCGGGCAAGACCCTCCACGGCGTCGTCACCGCCACCTGGCTGCGCGGCGAGAAGATCGCCGACCACGGCACCCTCGCCGAGCCTTCCGGCCGCCTCCTCGAAAGGAACAACTGACCCGTGAGCACCGGCATACCTTCCTTCACCGGCGACGCCAGCCCCTACGGCGGCGGCGACCCGTACGCCGACTACCGCACGGCCGACTTCCCCTTCACCCAGTACGCGGACCTCGCCGACCGGCGGCTCGGCGCGGGTGTCGTCGCGGCCAACGACGAGTTCTTCGCCGAGCGCGAGAACCTGCTCAAGCCCGAGGCCGCCGAGTTCGACCCCGAGCACTTCGGCCACAAGGGCAAGATCATGGACGGCTGGGAGACCCGCCGCCGCCGCGGCGTCTCGGCCCAGCAGCCGCACCCCACCGAGGACGACCACGACTGGGCCCTCGTACGCCTCGGCGCGCCCGGCGTCGTCCGCGGCATCGTCGTCGACACCGCCCACTTCCGCGGCAACTACCCGCAGGCCGTCTCCGTCGAGGCGACCTCCGTGGCAGGCTCGCCCTCGCCCGAGGAGCTCCTCGCCGACGACGTGAAGTGGACGACGCTCGTCCCGCGCACCGCCGTCGGCGGCCACGCCGCCAACGGCTTCGCCGTCGACGTCGAGCAGCGCTTCACGCACCTGCGCGTCAACCAGCACCCGGACGGCGGCATCGCCCGCCTCCGCGTCCACGGCGAGGTCGCCCCCGACCCGGCGTGGCTGGGCGTCCTCGGCACCTTCGACCTCGCGGCCCTGGAGAACGGCGGCCAGGTCGAGGACGCCTCGGACCGCTTCTACTCCCCGGCCACCAACACCATCCAGCCGGGCCGCTCCCGCAAGATGGACGACGGCTGGGAGACCCGCCGCCGCCGCGACAAGGGCAACGACTGGATCCGCTACGGCCTGGTCGCCGAGTCCGAGATCCGCGCCGTCGAGATCGACACCGCCTACCTCAAGGGCAACAGCGCCGGCTGGGCCGCCCTCTCCGTCGCGGCCGAGGGCTCGGAGGAGTGGACCGAGATCCTGCCCCGGACCCGCCTCCAGCCCGACACCAACCACCGGTTCGTCCTCGACGCCCCGGCGGTCGGCTCCCGCGTCCGGATCGACATCTACCCGGACGGCGGCATCTCCCGCCTCCGTCTCTTCGGCTCCCTCACGGAGGCCGGTACGGCGCGGCTGACCGCCCGCCACCAGGAGCTCGGCGGCTGACCGGCTCCCCGTGAACTGGGCGGGTACGACACCCCGCCCGGCCCGCGAGGGCGCACCGGCCCGACAGCACCGGTGCGCCCTCGCGCCCCCTTTTTTCTGGGGCTCGGTTCACCTCCGGGCACCCGGAGCCGGGCTCACTCGCCGGGCGCCGCGCACGGGCGTTACGCGGCGTGCCCGCCGTCCACCGAGAACTCGGCGCCCGTCACGTACCGCCCGCCGGGTCCCGCGAGGAAGGCGACCATCGCCGCCACCTCGTCCGGGGTGCCGAAGCGGCCGAGCGCCGTCATGGCCGCCTGCCCCGAGGCGTACGGGCCGTCCGCCGGGTTCATGTCGGTGTCGACGGGACCGGGGTGGACGATGTTCGCGGTGATGCCGCGCCCGCCCAGCTCCCGCGCGAGCGCCTTCGTGAGGCCGATCAGGGCCGCCTTGCTCATCGTGTAGAGCGTCCCGCCGGGGCCCGGCACCCGCTGGGTCATGCAGGTGCCGATCGTGACGATCCGCCCGCCCTCGGAGAAGCGCGCGGCGGCCGCCTGCGAGGCGAGGAAGGCCGCCCGGACGTTCACCGCGAGGGCCCTGTCCACCTCCGCGAGGGAGAGCGACTCCAGCGGACCGAGGACGCCCGCGCCGACGTTGTTCACCAGGACGTCGAGGCGCCCGAGGGCGTCCGCCGCCCACTCCACGGCGCCCGCCGCGTCCCCGGCGTCGGCCGCGTCCGCCCGCAGGGGCAGCGCCCTGCGGCCGGCCTCCTCGATCCGCGCGGCGACCTCCTTGGCCCGCGCCTCGTCCTGGACCCAGGTGAAGGCCACGTCGGCACCCTCCCGGGCCAGCCGCACCGCCGTCGCCGCGCCGATCCCCCGGCTGCCGCCCGTGACCAGGACCGCCGTGCCGTTCATCGTGGACATCCCGAAACCTCCGTGAGTAACGCCAACTGGTTGCGGGTTCAATGAAAGTCGGCGGAGTGCCCGGACGCTGGCGGGAATCGGACGCCGACTCACCGATGACTTCCGCCCGGCGGCACGGTCAGAGCTTCCGAGACACGATGGTCCGGAGAAGAGAAAGGGCATCCACCATGGCCACGCTCAGCCTCACCCAGTTCCTCACCCTCGACGGCGTCATCCAGGCGCCCGGCGGCCCCGAGGAGGACCCCAGCGAAGGCTTCGAGCACGGCGGCTGGTCCGCGCCGTACGACGACGAGGACTTCGGGCGGCGCGTCACCGAGATCTTCGCCCGGCCGACCGCCTTCCTGCTCGGCCGTCGCACGTACGAGATCTTCGCCGGCTACTGGCCCAAGCACACCGACCCCGCCGACCCCGTCGCCTCCAAGCTCAACGCCCTCCCCAAGTACGTCGCCACGACCACCCTCACCTCCGCCGACTGGGAGAACACCACCCTGCTCCGCGGTGACATCGTCAAGGAGGTCACCGCCCTCAAAGAGCGCACCGAAGGCGAGATCCAGATGCACGGCAGTGCCGGCCTCGCCCGGACCCTCCTCGACCACGACCTCATCGACACCCTCCACCTGCAGGTCTTCCCCGTGGTCCTCGGCACCGGCCGCCGCCTCTTCTCCGACGGGGTCCGCCCCACCGCCTTCCGCCTCACCGACGCGCGCACCACCAGCACGGGCGTCACCCTCCACACGTACGAACTGGCCGGCCGCCCCACGTACGGCAGCTTCTGATCGGGGCCGAAGGAAAGGTGTAGCCGCCACGGGCCCGTCCGGGTACGGTGATCGCTCCGAGTGCGAGCCGTCGAAGTCTCCACCCCGCCCCAAGAGTTGGAGAACCGGCCCGCGATGTCAGCCTCGTCGTCGATCGCCGTACCCGTACCCCTCGGAGCCCCGCGCCGCGCCTGGCTCACCGACCTGCCCGTCCTGCTCGTCGCCGTCGTCTGGGGCGCCAGCTATCTCGCGGCCAAGGGCATCACCACCGGCCACACCGTCCTCGCGGTCCTCGTGCTGCGGTTCTCCGTGGTGCTGCCCGTCCTCGTCGCCGCCGGGTGGCGCAGGCTCCGGGCCCTGAACGCGGCCCAGTGGCGCGGCGCCGCGACCCTCGGACTGATCCTCGGCGGGATCTTCCTCCTGGAGACGTACGGCGTCGTCCACACCTCCGCCACCAACGCGGGCCTGATCATCAGCCTCACCATGATCTTCACCCCGCTCGCCGAGGCCGCCGCCACCCGGTTCCTCCCCCGAGCCCCCGGCTCCGCTCGCGCAGGGGGGACCCCCGTTCCCCGCGCCTTCCTCGCCGCCGCCGCGCTCTCCGTCACCGGCGTCGTGCTGCTGACCCAGAGCGGAGGGTTCACCGCCCCCTCCCTCGGCGATCTGCTCATGCTGCTCGCCGCCCTCGCCCGCACCGTGCACGTCCTGGCCATGTCCCGGATCAAGGCGGTCCGGTCGGCCGACTCGCTCTCCCTCACCACCGTCCAGCTCGGCTCCGCCGTCGCCGTGTTCGCCGTCATCGCCGCCTTCCCCGGCACCGGCGCCCCGCCCTGGACCGCGGCCCTCGACTTCGGCCCGCGCGAGTGGGCCGGGCTGCTCTTCCTCTCCGTCTTCTGCACGCTCTTCGCCTTCTTCGTGCAGATGTGGGCCGTCCGCCGCACCTCGCCGTCCCGGGTCAGCCTCCTCCTCGGCACGGAGCCGCTCTGGGCCGCCGCCGCGGGCATCGCCCTCGCCGGCGACCGCCCCGGCGCCCTCGGCATCGCGGGCGCCGTGCTGGTCCTCGCGGGAACCAGCTGGGGCCGCCGCGCCGTGGAACCCGACGCCCGATAGGCGCCCGCCCGTTCAGGCCTTGGGCATGCGGCTCCCCGCGATCGCGAGGACCAGACCGAGGACCGCGACCACGATGTTCGCGAACAGCTCCCGGCCCTCCAGGAACCACACGTTCTCCGTGAGGAACCGGGTCAGACCCATGAAACGGAACCAGCCGTCCGTCAGCTCGCGGATCACTCCGGCAACCCCGGCCACGAGCAGCAGTCCACCGAGACCCTCAAGAAACCTCTTCATGAGTCGATCATGGCGAGGACGGCCGAGCGGCCGCGTCCGCCGTTCGTCCACGACGGCCGATACCAAAGTACCGACCTGCGCGACTCCCGTAGCAGGACGGCCCGCACGACCGGTGGACCGGGCCTGACCTGCGTACATTTACGGACATGACACGTACGGACCGGCAGCACCGGCTGCTCCCCTCCCACCTGGTCGAACCGGGCGGGAGCGGAGTGCCCCGGCCCCGCCGTACCGCCCGTGACTGGGTCGTGGACACCACGCTCTTCCTCCTCGCCGCGTTCGTCGGCCTCCTCGCCGCCGACGCGAGCGCGGAGTACACCAGCGCGACCGTCACCCTCCTCGACCAGCTCGCCGGCGCCGCCGCCTGCTGCGCCCTCTGGCTGCGCCGACGGTGGCCCGTGGGACTCGCCGTCGGCCTCTGCCTGGTGAGCGCCGTCGCCCCGGTCGCCGCGGGCGCCGTCCTCGCGAGCCTGTTCAGCGTCGCGGTACGCCGTCCCTTCCGCGAGGTCGCCTGGATCGGGGCGCTCGCCCTCGCCGCCTCCGTCACCCAGGTCTTCGTCCGCCCCGACCCCACCATCAACGTCGGCCTCGCCCTCGCCATCGGCTTCGTCTTCATCCTCCTCGTCACCGCCTGGGGCATGCTCGTCCGCGCCCGCCGCCAGCTCGTCGAAGCCCTCAGGGAACGGGCCCGCCGCGCCGAGTCCGAGGCCGAGCTGCGCGCCGCCCAGGCCCAGCGGCTCGCCCGCGAGGCCATCGCCCGCGAGATGCACGACGTCCTCGCCCACCGGCTCACCCTGCTCAGCGTGCACGCCGGAGCCCTGGAGTTCCGGCCCGACGCCCCGCCCGAGCAGATCGCCCGAGCGGCCGGTGTCATCCGCGACAGCGCCCACGAAGCCCTCCAGGACCTCCGCGAGATCATCGGCGTCCTGCGCGCGCCCGGCGAGAACGGCGAGGGCGACCGGCCCCAGCCCACCCTCGCCACCCTCGACGCCCTGGTCGACGAGTCCCGCGAGGCCGGCGCGGAGGTCGTCCTCGACAGCACCGTCGACGACCCGGCCGCGGTGCCCGCCGCCACCGGCCGCACCGTCTACCGCATCGCGCAGGAGGGCCTCACCAACGCCCGCAAGCACGCCCCCGGCACCACCGTCACCGTCACCGTCCGGGGCCGCCCCGGCGAAGGCCTCACCGTCGACATCCACAACCCGGCCCCCGCGGGACCCGTCCCGCACGTCCCCGGCTCCGGCCAGGGCCTCATCGGCCTCACCGAACGCGCCGCCCTCGCCGGCGGCAGGATGGAGCACGGCCCGGCCCCCGACGGCGGATTCGCCCTGCACGCCTGGCTGCCGTGGCCGGCATGACCTCCCGGCCGATGCCGCCGCACGCGCGACTGCCGATCACGCCGCACGCGCGACTACGGTGGCCCTCATGATCATCCGGCTGCTGATCGTCGACGACGACCCCCTGGTCCGCGCGGGCCTCACCCTCATGCTCGGCGGCGCCGACGACCTGGAGATCGTCGGCGAGGGCGCCGACGGCCGGGAGGTCCCCGAGCTCGTCGCCCGACTCGCCCCGGACGTCGTCCTCATGGACATCCGGATGCCCCACGTGGACGGCCTCACCGCCACCGAACGCCTCCGCGCCCTCCCCGGCGCCCCCGAGGTCGTCGTCCTCACCACCTTCCACGCCGACGAGCAGGTGCTGCGCGCCCTGCGGGCCGGCGCCGCCGGCTTCGTCCTCAAGGACACCCCGCCCGCCGAGATCGTCGCCGCCGTCCGCCGGGTCGCCGCGGGCGACCCCGTCCTCTCCCCGGCCGTCACCCGCCAGCTCATGACCCACGTCGCGGAGCGGCCCGAGAAGCGGCCGCGACGTGCCACGGCCGCCACCCGCCTAGCTCGACTCGCCGACCGCGAGCGGGAGGTGGCCGTCGCCGTCGGCCACGGCCGGTCCAACGCCGAGATCGCCGCCGAGCTGTACATGGGCGTCCCCACGGTCAAGGCCCACGTATCCCGGATCCTCGCCAAACTCGGCCTCAACAACCGTGTCCAGATCGCACTCCTGGTGCACGACGCCGGCCTCGTCGACGCGGACGAGGACGCCTAGTCGGATAGTCTGCTCCGATGTCCGTCATCGAACTGGGGGAGTACGGCGCGGACTTCACCGCGAACCCGTACCCCTACTACGCGAAGTTCCGTGAAGCAGGCCCCGTCCACGAGGTGCGGATGCCCGACGGCTTCCAGTTCTGGCTGGTCGTCGGCCACGAGGAGGGGCGAGCGGCGCTCGCCGATCCACGACTCGCCAAGTCCCCGTCCGTCATCGGCGTACGGCCGCCGGAGGAGGACGTCATCGGCGTCCACCTCCTCTCGGCGGACGCCCCCGACCACACCCGGCTGCGCCGCCTGGTCACGGCCGAGTTCACCGGCCGCCGGGTCGAGGGCCTGCGCCCCCGCATCGAGAGGCTCACCCACGAGCTCGCCGACGCCATGGAACCGGCCGGCCGCGCCGACCTCGTCGACGCCTACGCGTTCCCGCTGCCGATCACCGTCATCTGCGAGCTCCTCGGCGTCCCCGCCGAGGACCGCGACACCTTCCGCGGCTGGTCGAACGAGCTCGTCACCCCGACCGGCGAGCGGGGCATCCTCGACGCCCTGGAGGGCTTCGGCGGCTACCTCGACGGGCTCATCGAGGACAAGCGGGCCGCAGGCCCCGCCGACGACCTGCTCTCCGGCCTGATCGCCGCCCGCGCCGAGGACGGCGACCGGCTCTCCGGGCCCGAACTCCGCGCCATGGCCTACCTGTTGCTCATCGCCGGCCACGAGACCACCGTCAACCTGATCTCCAACACCGTCCGCAACCTGCTCACCCATCCCGAGCAGCTCGCCGCCCTGCGCGCGGACCCGGACCTCCTCGACGGGGTGATCGAGGAGTCCCTGCGGTACGACGGCCCGGTGGAGACCGCCACCTTCCGCGTCACCCGGGAGCCCGTCACCTTCGGCGACACCGTGATCCCGGCGGGACAGAGCGTCATCGTGGGGATCGGCGCGTCCGACCGGGACCCGGCCCGCTTCCCCGACCCCGACCGCTTCGACATCCGCCGCGAGACCAAGGGCCACCTCGCCTTCGGCCACGGCATCCACTACTGCCTGGGCGCCCCGCTCGCCCGCCTGGAGGGCAGGATCGCCCTCCGGACGCTCCTGGACCGCTTCCCCGGGCTGGAGCTCGACGCGGAGGCCGGTTCGTTGGAATGGCTGCCCGGCATGCTCATGCGCGGGACCCGTCGTCTCCCCGTCCGGTGGTGAACCCTTGAGCGACCAGACCCCCGTCCTCGACCTCGACCTCGCGCGGAAGGTGCTCGACGCGCAGCCGTTCAGCCGGCTCGTCGGCGCCCGCCTCACCGAATTCGGCGCGGGCCGGGCGGTCCTGGAGGTGGACCACCGCGAGGAGCTGAGACAGCAGAACGGCTTTCTGCACGGCGGTGTGCTCTCGTACGCGGCCGACAACGCGATCACGTTCGCCGCGGGCGCCGAGCTCGGCGCGGCCGTGCTGACGGCCGGGTTCTCCCTCCAGTACGTCCGGCCCGCGACGGGCGGCGTGCTGCGCGCCCGGGCGGAGGTGGTCCACGCCGGGCGCCGGCAGGCGGTGGTGCGCTGCGACCTGTCGACCGTCGACGAGCAGGGCGCCGAGACGCTGTGCGCGGTCGCCCAGGGCACGGTGCTCTCAGTCGGCTGAACCGACCCCGGCACCCCGGTCCGGCCCGTCCACCCCGGTGGCCGGCCCGGGAGCCCACCCGCCTCGGAGAGCCGCCGCGGCCGGCCCACCCGCCCCGGTGAGCCGGACCGGCCGGCCCATCCGCCTCGGAGAGCCGGACCGGCTGCCGCTCCCGGCGTCAGTGCGGGACCGGGACCGGGACAGGCCGCCGCTCCCGCCGCGAGCGCTCGCAGGCCTCGGCGATCCGGAGGGCCGCCAGGGCCTCCCGGCCGTCGCAGGGGTTGGGCGCCTCGCCGCGCACCAGGCGGACGAAGGCGTCCAGCTCCGCCTCGTACGCGGGGGCGAACCGCTCCAGGAAGCCGGGCCACGGCTTCTCGGGCGCGGGCGGGCCCTGCGGTTCCACCGAGGCGAGCGGGGACCGGTCGTCCAGGCCCACCACGATCTGGTCCCGCTCGCCCGCCAGCTCCATGCGGACGTCGTACCCGGCGCCGTTGCACCGGGTCGCGGTCGCCGTCACCAGCGTGCCGTCGTCCAGGGTGAGCACGGCCGCGGCCGTGTCCACGTCGCCCGCCTCCCGGAACACCGCCGGGCCCGCGTCCGAGCCCGTCGCGTACACCTCGACCACCTCCCGACCGGTCACCCAGCGGACGATGTCGAAGTCGTGCACGAGACAGTCGCGGAAGAGACCGCCGGAGAGCGGCAGATACGCGGCGGGCGGCGGCTCCGGGTCGGAGGTGACCGCCCGCACGGTGTGCAGCCGGCCCAGCCGCCCCGACCGCACCGCCTCGCGCGCAGCCAGGTACCCCGCGTCGAAGCGGCGCATGAACCCCAGCTGGAGCACCGTGCCCGCCTCCGTCACCGCGTCGAGCGCGGCGAGCGTCCCCGGCACGTCCAGGGCGATCGGCTTCTCGCAGAAGGCCGGCAGACCCGCCCCGGCGGCGCGGGCGATCAGCTCCGCGTGCGCGGCCGTCGCCGAGGCGATCACCACGGCGTCCAGGGCGTGCCCGAGCAGCGCTTCCACGTCCGGCGCCGCCTCCGCGCCGAGCGCCCCCGCGACCCCGGCCGCCCGGACGGGGTCCGCGTCCGCCACCACCAGCGACTCGACCTCCGGGTGCCGGGCCAGCACACCCGCGTGGAAGCTCCCGATCCGTCCCGTACCGATCAGTCCGATGCGCATGGCCCCACCGTGGAGGCGGGCGGCCCGGGTGTCAAGGATTTGTCAGGACATCCGGACGTCACGACTTCCCGTCATCAGCTTCCCGTCAGCTTCCGGTCACCAGCGCCCCGGGCTACGCTCCCCCCGTGCCCAAGCAGTCCGGCTCCTCCCTGCCCCCGCTCTCCGTGGACCGCACCAGTCCGGTCCCGCTGTACTTCCAGCTCGCCCGGCAGCTGGAGGGCGCCGTGGAGAACGGGACGCTCGCCCCGGGCACCCTCCTCGGCAACGAGATCGACCTCGCCACCCGCCTGGGCCTCTCCCGGCCCACCGTCCGCCAGGCCATCCAGACCCTCGTCGACAAGGGCCTCCTGGTCCGCCGCCGGGGCGTCGGCACCCAGGTCGTGCACAGCAGGGTCCGCCGCCCGATGGAGCTCAGCAGCCTCTACGACGACCTCGCCGCCGCCGGTCAGCGCCCCGCCACCCGGGTCCTCGTCAACCGCCTCGAACCCGCCGCGGGACCGGTCGCGGCCGCCCTCGGCCTGCCGGAGGGCACCGAGGTGCGCTACCTCGAACGGCTCCGTACCGCGCACGGCGAACCCATGGCGTACCTCTGCAACCACCTGCCCGCGGGGCTCGTCGAGCCCGACACCGGGCAACTGGAGACCACCGGCCTCTACCGCGTGCTCCGCTCCGCCGCGCTCACCCTGCACAGCGCCCGGCAGGTCGTCGGCGCCCGCGCCGCGACCGCCGAGGAGGCCGCGCTGCTCGACGAGCCGGAGGGCGCCCCGCTGCTCACCATGGAGCGCGTCACCTTCGACGACACCGGACGCGCCGTCGAGTACGGCTCCCATCTCTACCGGGCCACCCGCTACTCCTTCGAGTTCCAGCTGATGGTCCGTCCGTAGCCACTCGAGGGGGCCCCTGACCAGTGCCGCGACCCGCATGACCGATACTGCAATGCACGCAGAAGGACACAAAGGAGGGCACGGTCCCGTGACCAGGCTTCGGACAGGAGGGGTACGCGCCGCAGTCGGCGCCGTGCTCGCCCTCGCACTCACCGCGGCGCTCGCCGGGTGCAGCAGCACCGGCGGAAAGCGGGCGGAGGACGCCCGCAAGGCGGCCGAGGCCCAGGGCAGGGCGGTCGTCGACACCCCCCGGTGGACCTTCGCCATGGTGACCCACTCGGGCGACGGCGACACCTTCTGGGACATCGTCCAGAAGGGCGCCAAGCAGGCCGCCGCCAAGGACAACATCAACTTCCTGTACGCCCACAGCGACGAGGCCCAGCAGCAGGCGCAGCTGATCGACTCGTACGTCGCCAAGGGCGTCGACGGGCTCATCGTCACCCTCGCCAAGCCCGACGCCATGAAGGCCGCCGTCGAGAAGGCCGTCAAGGCGGGCGTCCCGGTGATCACCGTGAACTCGGGCGCCGAGCAGTCCAAGGCCTACGGGGCGCTCACCCACATCGGCCAGGACGAGACCGTCGCCGGCGAGGCCGTCGGCGAGGAGCTCGACAAGCGCGGCAAGAAGAAGGCCCTCTGCGTCCTGCACGAGCAGGGCAACGTCGGCCACGAGCAGCGCTGCGCGGGCGTGAAGAAGACCTTCGACGGCGAGCTCGTGAACCTGTACGTCGACGGCACCAACATGCCCGACGTCAAGGCGTCCATCGAGGCCAAGCTCCAGTCCGACAAGGACGTCGACGCCGTCGTCACCCTCGGCGCCCCCTTCGCCGACACCGCCGTCCAGGCCGCGAAGAGCGCCGGCAGCAAGGCCGAGGTCGACACCTTCGACCTCAACGCCAAGGTCGCCACCGCCCTGGAGGCCGGCACCCTCGGCTTCGCCGTCGACCAGCAGCCCTACCTCCAGGGCTACGAGGCCGTCGACCTGCTCTGGCTCTACCGCTACAACGCCGACGTCCTCGGCGGCGGCAAGCCGGTCCTGACCGGTCCCCAGATCATCACCAAGGACCAGGCCGCCGCGCTGAAGCAGTACGCGGATCGGGGCACCCGATGAGCTCCACCGCCCCGCCGTCGGACGGCGTCGACCACGTCGACGAACGACTGCTGCGCACCACCCCGCTGAAGAAGCTGCTCGCCCGCCCCGAGCTCGGCTCGGTCGTCGGCGCGATCGCCGTCTTCGCCTTCTTCGGGGTGGTCGCCGACAGCTTCCTGAACCCCTCCAGCCTCGGCACCGTCCTCTACGCGGCCTCCACCATCGGCATCATGGCCGTGCCCGTGGCCCTGCTGATGATCGGCGGCGAGTTCGACCTCTCCGCCGGCGTCCTGGTCACCAGCTCCGCGCTGGTCTCCTCGATGTTCAGCTACCAGATGACGGCGAACGTCTGGGTCGGCGTCGGCGTCTCGCTGCTCGTCACCCTGGCGATCGGCGTCTTCAACGGCTTCATGCTGACCCGCACCAAGCTGCCCAGCTTCATCATCACGCTCGGCACCTTCCTCATGCTGACCGGCCTGAACCTGGGCCTCACCAAGCTGATCAGCGGCACCGTCTCCACCAAGAGCATCGCCGACATGGAGGGCTTCCCCTCCGCCAAGAAGCTCTTCGCCTCGGAGTGGACGATCGGCGGCGTCGAGTTCAAGGTCACCATCCTGTGGTGGCTCGCCCTCGTCGCCCTCGCCACCTGGATCCTGCTCCGCACCCGCTTCGGCAACTGGATCTTCGCGGTCGGCGGCGGTGCCGACGCGGCCCGCGCGGTCGGCGTCCCCGTCTACCGCACGAAGATCGGCCTCTACATGGGCGTGGCCTTCTGCGCCTGGATCTCCGGCCAGCACCTGCTGTTCTCCTTCGACGTCGTCCAGTCGGGCGAAGGCGTCGGCAACGAGCTGATCTACATCATCGCGGCCGTCATCGGCGGCTGCCTGATCACCGGCGGATACGGCTCGGCCATCGGCTCGGCGGTCGGCGCCCTCATCTTCGGCATGACCAGCAAGGGCATCGTGTACGCCGAGTGGAACCCCGACTGGTTCAAGTTCTTCCTGGGGGCGATGCTCCTCCTGGCGACCCTGCTGAACGCCTGGATCCGCAAGCGCGTGGAGGCGACCAAGTGACCACGGAGCCCACTCCGCTCGTCGAGCTGACCGACGTCAGCAAGTACTACGGCAACATCCGCGCCCTCGAAGGGGTCTCCCTGGAGGTCCGCGCGGGCGAGATCTCCTGCGTCCTCGGCGACAACGGCGCCGGCAAGTCCACCCTCATCAAGATCGTCGCCGGCCTCCACCGGCACGACGCCGGCACCTTCCGCATCGAGGGCGAGGAGGTCGCCCTCGCCAACCCGCGCGACGCCCTGGACCGGGGCATCGCCACCGTCTACCAGGACCTCGCCGTCGTCCCCCTCATGCCGGTCTGGCGGAACTTCTTCCTCGGCTCCGAGCCCACGAAGGGCAAGGGCCCCTTCAAGCGCCTCGACGTCGAGCTGATGCGCACCACCACCCGCGAGGCCCTGCTCCGCATGGGCATCGACCTCCGGGACGTCGACCAGCCCATCGGCACCCTCTCCGGCGGCGAGCGCCAGTGCGTGGCCATCGCCCGCGCCGTCCACTTCGGCGCCAAGGTCCTCGTCCTCGACGAGCCGACCGCCGCGCTCGGCGTCAAGCAGTCCGGCGTCGTCCTGAAGTACGTCGCCGCCGCCCGTGACCAGGGTCTCGGCGTGGTCCTCATCACGCACAACCCGCACCACGCCTACCTCGTCGGCGACCGTTTCGTCCTCCTCAAGCGGGGCGTGATGGCGGCGAGCCACACCAAGGACTCCGTCACCCTCGACGAGTTGACCCGGCAGATGGCGGGCGGCAGCGAGCTGGAGGACCTGCGCCACGAGCTGGAACGGCCGACCGCCACGTAACGGCCCCTTGACACCCCACCTGGCAGAATCGGAGCCGATGAGTACCTACCGTGACCTCGCCCACCGGGGAGCCGCCCGCGGGACCGTGCTGCGCACCGTCGGGACCCGGGAGCGGCGCTCCCACCTGACGGCGCCCCGGGTGCCGACCGTCGGCATCGACATCGGCGGTACGAAGGTGATGGCCGGCGTCGTCGACGCCGACGGCAACATCCTGGAGAAGCTCCGCACGGAGACCCCGGACAAGTCCAAGAGCCCCAAGGTCGTCGAGGACACCATCGTCGAACTGGTCCTGGACCTCTCCGACCGGCACGACGTGCACGCCGTCGGGATCGGCGCGGCCGGCTGGGTCGACGCCGACCGGGCCCGTGTCCTCTTCGCCCCGCACCTCGCCTGGCGCAACGAGCCCCTCCGCGACGCCCTCCAGAGCCGCCTCGCCGTCCCCGTCATGGTCGACAACGACGCGAACACCGCCGCCTGGGCCGAGTGGCGCTTCGGCGCCGGGCGCGGCGAGGACCACCTCGTCATGATCACCCTCGGTACCGGCATCGGCGGTGCCATCCTGGAGGACGGCCAGGTCAAGCGGGGCAAGTTCGGTGTCGCGGGGGAGTTCGGCCACATGCAGGTCGTCCCCGGCGGGCATCGCTGTCCCTGTGGCAACCGTGGCTGCTGGGAGCAGTACAGCTCGGGGAACGCGCTGGTCCGCGAGGCCCGTGAGCTGGCCGCCGCCGACTCCCCGGTCGCGTACGAGATCATCGAGCGGGTCAAGGGGAACGTCCCCGACATCACCGGCCCCCTCATCACCGAGCTCGCCCGCGAGGGCGACGCCATGTGCGTCGAGCTGCTCCAGGACATCGGTCAGTGGCTCGGTGTCGGCATCGCCAACCTCGCGGCCGCCCTCGACCCCTCCTGCTTCGTCATCGGCGGAGGCGTCTCCGCCGCCGACGACCTGCTCATCGGCCCCGCGAGGGACGCCTTCCGCCGCCACCTCACCGGCCGCGGCTACCGTCCCGAGGCCCGCATCACCCGCGCCCAGCTCGGCCCCGAGGCCGGCATGGTCGGCGCCGCCGACCTCGCCCGGCTCGTCGCCCGCCGCTTCCGCCGCGCGAACCGGCGCCGCGTCGAGCGCTACGAACGGTACGAGCGCTACGCCCAGGCCCTGCGCAACGGGACCACGGGCCGGGCCGGACGCACCCCCGAGGACCCCCCTTCATGACCCTGCACCACCCGTCCACCCCGCCCCGCACCCCGCAGGACAAGCTGCCCGAGGACCGCCGGCACATGATCCGCCGCCGCTGGCTGACGGCCGTCATCATCGTGCTCCTCGTCGGCATCCCCGCCGGCTACCTCGTCATCTCCGCGGGCCAGAGCCGGGACAGCGGCCGCGACAAGGAGCGCGAGTCCTCGGCGGCCGGGCTCCAGGACAACCGGCCCTCGCTGATGAAGCGCCGGGTCTTCGAGATCCCGATCCCCTCCGGGGCCTGGGGCGTCGCCTACTACGAGACCAGCAACTGGAAGACCAGCCGGCTGTACGTCCAGTTCACGACGACCGCCGGCGGCCTCGACGCCTTCCTCGCCGAGTCCGGCACCGCGCGCTCCGCGCTCACCCCGGGCCGGGTCACCGTCGGCGAGCGGGACGCCGACATCGCCGGCTGGACCTTCGCCGACGACACGACCTGGGCCGGCACCGTCGTCACCCGCGAGGCACCGCGCCCGCGCACCGACATCACGGTCGACCTCACCGACCCCGCCTTTCCCCGCGTGTACGCGGTGTCGACGACGAGCCCCTGACGTCCCCGCCGCCGGGAGGACCGCTCCCTACGACGATCGCCCCCAGGAGACCCTGGGGGCGATCGTCGTTCATGTGCGCGCGGACCGGTCGTCGATCAGTGGGCGTCGTCGCTCAGGCCCACTACCTTCGGGTCACGGCCGGGGAAGTCCCCGGGCATGCCGGGCACGTCGATCGTGCGCCCGTACACGCCGGCCAGGAACTCGACGGCACCGACCGGGAACTCGATCCAGTCGGCATTGTCCGTGCGGACGACCACCGGCCACGCGTCCGGGTCCGCGGGGCTCGTCCTCCAGTAGAAGGAGTCCCCCGAATTGGACGCCGCCCAGCCGATCAGACCTCCCGGCTGCGGGTAGGGAACGTAGTCCTCGGTGTCGCCCATCTCGTACAGGTCCTGAAGGATCTCGTCGTCCCTGGCCTCGGCCGCCCATGACACCTCGGTGCCGGGCCGGGGAACGGACACCATCAGGAACTCGTCGACGACCAGCACCGGATACGCCTCCGCCAGGGCACGGAAGTCCGAGGGCAGAGCCGTCCCGAGGGCCGCCTCGAGGGCCGCCCAGTCCACGCCGCGTCCCGCCGCCGCGCGCCACGGCACCATGGCCGGGAGGACGGCCTCCAGGTCTTCGATCCTCAGCATGTCGTCTGCCAATCCGGGCTGTTCTGTACCACGACGTTGCTGAACAGTACTCCGTCCTCGGTGTACGCGGACATCGTGATGCTGTCCGCGTATCCCGTCGTGTGGCTGTAGTTGAGCTTGCCCGTGTACATGACCCACTTCCCGGCCGCGAGCTGCTTCTCCATCTGGATCTCGCACCGCCGCATGCCGCTCTTGTTCATGCGGGAGAACCCGGTGAAGAGGTTCTCGTTGACCCAGTCGCCGCCCACCTTGTCACCGACGATGTGCGTACGGTCGAAGATGTTGCCCCTGCCCGACCGGTTCGTGTTCTGCGCGGGGTCCGGGAACCCGTACACGTTCACCGTGCCGGTGTCCCGGGGCTCGAGCGGAGCCTTGAGGTCATCCGGGCAGATCAGCGCGGTCGCGCCCTGGGAACGGCCTTCCCCGTCCAGCGGCTGGTACTGGAAGCGGGACGACTTGGGCTCGTCCGCACACCGCTTCTTGTTGGTCGTGTCCTCGCCCGGCCCCGGGATCGGCAGGGGAATCGGCTCGGTGGTCGGCTCGGGCTCCGGCTCGTCGTCCTCGAAGAGGTCGCCGATGCCCTCCACGATCGAGTCGAAGGTGTCGTTGATGGCGGTCTGCACGTCCTGGTCGTTCACCACGACCTCGTAGGTGACGACCGCGGCGACCGCCACGAGCAGGATGGCGCCTTCGGCGAGGTCGTCGATGAGGGCGAAGTGGCCGTCCAGCTCGACGTTGCTCACCGGGTTGCCGCCGGTGAAGGCGTAGCGGTTGCCGGTGAACGCGTCGGTCCCGAGCCCCATGTCGGCCAGCGCGCCGGTGTACATGTCCCGGGTGGTGAAGCGGTTGAGCCCGGGGCTGTAGTCGCGGAAGCCCATGTCGTACGTGCCGGACTGGGCGTCCCAGCGCTTGGCGTTGTAGCGGTACGGGTTGTAGTCCTCCTTGGTGGGGTTCTGGGCGTCGGGCTTGTCGATGCCGGTGAACTCCGACGCGTCGTCGCTGCCGTAGGCGGTGTAGCCGTACGTGGCCTTGGTGTCACCGTTCTTGTCGGTCAGCGCGTCGACGTCGGTGTGGCCGTTGTAGCTGTAGTACGTGGCCTCGCCCGTGCCGTCGGTGTGCTTGATCTGGGACAGGCGCTCGCCCCACGGGCTGTACTGGTAGGACTTCGACAGCTGGCCGGCGACCTTCTCGTCCAGGACCTCGCCGGAGAGACCCAGGTACTCGAAGTCCGTGGTCTTGCCGTCGGCGGTCGTGGACAGGGTGCGGTCGAGCGGGTCGAAGGTGTACCGCGTCGACTTCATCGTGCCGGTCGCGTCCGCCTTCTGGGACTCGACGACGTGGTCGAAGCCGTCGTACACGCTGCGCCCGACGACCCTGCCGTTGCTCGTGACCGACTCCTGGCGGCCGAACGGGTCGTAGTTGTACTGGAACGCCGTACCGGCGACGGACGAGCTCTGCAGCCGGTTGCGGTCGAAGGAGAACGTGGTGGTCGCGCCCATGACGGTCTGGCTGACGACGTTGGCGTTGTCGTCGTGGACGTAGGTGTCCGTCGACGCGCCGTTGCCGGTCTTGACGGACTTGGCGAGCCGGTCGACCGGGTCGTAGGTGTAGTCGGTGGTGGAGTCGAGGTACGCCGAGTGGTTGTCGGCGTCCATCTTCTTCGTGACGTCCTGCGTCGGGTTGCCGTTGCCGTCGTACTGGTAGGTGTGCGAGGCGACCAGCGTGCCGCCCGACTTCTTCTCCACGGTGGACGCGACCGAACCGTCGAGGAAGTAGGTGCTGTCGACGGTGTTGCCGTTGTCCTTGGTCTGCCGCAGGACCTGGCCGCGGTCGTTGTACGTGTACGACGTGACCTTGGGGGACGTGTCCGTGGCCGACTTTCCGACCGAGACCGTCTGCGTCAGATCACGCTTGTCGTAGGTGTACTTGGAGAACTGGTCGGGATGGCTGACCGTCTCCGGCAGGCTGTCGGCGTCGTAGGTGTAGGTGGTGGACTTCTTCTCCTGTCCGGCCAGCGACTCGGTGACCTTCTGGATCTGGTCGAGGCCCGTGTAGGCGATGGCGTAGGCGTCGACCGGTGCACCGGGGGAGGTGTCGTCGATCGACGTCAGATTGCCGTTGGCGTCGTAGTCGTAGGCGAAGGCGTGCTTCTCGTTGTCGGTGTCGGCCGCGTTGTCGCGGACGAGCTTCACGCCGTCGGCGGCGACCGCACCCGCGCTGTTCTGGAACAGCTGCAGCTTGGCCGCGTTGCCCTGGGTGAAGGCGAACGAGCCGAGGCTCACCCAGGCGCCCGGAGTCGTGTTCTGGTTCCTGATGACGTCCGTGGTCGTGCCGTCGGACTTGGTGACCGTGTACTTCGCGGTCGTCGCGGCACCGGTGACCTGGGGGTAGCGCACGTACGCCGTGTAGGTGCCGTCCTTGGGGATGTTCAGCGTCCACGTGAACGCGTCCGTCCCGGCGCCCGCGGCGTGGACCTGGTGGTCGAAACCCTGCTGGCCGGGGAGGCTGGCGTGGGTCCACGTACCGGTGGAGCTGGTGTTCTGGGTGTCGGAGTTGTCGACGAGCGGGACGGCGCTGCCGACCGGCACACCGTTGTCCGACTTCGACTTCAGCTTGCCGTCCGGGTAGAACGACCAGCTCATCGTGCGGTTGGACGAGCCTCCCGCGGAGGTGAGGGTACGGGCGGTCTGGCGGCCCAGCTCGTTGTAGTCGTACGTGGTGACGATGTCCCACGGGTCCGTCGTCGACCTGGTCCAGCCGTTGTCGAAGTAGCTGTACGTGGTGTCGCTGCGGACCGTCTGGCCCTCGGACGGCGGCAGGGAGGTCCTGGCGACCCGGCCGACGGCGTCGTACTCGGTCTCGGTGTAGACGTTCGGGTCGTTGTAGCGGGCGTCCGCCGGGTCGTACGGCTGGAACTGCTTCACCGGGCGGTTCAGCGCGTCGTACTCGGTCCGGGAGGTGAAGTCGTCGGCGTTCGCCGTCTCCACCCCCCGCGGGGTGATCACCTTCGTGGTGTTGCCGACCTGGTCGTACGCGTACCGGGTCGTCCGGTAGACGATGGGCGAGGTGCCCTTGTGCGGGACCTTGACCTCGGTCTGCTTGCCGCGCTCGTCGTAGGTGATCAGGGTCTCGTTGTTCTCGGGGTCCTTGCTGGAGACGACGAGCGAGTCCTTGTCGTAGGTGCGCGAACTCGTGTTGCCCAGGGCGTCGCTCATCGAGACGGTCCGGTGATCGAGGTCGTACGCCATCTTGCTGGTGTAGTCGGTGGTGTCGGCGGTCGCGTTCTTCTTCGGGTCGACGACCTTGATGAGGTTGCCGACGTTGTCGTACTCGTAGGAGATCTTGTCGCCGACCGCGTTCACCACGGAGACGAGCTTGTAGAGCTCGTCGTAGGTGTGGGTCGTGAGGTAGTCGCCGGAGTCCCCGGTGGTCGCGGTGCCCTTGGGCTGGACCGTCGTCCTCAGATGACCGGTCCTGTCGTACGTGTAGTCGGTCCTGCGCTCGGGACCGGTCGGCGTGTCCTTCGGGTCCGTCGACGAGACCATCTGGTCCGCGGCGTCGTACACCGCGGTGGACACCGCGCCGTTGGGCGCCGTGGACGTGGTGATGTTGTCGTTGGCGTCGTAGACCGGAGCCTGGAAGGTGATCAGGTCACCGGCGACCTGGTCCTTGGGCACGGTCTTCACCAACGGACGGCCGAACGTGTCGTACGACTGCGTCGTCTTCTTCCCCAGCGCGTCGGTGACCTGGGTGACCTGACCGCGTACGTCGTAGACGAACGTCGACGACTTGCCCAGCGCGTCGGTGATGGTGGACGGGTAACCCGTCGGTCCGAAGCCGCTGTTGGTCGTCGGGTGTCCGTTGGCGTCCGTCGCCTTGGTCAGCTCGCCGTAGGAGTCGTACGCGTACGACGTGGTGTAGTCACCCGCGGTCGTGGTCGCCACGCCCTTGGGGTCCGTGACCGTCTTGAGGTTGCCGAAGGCGTCGTACCCGAACTGCCAGGCACGGCCCTCCCGCGACGTCTTGCGGAAGAGGTCCGCGGAGAAGCCGTCGGCGCGGGTCTGGTACTCGTACTTCGCCGCGTTCGCCGGCCACTTGGCGGGGTCGGAGACGCAGGTCACCGTCTGGTCCGGCACGCCGGCCCTGTTGTTCTCCGCGTCGCGCTGCCAGAGCGGGTAGCCCGTCCTCGGGTCGTAGCAGTACGCGGTCTTGGCTCCGTTGGCCTCCTCGAGATAGGTGACGTTGTTGTCGGCGTCCCACGCCATCTGCGTGGTCTGCGACTTGGGGTTCGTCGTCCGGACCGGGCGGCCGAAGTCGTCGGTGACGTAGTCCGTGGCGTGGTTCTCGGCGTCGGTGACCCTGGTGGCCGTGAACTTGGGATTGCCCGCGTCCACCGCGTAGGCGTAGCCCGTGGTGCCCTGGATGCGATCGGTGATCGTCTTGGTCCACCAGTGGTACTTCGGGTCGTCACCGGTCTGCGGGAAGTTGTACGCCAGCGAAGTGGCGTTGCCGCGCGGGTCGGTGGCCTTGACGAGCTTGACGTTCTTGTTGCCCTGGGTGGCGTCGTACTCGAAGCCGAAGACCTTCGGCTGGGTGGAGCCCGCACCGTCGGTGATCTTGGTGAGCAGGCCCTTGTCGGAGTACTCGAAGGCGATCTTGCGGCCGGAGATGTCGGTCATCGACTTGATGTGGTCGACGACCTTCGGGCCGGAGCCGTCGGCCTTGGAGTAGTACTCGACGGTCAGCGACTGCCGGCCGGCCGGGTCGGTGACGTACTTCAGGAACTTCGTCGGCTTGTTGTTCGACTTCCGTTCCTCATAGGTGTACGTCTGCGTGTTGCCGTTCTTGTCCACGACCGAGGTCATGTAGCCGTCGCAGCCGAACAGGAACCGGGTCCCGTCGGGACGGGTCAGCGTCCAGGCGTCCGGGACCGGGTCCTTCAGCGGGGTGCAGTCCAGCCCCGGCTTGGCGGACAGCTTGTAGTGGACGCCCGCGGGAGCCTTCCAGGAGCCGTCCGGCTGCTTGCGGAAGACGTGGGTGGTGCCGTCACCGTCCGGGAGACGGATCTCGGTCGGGTTCGGCTTGGGCTGGAACTCCAGCGGCGCGCCGAGCCGGATCGGGCCCGAGGCCTGGAAGGACCAGCCGTAGCCGGAGACGGTGTCGGAGGTGTCCTGGCTGTTGTACGCGAACCGGGCGAAGGTGGTGATTCCGCGGCCGGGGTTGGTGAACGCGTTGTACTGCCAGACCAGGTTGCCGGACGCCGTGTTGTTCATGACGGTCGATCCGGCGCCGGTGTTCTTTCCGGTGTAGGAGTAGAACTTCTCCAGGCCGAGCTGGTTGGAGGTCGGGTCCTCCACCGCCACGTTCTGGCTCAGGCCGGGGATGCCGGAGGTGCCCGAGGTCCAGGTGCCGGTCGTCTTGTTGTAGACGTCCCAGGTCAGCACGTAGTCGGTGCGCTTGTTGCCGTTGTCCGAGTTGATCGGCGTCTTCACCAGGGCATGGAGGTCGATGCTGTCACCGGGGGCGACGTTCGACGGCAGGGCCGTCTGGACCTGGTTGCCGCCGGTGGTGACGTCCGTGCCGTCGGGCAGCGCCCACTTGTAGGTCAGGACGTTGTCGGCCGTGTTCCACGTGGAGGCGGTGGTGTTGGTGAGGTTGAAGTCGACCGTGTAGTCGCTGTTCGGCGTCATACGGGCGGGGGTCTGCGGCGCGTAGTACGTGGACTCCGTGGT
The DNA here is from genome assembly GCF_042874035.1 of Streptomyces sp. NPDC004284. Lineage (NCBI taxonomy): Bacteria > Bacillati > Actinomycetota > Actinomycetes > Kitasatosporales > Streptomycetaceae > Streptomyces > Streptomyces sp. NPDC004284. The sequence continues at coordinate 663 of NZ_JBIAMJ010000032.1, read as the reverse complement.
GGAGTCGATGTACGTGACCGCGATCCTGGGCGCGAGCCGCTGTTCGGTGCCCTCGGAGGACAGGAAGAGCGTGCGTTCCTGCGAGGCGGCCTCGTCGGCCATCTTCAGGACGACGCCCTTCTGGGAGGCCGGGGTGGTCACCCAGGACTGCGCCAGCGAGGTGACGTTCCAGTTGTGGCGGGCCGGGTCGTTCGTCATGGCCCCGACATCACCGACGGAGGCGCCGAAGTCGCCGCCCTGCGCGGTCCAGTTCGTCGCCGGATCTGCCTTGACCCAGGTGGCGGACTCGTCGAAGTCACGGGTCAGCGGGTGCAGTTCGTAGACCGCGCCGGTGGTGTCCTGGGCGGTCTGCGTCGACCAGAGACGGACATCGGCCTCCAGGACCCGGGCCGTGGCGGGGATGCCGAGGGCCGGGAACTTGAGCAGGGCGCGGGTGTCGCCGTAGGTGGCGGAGTTGTTGCCGACCGACAGCCAGTTCTTCGCGCCGGAGTCGTCGATCGTGTCGTGCGCGATCGTGGGCTGCGCCGAGGACAGCGTCGTGTCCTGGGAGGCGAACAGCACCTTGGTGGTGCGGCCGGCCTTGGGCAGGCGTACGAGCTGGGTGGGCGCGGCGACGACCTGCCCGTCCTTGGTCTTGACCGCGACCATGTAGTAGTAGGCGCG
>NZ_JBIAMJ010000031.1:0-33049 GCF_042874035.1 Streptomyces sp. NPDC004284 | reverse complement strand
GACGTCACCGGCCGCGTCCTCGCCACCGGCCCCGGCGGCATCCACGTCTCCACCCCGTTCTCCCTGTACGTGGAGCCCGAGACCGTCACCCTGCGCGTCAAGCTGATCGACCGTCAGGGCAACCCGGCCTCCGGCGCCTCCTCCCTCGACGTCATCGGCACCGACACCGCCAGCGGCGAGCGCCGCTTCAACGACGGCGCCGCCGACCAGGTCTACCGCCTGCGCCCCGGCAGCTACTTCCTCTCCTCCTTCGTCACCACGCCCGACGCGGGCGAGGGCGCCACGCTGAACGACTCGCTCAGCTACCTCGGCCGCCCGCAGGTCGAGGTCAAGAAGGACACCACCGTCGTCCTCGACGCCCGCAAGGCCCACAAGCTGTCGGTCGCGACCGACCGGCCCTCCGAACCCCGCGGCGCCACCCTCGCGTTCGCCCGCTCCTGGGACGACTTCTGGCTGCACGCCGGAACCGCCGCCGGACCGCGCACCATCCGCGGCTACTACGCCTCGGTCGAAGGCAAGGCCGACGAGGGCGACTTCGAGTTCGGCAGCTACTGGCGCGCCGCCGCCCCGCAGATCACCTCGCTGACCACCGACGACGGCACGGCCCTGCACCCGCTCACCGGCTCCCTCGGCTCCGACAACCTCGACGGCACCGGCTCCGCCCGCCTCGTCGACGCCGGAACGGGCACACCGGCCGAGCTCAAGGCCGCCGGGGTCCAGGGCCGCATCGCCCTCGTCCGGCTCCCGGACGACGCCACCTTCGCGGGCACCCTCGCCCGGAACGCCAAGGCCGCCGGCGCCGTCGCCGTCGTCACGTACCACTCGGCCCCCGGCCGCTGGTACCCGAGCGGCGGCTTCACCGGCAACGGCCTGCCGGTCCTCTCCGTCCCGTCCGCGGAGGCCACCGCGCTCCTCGGCGAGCTGGCCGCCGGAGAGGTCACCCTCGCCTGGCAGGCCACCGCGAAGAGCCCGTACCTCTACAACCTCGCCTTCCCGGAGACCGCCGCGATCCGTGACGACAAGGAGTACCGGGTCCACGACGCCAAGCTCGGCCGCACGGACTCGACCTACGGCTCGGCCGGCATCGCCACCGACTTCACGGACTTCCCGGCCGCCTACCGCCCGAACGGCGTCGGCATCTCCTTCGGCTCCCTGGAGACCGTCCCCGCGCCCGGCACCCGCACCGAGTACTACTCCGCCGGTGACACCGCCTGGCAGCAGATGGTCAACAGCAGCTTCCCCTTCGGGGAGGTCATGATGGGCGCCCGCCGCACGTACACCCCCGGCGAGCGGCGCACCGAGAAGTGGTACGACGGCGTCATCGCCCCCACCGCGCCCCGCGACACCACCGGGAAGCCGGTCCTCGTCGCCGAGCGGCAGGGCAACCTCATCGGCTTCGCGAACGCCATGTGGGGCGACAGCACCCACCACGCCGAGCCCGGCTCCTTCGGCGACATAGGGAACCTGCGCCTGAGCCGCGACGGCGAGCTCATCGGCGAGACCGGCTGGCCGTTCGGCGTCTTCGAGGTACCGGCCGAAGCCGGGACGTACACGCTCGAACAGAACACCATGAAGATCGGCAGCAAGGTCTGGGCCCGCTCCCTTTCCGTCAACTCGGTGTGGAAATTCACCTCCAAGCTTGACGAGAACGTCTATTCTCAGGGCATCCCGATTCTCTTCCCCCGGTACGACCTTCCGGAGGACGGACTCAAGACCCTCCCCGCGACCGACGGCCAACACATCGGCCTCACCGCGACGGGGCACGCGGGCTACACCCCCGCGGCGCTCACCTCGGCGAAGCTCTCGTACTCCTACGACGGGGGCACGACCTGGACCGAAGCGCAGGTCACCCAGCAGGGCGGCGGCTGGACCGCGACCGTGAACCACGCGGGCGCGACCGGCAAGCAGGTCACCCTGAAAACCGAACTGACGGACGCCGAAGGCAACTCCGTCACCCAGACCGTGATCCGCGCTTACGACGTGCGCTGATCACGCCGGTCCGCCGGGCGTCCTTCCCGTGGGGGGTGGGGCCGCCCGGCGGACCACCCATTTGCAGCAACGGTTTTCCTGGTGTCCCGTTTTCGGACGCCGTACGCGGTGGACAATAAGGGCATGACTCAGCAGGGGGACAACTGGTGGGACAAGCTCTACGACGAGTCGGCGCCGGACACGGCCCCGACGGTCTCGGGCGACACGCTCGACGACCACTTCGACACGACACCCCGCACGACGCCGGGCCCCGCATCGCGACAGGCCCCGGCACCACCGAGCCCACCCCCGGTGCCGCCGGCACCGAAGGCGCCCCCTGTGCCGTCGGCACCCCCGGCGGCCGCCGCGCCGCCGGCGCCCAGTAAGCCTCCTGCGCCCGGCGCGCCGCCCGTGCCCAGCGCCGGTCCCGCGCGCCCCGCGTCCGGGCCCGCGCCCTGGGAGGCGCCCGAAGGGGCCGGGCCCCGGACCTTCCCGGGGCCGGTCGTCCCGCCCGCCGAGGCGGCCGTCGAGGCGCCCACCGTGCAGGTGTCCCTGCTCCCGGAGGCCGACGAGGAGCCGGAGGCAGGTCCCGAACTCACCGTCGAGATCCCCGTGTCCGTACCCCGGCCCAGGACCGGGTTCGTCGGCAGCAGACCACCCACGTACGAGGCCGAGCCCACCGCGCTGCCCGTGGCCCGCCCCGGCGAGCTCGGCGAACTGGTCGCCGACACCGTCCTCGACGGCGCCCGCTACGGCACCTGCACCCTGCGCGCCGCCTCCGTGCGCGGCGACTCCGCCCGCTACCGGGGCGAACCCCGCCGCGACGCCCTGCTCACCGCCCGCTTCGGCCACGACGAGACCGCGCTCGTCCTCGTCGCCGTCGCCGCCGGCTCCCGCGCCGCCGAGGACGCCCACCTCGCCGCCGCCGACGCCTGCCACTGGATCGCCGAGGCCGTCTGCCGCAGCCACGCCCGGCTCTCCGAGGACATCAGGTCCGGCCGCCGGGGCGACCTCAAGTCCGGACTGCACCGGCTCACCGACCGCACCTACGGCAAGCTGCGGACCCGCGCCGCCGAGCGGGGCCTCGCCCCCGACGAGTACACCGCGACCCTCCGCTGCCTCCTCCTCCCCGCCGACCCCGAGTGCCGCACCCGGGTCTTCTTCGGCATCGGCGGCGGCGGTCTCTTCCGGCTCCGCGACGGCTCCTGGCAGGACCTCGAACCGCTCGTTCCCGAACCGGCCGCCGTCACCGGCGCCCCCGTCGTCGGCTTCGGCTCACCGCCCGCCGTCCCGGAGGCGACCGAGGAGGGGGACAGGCTCACCATGGACCTCGGCATCACCACCGCGCCGCCGCTCATCGAGGAGCCCGTCCCGCCGCCCGCCGAGCCCTTCCGCTTCCGCGCCTCCGTCGCCCGCGCGGGCGACACCCTCCTCCTCGCCTCGCCCGGGTTCGCCGAGCCGATGCGCGGCGAACCCGCCCTCGCCCACGAGCTCGCCGCCCGCTGGGCCGACGCCGAGCCGCCCGGCCTCGCCGCCTTCCTCGCCGACACCCAGCTGAGGGTGACGGGTTACGCCGACGACCGTACGGGGGTGGCCGTCTGGGAGGCGTAACCCGCGAGGCCGTGTGTTGATGGAGCCATGGCCAAACAGAACGTGGCGGAGCAGTTCGTCGACATCCTCGTCCGTGCGGGCGTCCGGCGGCTGTACGGCGTGGTCGGCGACAGCCTGAACCCGGTCGTCGACGCGATCCGCCGTACCCCCGCACTCGACTGGATCCAGGTGCGGCACGAGGAGACCGCCGCCTTCGCCGCGGGCGCCGAGGCCCAGATCACCGGCGGCCTCGCCGCCTGCGCGGGCTCCTGCGGGCCCGGCAACCTCCACCTCATCAACGGCCTGTACGACGCCCACCGCTCCATGGCCCCGGTCCTCGCGCTCGCCTCGCACATCCCGTCCAGCGAGATCGGGCTCTCGTACTTCCAGGAGACCCACCCCGACCAGCTGTTCCGCGAGTGCAGCCACTACAGCGAGCTCATCTCCAACCCGAAGCAGATGCCCCGGCTGCTGAACACGGCGATCCAGCACGCCGTCGGCCGCCGCGGCGTCAGCGTCGTCTCGCTGCCCGGCGACATCGCCTCCCAGCCCGCCCCGGAGAAGACCGCGGAGACCGCGCTCGTCACCACCCGGCCCACCGTCCGCCCGGGGGACGCCGAGATCGACGCCCTCGTACGGATGATCGACGCCGCCGACCGGGTGACGCTCTTCTGCGGCAGCGGCACGGCGGGGGCGCACCCCGAGGTGATGCAGTTCGCCGAGCGGATCAAGTCACCCGTCGGCCACGCCCTGCGCGGCAAGGAATGGATCCAGTACGACAATCCGTACGACGTCGGCATGAGCGGTCTGCTCGGGTACGGCGCCGCCTACGAGGCCACCCACGAGTGCGATCTGCTGATCCTGCTCGGCACCGACTTCCCGTACAACGCCTTCCTGCCCGACGACGTCAAGATCGTGCAGGTGGACGTCCGGCCCGAGCACCTCGGCCGCCGTTCCCGGCTCGACCTGGCCGTCTGGGGGGACGTCCGCGAGACCCTGCGCTGTGTGATCCCCCGGGTCCGCGCCAAGACCGACCGCCGCTTCCTCGACAAGATGCTGAAGAAGCACGCCGACGCGCTGGAGGGCGTCGTCAAGGCCTACACCCGCAAGGTCGAGAAGCACGTCCCGATCCACCCCGAGTACGTCGCCTCCGTCATCGACGACCTCGCCGACGACGATGCGGTCTTCACGGTCGACACCGGCATGTGCAACGTCTGGGCGGCCCGCTACCTCTCGCCCAACGGACGGCGGCGGATCATCGGCTCGTTCAGCCACGGCTCCATGGCCAACGCCCTGCCGCAGGCGATCGGCGCCCAGTTCACCGACCGGAACCGCCAGGTCGTCTCGCTCTCCGGCGACGGCGGCTTCTCGATGCTGATGGGCGACTTCCTGACCCTGGTGCAGTACGACCTGCCGGTGAAGGTCGTCCTCTTCAACAACTCCTCCCTCGGCATGGTCGAGCTGGAGATGCTGGTCGCCGGGCTCCCCTCGTACGGCACGACGAACAAGAACCCGGACTTCGCCGCCATCGCCCGCGCCGCCGGGGCCTACGGCGTCCGCGTCGAGAAGCCCAAACACCTCGCGGGCGCGCTCAGGGACGCCTTCAAGCACAAGGGGCCGGCCCTGGTCGACGTCGTCACCGACCCCAACGCGCTCTCCATCCCGCCGAAGATCAGCGCCGACATGGTGACCGGCTTCGCGCTCTCCGCCAGCAAGATCGTCCTGGACGGGGGAGTGGGCCGGATGCTCCAGATGGCCCGCTCCAACCTGCGCAACGTGCCCAGACCCTGAGGGTGTGTCCGGCGCCACCTCATGAATGCGGACGGTGACACGGGGCATGCATCCCCGTGAGCCTGTTCGACGCGACCTGTGGGTGGGGGATATGGCCGGGGAGGCACGACAGCCGACTCAACTGCTCAGGAAGGTGGGATGCGCGGATCTCACCGCGGTGCCGGAGGTGCGACATGCCCTGCGTGAACTGCTGCGGAAGTGGGGCGGACCGGGCGCCTCCGACGTGGCCGAACTGCTCACCAGCGAACTGGTGACCAACGCCCTGGTCCACACCGACCACGGGGCCGTCGTGACCGCGACGGTCGTGCCGGAGCAGTTGAGGGTCGAGGTCCGTGACTTCGTGCCCGGCCTCACGAGGCCGCCCGTACCGCCCGCCGACGACGGTACGCACGGCCGGGGACTCGTCCTCGTCCAGGCACTCGCCGACTCCTGGGGAGTCGAGGACCACGGGGTGGGCAAGGTGGTGTGGTTCGAACTGGACGGCGGGGCCGCCTGAGAGGCGGCCCCGCCGGATTTCCGTACTGCCTCAGCCGAACTGCTGCTCCAGATCCTTGAGCTTGCGCTCCAGGGAGTCGAGACGCGGCAGTGCCTGGGTGTCGTCCTCGGCGGTGAGGTCCACCGTCCGGGACTCGCCGGGGCGGGGCTCATCGCCCCTGACGGCTTGCAGGGAGGGCCGGGGTCGAAGCGGCAGCTGTCCGGGGTCCGCTATGGCGGGCTCCGCGACGGCGGCCTGCACGGCGGCCGTCGCGGAGCCCGAACCACTGCCCGCACCCGGGCCGGAACCCGCACCGGCCGGGGCGCCCAGAGCCGCCATCTCGACCTGGCGTCCGCCGCCGCGGCCGAGCCCGAAGGCACGGTGCTGACGGTTGATCGCCTTGAGTCTCGCCCGGTCCAGCTTCACCTGGTCGCGCCGGCGGAGCCGGTTCTGCTCCTTCTCCCGCCGGTCCTCGCGCACCTCGTCGACCGCCTCGTCCAGGGTCCGCACGCCCTCCAGGAGCATCAGCGACCAGGCCGCGAAGGTCTCCCGGGGCGCCCTCAGCCACCGCACGATGCGGATCTGCGGCAGCGGACGGGGCACCAGGCCCTGCTCGCGCAGCGCGGCCCTGCGGGTCTGCTTCAGCGCCCGGTCGAAGAGGACCGCCGCCGAGAGGGACATGCCCGCGAAGAAGTGCGGAGCCCCGTCGTGACCCATGCCGCGCGGCGCGTGGACCCAGTTGAACCAGGCCGCCGCGCCCGCGAACAGCCAGACGAGCAGACGCGAACCGAGGGCCGCGTCGCCGTGGCTGGCCTCGCGGACCGCGAGCACCGAGCAGAACATGGCCGCGCCGTCGAGGCCGAAGGGTACGAGGTACTCCCAGCCCCCGGCGAGGTTCAGGTTCTGCCGGCCGAAGCCCACGAGGCCGTGGAAGGACAGCGCCGCCGCGACGGCAGCGCAGAGGAAGAGCAGCCCGTACGAGGCGAATCCGTAGACGGCCTCCTTGCGTCTGCGGCGCTCCTCGCTGCGTTCCCAGGAGTCGTCGGCCGCGGCCTGGTCACCGGCGCGCTTCCCGCGCGCGAGCACCGCCACCGCCGTCAGGACCCCGGCCACCATCACGCCGCCCGGAAGCAGCCAGTCCAGCGATATGTCGGTCAGTCTCATGCGGTGTCCCTTGCATCGCAGTAGGGCGTTTGGCGGCCCATACTGGCCGACCCCGTGGGGCGCTCAAGGGGTTTCCGGGCAAGAGCACGCCATCGGGGTCGCGGGGCATACGAATAGGTGCGATCTGGTCGAACGCGCATGCAGGGAAGGGGATTTGAGTTCGATTTACGCCACTCGTCCGGGTGGCGTAATCCCCCGGGGCCTCAGGCGGTCGCGGCCAGCCGGCGGACGCGCTCGGCGTCACAGGTGCGCGGGCAGGTGAGGCAGGTGTCCTCGGGGCGCAGCGTGTAGAAGAAGCAGCAGGCGGCCCGGTCGCGGGTGGCGTGCGCAGCGCCGTCCGGCCCCTCGGACCCGGGCAGCTCGCGGAAGCCCGCCCCGCCCGCGTACGGCTTGTACGGCTCGGGGGTGCCGGGCAGGAGGAGTTCGAGCTCGGCCCTCGCCCGCCGCTCCTCGCCGAGCAGGTCCGCGACGTACCAGAGGCCCTCGACGATCTCGTCCGTGGCCATCCCCCACAGGGCCCGGCGGCCGCGCCGCATCCGGGGCCCGAAGCCGTCGAGGACGGCCTCGAAGTGCTCGGCGAGCGAGGAGCGGACCTCGGCCCGCAGCGCCTCCTCGTCGGCGACGACCCGGGCGCCGGGCAGGTCGGCCGCGGGGTCGTCCGGGAGGCAGGCGAACTCCTCCACCCGGACCGCGAGGCGGCCGAGCGCGCGCTGGAAGGCCACGTTCCGGGCGGGCAGCCGGGGGACCCGGCGCTCCAGGAACCACGGGACGGTGACGAGGAGGCAGGCGGGCCAGGCGTAGCGGTGCAGTCCGAAACCGGCGACGACGTCCGGGCGGGCGCGGGTGCCGTAGTCCCGCAGCACCTGCGCGTCGTCCCAGGCGAGGAAGGCGTCGAGGGCGGGGCCGCCGGCCGCCAGCGCCTCCGCGCCCACCCAGCCCGCGCCGTCCGGCAGCCGCTCGCCCCGGGCGGGTTCCTCTATCCGCAGGCCGGGGAAGGCCTCGGCGAGCCGGGCGTAGGAAGCCGCGACGGGCGAGGCGAGAGGGGCGGGCAACAGGGCGGGTACGGGCATGCGGACCACCGAATCGCGAGCGCTGGAAGGTTAGCCTTACCTTACCCGATTCGGGGTGGCCTCTCACCACCGGCGGACCCCTCCCACCTGCGGGGGCGGCCCGTATGCCCCGGATGTCGGTCCGTTCGCCTATGGTGCACAGAGGACCCGGGCGACGCGAGCCGAGCCCGGCACGAGGCCGCAGGAGGGACCCGGGTGGAGCAGGGCGCAGCGCGCGAGCGGGCGACGGAGAGACCGTCCCCGCCCTTCGGCGACGCCACGGGCCCGCTCGGCGCGTCCGTACGCGTACCGGAACAGCAGATACGCGGCACGCAGGACGCCCGGGGCGAACACACCCACGGCGAACCGGCCCTCCGCGCCGGGCCGGCCTCCCGCACCGAGAACACGCACCCCGGACCCGCGGCCCGCGCCCCCCGCACCGAGGGCACGCACCCCGGACCGGCGGCCCGCGCGCCTCGCGCCGAGGGCACGCACCCCGAGCCGGCGGTCCGCGCCGAGGGCACGCACCCCGGACCCGCGGCCCGGGCCCCCCGCACCGAGGGCACGCACCCCGGACCGGCGGCCCGCGCGCCCCGCGCCGAGGGCACGCACCCCGGACCGGCGGCCCGCGCGTCTCGCGCCGAGGGCACGCGCATCGGGCACGCCTGTGAGGAACCGGCGCCGCTCGGTCCCCGTACCGTGCACCGGCACTCCGTTCGCGGGCAGATCCTCGAAGCCCTGCGTACCGCGCTCGTCGGCGGCGAGCTCCGCCCCGGCGAGGTCTACTCCGCCCCCGCCCTCGGCGAGCGCTTCGGCGTCTCCGCCACCCCCGTCCGCGAGGCCATGCAGCGGCTCGCCGTCGAGGGGGCCGTCGAGGTCGTGCCGAACCGAGGCTTCCGCGTCACCGAGCGCACCCCCCGCGAGCTGGCCGAACTCGCCGAGGTCCGCGCGCTCATCGAGGTCCCCGTCATGCTGCGGCTCGCCCGCACGGTCCCCGCCGTCCGCTGGGCCGAACTCCGGCCGCTCGCCGAGGCGACCGCGACCGCCGCAGCCCGCGGCGACCGCGCCCACTACGCCGAGACCGACCGGGCCTTCCACCGGGCCGTCCTCTCCCTCGCCGGGAACGAACAGCTGCTCGCCGTCGCCGACGACCTCCACCGCCGCTCCCAGTGGCCCCTGATCAGCGCCCCCGCCCTCCGCCACGGCGACCTCGTCGCCGACGCCGCCGAGCACACCGCCCTGCTCGACGCCCTGATCGCCCAGGACCTGACCGTCGTCCAGACCCTGGTGCGAGAGCACTTCGCCGGATCGGAGTGCTAGGGGGTGCCGTGTCGGTCAGGCCGGACTCGCGGCGTCTGGCACCGCACCTCGCCGCGTTGTCGTCACTCGCCATGGCTCCGCCATCGGATCCCTCCTCCGCCTGGCGAGGCACGGCACCAGACGCCGCTCCCCGATCCGGCCTGACCGACACGGCACCCCCTGGGCCCGGGGAGACTAAGGTCGAAGGCGTCAGCCGTCCGCGTCGCCCGTGAGGTGTCCCATGCCGTCCGCGCCCCCGTCCCCGGCAGGGGACGGTACGGAAGCCGAGGCCAGCGCGCTGCTCGGCTGGCTCACCGATCCCGAGGCGCCCCGGCTCTGCCTCGTCACCGGAGCCCCGGGCAGCGGCAAGACGGCCCTCCTCGGCTGGCTCGCCGCGTACGGCCCGCGCTCCGGCCGCTCCCGCCGCCGGGCGCCCCGGATGCTCGTCCCGCTCGCCGGGCAGAGCGCGCTCGGCGCGGCCTGGACGATCGCCGACCGCCTCGGCGTCGTGGCCCGCTCGCCCGGCGACCTCGTCCACGCCCTCGCCACCAGCGAGGCGCGGCCCGCCGGCCGGACCGTCCTCCTCCTCACCGACCTGCACGCCGCCGCCGAACCCGCCGCGCTCACCCGGCTCATCGTCGAGCTCGCCGGCGTCGGGAGGGTCCGCCTCGTGGTCGAGGCCCGGAGCGGCACCCCGGCCCCCGCCGTCCTGCGCGCCGAACGCCGCGTCACCGTCGTCGACCTCGACGGCGAGCCCGAGCCCCCCGGCGGCGCCTCCGCGGAGCCGGCCCCGCCGCTGCCGGACCTCTCCGACCCGGCGGCCGTCTGCGCGGCCGACCCGCTGCTCGTCACCACCGCGTACGTCACCGGCGCCGCCCTCGCCGGAGTGCCGGGCACCCTCGACGGGCCCGAACCGTCCGCCCGCCCCGGCGAGGGCACCGCCGACGAGCACGGCGGGCTCCGCACGGCCTGGATGCGCGCCGGACAGTCGCTCTGCCGCGAACAGGCCCCGGCGGAGCGGGCGCTGGTCCTCCTCGCCGCGCTCGGCGACGGCGCCGACCCCCGGCTGCGCCCCGCGCTCGCCGAACTCGCGGCGGACGCGCCCTGGCGGGTCCGGTGGGCCCGCCACCGAGGCGACCTGAACCCGCCCTGGCCGGGCCCGGTCGCCGTGCTCGGCGCGGCGGGCGGCCCGCCGCTGGAGGGAATGCTCCTCGTCGGCGACCCCACCGGCACCGTACGGCTGCTCCACGAGGCCGACGCGAGCCCCGCCGGGCGCCTCGCGCACGCCGTCCCCGGCCGGATCACCGCGCTCGCGCCCGCGCCGGACGGCACGGTGCTGCTCCTGGACGACCGGGGCCGGCTGCACGCCGTACGGGGAACGGCGCCCCGGCCCCCGTACCTGGAGCGGCTCACCGAGGCGGTCTCGGCGACCCTCGCCCGCCACCCGGGCACGGCCCTCGCGGCGATCGCCGGATCGGTGGTGGTGGGGGACCGGCTGGGCTCCGTCCACGCCTTCGGCCTGACGGGCCTTCACCAGTCGGCCTCGCACAGCGGCCGGGTCACGGCCGTCGCCGCGGTCGAGTCCGAGACCCCGTTCGTCTGCTCCGGGGGCGCCGACGGGAGCGTCCGGCTCTGGACCCCCGGCCGCGACACGCACGCCGAGCCCCTCGCCGAACGTTCCTCGCCGGTCGTCTCCCTGCACGCGACCGAGACCCCGTACGGGCCGCTGGTCGCCGCGGCCTGGGCCGACGGCCTCGTCGAACTCCACCGGCCGGAGGGCGGCCCGACGCTCTCCTTCCGCCCGGGCCCCCCGGTCCGCGCGGTCGCGGTCACCGGCGCCGGCGCCCTGCTCGTCGGCACCGACGACAGCCTGGTGTGTCTCGTACCGAAGGAAAGGTGACGAGACGTCACCAGGCTGTCAGCGCCCGTGACTTCAGGTGGCCGGACGGGGTGTCAGCTGGGCCGACAGCCAGGTCGGCACCCCGCCGAGCAACTGGAAGAGGCGTCTCGCCTCGGCGCGCAGGCGGCCCGCCTCCGGTTCGGTCTCCGTGGTCGCCAGGGCCGTGAGCGCCGGGGCCGTACCGACCAGATAGCCGAGCTCCTCGCGGATCCGCAGGGACTCCGCGAAACCGTGCCGCGCCTCCGCCAACTCGCCCTCGCGCAGGGCGAGTCCGGCGAGGTGCCGCCAGGTGAAGGAGAGCAGGAGCGAGTCCCCCTGCGCGGTCGCCCCGGCATGCGCCCTGCGGTACGCGGCGCGGGCCGCCTGCGGGGAGTCGCCGAGGTTCTGGGCGACGAGCCCGCGCCGGAAGTCCAGGAGCGGCCGGCCGCCGGCGGAGGGGCCGATCAGCGCCGCCGCCCTGCCGAGCGCCATCCGGGCCTCGTCGGCCCGGTCGCGTACGCCCAACAGCGTGGAGGCGTAGGCGAGATAGCCGCGTTCACAGGCCGCGGCACCGCGTTCCTCGTCGGTGCCGGCCACCGCCTCGGCCGCCCGGAGCGCCTCCTCGGCGTCGGCCCAGCCCTGTTCGGTGTAGAGGCAGCGCTCGATGAGCAGCGCGGCCCGTTCGAGTGCGGCCGCCGGTTCGGACGCGTGCGGCGCGAGCAGCGCGGCCGCGTCCGTCCAGCAACCTCGGGAGCGGAGCCGCCATATGGCGGTCTCCACGGGTGTCTCCTTGCCGTAGGCGAGGGACGGATCTTCGCCACCCCTTGATTCGGAACCAGACATGGCGGTATCCGCCACATTGCCCTCCCCGAGCGCGCCATCGAGCTGTTGAGTAGGACGGCATCTCAGCATGAACGGCAGTACCCGGCCAAGGGGTCGGGTGAAAAATTTCACAAACTCGAGCGGGGGTGGAGAGCCCCGCCCCGCCCCGGTCCGGCGGGCCGGCGGATCGCCGATCGGCCCGTGATCAAGGCGGTGATCAGGCCCGGGTCCGGTCCGCGCGCCCCGATGCGGAAGGCCCGCCGCAGGCCCGGACGACACTCCTCCGGACTCGCCCGAAAGAGTGAAGCGCCGGGGCCCTGGGCGGGCCCTGGAACGTTCGATTCAACCGATGCGCACGCCGGCTCGGCCCATCCGGCTCAGCTCATCCGCAGCGCCAGGAAGAAGTCGAGCTTGTCCTCCAGGCGGGAGAGGTCGCGGCCGGTGAGCTGCTCGATCCGCCCCACCCGGTAGCGCAGCGTGTTCACGTGCAGGTGGAGGCGGGTCGCGCAGCGGGTCCAGGAGCCGTCGCAGTCGAGGAACGCCTCCAGGGTCGGGATGAGCTCCGCCCGGTGACGGCGGTCGTAGTCGCGCAGCGGGTCGAGCAGCCGGGCCGTGAAGGCGCGCCGCACGTCGTCCGGGACGAACGGCAGCAGCAGCACGTGCGAGGCCAGCTCGTGGTGCCCGGCGGCGCAGACCCGGCCGGGTCGTGCGGCGGCCACCCGGCGGGCGTGCCGGGCCTCCTCCAGGGCCCCGCGCAGGCCCTCGGCCGAGTGCACGGCCGCGCTGACGCCGAGCGTGAGGCGCCCGTCGCCGTCGAGACCCGCGGAGAGCGGGGCCCGCACGGAGGCCAGCAGCGTGTCCGCGTGCAGGCCCAGGGCGGGGGCCGGGCCCTCGTCCTCGCTCTCCGGCAGCGGGCCCGCGGCCAGCGGGACCAGGGCGATCGCCTCGTCGCCGCTGTGCGCGACCGCGATCCGGTCGGCGGACTCGGCGCCGACGGTCGCCGGGTCGACGAGGATCTCCTCCAGGAGCGCCTGCGCGACCGGCCCGCTGTCCACGGGGGTCTGGCCGGCCTCCTGCTCCCACTCCACGCGGGCGACGACGACCTGCCAGTGCGGGGCCGTGCCGAGCCCGGGCAGCAGCACCGGGGCGGCGACCCGGAGGCGGGCCGCGATCTCGGCGGGCGCGGCGCCCGTCTGCACCAGCTCCAGGACCTCCTGGGCGAGCCGGCGCCGTACCGTACGGGCCGCGTCGCGCCGGTCCCGCTCGACGGCGATCAGCTGGGTGACGCCCTGGAGCAGGTCGAGCCGGGCGGCGGGCCAGTCCCCGGCGTCCGCCTCGACGGCGAGCAGCCAGTCCGACAGGACCGTCTCGCGCACGTCCCGGGAGGCGGGCGCGGCGCCCCGGCCGGTGTTGCGGATCGGGAAGAGCGAGTACGTGGATCCGGCGGCGCTCAGCCGGTGCGGGCCGCGCCGGCCGGTCCGGGTGGCGGCCAGGTGCTCACCGGCCAGGGTGGCGGCGAGCCCGGCCTCCAGGGGCTCTCCGGCGCCCGCGATCTGGCGGCCGGTGGGGGAGAGGACCCAGGCCCGCAGGTCCAGATCGGAGCCCAGGAGGTCGAGGACGACCTCGGGGCCGCCGCCGGCCGGGCCGGAGGTCATGAGCCGCCTGTGCCGGTCGACGACGGCCGCGAGGTCGCCGGCCCGCTCGCCGGAGACCTGTCGAACAACGTGCTCGGTGATCGTCGCGAACGCAACGGACTCGTTCACCGCGAAGAGCGGGAGCCGGTGGCGCAAACACGCCGCCACGAGGTCGTCGGGGATGTCGCCGAGCTCGGCCTCGCCCGCGGCCAGGGCGGCCACGCCGGCCGAGGCCAGGATCCGGACGAAGGGCTCGGTGTCGGCGGGCTCCGCCCGCCAGGCGAGGCCGGTGAGCACCAGCTCGCCGCCGGACAGGTACCGGCTGGGGTCCTTGAGGTCCGTCGTCATCACGCCTCGGACGGTCCGGTCCAGCTCGTCCTCGCCGCCGAGCAGGCGCAGCCCGAGCGCGTCGTTCTCCAGCAGTGCGCGCAGCCGCATCGTGTCGCCGCCGTTCCTTCGTTCGCTGATGGTGGTGTCGCGTTGTCGACGGTGGCGTGGTGCCACCGTTTCCAGGGGGAAACGGTGAGGTTTCCGTTCCCTGCCTTTCGTTCGAATCTACAAGACGACGACGGGCACCAGCCAACTCCTTCATGTTTTCGGTGACTGCACCCGGGCGATCGTGGCTTGTGTACTAGGCCACACACCGCGTGAACAGCACATGAACACGTCGAGGGCCGGCCGTCTCCCCGGACCCACTGCTCGACCCCCGAACACCAGAATCACTAGAAGAGAGCCACCATGGACTTCCTTCGCCCCGCCAGCTGGGAGGAGGCGCTCGCCGCCAAGGCCGAGCACCCCACGGCCGTGCCCATCGCCGGTGGTACCGACGTCATGGTCGAGATCAACTTCGACCACCGGCGCCCCGAGTACCTCCTGGACCTGAACCGCATCGAGCTGCTGCGCGAGTGGGAGGTCGGCGAGGAGAACGTACGCCTCGGCGCCTCCGTCCCGTACACGCAGATCATGGAGAACCTGCGCACGGAGCTCCCGGGTCTGGCCCTGGCCTCGCACACGGTCGCCTCCCCGCAGATCCGCAACCGCGGCGGCGTCGGCGGCAACCTCGGCACCGCGTCGCCCGCCGGTGACGCCCACCCGGCCCTGCTCGCCGCGGGCGCCGAGGTCGAGGTCGAGTCGGTGCGCGGCAACCGCTTCATCCCGATCGACGAGTTCTACACGGGCGTGAAGCGCAACGCGCTCCAGCCCGACGAGCTCATCAAGACCGTCCACATCAAGAAGGCGGACGGCCCCCAGCAGTACTCCAAGGTCGGCACCCGCAACGCGATGGTCATCGCGGTCTGCGCCTTCGGCCTGGCCCTGCACCCGGAGACCCGGACCGTGCGCACCGGCATCGGTTCCGCCGCGCCGACCCCGATCCGCGCCAAGGAGGCCGAGGCCTTCCTGAACGCGGCTCTGGAGGAGGGCGGCTTCTGGGACAACGGCAAGATCATCACCCCGTCGATCGCCAAGCAGTTCGCCGACCTCTGCTCGGCCGCCGCCAACCCGATCGACGACGTCCGTGGCACCGCCAAGTACCGGCGCCACGCCGTCGGCATCATGGCTCGCCGCCAGCTCGGCTGGACGTGGGAGCAGTACCGCGGCGCGGGCCGCACGCTTGAGGGAGCTGCATAACCATGCGCGTCAATTTCACGGTCAACGGTCGTCCGCAGGAAGCCGACGACGTCTGGGAGGGCGAGTCCCTCCTCTACGTTCTGCGTGAGCGTCTGGGTCTGCCCGGCTCCAAGAACGCGTGCGAGCAGGGCGAGTGCGGTTCCTGCACCGTCCGTCTCGACGGGGTGCCGGTCTGCTCGTGTCTGGTCGCCGCCGGTCAGGTCGAGGGCCGCGAGGTCGTCACCGTCGAGGGCCTGGCGGACTACGCCAAGCAGCGTGAGGAGCACGCCGGTTGCGCGAGCGGCGCCTGCGGCACCTCGATCGACGAGGCCAAGCGCTGGGAGGCCAAGCCCCAGGACTCGCAGACCGGCGAGGGTGTCGAACTCTCCCCGATCCAGCAGGCGTTCATCGACGCCGGCGCCGTTCAGTGCGGATTCTGCACCCCCGGTCTGCTCGTCGCGGCCGACGAGATGCTGGAGCGCAACCCGTCCCCGACGGACGCGGACATCCGCGAGGCGCTCTCCGGCAACCTCTGCCGCTGCACCGGTTACGAGAAGATCCTCGACGCGGTCCGCCTCGCGGCCGCCCGTCAGGGAGAGGCGGTCTGACCATGGCTGGCACCACCACGGGCATCCCCAGGAACGTCACCCAGAACCACACCAAGGGCGGCATCGGCGAGTCCACGCTCCGCCCGGACGGCACCCTCAAGGTCACCGGCGAGTTCGCGTACTCCTCGGACATGTGGCACGAGGACATGCTGTGGGGCCAGATCCTGCGCTCCACCGTCGCGCACGCCGAGATCGTGTCCATCGACACCTCCGAGGCCCTCACGATGGACGGCGTCTACGCCGTCCTGACCCACGAGGACCTGCCGGCCGCGAAGAACTACGGCATGGAGTTCCAGGACACCCCCGTCCTCGCCTACGGCAAGGTCCGTCACCACGGCGAGCCGGTCGCCCTCGTGGCCGCCGACCACCCGGAGACCGCCCGCCGCGCCGCCGCCAAGATCAAGATCGAGTACCGGGAGCTCCCGGTCATCACGGACGAGGCCTCCGCCCTCGCCCCGGACGCGATCCTGGTCCACGAGAACCGCGACGACCACCACTCCGGCCACGTCCCGCACCCGAACATCGTGCACCGCCAGCCGATCATCCGCGGCAACGCCGCCGAGGCCGCCGAGCGCGCCGACGTCATCGTCAAGGGCGAGTACACCTTCGGCATGCAGGACCAGGCCTTCCTCGGCCCCGAGTCCGGCCTCGCCGTACCGGCCGAGGACGGCGGCGTCGACCTGTACGTCGCCACCCAGTGGCTGCACTCGGACCTCAAGCAGATCGCCCCCTGCCTCGGCCTGCCCGAGGAGAAGGTCCGCATGACCATGGCCGGTGTCGGCGGCGCCTTCGGCGGCCGCGAGGACATCTCCATGCAGATCCTCGCCTCCGTCCTCGCCCTGCGCACCGGCAAGCCGGTCAAGATGGTCTACAACCGGTACGAGTCCTTCTTCGGGCACGTCCACCGGCACCCGGCGAAGCTCTACTACGAGCACGGCGCCACCAAGGACGGCAAGCTCACGCACATGAAGTGCAAGATCGTCCTGGACGGCGGCGCGTACGCCTCCTCCACGGCCTCGGTCGTCGGCAACGCCTCCTCCCTCTCGGTCGGCCCGTACGTCATCGACGACGTCGAGATCGAGGCGATCGGCCTCTACACCAACAACCCGCCCTGCGGCGCCATGCGCGGCTTCGGCGCGGTCCAGGCCTGCTTCGCCTACGAGGCGCAGATGGACAAGCTCGCGGCCAAGCTGGGCATGGACCCGGTGGAGCTGCGCCAGCTCAACGCCATGGAGCAGGGCACGATCATGCCGACCGGCCAGGTCGTGGACTCCCCGGCCCCGGTCGCCGAGCTGCTGCGCCGGGTCAAGGCCCGCCCGCTGCCGCCGGAGCGCCAGTGGGAGACCGCCGGCGAGGGCGCGGACGTCCGCGCGCTGCCGGGCGGCCTGTCCAACACCTCGCACGGCGAGGGCGTCGTCCGGGGCGTCGGCTACGCCGTCGGCATCAAGAACGTCGGCTTCTCCGAGGGCTTCGACGACTACTCGACCGCCAAGATCCGCATCGAGGTCATCAACGGCGAGGCCGTCGCCACCGTCCACACCGCCGCGGCGGAGGTCGGCCAGGGCGGCGTCACCATCCACGCGCAGATCGCCCGTACCGAGCTCGGTGTCCAGCAGGTCACCATCCACCCCGCGGACACGCAGGTGGGCTCGGCCGGTTCGACCTCCGCGGGCCGCCAGACGTACATGACCGGCGGCGCCATCAAGAACTCCTGCGAGATCGTCCGCGAGAAGGTCCTGGAGATCGGCCGGCGCAAGTTCGGCTCGTACCACCCGGCCTGGGCCAACGCCGAACTCCTCCTGGAGGGCGGCAAGGTCGTCACCGACGGCGGCGAGGCCCTCGCCACCATCGCGGACGTCCTGGAGGACCAGGTCGTGGAGGTCGAGGAGGAGTGGCGGCACCGTCCGACCCAGGCCTTCGACCTCGTCACCGGCCAGGGCGACGGCCACGTCCAGTACGCCTTCGCCGCGCACCGCGCGGTCGTCGAGGTGGACACCGAGCTCGGCCTCGTCAAGGTCATCGAGCTGGCCTGCGCCCAGGACGTCGGCAAGGCGGTCAACCCGCTCTCCGTGGTCGGCCAGATCCAGGGCGGCACCACCCAGGGCCTGGGCGTCGCGGTGATGGAGGAGATCATCGTCGACCCGAAGACCGCGAAGGTGCGCAACCCCTCCTTCACGGACTACCTGATCCCGACGATCCTCGACACGCCGACCATCCCGGTCGACTACCTCGAACTGGCCGACCCCAACGCGCCGTACGGCGTCCGGGGCATCGGCGAGGCCCCGACCCTGTCGTCCACCCCGGCCGTCCTCGCGGCGATCCGGGCGGCGACGGGCCTGGAGCTCAACAAGACGCCGGTCCGCCCCGAGGCGCTCACCGGCACCCTGTAGGACCCTCCGGGCGGTGCGCGCCTCCCAGGAACGTCACACTTCCCCGCCCGCACCGCCCGGAGCGCTCCCTCGGCGGAGTACCCGCAGTACCGCACCACCGCAGCACCCGTTCGTCTCGGGCCGTCCCCCGGGTCGTGCAGCCAACTCAATATCCCAAATCCCGCAGCTTCACGTCAGAGCTTCGAAGTCTGATGCGGGTGCCCCTTTGAACCTTGGGAGTAGGCCCCATGACCCAGTCGTCTGTGGAGCCCAAGACCACCGCGGAGGACGCGGGCTCCGGCTCGCGCAACCCCGCCGGGCGTTCTTGGCTCGACCGGTACTTTCACATCTCGGAGAGAGGATCCACCGTCGCGACGGAGATCCGCGGCGGCGTCACCACCTTCATGGCGATGGCGTACATTCTCCTGCTCAACCCCCTGATCCTCAGCGGCAAGGACGTCGACGGCCATCTGCTCGGCCAGCCGGCGCTCATCACCGCCACCGCCCTCTGCGCGGCCGCGACGACCCTGCTCATGGGCTTCTGGGGCAAGGTCCCGCTGGCCCTCGCCGCCGGTCTGAGCGTCTCCGGTGTGATGGCCTCCCAGGTCGTCCCCGTCATGACCTGGCCGCAGGCCATGGGCATGTCCGTGGCGTACGGCGCCGTGATCTGTCTCCTGGTCGTCACCGGCCTCCGCGAGATGATCATGAACGCGATCCCGCTCGCCCTGAAGCACGCCATCACCATCGGCATCGGCCTCTTCATCGCGATCATCGGCTTCGTGAAGGCCGGCTTCGTGCACGAGAACCCCGCCCCCGGCGGCGGTCCCGTCACCCTCGGCCCGGCCGGTGAGCTCCAGGGCTGGCCCGTCCTCATCTTCGCCTTCACCCTGCTGCTGATCTTCGCGCTCCAGTCCCGCAACGTCCCCGGCGCCATCCTCATCGGCATCGTCGCCGGCACCGTCGTCGCGGTCGTCCTCAACGCGGTCGCCGACATCCCGGCCAAGGCCTGGTTCTCCGGCGCCCCGGAGCTGCACGGCAGCGCGGTCTCCGCACCGGACTTCTCCCTCATCGGGAACGTGTCCTTCAGCGGCTGGGGAGACGTCGGCTACATCACGATCACCATGATCGTCTTCACCCTGGTGCTCGCCGGCTTCTTCGACGCCATGGCCACCATCCTGGGCGTCGGCACCGAGGCCAAGCTCGCCGACGACAGGGGCCGGATGCCCGGCCTCTCCAAGGCGCTCTTCATCGACGGCGCCGGCGGTATCGTCGGTGGTGTGGGCGGAGCCTCCGGGCAGACGGTCTTCGTCGAGTCCGCGACCGGCGTCGGCGAGGGCGCCCGCACGGGTCTGGCCTCCGTGGTCACCGGCGGATTCTTCGCCCTCTGCCTCTTCTTCACGCCGCTCACCGCGATCGTGCCCCAGGAGGTCGCCGCCGCGGCCCTGGTCGTCATCGGCTCGATGATGATGCAGAACGCCAAGCACGTGGACTGGAGCGACCGCGCCGTCGCGATCCCGGTCTTCCTCACCGTGGTCCTGATGCCGTTCACGTACACCATCACCACGGGTGTCGCGGCCGGTGTGATCTCCTACGTCGTGATCAAGACGGCGCAGGGCAAGGCGCGCGAGGTCGGCGGCTTCATGTGGGGCCTGACCGCGATCTTCATCGTGTACTTCGCGATCCATCCCGTCGAGAGCTGGCTCGGCGTCAGCTGACGCCGCACCGCAGCCCTCCCCACACCTTCCAAGGAGAACCCAGATGCTGGACATCGCCGAAGAGCTGCACCGGTGGGTCGAGCAGGGACGCGCCTTCGCCGTCGCCACCGTGGTGGCGGTCGGCGGCAGCGCGCCCCGGCAGCCGGGAGCCGCCCTCGCCGTCGACAGCGAGGGCGCGGCGATCGGATCGGTCTCCGGCGGGTGTGTGGAGGGCGCGGTCTACGACCTGTGCGTCCAGGCCCTCGAAGACGGCAGGACCGTCGTCGAGCGCTTCGGCTACAGCGACGAGGACGCCTTCGCGGTCGGCCTGACCTGCGGCGGCATCATCGACATACTCGTCACCCCGGTCCGCGGCGGGGTCTTCCCCGCCGCGCTGGCGGCCGCGGCGACGGGGGAGGCGGCGGCCCTGGCCCGCATCGTCTCCGGCCCCGACGAGCTGATGGGCCAGGCCCTCCTCGTCCACCCCGACGGCTCGTACGAGGGGAAGCTCGGCGGCCACCCCGAGCTGGACCGCACCGCGGCCGGCGAGGCCCGTGCGATGCTCGACGCGGGCCGCACCGGCACCGTGGAGATCGGCGAGGACGGCAGCCGCTGCGGCCAGCCGCTGACCCTCCTGGTCGAGTCCTCCGTCCCCGCCCCCCGCATGATCGTCTTCGGCGCCATCGACTTCGCCGCCGCCCTCGTCCGCGTCGGCAAGCTCCTCGGCTACCACGTCACCGTCTGCGACGCGCGGCCCGTCTTCGCGACGCGCGCCCGCTTCCCCGAGGCCGACGAGATCGTCGTCGAGTGGCCCCACCGCTACCTGGAGTCGACGGAGGTCGACGGCCGCACGGTCCTCTGCGTCCTCACCCACGACGCGAAGTTCGACGTCCCCCTCCTCCAGGCCGCCCTGAGGCTTCCCGTCGCCTACATCGGCGCGATGGGCTCCCGCCGCACCCACGAGGACCGCAACGAGCGCCTCCGCGACGTCGGCGTCACCGAACTCGAACTCGCCCGCCTGCGCTCCCCGATCGGCCTCGACCTCGGCGCGCGCACCCCCGAGGAGACCGCCCTGTCGATCGGCGCCGAGATCGTCGCCAACCGCCGCGGCGGCAGCGGCGTCTCCCTCACCGGCGCCCACACCCCCATCCACCACGACGGCCCCCGCGAACCGGACGGACGCATCGGGTCGGTGGCGTAGGGGGACTCACACGCCCAGGAGCGTCCGCAGGTGGGCGCAGGCGTCCGCCTCGGTGGCGTGCGTGGCGACCGGCTCGTGCACGCCCCGCTCGTACACGCCGGTCTCCCAGCCGTTCGCGGTCCTGCGCAGATAGACGAAGTCGGGCGGGGTGGGCGTCGGTTCGTGGACGCCTTCGATCCAGTAGTACGCGGCGGGCACCCCGGTCTCCCGGAGTGCCCGTTCCAGCGTCCGGCGGTCGGTCACGCGGGGACGCGTACCAGGTAGCCGTTGTCGAGGAGCCACTTGACGTTGAGGCGCTGGCCGTCGCCGGGGTTCAGGAAGGCGGGGTCCAGCTTGATCTGGCGGCCGCCGCCGGGCTGCTCGAACCAGGGGGCGATGGAGCCCTCCCAGACGACGAAGCTCCGGGTCACCTCGTACAGGTGGTAGTCGCAGGGGAAGGCGGCGTCACGGGTGTTGAGGTTCTGCGGGGGCAGCGCCCGCTTGGCGTAGTCGTCGCCGGCCGGGGCGAGGTAGGAGCCGTACTCCGAGCCGAAGCGGTCCAGGCGCTCGCCCTCCGCCAGGAGTTCCGGGGCCTTGTCGACGGTGCCGTTGACCTCGGCGAAGCCGTCGTTCGGCGGGTACTTCCAGCTGCCCGTGTCGGCCGGGCCCTCCCAGTACTTCTTGAGGAAGTCGGCGGAGGAGAGCCGCCCGGTCCGGTGGTAGCGATTGAGGAGGGGGCCGACCGGTTCCTGCCACTTCTTCGGCAGGAACTTCGGGCCGAGCCGCTTGTCGCCCTCGAACTCCCCGGTGCAGGGGGCCGGGGGAGCGGCGACGGGCTTCTCGGCGGGGGCGGCCTGCGCCGCGGGGGCCGCGGCGAGGGCGGCGGTGACGCCCATGGCGGCGAGGACGGCACGGATCCTGAGGACGGTACGGCTGCGCTCCACGCGGAGGCTCCCTGGGGTGGGGTGGAGTGGTCAGTGGCGCCGCACAGAGTAGTGGATCACCTGCGCAGGGTGATCGAACGCGGGGCGGAAACCGGCCATTCGGACCTGTCGGGGGCTCAGGCCTTCCGGAGGCCGCTGAGCAGCAGTTCGGCCAGCTGGTCGTACGCCTCGGCGTCGGCGAGACCGGTCGCCGCGGCCACCTGGCGGCGCTGGATGCGGACCATCACCGAGGAGATGACGTCGGCCGCGAAGGTCACGTGCACCTCGCGGAACACCCCGGCCCGCACGCCCTCCTCGATGAGCTGCTGCACCCGGCCGGCCGCCGCGCGCGTGTTCCGCTCGTACACCTCCGCCGCCGGCTCGAAGGCCGCGACGTCGTCGAAGAACTGCGGTGAGACGGGAGCCAGCTCGGCCGAAACCGCCCGCAGATAGGCGGCGAGCCGCTCGCCCGGATCGCTCGCGGCGGCGAGGACCGCCTCGACGCGGGCCGTGGCGCGCCGGAAGAAGTGCACGACCGCCGCCCGCACCAGCTGCTCCTTGCTGCCGGCCAGGCCGTACAGGGTCCGCTTCGAGCAGCGCAGCCGCGCGGCGAGGTCGTCGAGCGTCAGCCGGGCGAAGCCCTCGCCGACGAGGAGGGCGACGAGCTCCTCGAAGAGGGCGGAGCGGCGCGCCGCTCCGCGACCCGTCAGCTTGGGGGCGTCGGCCGAGGTCTCGATCACTCCGCCAGTATTCCAGGCCGCCGTTCGAGGGGGTTACTACGGAACCCTTCTGCGCTACGCTAACCGGTACTGCAGTACCTTCCCCAGTACCACTTTGCGCGCCGCTGGAGTCGCCATGGATGTCGACCGCCTGCTTCCCACCCCCGAGGCAGCGGACCTCATCGCCCTCACCCGGGAGATCGCCGACAAGGAGCTCTCTCCGCGGGTGAACGAGCACGAGGCCGCCGAGACCTATCCCGAAGGGCTCTTCGCCACCCTCGGCGAGGCCGGGCTCCTCGGCCTCCCGTACCCCGAGGAGTACGGCGGCGGAGGCCAGCCCTACGAGGTCTACCTCCAGGTCCTGGAGGAGCTCGCCGCGCGCTGGGCCGCCGTCGGCGTCGCCACCAGCGTCCACACCCTCGCCTGCCACCCCCTGCACACCTTCGGCACCCCGGAGCAGAAGGAGCGCTGGCTGCCCGCGATGCTGGAGGGCCGGACCATCGGCGGCTACAGCCTCTCCGAGCCGCAGGCCGGCTCCGACGCCGCCGCCCTCACCTGCAAGGCCGAGCGCCAGGAGGACGGCAGCGGGTACCGGGTCACCGGCACCAAGGCCTGGATCACCCACGGCGGCAAGGCCGACTTCTACGCCCTCTTCGCCCGCACCGCCCCCGGCAGCCACGGCATCTCCTGCTTCCTCGCCCCCGGCGCCACCGAGGGCCTCTCGTTCGGCGCCCCCGAGCGCAAGATGGGCCTCCAGGCCGTGCCGACGACCGCCGCGTACTGGGACGGCGCCCTCATCGAGGAGGACCGGCGCATCGGCGACGAGGGCCAGGGCCTCCAGATCGCCTTCAGCGCCCTCGACAGCGGCCGCCTCGGCATCGCCGCCTGCGCCACCGGCCTCGCCCAGGCAGCCCTCGACGCCGCCGTCGCGTACGCCAACGAGCGCACCACCTTCGGCCGCCGGCTCGTCGACCACCAGGGCCTCGGCTTCCTCCTCGCCGACATGGCCGCCGCCGTCGACGCCGCCCGCGCCACCTACCTGGACGCGGCCCGCCGCCGCGACCTCGGCCGCCCCTTCAGCCGCCAGGCCAGCGCGGCCAAGCTCATCGCCACCGACACGGCGATGCGGGTCACCACGGACGCGGTCCAGGTCTTCGGCGGCTACGGCTACACGCGGGACTTCCCGGTCGAGCGCTACATGCGCGAGGCGAAGATCATGCAGATCTTCGAGGGCACGAACCAGATCCAGCGGCTCGTCATCAGCCGGGGGCTCGCCCGGCCCGCGTGACGCGTACGGGTGATCGTCTCGCCGTGCGCGGCTCGTGGGGGCCACGCGTCCCTACGCTGCCGTGCATGGCAGAGATCACTTACGAAACGGCGCTCAGCGCCGTACAGCGGGCCGTCGCCGACCGGCTCCAGATCCCGGTGGCCGACCTCACCCCCGGCCAGTCCCTCGCCGAGCTCGGACTTGATTCGATCGGTGCCGTGGAGCTCCTGGCACGGCTGGAGAGCGGCCTGGGCGTCGACCTCTCCGAGCGGGCCGACGCACTCGCCGAGGGCACGGTCGAGGCCCTCGCCCGTGCGGCCGTCTCCACGGAGCCGGCCGACGCCTGACCCCGATCCGTTGTCCCCTCCGCCCCCGGCCGCAGCTCGGCGCCGGGGGCGGAGGCGCGTGGCGGCGGCGAGCAGCGCCGTCGCCGCCGCACTCCTGGAGTACGGGGAGACGGGGCCCATCGAGCTCGGGGCCGGCAGCGGCCGCCCGGCAGGACCTGTGCCTCCGGCGGCTGCCGGAACGTCTTCGTCGCGCAGGGCGGCGGGCCGGAGCGCCGCTACCGCTCCCGCCGCTGTGCCACCCGCGAGCGCGTCGCCGCCCACCGGGGCCGGCTCTCCGCCGGGGGTCAGGCGGCTCCGTGGAGGACCCGGCGGGACCCGGCCTCTCGGAGCAGGGCGGCGATCTCCGTCAGGCCGTGGCGTTCGGCGTGGTGGAGGGCCGTGCGGCCGTACGGGTCGGGGAGTCCGGGGTCGGCGCCCGAGGCGAGGAGGAGGGCGACGACCTTCTGGTGGGCGGTGCCGCCGTCGCCGAGGATGACGGCCTCCAGGAGGGCGGTCCAGCCGAGCCGGTTGACGTGGTCGACGTCGATCGCGGTCTCGTGGAGCACGGCGCGGACGTACGGCACGTGGCCGCGTTCCGCGGCGGGGATCAGCGCGGTGCCGCCGTAACGGTTGGTCAGCCTCAGGTCGGGGCCCGCCGGGAGCAGGGCCCGCATCATGGCGACGCTGCCCGTGACGCCGGTGACCAGCCACGGGCTGTCGGATCGGTCGTCCTGGGCGTTCGGGTCGGCGCCCGCGGCGAGGAGCTCCCGTGCGGCGGGCACGTGGTCGCGCAGCGCCGCCCGGAGCAGCGGGGTGCGGCGGTGACGGTCACGGACGTCGACGCGGGCGCCCGCGTCGAGGGCCGCGCGTACGGCGACGGTGTCACCGTGCGCGGCGGCCGCCAGAAGGGTGTGATCGAGCGCGTTCATGGCGGGTTTCCTCGTACGCGGGCGCCGGGCCGGGGGACTTACTTGCCGAGCGTGGCGGCGCCGGCCTGGGCGAACTTCTCGTCGAGGTCGCCCGAGGGGGCGCCGGCGACGCCGATGCCCGCGATCGGGGCGCCCTTGGCGGTGACCGGGGCGCCGCCGGCGAGGAAGAGGGTGCCGGGGATGTCCTTCAGGGTCGGCGCGTTGGTGAGGCGCTTGGCCAGCTCGGAGGTCGGGGCGTTCCAGGAGACCGCCGTGTACGCCTTCTTCACGGCCGACTCGTAGGACTGCGGGCCCGCGCCGTCGCCGCGCAGGGTGACGATCGTGTTGCCGTTGCGGTCGACGACCGCGACGGACACCCGCTGGTTCTCCTTCTCCGCGGCGTCCAGGGTCGCCCGCGCGGCCTTCGTGGCCGCCTCGATGGTGAGGTGCGTGGACCGCGTCGTGTTCTTGTTCTTGGCGTCGGCCTTGGCGACGGTGGCGGTCGCCGTGTCCTCGCCGGTGGCGCTCGCGGAGTAGGCCCCGAAGCCGCCGAGGGCGAGGGCGGCGACGAGCGCGCCACCGGTCACGACACGGGTGCGCGAGGAGGCCTTCTTCACGTGCTTCATGGGATCTGCTCCAGTGAACTCGGGGAACCGCGGGGGCCGCCGGGGAAGCCGTGGCCCGCTCTGCTCTCCATCCTGGGGGCGTACCCCGCCGCCGTCCGTCGTCGTCCCGGCTGCACCCGGCGCCCCGGGCGGTCGACCCCGGGGTCATCCGATCGGTTGACCCCGTGTCTCCTCTCCCCGTGAAGTCCCCCGTGAAGTTCCCCATGAAGCGGCCAGTTCGGTGAAGGCGCCGGCCGCCGCGCTGCGGTAGCCGGCCGTGCGCCGGAGGAGCGCCACCGCGCGGGACGGCAGCGCGGGGGAGAGCGGCACCGGGCTCAGCCAGGGATGGTCCCGGGTGACGGCGTCCGGCAGGACGGTGGCCAGCGCGGTGCGCCGGACGATCTCCGTGAGGGCGGTCACCGAGTCGGCCTCCACCGCGATCGTCGGCCGGACCCGGTGCTCGGAGACGTACGCGTCGATGTGCAGGCGGGTGGCGAAGTCCCTGTCGAGGAGCGCGAGGTGATGGTCGTTCAGTTCCTCCGCCCGTACCGGATCCGTCCTCGCCGCGAAGGGGTGGCCGGGGCCGACCACGAGGCCGAGGGTCTCGGTGAACAGCTCCGTGGCCTCGACGCCCGGAAGGTGCTCGCCGCGGAAGGCGATGCCGAGGTCGAGCCGGTCGGCGAGGAGTTCGGCCTCGATGCGGTCCTGCGGCAGCTCCCGCACCTCCACGCTGATGCCCGGATGGCGGGTGTGGAAGCCGGCGACCAGGGGGCCGGTGAGGTACGCGGTGAAGGTGGGGGTGACGGCGAGCCGGAGGTGGCCCCGGGACAGGTCGTGCACGTCGAGCACCGC
This sequence comes from Streptomyces sp. NPDC004284, assembly GCF_042874035.1. NCBI lineage: Bacteria > Bacillati > Actinomycetota > Actinomycetes > Kitasatosporales > Streptomycetaceae > Streptomyces > Streptomyces sp. NPDC004284. The sequence continues at coordinate 6,319 of NZ_JBIAMJ010000031.1, read as the reverse complement.
CCGCTCGCCCGCCGCCAGGTCCCGCAGGGCCCGCCGGGCGTAGCGCGCGTACGTCTCCCCGGCGTCCGTGAGGCGCACGGTGCGGCCGCTGCGGTCCAGGAGCTGCGCCCCGAGGGCCTTCTCCAGCTGCTTGATCTGCTGGGACAGCGTGGGCTGGGCGATGCGGAGCTCTTCGGCGGCGCGGGTGAAGTTGGCATGCTCGGCGACGGCGAGCAGATAGCGGAGATGACGGAGTTCCGGCTGCATGCGGCCGAGTGTAGACGCGGCCATAGATCGCATCTATCACTTATATCGACAGCAGGTCTTGGACGCTATAGGTCCTGGTCGTGCACGGTAGGGACATGCCTCACTTCGCCGAGGGAATCGCCCGCTTCCAGCGGGAGGTCTTCCCTGCCAAGGCCGGCCTCTTCGCCCGCCTGGCCACCGCCCACCGGCCCGGCACGCTGTTCATCGGCTGCTCGGACGCCCGTGTCGTACCGGAGCTGATCACCCAGACCGATCCGGGTGAGCTCTTCGTCATCCGCACCGCCGGCAACCTCGTCCCCGCCCACACCCCGGGCACCGACGGAGTCACCGCCGCGGTCGAGTACGCCGTCACCGTCCTGGGCGTGCGGGACATCGTCGTCTGCGGGCACTCCGCCTGCGGCGCGATGACCGCGCTCGCCGAGGGCCACGACCTGAGCGCCGCGCCCGCCGTCGCCGCCTGGCTGCGGCACGCCGACGCCTCCCTCGCCCGCGCCGCCGCCGGCGGAACGGTCGACGTGGCCGCCCTGGTCCGGGAGAACGTCGCCGCGCAACTGGCCAACCTCGCCACCCACCCGTCGGTGGCCCGCGCCCTGGCCGCGGGCGAAGTACGGCTGCACGGCTGGGTCTTCGACATCGCCGACGGCACCGTCGAGGAACTCCCCGTCACCGCGAGCCCCGTGCTCGCCGCCTGATCCCCCCTCGAACCCCCCTCAGGAAGGACGTACCTCCCATGGTGCACGCCCAGTTCGACCCCACCGCCCGCCGCGCCCTCGCGATCGCCGCCGTCGACGCCAAGATCCGCAAGGACCTGAGCTGGCAGCGGATCGCGGACGCCGCCGGCCTCTCCGTCGCCTTCACCACCGCCGCCGTCCTCGGCCAGCACGCCCTGCCGGAGGACTCCGCGAAGGCCGTCGCCGAGCTCCTCGACCTCGACGAGGACGCGGTGCGCCTGCTGCGCACGATCCCCACCCGCGGCTCCCTCGACGGCACCGTTCCCACCGACCCGACCATCTACCGCTTCTACGAGATGCTCCAGGTCTACGGCACCACGCTCAAGGAGCTCGTCCACGAGCAGTTCGGCGACGGCATCATCTCCGCGATCAACTTCAAGCTGGACGTGAAGAAGGTCGCCGACCCCGAGGGCGGCGAGCGCGCCGTCATCACCCTGGACGGCAAGTACCTGCCGACCAAGCCGTTCTGACGGTAGGTCAGGCGGTGGCCTCGGCGCCGAGCAGGGCCAGGGAATCGGTCCACAGGGCGTCGAGGCGGCCCGGGTCGTCGTACAGCTTGGCGAAGAGGACCCGGCCCTCCAGCTGGGCGACCAGGGCCCGCGCGGCCGCGCCGGGGTCGGCGACCGTGACCTCGCCGCGCGCGCGGGCCTCCGCGACGGTCCCCGCGACGAGGGCCACCTGCTCGTCGAAGATCTCCCGCAGCCGCTCGCGGACGCCCTCCGTCCGGGTGCTCAGCTCCAGGGCCAGGTTTCCGAGGAGGCAGCCCGTGACCGTGCCGCAGCTCTCCCGGCCCGTCCGCAGCTCGCCCTCCGTGGACTCGTACAGCCGCCGCAGCCGCCGCAGCGGAGGGACGTCGTCGCCGAGCGCGCGCGTCCACTCCGCACGCTGCCCGGCCCAGTGCTCCTCGACGACGGCGAGGGCGAGCTCCTCCTTCGACGCGAAGAAGTAGTAGAAGCTGCCCTTCGGCACACCGGCCGTCGCGCAGATCTCGGCCACGCCCAGGGCGGAGTAGCCGCGCGACAGCATGAGCGTCCGCGCGGCGGTCAGGATGCGCTCGCGCGCGTCACTCGTTCGCCCCACGGCGAGAGTGTACGACCGGTCGACTACTTCCTCCCCGTCCGTGCTCGGCCTCCGCTTCCGGGGGCGCCGCACACGGTTCTATGGTGGGCGGCGCAGATCGCGCGGACCGCGCGGTCCCCCGCGGGCACGCGCCCGATCCGGCGGCCAACCCGGCGGCAGGGTCGTCCCCGCACGACACGAACGAGGAGTTCCATGGACATCGCCGGCTCCGCCGCTCTCGTCACCGGCGCCGCATCCGGCCTCGGCGCCGCCACCGCCGCCGCGCTCGCCGCCCGCGGCGCCACCGTCTACGGCCTGGACCTGGACAAGGCCGTGGCCGCCGCCGGGCCGCTGCCCGAGGGCGTCCGGCTGCTCGCCGCGGACGTCACCGACGAGGACCAGGTCCGCGAGGCGCTCGCCGCGATCGACGCCGACGGCGCCGAGCTGCGGCTCGCCGTGAACTGCGCCGGCATCGCCCCCTCCGCCCGTGTCCTGGGCCGCAAGGGACCGCACGACCTCGACCTGTTCCGTACGGTGCTCAACGTCAACCTGCTCGGCACCTTCAACGTGATGCGGCTCGCCGCCGAGGCCATCGCCCGCCACGAGCCCGACGAGCACGGACAGCGCGGCCTCGTCGTCAACACCGCCTCGATCGCCGCCTTCGAGGGCCAGGTCGGACAGATCGCGTACGCCGCCTCCAAGGCGGGCGTCGCCGGGATGACCATCACCGCCGCCCGTGACCTGGCGCAGTTCGGCATCCGGGTCGTCACCATCGCCCCCGGCATCGTCGACACCCCGATGATGGCCGGCTTCGGCGAGGACGTCCGGGCCGGTCTCGCCGCGAGCGTCACCTTCCCGCAGCGCCTCGCGCGCCCGGAGGAGTACGCCCGCCTGGTGACGATGATCGCCGAGCACGACTACCTCAACGGCGAGACGATCCGGATGGACGGCGCGCTGCGGATGGCGCCCCGCTGAGTCCCGCTGAGTCGCCGTACCCCCGCGACAGCACTCGGTGTCGGAAGTATCCGGCACCGAGTGCCGCACCGATGCGCCGTGAATGTTAAGTTCGGGCCATGGGAACAGCCTCGACGAACTCCACGAAGCCCGCGATGCGGGACTCCCTCATCGCCGCGGCCTTCCAGCTCTTCCTGGAGCGGGGCTACGAACAGACCACCGTGGACGACATCGTCACGCTCGCGGGCGTCGGCCGGCGGTCCTTCTTCCGGTACTTCCCGTCGAAGGAGGACGTGGTCTTCCCCGACCACGAGCAGTGCCTCGCCGACATGACCCGCTTCCTCGCCGCGAGCGCCGACTCCGACGACCCGGTCGTCCGCGTCTGCGACGCCGCCCGGCTCGTCATGCGGATGTACGCCGAGAACCCCACCTTCTCCGTGCAGCGCTACCGCCTCACCCGCGAGGTGACCGGGCTGCGCACGTACGAGCTGTCGGTGGTCTGGCGGTACGAGAAGACCCTCGGCGACTACCTGCGCACCCGCTGGGCCGACCGCAGGGACGGCACCCTGCGCGCCAACGTCGTCGCGGCGGCCGTGGTCGCCGCCCACAACCACGCCCTGCGGCACTGGCTGCGTTCGGGCGGCGAGGGCGACCCGCTGGCCGAGGTCGACGGGGCCCTGGAGTTCGTGCGCGCCACCTGGGCCACCGGCCAGACCGCGGAGGCGCCGGCCGAGGAGACCGAGGACGTCGTCGTGGTGATCACCAAGCGGTCCACCCCCATGTGGCGCGTGGTGCGCGAGGTGGAGTCGAGCCTCGGAGAGGGCTGAGGGGCCGCTGGGGGACCACCGAGGGATCACCGAGAGCCTCCAGGGTTCTCAGTATCTCTAATTGAGGGAACTCAGGTCTTTATTTGATGGCACTCAGTGCCATATCTTTGCTCCATGCACGGTCGAGCCGCCGAGTGCAAGGAGAAGGCATCGTGTTCCACACGGGACTGAGGAGCGGGGCAGCCGTCCAGGCCGACGAGTCGGCCCCCGACTCCGAGCTGTACTTCCAGCGCTGCCGCTGGTGCCACACCACCACGTTCCAGCGCCTGCTCTGTCCGACCTGCGGGTCGACCGACCTGGCGCCCGAACTCAGCGGCGGCGAGGGCGTGATATCCGTACGCCGCGGGGTCGCAGCCGCCGATGCCGACCTCTGGCCGGTCCACATGACCGAGGGCTTCGTCGTCCGCTGCCGCGTCGACGGACCGCTGCACGCCGTGCGCCCCGGGGTCCGGGTCAAGGTCTCCGGAACCGCGGTCTCCGGGCGCAGGCCGGTCGTCCGGCTCTGCGAGGAGGTCCCGCTCGACGGCTGGTACTGAGCGTTCGTGCGACGAAGGGGCGGGTGGCACAGAGTGCCACCCGCCCCTTCGTGTGCTTCCGGTGGGTCAGCGCGCGGCGATCTCGTCCGTCAGCTGCGGCAGCACCTCGAAGAGGTCGCCGACCACGCCGTAGTCGACGAGGTCGAAGATCGGGGCCTCGGGGTCCTTGTTGACCGCGACGATCGTCTTCGACGTCTGCATGCCGGCCCGGTGCTGGATCGCGCCGGAGATGCCGGCCGCCACGTACAGCTGCGGCGAGACCTGCTTGCCGGTCTGGCCGACCTGGTTGGAGTGCGGGTACCAGCCGGCGTCCACGGCGGCGCGGGAGGCGCCGACGGCCGCGCCGAGCGAGTCGGCCAGCTTCTCGACGACCGCGAAGCCCTCGGCCGCGCCGACGCCGCGGCCGCCGGAGACCACGATCGCGGACTCGGTCAGCTCGGGGCGGCCGGTGGAGACGCGCGGGGTGCGCGAGACGACCTTGGCGGCGTTGCCGGTGAAGGCGACGGTGACGTTCTCGACCGTGCCGGCGGCCGGGGCGGCCTCCGGGGCGGCGGAGTTCGGCTTGACGGTGATGACCGGGACGCCGTGCGAGACGGTCGACTTCACCTGGTACGAGGCGGCGAAGACGGACTGGGTGGCGACCGGGCCGTTCTCGCCGGCCTCCAGCTCCACCGCGTCGGTGATCAGGCCGGAGCCGAGGCGGAGCGCGACGCGGGCCGCGATCTCCTTGCCCTCGCCGGAGGAGGTCACCAGGACGGCGGCCACCCCCTTGTCCTTCGCGATCTGGGTGAGCGCGTCGACCTTCGGGACGACGAGCTGCTCGGCGAACTCGGCGCCGTCCGCGACGTACACGGTGGCCGCGCCGTACTCGCCGGCCGTGGCGGCGATCGAGGCGGCGGCCTCGCCGGCGCCGAGGACGACCGCCGTCGGCTCGCCGATGCGGCGGGCCAGGGTCAGCAGTTCGAGGGCCGGCTTGCGGACCGCACCGTCGGCGTGGTCCACGAGAACCAGGATCTCAGCCATGATTCCTTGCTCCTGAGGTGGGGTGACGGTGGGTCAGATGAACTTCTGGGTGGCGAGGAACGCGGCGAGCTGCTTGCCGCCGTCACCCTCGTCCGTGACGATCGTGCCCTGCGTACGGGCCGGGCGGGCGGCCGCCGAGTCGACCAGGGTCCAGGACCCGGCGAGGCCGACCTCGTCCGCGTCGATGTCCAGGTCGTCCAGGTCCAGCTCCTGGACCGGCTTCTTCTTGGCGGCCATGATCCCCTTGAAGGAGGGGTAACGGGCCTCGCCGGACTGGTCGGTGACCGAGACGACGGCCGGCAGCGGGGCCTCCAGGTGCTCGGTGGCGGCGTCGCCGTCACGGCGGCCCTTCACGAGGCCGTCCTCGACGGAGACCTCGGAGAGCAGGGTGACCTGCGGGACGCCCAGGCGCTCGGCGAGCAGCGCGGGCAGGACGCCCATCGTGCCGTCGGTCGAGGCCATGCCGCAGACGACCAGGTCGAATCCGGTCTTCTCCAGGGCCTTGGCCAGGATCGCGGAGGTGGCGATGACGTCCGAGCCGTGGATGTCCTCGTCGTTGACGTGGACGGCCTTGTCGGCGCCCATCGACAGCGCCTTGCGCAGGGCGTCCTTGGCGTCGTCCGGGCCGACCGTCACGACGGTGACCTCGGCGTCGTCGGACTCCTCCGAGATGCGGAGCGCCTGCTCGACCGCGTACTCGTCGAGCTCCGACAGCAGACCGTCCACGGCCTCGCGGTCGGTCGTCAGGTCGTCGGCGAAACCGCGGTCGCCGGTCGCGTCGGGGACGTACTTCACACAGACAGCGATCTTCAGGGTCACGGCCTGTCTCCTTTCGAGAGGCTGGTGGTTACGGGAGGTTGCGGGCCATGACGATGCGCTGGACCTGGTTGGTGCCCTCGTAGATCTGGGTGATCTTGGCGTCGCGCATCATGCGCTCGACGGG
>NZ_JBIAMJ010000030.1:0-33131 GCF_042874035.1 Streptomyces sp. NPDC004284 | reverse complement strand
CCGGCCTCTACGACCAGCCGGGAGCCGAGCCGGGAGCCGACACCACGGCCGACAGCGACTGCTGCGCCCCCGCCCCCACGCTCATCCAGCTCGGCGTCGGCTCCCCGGCCGCCTCCGGCGGCTGCTGACCAGCCCCACCACACCCGCACAGCAGGAGGTTCGTCATGACTCGTGTACAGCTCGCCCTGCGCGTCCCCGATCTCTCGGCATCCGTCGCCTTCTACAGCAAGCTCTTCGGCGCCGAGCCGGCCAAGCTCCGCGACGGCTACGCCAACTTCGCCATCGCCGAGCCGCCGCTCAAGCTCGTCCTCATCGAAGGTGCCGACGGTGAGGACACCCGCCTGGACCACCTCGGCGTCGAGGTCGACAGCACCGAAGCCGTTCACGCCGCCACCACCAGGCTGGCCCAGGAAGGTCTCGCCACCACGGAGGAGAACGACACCACCTGCTGCTACGCCCTCCAGGACAAGGTGTGGGTCCACGGCCCCGGCCGCGAGCCGTGGGAGGTCTACGTCGTCAAGGCCGACGCCGACACCCTGGCCAAGCCGCAGGCCGGCACGTGCTGTTCCAGCCCGGCCGCCGTCGGCCCCCGGGCGAGCGAACCGACCGCCGCCACTGGCGACTGCTGCTGACTGCCTGATGACCCGCCTTCACACCCGCGAGGCCGCGACCGGAACGGGGGACTGGTCGCGGCCCCGCGTCGTCCTGCCCGCGCTCTGCGCCACACAGATCACCAGCTGGGGAATCGTCTCCTACGCCTTCCCCGTCCTGAACCCCCAGATCACCGCCGACACCGACTGGTCCGCAGGCGTCACGATGGCGGCGTTCCCCGTACGGCGGGCCTTCTCCTGCTCGGTGCGGGTGGGGCGCTTGGCGGCGGTGCGGTCGCCGCGTGGGACCTGGCGGAGCCCGTACTCCTTCTCGATGGCGACGAGTTCGTCGTCGGCGTGCAGGAAGTCGTTCCGGTTACGTGGCGGGCGGAGGTCGCCTCGGACCTCGGTGGCGACGATGTGGATGTGGTCGTCGGCATGGCGGACGGCGACCCAGCGGCAGCCGTCGGGATCGCCGTCCGGGGCGATGCCAGTGGCGTTCAGCACGTGGCGGGCGATGGCGGCCCACTCGTCGTCTAGGGGTAGTTCGGGACGCCTCGGGTCTTGTGGCCGGGCTTGACGATGTGCGCGGTCAATCAGGCCGCCCGGCGGTTTGTGGCGGCCGCATCGGCGGCGATGCCGACTGCCGTGACCGCTTGTTGTACCGCTTGTTGTACCGCTTGTTGTGCCGCCGCCACGAGCTGGCGGGCCTCGGAGAGCATGGGGGTGTCCACAGGTGTGCCTCACTGTCGGCGTTGAGGTGGTGGGTGATCGGGAAGTTTTCGGGAAAACCAGCCGTCAGAGGTCGCCTCTGGCCGGATTTAGCCGGATAGATCCAGCCAGTAGGAGTGGTCTTCCCGGTGCCCTCAACTCCACTCCGCGACCCCCTCTGACCAGTAAAAGACCCTCCCGAAGGAGGGTCTTGGATCTTGCGCCCCCTGCAGACTCGAACCTGCGGCCAAGTGCTTAGAAGGCACTTGGCGGGGGGAGTGGGGTGGACTTGACCTGCACTTTTAAGGGCGCTGGCGGGTGATGGCCGAGGTCGGGTCCCTGAGGGTAGTGGAGAAGGCCCAGACTGCCGAGCCTTCGGTTGCACCCGGAAGGCGAACCCACGCCATGAGCTTGGGAACCATCCGGCATGTGGCCTTCTGTATGGTATCTGACCTGCGGAAACGTGCGACGATATCTTCGTCCTGGCTGCTTCGGCCGGCCTCATTGTGACCGCTGTTCACCGCCGCTGCCGACACGTTGTGGTACGGCCTTCCGTGTAGGCGCGGTCGACGTGCTACGTCGCTTTCCCGTCGGCGACCGGGCGGGTCCTGCGGACCGGCGGGGGGTTCCAGGTGCCGTCGAGTGCCTGGGGAGAGGGTGCGTACAGGCGCATGGTGATCCCCAGGGGGCCGAGCGGTGCGGGCAGCCAGTTGGTCCGTCGGTCCGGGCCCGGGTCGTGGTGGGAGATGTGGATGTCGAGGGAGCCGTCGGGGTTGTAGGTGAGGGGATCGCGGTCGCCGAGGGCGAAGCGGTTCAGCTCGTTGGCGGCCTGGAAGCCCTCGGCGTCGTACATGGTGACCGACCAGAACGCCTTGGCGGGCGGGAGCGCGTCGGCGTCGAAGTGGAGGACGTAGTCGTTCTCGCCGGTCACGGGCGAGCCCTCGGCGTCGGTGGCCAGTACGGGGTAGACGGCATCCTCGGGCGGGTTGGCGCCGAGTCCGCCGGCGGCGACCACGGCGCGCTTGAAGTAGCTGTTGCCGTACACGCCCATGGTGTCGGTGGACGTCCGCCAGCCGTTGGCCGCCGTACCGAAGGCCGACATGGAGCCGAGGATCGCCTCACGGGCCGCGTTCGCGCCGCCTTCGATCTGCGCGAGGGCGTCGGCGCCGAAGCGGCTCGCGTCGAAGTCGCGGCCCGGGACGATGCCCAGGTGCGCGATGCGCGCGAGGACGGAGAAGTCGGCGGCGTGCGGTGGGTTGACCGTCAGCGCCCGGGCGGCATGGGCGAAGAACTGTGCCGCGCTGAGGCCGTTGACGAGGGTGAGCGCGTCCGTCTCCACGTCCACACCGGCGTCGGGCACGTGTCCGGCCGGGTTCAGGGCGGTGAGCGTGTAACCGTTCTGGACCTTGTGCACGGCGTCGTAGTCGGCGGGGCCGTTGGTCTGGGTACGCCCGATGAGCCACACGTACGGGGTCGGTGCGCGCAGGAGCGTCGCTCCCGCCGGCGCCTCGTCGCGGTGGCCGGGACCGACGAGGAGGTAGTCCTGGTCTCCGGTGCCGGTGGTGCGCTGACCGATGGTGGCGAACACGTCGGTCCACATGTCCATGAGCGGCAGCATGAAGTACCGGTCGGCGGTGTCGGAGACGTGCAGGGCCACCGGGCCGGCGGTCAGGTCGAGCCAGGCGTTGGAGTACAGGGTGTCGAAGTTGGGCCGGACGACGGCACGGAAGTCCGCCGGAGGGAACTCACGCAGGTGGTGGAACCGGTTCGGCGGGCCGTAACCGGGCTTGCCGCCTTCGGGCAGGGCGGTGGACTGGCGGCGCGTGACGTCCATCATGACCAGCGGGTACAGGTAGACGTACGCCTCACGGCTCAGGGTTCGCAGCTCCGCCGACAGCATGTCCATGCGCGTTCTCGCCTTCGCCCCGGGCGGCGGGTGTCGCCCCACGCCTCGCAACCTGCCGGTCGCGAGGCGGCGCCGCAATACGGGTGGACCGGACGGGTGAGCCCGGCCCCGGGAGCATCAGGCCCAGAAGCCCGGGCCGGGTCGGCGAAGTCCTCCGTGCGTTCGATCTGTGGCATGTGACATGTGGCATGTGGCATGTGGCCGGTGGCCGGTGGCCGGTGGCCGGTGGCCGTGAAGAGGTGGGTACGGGGCTTGGAGGAGGCGGTGCGGGCGGCGTCCAGGTGGCGGGTAACGGCAGGTCCAGTGCGGCCACCAACTTCTCCCAACGCGCCGTGTCCCCGAACTACTACGTAGAGAAGATGCGCTCCGGGGAATGGGACTGGCGGCGCCGGGTACGGCGTTGAAGGCCATGGAAGTGGACGGCCAGCTGGTGTCGTGCGACAACCGAAGGCTTGGTGCGGCACGCGAAATCGGGAGGCCGGTCATCACTGAAAGTGTCGACCCGAACACGGTTCGCCTCGATTCGACGACCGGGCGAACCTGGGCGGAGGGGTTTAGAAGGCACATGAATTCTGCGCGGAACAGAAACGAACTGGGTGAGCTGGTTCCCCCGGCCGGATTCAAGGAGAGGCCTCAGCGCGTGCGCAACGGGAAGTGTAAGAATGCCGCGTGACCACGATCGAACGTCTGTGGGAAGGCTTTGAGCTTCCCATCAAGGACGCACTCCACTACGCCGACGGGCACTCCTATGACGTCGCCCTCGACTCCGCCGTGCCGAGCGGCTTCTCGGTGCTCTCCCCGTTCGAGCTCGATGAGGTTCTGGAAGGCGATCCTTCCTGGGTGTCCTCGGTCGATGGGCTTGCCGCTGTGGACCTGGGAGAGAGGGGACTCCTGTGGGGTGGAGAAGGTTCGTACGGTTCGGAGGGATTCATCGCACGCCTGACTGTCGACCGTGCGCTGATCTGGGCGATGTTCTTCACCGAATCCAATCCGTTTGATCGAATTCAGCTGTCCGGTAACGTCGCCAATTTCATTTCGACCTCAGGGTTCGAGATAGCAGTCGACATCGACGATCCGCTAATTCCACCCTCTCCGGATTGCTATTGATCCGAGACGCTTTGGGTTCGGGCTCGTTGGCTGTGGGTGAGTGATCTGGTGGGGGATGCGCGGATGTGGTCGCCGGACGCGCAGGAGGCTGTGCGGCTGCCGACGGTGTCCGCGCTGGTGGAGGGCCGGGGCTGAGTGGAGGTCGCGGCCTTGTTCAAGGTGTCGGTCAGGGCCGTGGACAACTGGTGGGCGAGGTGGCAGGCGGGTGGCCGGGACGCACTGCTGTCCCGTCCGCGGGGCCGGCGCGCGGGCGACCATCAGGTGCTGTCCGAGGTCGAGCAGGCCGCCGTCCGGCAGGCCGTCCTCGATCGCATCCCTTGCGACCTGGGGCTGTCCGGTCGGCTGTGAACGCGGGGGCTGACGGGCGAGCTGATCTTCAAGTTGTACCGGGTCCGGTTCATCGAGCCGGGGGTGGGCAAGTACCTCATCGGGATCCGCTCGGACCAGGTCACCGGCCGCACCTGGGGTGCCAAAGGCATGACGCCGGTCGTCCGCCGCGCCGGCAACCGGTTCTCCGTGAACGCGATGTCCGCGATCAGCACCCGCGGCCGGATGCATTTCATGGTCTTCACCGAGTCGTTCGACGCGAAGGTCATGTGCCGGTTCCTCGCCCGGCTCGTCGGGAGTTTCGACCGCAAGGTGCACCTGGTCGTCGACCGGCACTCGGCCCACCGTTCCCAGGTGGTGCGGGCCTGGCTCTCCCGTCACAAGGACCAGGTCGAACTGCACTTCCTGCCCTCGTACGCACCGAGCTGAACCCGGACGAGCTGGTCAACGCCGATCTCAAACGCTGTCTGCCCCCACACCCACCGGGCCAGGAACCAGAGCGAACTCGCCGCTGAGACACGCCGGTTCTTCCACCGCCGCCAACGCCAGCCCCACATTGTGCGTGGACGACGACTTGTGGGCGCTGATCGAACCGTTGCTGCCACCCTGGCCGGAGCGGTCGCCGGGGCCGGGGCGGGGGCCGGTGTCGGATCGTCTCTGCCTCCAGGGCATTCTGTTCGTCCTCTCCAACGACATCGCCTGGCAACTTCTGCCGTTGGAGATGGGGTTCGGCTCGGGACAGACGTGCTGGCGGCGGCTGGAGCGGTGGCAGAAGGTCGGGGTCTTCGACCGGCTGCACCGGGTCCTGCTCGCCGAGCTGAACGCGGCCGGCGAGCAGGGCTGGTCATGGGTGTGCGTGGGCGGTTCCCACGTTCGCGCGAAAAAGGGGGTGCCGACACCGGTCCGTCGCCGGTCGACCGGAGGAAGACCGGCAGCAAGCACCACTTGATCCGCGACGGGCGCGGCACCCCGTTCAAGGTCATCATCACCGCGGCCGACGTCAACGACATCACCCAGACCCTCGCGCTGGTCGACGGCATCCCTCCCGTCGCCGGACGTCCGGGCCGGCCTCGCCACCGTCCCGAAGCCCTGCTCGGCGACAAGGGCTATGACTCCAACCCCCACCGGAAGGAGCTCCGCAAGCGGCGGATCCTGCCCGTCATCTCCCGCGAGGGCGCTCCCGACATCCAGGGCCTGGGCAAGTTCCGCTACGTCGTCGAGCAGACCTTCGTTCTCCTCCGCCAGTTCAAGCGACTCGCCGTCCGATGGGAACGCCGAACCGAACTCCACGACGCCTTCGTCTCCCTGGCCTGCAGCCTCGTCTGCCGGCGACGCCTCGACAAACACCGATCATGATCGCGTTACGAGCTCTTAGCCGGGGCACCATGGAGACCGCGAGTCGGGCCGGAACCGGACAAGGCGATCCGGCCGTGGCGTCCCACTGACCCCTGCGCCGAGTCACGGGACAGCACTTGAGCAAGAGCAGCCAGGCAGAGGCGATCGATGGACCCGATGACGTGAGTCGACGATCCCGGGTTCGCCTGGGCTGAGAACCTGGTCTCAGGCGATGGCCGGCCGCTGGGCGGGGGAAGGGCCCGTACCCAGCAGAGGCGCGGGCCCTTCGCGTAACAGGGGTGGTCGGTCAGCTCTGCACGGGGCCCCGTAAATGCAGTGCGCCGCCGGGCTCACCGCGCCGTCCGGCTGCTGGCCGGCTTTCTTTCGGGGTGCCGGGGGGCCTCGACCCTGGCCCTGCACGTCAGGCACATCCGGTGCTCTGGGGTTGGATCTATGGTGTGAGCGCGATTGGTGGAAGGCGTTCGTGCAGTTCAGCGCCGATCGGCTCGCGGGACGGACTGCAACAGGTGGGGCGCCATCGCTGGATCGAGCGATGCACGCCGGCGCGCGGCCGACCGCCCGGCTCCGCTACTGAGGTGCGGTGCTGGTGCCGGTCGCCCTGTTCCCGTGGTCTGAAGGAGAGGCAGAGGAAGGCGGTGCTTGGGGGCCGGTGGGGGTGGCTGCCAGGCTGGCGAGGAGTTTGAGGCGGTCTTCGTCGGGGGAGCCCGGTTCGGCGGTGTAGATGGTCAGGGAGTGCGCCTCGCGGGTGGACAGGGGCAGGTCGAGTGGCTGGTAGGTGAGTTCCAGCGGTCCGGCGTCGGGATGGTTGAAGGATTTGACGCCCCCGTGGTGGATGCGGACGTCGTGGGCGGCCCAGCGGGTGCGGAACTCGGTACTCAGCGTGGACAGCTCACCGATGAGTTCCCGCAGTGCCTTGTCATTCGGGTAGCGGCCGGCCTCGGCGCGCAGCAAGGCGGCGGTGATGGTGGCGGCCTGGTCCCAGTCGGCGACGAAGTGCTGTGCGTCCGGGTCGAGGAAGTAGTAGCGGGCGCAGTTGGGGCGGCCGCGGTCGTCGGCCGTGTCGCTGTCGAACATGGGGGACAAGACCGCCCGGGCGAGTGCGTTCGTGGCGACGATGTCGAGGCGGCCGTTGGTGACGAAGGCCGCGGACAGGGTCATGGAGTCGAGCAGCCACTGGACGCGGGGCGGGACGTCGACGGCTTTGCGGCGCCGGGGGGCGCGGCCGGCCGGCTGGGCGGCGCGGGCGAGGTCGAAGAGGTAGGTGCGTTCGTCGTCGTCGAGGTGGAGTGCGCGGGCGACCGCGTCGAGGACGTCTTCGGATACGCCGTTGATGTGGCCCTTCTCCAAGCGGGTGTACCACTCGGTGCTGACGCCGGCGAGAACGGCGACTTCCTCGCGCCGCAGGCCGGGCACACGGCGCCGGCCGCTGGTGGGCAGCCCGGCCTGCTCCGGGGTGATCCTGGCGCGTCGGCTGGCCAGGAAGTCCCGGATGTCGGAGGCGTTGTCGGGGCGCTTGTCCATGCCTTCCACGGTAGGCGCGCGGCGTGGATAAGGGAGGTGGAGCTTGTACCCCCTATAACCGCGACCTTCCTGACCTGCGTGAATACGGGTTCTCTGGGATGCGCGACCCCGTAGCGACACCCTTTGGAGCTTCACCATGCAAGGAGCGACCCTCCACGTCCCCGTCGACGAACGCGTCGAGGAACGGCCACCTGTCTCGCGCCGGCTTCCCGGCGTGGTCCACGTGCTCGCCCTGGGGACGTTTCTGATGGGTACGACCGAGTTCGTGGTGGCGGGTCTGCTGCCGCAGATCGCGGGCGACCTGCAGGTGAGCGTGGCCCGTGCCGGTCTGGCGATCACCGTGTTCGCGGTCGGGATGATCATCGGTGCGCCGCTGATGTCGATGCTGACCCTGCGGCTGCCCGCCCGGTGGACGCTGGTGCTGGCCCTGGGCGTCTTCGCCGCAGGACACGTGATCGCCGCTGTCGGTGACGGCTTCGGGCTGCTGCTGGCCGCGCGGTTCCTGACCGCGCTGGCGACCGGGGCGTTCTGGGCGGTGGCGAACGTCGTGGCCACCAGGGCGGCCGGCCCGGCCGCGAGCTCGCGCGCCGTGGGCGTGGTCGGTTCCGGTGCCATGCTCGCCAACGTCGTCGGCGTGCCGCTCGGCGCGTTCGCCGGACAGCTGATGGGCTGGCGCGGACCCTTCTGGATCCTCGCCGTCCTGGCGCTGGCCGCGATGGCGCTGATCGCTCGTTCGGTCCCGGACGAGCACCGCGGCGGGCAGACGGTGTCGATCCGCTCGGAGCTGTCCGCGCTGCGCTCGGGCCGGCTCTGGCTGGTGCTGGCGGCCTGCGCCGCCACGAGCGCCGGCGTGCTGGGCACGTATACGTACATCGCTCCACTGCTGACCGACCGGGCGGGGATCGCCGCGGGTCTCGTGCCGCTCGTCCTCGTCGGATTCGGTGCCGGCGCCCTGGCCGGCTTCCTCGTCGGCGGGCGAGCCGGCGACGCCCGCCCGTACGCGACCACGATCAAGGCCGCGGCGTCGGCCGCAGTGGTCCTGCTGGCGCTCGGCCTGCTGTCCGCCTTCGCCGTCCCGACGGTGGTGCTGGTCGCCCTGCTCGGCCTTGCGGGGTTCCTCGGCACTCCGGTCCTGATCGCCCTCGGCGTCCGTTTCGCGGGCAAGGCCCCCACTCTGGGCTCGGCCCTGACCGTGTCGGCGTTCAATCTCGGCACGGCGGCCGGCTCCTGGATCGCCGGGCTCACCCTCGACTCGCCCTTCCGGGCCGCAGGGCCGGCCATGGCCGGCGCCGCCATGGCCGCTCTGGCCCTCGTCCCCACGATCACCATCGCGCTCGTCCAGGGGCGCCGCAGCCGCTCCGCCGTCGGCTAGGGCACCAGCCGCGAGACCGCAGGACGGCGGTACCACGACGCCACACCGGAACATTTCCCTTCATTTCTCAGGAAGCGGTGCCTTCCTGATCACACACAGGTGCCCCAGGCACCGGGAACACCGAGCAAGGAGAACCACCATGCGTGGAGTAGTCATGCACACCGCCGGAGACGTCCGGGTCGAGGACCGCGACGACCCGAAGATCATCGAGCCGACCGACGCGATCATCCGGCTGACAGCGACCTGCGTCTGCGGCTCCGACCTGTGGCCCTACCGCGGCATCGAGCCCGCCGACCACACCCTCATGGGTCACGAGTACGTCGGCGTCGTCGAAGAGGTCGGATCCGGAGTCAAGACCGTCAAGGCCGGTGACTTCGTCATCGGGTCGTTCGTCATTTCCGACAACACCTGCGAGATCTGCCGCTCGGGCTACCAGTCCGGCTGCGTGCACCGCGAATTCGTGGCGGGCACGATCGGCACCCAGGCCGAGAAAGCCCGCATCCCGTACGCGGACGGCACCCTCGTCGTCACCCCCGGGCAGCCGGACGAGGACCTGATCCCCTCGCTGCTGGCCGCCTCCGACGTACTCGGCACCGGCTGGTACGGCGCCGTCGCCGCGGAAGCCGGCCCCGGCAAGACCGTCGCGGTCGTCGGCGACGGTGCCGTCGGTCTGATGGCGGTCCTGGCCGCCAAGCAGCTGGGTGCGGAGCGCATCATCGCGATGTCCCGCCACCCCGAGCGGCAGAAGCTGGCCCGCTTCTACGGCGCCACCGACATCATCGAGGAACGCGGCGACGCGGGCGTGGCAAAGATCAAGGAGCTCACGGGCGGCCTCGGCGCGCACTCGGTCGTCGAGGCCGTCGGCACCCGCGAATCCACCATGCAGGCCATCGGCGCCACCCGCCCCGGCGGCCACATGGGCTTCGTCGGCGTCAACTACGACGTCCACATCCCCGGCTTCGAACTGTTCCTCGCCGGCATCCACATGGAAGGAGGGCCCGCCCCCGTCCGCCGGTTCCTGCCCGAACTGATCCAGCTCATCTGGGACCGCAAGATCGACCCCGGCAAGGTCTTCGACCTCGAACTCCCGCTGGAGCAGGCCGCCGAGGCGTACAAGGCCATGGACGAGCGCCGTGCCATCAAGGCCCTCCTACGCCCCTGAGCCATCCCACGCGGCGCCTTCCGCCGGCGGCGCGCAGCCAGTCGTTCCGGCCGGGACGGTGAAGACGCAGGAGACCGCTTCGGCCGGCTACCACCGCGCGGTCGTCCCGCCCCGGCAGAAGGACCCGGCTCTGGCTGCAGCCGTCGTACGGCAGGAACAGCCCCGCCGCGACCTCGCCGACCGTTTCCTTCCCGACATCGACCAGGACCAGGAGGACGAGGCGCCGACGTCGTTCGAGGACGTCCGCGCCCCGCAACGCCAGGCCGCCGAAGCCGTGCGCGCCGCCGCGATCCAGCGGGCCCGAGCCGAACGCACTGCCGGACGGAACGGCACCGGCCGTGTTGGAGCCGAGACGGCACGCCCACGGGTTGTGTGACGGGCCTCGAGGCCGCAGCACCTCAGAGGTGGCCGTCCAGGAACTCCCGTACCTCGGCGACGGTCATGAGCCCCGTGCCGTGCGCCACCGCCGCTCCCTCCTTCAGCAGTACGTAGGACGGGGCTCCGGTGACCTCGTATCGCTTGGTGGCGACCGGACAGCGCGTGATGTCGGTGCGGACGACCGTCAGGCGGCCCGTGTACTCGTCGGCGATGCCACCCACGACAAGGTCCATCGTCCGGCAGGGCTCGATCGCCTTCGGCCATGTCCCGATGAAGTATGCGAGGACCGGGACTCCGCTCATCCCGAGGATGAAATCGAACTCCGCGTCCTCACGCGGCTGGTGAACCCGCTTCGCCATGAAGCTCCTGACCTCGCGTTCCGTCATTCCCTCCCCATCATCCCCCGCGCCGCAGAAGAGCACCGAGTACGACCGTCACGCTGTTCCCCTTCACGTGGATCGGGGTGAGCGCGATGATCGGCCGCGGAGCCGGCGGGTGCGGTGGCACGCTGCGCGGGACGGAAGGTGGGGGTGCGTCGGGGTGACAGGCGGCAGATTCAGACGGCGGTACTGGGGAGCGCGGGCTCGGAGGAGCCGTTGACGCTGCCGCTGGAAGCGATCGAGCTGGACGCCTTCCGCCGGCAGCACGAGCACGACACGTTCTGGTGCGGACCGCTGCTCGGAGGCTGCGACTGGTGAAGGCGGCCCCGCACGGCGAGGCGTCGACGGGAAGACGCTTCCCGTCGAGCCGGTGGGCGTCGGGGCCGTGGCGGCGCGAATGGTGAGGGTGCCGGAGGCGTCGGGCAGGGCGATGGCGGCGAGGTCGGCGTCGGTCATGGTGCGGGCGTGTTCGGCGATCAGTTGCGGGGCATGTCGCTCGCTGGTGCCGGCGAGGAAAGCGGCGGTGAGGGCGGTGGTGGCCTGCTGCCGGACTTCACGATGCCGTGAGGTTTCGAGCAGGAGGGCGTTGTCGGTGGCCAGGCCGGCTGCGGCGGCCAGGGCGAGGATGGGTTCTTCGTCCTCCTCGGTGAACGGCTCCGGCCGGGTGACGGTGCCGTGCTTGTCGGCGAGGTAGAGCCGACCGTGGAGCCGGCCGCGGACTGTGAGGGGAGTGCCCAGGAAGCCGTGCATCGGCGGGTGGCCGGGTGGGAAGCCGGCCGCGGCCGGGTGGGAGGCGAGGTCGTCGATACGCAGCGGGCCGTCGTCCAGAGCAGCGAGGACGCCTTTGCCCTCGGGCCGGTGCCCGATTTCACGCGCTGTCTCTTCATCCGCGCCTTCACGGACGAATTCCGCGGTGCTGCCGTCCGGGCGGACGATGGCCAGGGAGGCGAAGCGGGCCTCCGCCGGCTCTCTGGCGGTGCTCGCCAGGTGGCGCAGCCTTCGGGAAGGTGACGTCGGTGGTCACCGTGAGGACTGCGCGCAGCAGGTCTCGAAGCCGGCCCTGAGCGTGCAGCACCTCGCCGGCGCGGTCGACGAACTCCTCCGCCGCACGGTCCAGAGCCAGGCGAGCGGGATCGGGAAAACGCAGCATGCGCGGAGCATCTGGCACATCCCGTTCCACCCCTGGGTCGAACTGCTGAGCGGTGTGGGGATGCGGATCCACCATCGTCCTCTCGGTACGCCGTGCAAGCCTTCCGTTCCAGGCTGGGCAGGCGTCTGCCGCTTGGCAGGCCGAGTCGTCCTTTCCCGGACGGCCGGTAGGGTGCGGCGACGGGCGCGCGGCCGGGCCACGGCATCGCAGCGCCATGCCCGTCCGCGGCGTGCAGGAGGGGAAAGATCGGGCCGCCGATATCGGTGGTCTCCAGGCAGAGCAGTTCTTCTTCCGCCCCCCCCGGCGCCCATGGGCCCCGGGGCCCCGCACGCTGGCCTTTGGCCAGAGGCCGTGCGTAGCCGGTGACGGTGACGTTCCACGCTCAGCCCGCCGCGTCCATCCCGCCCGTCTCGAAGGTGATCACCACGTCCCGGGCCCGGTGGACCAGACCGGTGCGCGATCCGGTGGCGATGAGCAGCTCTCCGTCGCCCGGCAGGCAGTAGTTCGCAGGCACGATCACCGGTAGTGCCTGCTCGGTGACAGCGATACGGCCGTAGCCGCCGCCGCTCAACAGCTCCGTACACCGCCCACGGCCCGGCACGGCGGGGAAAGGCGCACCGACGCCATCCATACGTCCCAGCGTCCGCCGCCCCGCGCAGGCAGAACATGAGGCGGACAGACCCCGACCGGGGGCCGAGCGGGCCATAGCGGCGCACCACGACAGGCCCACAGCCCGCGCGCGTGCCATGGTGAAAGCAGCCCCTGGGCGACGAAAGCCGCAGGTACCCGGCAGGTGACAGCGTGAACGAACCCGGTCTCGACTACCACGCCGTCTTTCAGGACCTCCCCGCCGGTGTGGCGCTGCTGACGCCCGACCTGGTGTACGCGGACGTCAACGAGGCATATCTTTCACTGTCCGGCCGCACCCGAAGCCAGCTCATCGGCCGTTTCCTGTTCGACGTCTTCCCCGACAATCCCGGCGATCCCGCCGCGACCGGCATGCGCAACCTGTACGCCTCGCTGCGCCGGGTGGCGACCACCGGGGAGCGCGACACGATGGCCCTGCAGCGCTACGACGTAGAAGACCCCGAGCGGCCGGGGGTGTGGCAGGAACGGTACTGGAGTCCCGTCAACGTCCCCGTCCTCGCTCCCAACGGCAGCGTGGCCCTGCTGCTGCACCGGGTCGAAGAAGTCACCGAACTCATCCGCGCCCGCGGCGGCCGCTCGGGCGGGGACCGGGCGCGGGTCCTGGAAGCCGAGCTCTACACCCGCGCCCGAGAACTGCAGGAGGTCAACGAACGCCTGCGCAAGGCCCACGCCCGCGAGCGCGAGGTCGCCCTCCACCTGCAGGAGGCGATGCTGCCCGCGCCCCGCCCGCTCGGCCACCACCACACCGCGGTGCGCTACCGGCCCGCCAAGGGAGCGCTGAACGTGTGCGGCGACTGGTACGACCTCGTCGACCTGCCCGGCAACGGCCGCACCGCCGTCGCCGTCGGCGACGTCGTCGGCCACGGACTGCGCGCCGCCGGCGTCATGGGCCAGCTCCGCAGCGCCCTGTCCGCCGCCTCCCGGGTCGCCGCCGGCCCCGCGCAGGCCCTAGAGGTTCTCGGCCTGTACGCCCGCTCCGTCGACAACGCCGAATCCACCACCGCCGCGTCCGTCTTCGTCGACTGGAACGCCCACACCCTCACCTACAGCAGCGCCGGCCATCCCCCGCCCGCCCTGTGCGACCCCGAGGGCACGGTCACCTTCCTCGACCAGGCCACCGACCCGCCCCTCGGCGCCCGCCCCGAACACGTCCCCCGCCCCCAGGCCCAGACCGCGTTCACCGACGGCTGCGTCCTCGTCCTGTACACCGACGGACTCGTCGAACGCCGCCACGAGGACATCGACACCGGCCTCGCCCGCCTCGCCGACTCGATCGCCCGCCACCGCACCGCCGACCCTGACACCCTCGCCGACGCCCTCCTGACCGACCTGATCCCACCGGCCGGCCTCACCGACGACACCGCCCTGATCGTCATGCGGCTATGACACAGACACGCACACGCGCGGTGGGACCAGTCTGCAGAACCTTCAGCGAAGGTCGTGCCGCACACCACGATGACGGGCGATCCGTTCTCGCGCCTGAAGGTCATGGAGCGTTTCGCCACGCCGCATTCCGGCTGGGTGGCGATGTCCCCGCACGGAACAGAGCGGACCGGCTCTGGTGGGAGCTGCGTAGTCCGCACAGCAACGCCGTTGAGGAGCCAATGACCGGCTGCTCCGCTTGGAGCATGAAGGACCGGCTGCCGCTTCCTATGGAAGCGGCAGCCGGTGGGCAGGAGCCCTGACGCAGAGTCCGGCCGGCGCTGATCGCCGGACCGTGCGCGGCTGTATCAGACGAAGGCCAGGCGGTTCAGCTCGGTGATGGTCTGGCGGCGGCGGTCGCTGAGGAGCCGGATGAGGTCGGGGCAAGGCGCCACCGCTCCGTGCCCCTGCTAGTAGTGCTTCGTCAGGTTCTGAGTCTGGTTCTGTTGCGGGGCAGGCGTCGGCCGCAGGTGGTGCAGGTGCCGGTCCAGCACTGCACAGCAGGTCCTGGAGGGTGTCGAGGACCTGGCAGAGGGGCAGACCGGCGTGTGGGCTTTCGGGTCGAGCCGCCGCAGGGTGAGGAAGGCCTGGGCCGCGGTGACGAGGGTGACGTGGTGGTGCCGGCCGCGCCAGGTCCGGCCCTCGAAATGATCCAGGCCCAGGCCGTGCTTGAGTTCGCGGTGGTCGTGCTCGATGACGGCACCCTGTTGCCGATCGACCGGATCGCCGCCGACACCCCGTACTACTCGGGCAGACACAAACGGCACGGCATGAACATCCAGGTCCTCACCGACCCGTTCGGGCGACTGCTGTGGGCCCCGCCCGCACTGCCCGGCTCCACCCACGACCTGACCGCCGCCCGCACCCACGGCATCATCGAGGCACTCATCCACGCCGCCCTCAAGTGCGGGCAGACAAGGCGTACCAGGGCGCGGGCGGCTCCATCCGGGTGCCCTTCCGCGGCCGTCGTCTCAGGCGATGGCAGCGCGGGCACAACAGCACGTACGCCAAGATCCGCTGCCTCGCCGAGCAGGCCATGGCCACGCTGAAGGGCCGGCGGCTCCTGCGGAAGCTCCGCTGCAGCACCTACCGCATCACCGCGATCGTCCAGGCCGTCCTCGTCCTTCATCACACGTCAGCGTGGGGTTGGGAAAGGCTCAGTGCTTAGAAGGCACTTGGTGGGTGGGGGAGTGGGTGGCCTTGACCTGCGTGTTTAGGGGTACTGGCGGGTGATGGCCTCAGGTTTTCGGCGTTCTCGGGACGGTTGGAGGTGGAGGGCGGCGAGAAGGCCCTGCCGTGAAGCTTCTTGGGGCCTGGGCCGAGGTCGGGTCCCTGAGGGCGATGGAGAGGGATCGGATGGCCGAGCCTTCGGTTGCGTCCGGAAGACGAACCCGCGCCATGAGCTTGGGAATCACCCGGTACTTGGGTCTGTACGTGGTGTCTGACCTGCGTGAACGTTCGGCCCGGCCCCCATCCTGGCTGCTCCGTCCGCCCCCTTGTCGACCGCTGTCCACCGTCCCTACTGGCACGTTGTGGCGCGGCCTGCAAACGGCTTCACTGTGCTTCCTTCCGCTCGGCGGCCCGGCGGGTCTGTTCGGTGAGCACTTCGCGGGCGCGCTCCAGGAGGTCGCACAGGGCGGTGTGCTCGGCGGGTGTGAAGGCTTGCGAGAGGGCCCGCTCGAGCACGATCACCTCCTGGTAGGCGCGGTCGAGCAGGCTTCGGCCCGGCTCGGTGAGGGAGGCGATGAGGACCTTCGCGTGCACGGGGGAGGTCTCCCGTTTGATCAGGTCCTTGTTCTGCAGTCCGGTGAGTACCGGGGCCATGGTCTGTTGGGTGACGCCGCAGGCGCGTGCCAGTTGGGCCCCGGACAGGCCGTCGGGTTCCCGGGAGAGGGTCAGCAGCACCGTGTACTGGGTCATGGTCAGGCCGTAGCCGCGCAGCACTGCCTCGTGGTGCGCCATCAGCGCCTGCTCTGTGCGCCGGATGCGCGTGCACAGGTATTCCTCTGCGGGGATCTCCGTCACGTCGCCCACTCCAAACTCAGCTACCTGTCTTGACTCAGGTGCCTGATACTCATAGCGTTTTCAGTATCAGGATACTGATTCAACCCAGGGAGCGTATAGATGAAGGCCATCGTGCTCGGGTCCGACGACCGCTTCGCCCTCGCCACCGCCGAAGCCCCGACCCCGGGCCCCGGCGAGGTGCTCATCCGCGTCCGGTACGCGGGCCTGCAGTGGGGTGACGTCCTCGCCGTCAACGGCCATTTCCCCCTGCCGCGCCCCTTCGTCCCCGGTTTCGAAGCCGCCGGGGACATCGTCGCCGTCGGCGAGGGCGTCGATGCCGCGCGCATCGGCCGGCCCGTCACCGCGCTCACCGCCTCCGGAGCCTTCGCCGAGTTCGTCACCGCCCCTGCCGTACTCGCCTTTCCCGCCGAAGACCTTGATCCCCGCCTCGCGGCGGCCTTCGGCTGGGCCACGCCGACCGCGTACGACCTGGTCAACACGGTCACCCGCGTCCGCCCCGGAGACCGCGTACTCATCCACGCGGCGCTGGGAGGCGTCGGTTCACTCACGGCCCAGTTCGCCAAAGCCGCCGGCGCCGCCCGCATCGTCGGTGTCGGCGGCGGCGGCACCGAGCAGGCCGGCTACGCGGCCGGCCTCGGCTACGACCGCCTGATCTCCCGCACCGACTTCCCCGACGCGCTCGCCGACGAGCGGTTCGACGTCATCCTCGACCCCGTCGGCGGCCCGGCCCGCCTGGCCAACCTCGACCGCCTTGCCCCGCACGGCCGCCTCGCCGTCTACGGCAACATGGCCACGTTCGAACCCGTGCAGATCAACGCCAACGACCTGCTTATGACCGGCGCATCCGTCCTCGCCTACAACAGCAACCTGCTCAGCCGGACCCACCCCGAACGTCTCGCAGCCGGTGCGGCCGAGGCCCTGCGACTGATAACCGACCGACAGGTCCGCATCGACATCTCCGCCGAGTACGAACTCGCCGAGGTGCCCACCGCCATCCAGCGCCTCGCCGCAGGAGGCACCCGAGGCAAGACCGTCATCCGAATCGGCTGACACGTACGGTCGTCGTCGGCACGTGCCCAGTCGCTCGGGTGCGGGAGCGGCGGGCCGGCGGTGGCCTGCGCCGGCACCGGGCGCAGTGTCGTGCCGTCCGCCGGCGCGGACCGGGCGGGGCCGCCGCCGGGCGGGCGCAGGTGGTAGGTGGTGGCGGAGTCCTCGCCGGCAGGGCGACCACGACGCCGACACGACCGCTGTGGGCGGTGCCGGCGGCGAGGTCACCCAGCCGGGGCGCGAAGGGCGTCGCCGTACGCAAATCGACTGCCTGGGGCGGGAGATGAGGAGTGCGTCGTCCGGTCATGCCCCGAAGTCAGGCCCGGCCCGGCCCCGAATATGAGCCGGAGGAATACGACCCCTATCCGTCCAGGTGAAAGCGGTCGGACATGCGCCGCAACTTTTCCCGCGTGGCTGCCCGTTCGGCGTAGACGATGCTGCGGAGGGTCGAGCGGGCGATGGGGTGGTTCCGTACGAGCTGGGGGGCGATCCGCTCGGCGGTCTCCAGCTCGACGAGGGCCTTGTCCCGGTTGCCGTCCCACAGCCAGGCCCGCGCGATGTCCATGTGATGGTGTCCCTGACGGGAGTTGGGGAGTGCGCCCACCAGCTCGGGGCTGGTGCGGCGGTTGATCTCCAGGGCCTTGCCCTGCTCGCCCATCTCCAGGGCCACGCTGATCGCGTGGATCTGCACGTTCCCGGCGGAGAACGTCAGCGAGTGCCGGTCGTACACCGGTACTCCGGCGTACGCGTCCATCCGCTCGGCCGCGTCCTTCGCGTACCCGATCCGGTCCTCCGCCTCGGACGCGCGCCCGGCTCGGGCGGCCGAGACCGCCGCCCGGAGCTGGAGCGTGCCCCAGGCCCGTACGGCCAGCGGGTCGCCGTGCTCGTACGCCTGCTGTACGGACCCGATCGCCTTGTCCGAGAGCGTGAGCGCGTCCGCCCAGCCGGCGGTCGCCCACATGTCCCAGACCCGCATCCAGTCCGCGACCGCGGGCAGCACGGCGTCCCCGGAAAGCCGGGCCGACCACGCGGCCCGCTCGCAGGCCATCGCGACCAGCTCGGGGTGGCCGAGGGAGTGGGCGGCGGTGTGCGCGAACTTGCAGCACACCGCGTAGATCGCGTACGCCTCTTCCCGCTCGTGCCCCTCCGACGCCTCCGCGAGGGCGCGGGCCTCGCGGAACAGGTCGGGCAGGACGCGGAGGATCGACACGTTGGAGGCGGTGTCCCGGAGCCGGTGCAGACGGGTGACTTCCCACCACAGCTGCGGCGCCGGCCTCGGCGTCCCGTCGAAGACCGGGGCGAGGTCGTAGCGGCGCAGTTCGCGCAGGATCGAGGAGGCGGCGATCTGCCACTGGTTGTCGTCGGGGGAGCTGCTGTACGGGCGTCCGATCAGGTCGTTCGGGTGGACGTGCAGCTCGGCGGCCACCTGGTTGAGCAGCCCGACCCGGTCCAGCTCGATCAGGCCCCGCTCCATCTTCGACACCCAGATCTGCGACTTCCCCAGGGCCGTGGCGAGATCGGCCTGCGGCATCCCCAGCCGCAGCCTCGCCCTGCGGATGCGCCGACCGATCTCCTCGGCTTCCTCCAGCATCAGGACACCTCCCCGACCGACGGACCGCCGAGGACCGCCGAGCTGATTGCCAGGTGTCCGTGCAGAGTTCGTCACCAGCACGGTACCGAGGACGATGGGCGGGCGTGAGGGAGTTGCCGGGCCGGTGGTCCTGTGCGGGGGTGAGGCTCGCTGAGCTTTCCCCGTCCGGCGCCCACAGGTTTTCCAGACCTGTTCACCGTGTTCCCCGCTCTTGGCGTGCCGGCCTGCGGACGATGCCAGGCCGGCGAACGGAATGCGCGGACCTACTGGCAGCTGCCCACCGCAGAGTGAGGGTCGTACGCAGACACGTGCGGTTTCTGCGCCCCTGTCGGTGAGTACTGGTACTCATGCCCGGGCGCGACCCGTGATTCATCGTGGAGATCACCAACGGACCTACCCGAGGAACAACCGATGCCGACCGAGTCCCACCCCCGCCGCCTCCCGCGCCTGCGCCGACTCCTTGCGGTCGCTTCGGGGAACTGGCTCGCCCGGGGCTATCTGGCCGTGTTCGCCGTCTCCTTCACGGCCATGTTCCTCTTCCCGGAGAGCGCCATAGCCGGGAGCCCGTTGCTGCTGACGGCGCCCCTTTCCTTCCTGAGCGTGTTCTTCCCCCTCGCCCCCGGCGCCGAGGTCGACGGGGCGGCCGACGTGACGGCGGGCGTGGTCTTCGCCGTATGGCTCCTGCTGTGCGCCCTCGTGAACGCTGCCGTGCTCGGAGCCCTCGCCACGGGGGACGCGACCGCCACTCCGCACGTCGCGGACCCGGCCGAGCAGAGGAGAAGAGACAGGACCGGCCCTGCGGGCACCCGCCCGAAGGGGGTTCGGGCCTTGCTGGCGCCCGCGGTGGACAACTGGCTCGCGCGTGGCTACCTCGCCGTGGTCGCGGTGGCGCTGGGGTTCTTCCTGTGCGCTGCGTTCGTGCTGCCGGATCCCGGGTTCGCCGGGATCTGGCCGTTCATGGCCACGGCGCCGTTCAGCATCCTCGCGATGGCGGCGTCCGCGCCCTTCGAGTACTACTCCTCGATCCCCTGGCTGAGCCCGCTGATCTTCTCCCTCGGGGTGGCCCTGTCCGGGCTGGTCAACGCCGTGCTGCTCGGCCTGCTCGCACGCAGGCTGCGGGCGCGGGCACCGCACCCGGCCACCTGAGGGAAGCGCCGGATCAGCCGGCCGGGCCCAAGGCGTGCCGTTGGAAGCGCTCAGTGAACCTCTTTCACCCTCCAGCGCAGGATGAAAACGGCTCACTCAGGTCACTAGTGCCGTAGCAGGGAACGTTTGCCCTGTTGTGATGTGACGCGCCGTCCGGTGCTGTGCCGGGTGTGGCGTCACAGTCGCCCTGTCGGGGTGGCAATACGAGTACAGGTCCGTGAGATCGATGACGACGAGGGACAGCGACTGCTGCGGATCATCCGCAGGGGCACCGGGTCGGTGGTGACCTGGCGGCGTGCCCAGGTGGTGCTGCTGTCCGCGCAGGGTATGCCGGTGGCGAAGATCGCCGAGGTGTCGTTCACCAGTGACGACAGGGTCCGGGGCGTGATCCACAACTTCAACGCCGACGGCTTCGACCCGCTGTATCCGAAGTACTCCGGCGGTCGGCCCAAGACCTTCACACTGCCCGAGCGCCGTGAGCTCAGGAAGATCGCGAAGTCCAAGCCGACCGAGCACGACCTGCCGTTCTCGACGTCATACCCGAGGCTGGCGAACCGGACGTCGTTTTCTGCACGGACGAGTTCGGCCCGCTCAACCTGATGCCCCACCCCGGACGGCAGTGGGCCGGACGCGGCGGCCGACGCAAAGACCCCGACCGTGAATCCCGCCGTCGGCGCCGGGCGACCTGCAACCGCTACGGCGGAGTCCGCCACCTGTTCGCCGCCCTGGACCTCAAGCGGGACAAGCTCTACGGCCACATCAAGCCGGTCAAGAAGCGCACCCAGTTCCTGGAGTTCTGCCGCTACCTGCGCACCCTCTACCCATCTGAGGTCCGCATCGCGAGCGTCTGCGACGACTTCTCCCCGCACCTGACCACGAAACGATGTCAGCGCGTCGGCACCCGGGCGGCGGCGAACAACGTCGAGATCGCCTCCACCCCGACCAACTCCTCCTGGCTCAACCGGATCGAGGCCCAGTTCACCGCCCTGCGCTGCTTCACCCTCGACGGCACCGACCACGCCGATCACAAGGAACAGGGCAGCATGATCCGCCGCTACGTCATCTGGCGAAACCGCCACGCCGACGACCGGCGCCTACGCGCCGTCGTCGACTGGGCCAACACTGCCTGATCCGGAAGCGCTATACGCCGGTGGTGCCGTCGATGCGTTCCCGAAGCAGGTCAGCGTGGCCGTTGTGGCGGGCGTACTCCTCGATCATGTGGACGTAGATCCAGCGGAGGCTGACGTCCTGCTCCATGAAGCGGCCGGTGTCGGTCAGAGCGCGGTCGGCGCAGTGCTCGCGAGCGCGGGCGATCTCCGCGTGCCAGGTGGCCAGAGCATCGCGCAGAGTGGCACCCTCGGCCAGCTCGAAGCCGCCGTCGGGGCCGTCGGGGTCGGCCTGCGGGTCGTAGAGGGGCGGGGCCTGTTCTCCGGCGAACACTCGGCGGAACCAGTTCCTCTCCACCTCCGCCATGTGCTGGACGAGGCCGGTCAGGGTGAAGGCGGACGGCGGCACGGACGCGACGGCGGCCTTCTCCTCGTCCAGGCCCTCGCACTTCATGGCGAGGGTGGTGCGATGAAAGTCGAGCCAGCTTTCGAGCGTGGTGCGCTCGTCGGCGTTCAGGGGCGGCATAGGGCGTTCGATGATGGCCATCGGTCGATTATCGTCAGCGGCCGAATCCGTCGACAGGCAGGACCTCACAACAGGGCGAACGTTGCCAGATGCGGCACTAGATTCTCTCCAGGCAGTACACGTCACCGTTGCTGTCGGTCCAAAGGCCGTCGGATCCGCTCGAGTACGCCCCCTCGCAGACGGACTCGTTCGTGGACCCGTTCGAGGCTCGGACGGCCGCGACCTTCAGCCGGGGAGACGGGCCTCCGCACGAGCTCACCATCCACAGGACGGACGGCGGTAGGTAGCCCTGGTCGTACCTGGTCTCGTTCAGGCAGTCGCCCTGGACGACCCGCGGCCCGACGCAGAGGTTCGATCCGGGCCAGTGTTCGCTGGGCTGGGGAGTGTCCGGGCAGGTACTTTCCGGGGCGGTCTGCGCCAGGACGACCAGCGTCGCGGCGGAATCGTCGCAGTCCACCTCGCGCGGGGTACCGGGTTCGTAGTTTCCTGGCGTGGTGCGGGTGTTGGACAGGCAGTCCGCCAAGCTCACCACGTTCTCGGTCGTACTCCCGTCCTCGGCCATGCGGTCGTAGACCAGGTATCCCCCGGCCGACACCACGATCGCGGCCACGGCCGCCACCAGGGCCTGGACGCGCCGGCCCGGCCTTCGACCGCCGCCCTTCGCCGGGGTCGCCGGGGACTCAGGGGACCCCAGGCGCGGCATCGGCTCCTCCTCCGGTGCCGGTTTCGGGAGGGCCGTCCGCGTGGCGGCGGAGTGCAGCGCCGGTACGGGATCGGCGGTACGCGCGGCGCTCCCGGCTGTGGGTTCGGTGGCCGGGGCCGCCTCTACCGGGGTGCCGACGGCCTGGGTCGGAGGGACGTACTCGTGCCGGGCCCGGATCAGGGACGTCCACGGCGCCGGGAGGAGTTCGCTGCCGCCGGTCGGTTCGCGTTCGAAGGCGGACAGGATGTCCTGCGGTGTCGGCCGGGACGACGGGTCCTCCTTCAGAAGTGGCCGGATCAGGTCGTCGAGTTCGCGCGGCAGTCCGTCGAACGCGATGTCGGCCCGCTGGACCTGGGCGAGCAGCCGGAAGGCGTCCGAGCCCGGGGCGTACGGGGGACCGGCCGTGGCCAGGTGGAAGAGCGTCGTGCCCGTCGAGTACACGTCGGAGGCGGGGGTGGAGGCCTCGCCGCGCGCCTGTTCCGGCGAGGTGAACGCGATCGTGCCCAGGGTGAGGGTGGTACGCGTCAGGTCGAAGGCGTGCGAGATGCCGAAGTCGATGAGCCGGGGTCCGGACTGCGGCAGGAGCACGTTGCCGGGTTTCACGTCCCGGTGCACGATCCCTGCTCCGTGGAGGTCCACCAGCGCCTCCGCCATCCCGGCGGCGATCCAGCGCACGGCGGCCGGCGGCAGCGCACCCGCTTCCTGGACGAGTTCGGCGAGGGAGGGCGCGGGGACGTACTCGGTGGCCATCCAGGGCCGGTCGGTCTCCGCGTCCGCGTCCAGGACGGCCACGGTGAACACGCCGTTGACGCGGCGGGCCAGCGCCACCTCGCGGGCGAAACGCCGCCGGTCGGTCTCCGAGACCTCACCCTCCGCGAGCAGGGTCTTCACCGCCACGAGACGGCCGCTGACGGTACGGCCGAGGTAGACGCGGCCCATCCCGCCGGACCCGACGCGGCCGATCAGCCGGTACGGTCCCAGCCGTGCCGGATCGTCGCCCCGCAGCGGCAGCAGCCGTGGCGCACCCATCCAGATCCCCCGCTCCCGCTCAGGCCCTTGAGCCTCCCGGGCCCCGGCAGCACCGACCGTACGGGATACGGCCCCGGCCCGCCGGGGCCTTCGGGCATTTCGGCCCGCGTGAGCGGGCGGTTCCAGACACAAGGCACAGGGCACAGGGCGCCACCGGACGTGACCGGGAAGGCCCCGGCCGAGCCGGCGCTGACGCAGCGTCCCCGGCAACGGCTCTGCCGTCTGATCGCCTGGAAGCAGGAGCCACCGCGCCAGACCCGCCCACCCGCTCCGAGCCCGCGCTGCTCACCGAACGCACAGCTCGAAGCGTCCGGCTCCACGGGGCTGGTGCGCGATTGGCTTCCCGTACCGGGCGCCGAAGCCGCCTCCGCCGCTTGCCGGGTGATCGGTGAGATTCCGCCGTCCCCGCAGGCCTCGCCCGTTCCCGTGTGCATCACTCGACACCTTCGCCCGCCAGGCATCACGAACAGTCACAGCACGGACAGCCCGGCTCTGAACCGCGCAGACGTGGAATCTATCCACAGCGATCCGTGATCCCTCGACACATGAACGGCAGGCGCCCCCCTGGCAGCACCCGGCCATGACCAAAACGGGCGCGTTCGACCGGGGCCGCGGCCACGGTGACGCGCTGGGGAGTGGCTTCCCACAGGAGCCGGCACTACCGTGGAATGACGAGGACCTACGTGGCCCCCTCGGGATTGCGTCGTTCGAGCGGAGCGGGGGATCGCTTATGGATGCCAGCCTGACCGCAACGGAGATCACGCCCTACGTCGTCACCGCGATCAGCGCCTATGGGACCGCCGTACTCACCCGCGCCAGAGACCAGGCAGCGGACGCCACCGTGTCGCTCGGGCGGGAGATCCTGCACCGGTTCACGCGCCGCAACCGGCGCCAGGCGGAACTCGAATCCGCTGTCCGAGACGTGGCAGAAGACCCTCAGGACACAGATTCCCAGGCAGCCCTACGGGGCCAGTTGCGCCGCATTCTCGAAGGCGAGCCCGAACTGGCCGCAGAGATCGAGGCGCTGCTCGCCCAGTCGGGCGCCCGCGTCGCGGCAACCGGCGAGCGTGCCGTGAGCGTCGAGCGGATGTCCGGCGGGACCATCGTCACCGGTGACAACAACCGGATCAAAGGGTGACCTCCGAGTCCTCGCCTGCGGGTGGTCGCTGGGTCGCCGCCGAGCACATCATCGATTCCGTCGTGGTGACCGGTGACGGGAACATCGTCATCTACTACGCCGACGGCGGTCACGCAGAACCTGCCGCGCCCGGCTCCCGCGCCGATGCCGAACGCTTGCTCTTCGGCCCTGAACCGATCGCCCCGACGTCACGGCCCTGGACCTGGCTGACCCCCGAGGCCGCACTGCACCCCTTGGTGAGCCGGCCCGAGGAGGCGGCCCTCGTGGAGTGGGCCCGCGAGGGCCGGGGCACCGTGGCACGGCTCGTCTGCGCCCCCTCCGGCCAGGGGAAGACCACCCTGGCGCGCCAGGTCTGCGCCCGGCTCGGAGACCTGGGCTGGACGGCCGGCATCCTCGACCTCGAGCGCGCCTCCGCCCCGCACACCGCCGGCGCGGAGGCAATGGTCGGCTCGCTTTCCCGGGCGGCCCGCCGCTGGGACCGGCAACTCGCCGCCGTTGCCGCGCTGCCCCGCCTGTCGGGACGGGCCCTTCTCGTGGTCGACTCCGCAGAAGTACACCGGTCGCGGATCGAGGAACTGCTTCACACCGTCACGGAACTTCCCGCCACGCACGAGGTGTCGCCCGTCAAGCTGCTCCTGCTCGCCCGGGACACCGGAGAGTGGTGGGAGGAACTGTCCGTCGGCAGCCACCGCCATCACTGGATCGAACGACGAGTCGTACGGCTGCCACCCCTCACGGAAGGGATGGGGGCCGTCGAACTGGGCGCGCTGTGGCGCGACGCGACCGGCGGATTCCTGCAGGCCGCGAAGCAGGCCGGCATGAGCGTGGCCGCAAGCTCGGCGCATGGGATCGGCGACGGCCGTCCCACCACCGTCCACACCACACTGCATCTGTACGCCGCAGCGTTGCTGCGCGTCCTCGACGCCGTGGAAGGCCGGACCACTTCGCCGCTGCACGATCGGGAGCACCCGATCACAGGGCTGATCGAACACGAACAGCGTTACGTGGCGGGCGTGCTCGGCGCCGCAGGCGTCCCCGTCAGCCACGAACACGCTCGTCTGCTCCTCGCGCTGGTCTGCCTGCACGCCCCACCGGACGAACCGTCCGCGCTGCGGACCCTGCGACGCGTCGACCGGACGACACCGGACGGCGATCTCGCCAGAATGGCGAGAGAACTCCAGGTCATCTACCCGGACGGTGACCGCTCGCTCTGGAAGGCACCGGGGCCGGACCGCCTGGCCGATTCGGTGCTGCACACATTGGCGGCCGGCAGCCGCACGGACGGCGAAGCCGAGCATCTGTTCCGCGACCTGTGCGCCACAGACGACTGGTTCGAAGGCAGGGACTGCGCACACGTCCTCATCAGAGCGCTGGCGACGGCGGACGAGGAACCCACCACCTCGGCGGAGGTCTCCCGCCGCCTCGGCAGCGTCGTACGCACCCTGATCCTCGAACACCCCCGCGGCTTCGCGCCGGCCGCACTGGACACGGCCCCTGACAGGTTCGAGCGGCAGATTCTGGCAGCGGTCGCAGGAGGAGGCACGACCTCTGACATGTCCCGCCTGGCCTTCTCCGAACTGGAGGCACTCGACCTCCTCGTCGGTTCCGCCCCGGCCGGCAACAGCCTGGCGAGGATCTCCGTCGCGATCTCCGGCAGACTCCTCCGTTCGGAGCGGCTGGCATGGCTGGGCACGGGGCCCTGGCAGACGAGCGACCGGCTGGCGAGACTCGCCCGGTACGCCCGCGACCTGCGGCGGACCGACGACGCCCAGGGCGCCTCCCGTGCCGCGGAGGAAGCGGTGGCACTGGTGCACCGGATGCGCGAGTCCGGGGAGGCGGCGGTCAGTGGACACATCGCCTTACGAATGTCCCGGGCGAGCAGCGACCTGGCCGCGGCCGGCCGGGACGACGCCGCGCTCGTGCTCAGCACCGCGGCGGCGGAGAGCGTGTGGGCGACGCTGTCTTCTCCGGACCCTCTGAACACCGCGCAACGTGCGTCGGTCTTGAGCCGGCACTCCCAACGGCTGCTCGACGCCGGACAGACCGATGCCGCCGTCAACTGCTCCGGTGAGGCGCTACAGCTGTACCACGACGCCGCAGAGAGCAACCCCGGCCGCCACGACCTGGAGCTGACCGCGGCCATGGCCGACTACGGCATGAAACTGCGGGCTGCGGGGCGCCCGCAGCAGGCGGCGCCGCATCTCGCCGAGGCGCTCTCCGCCTACCGGCGGCACCTCGCGGTCGACGACCGGCCGGGCATCCGGTACGGCCTCGTGAGGACACTGCGCGCGTACGGAGCTGTCCTTCGTGATCTCGGACGGGCGGACCAGGCCATCCCTCATGTGGAGGAAGCGGTGAACGTGCAGCGGGGTCTTGCCGCGCTGGACCCCGACGCCGTCCTGGACCTGGCAGCCGCACTCGGCCAGTCGGGGGCGACGTTCGCCGAGACCGGTTCCGCCGAGGCCGCGCGCCGCGACTTGCAGGAGGCCGTCGACACACTCCGCAGCCTGCACGGCGAGCCGCGGGCAGCAGGGGAACTGGCGAGTGCGCTGGCCAACCTCGGCGCATGGCACGGCGAGTTCGGTGACGCGGCGCACGCGGTGAGCCTTCTCGAAGAGGCACTGGCCCTCAAGGAGGACCGGGGGCCGCGCCTCGAGGAAACGGTAGACGACATCAAGACCACCGCACACAACCTGTCGCTGGCCCTGCACAGATCGGGGGAGGACGGACGGGCGCGGGAGGTCCGCGCCCGATACCACCTGGACACCCGGAAGGAAGAACCGTCCATGCCGATCGTACGAACGGCCGACGAGGTCAAGGCCGAGATTCCACCCGTCACCGAGGAGATGAGAGCCGCCGCGCGACGGATGCCCGGAGGGCACCTGTACGCGGTCGACCCCGCCTTCGACCCGCAGGGCGAGGTGCCCGGGCACGGCATCCGAGGCGCGTTCCGCATCGACGCCGCCGGTGAGATCACCGACTACATAGCCAACGAACGCTATCGCCCCACGCCTGTCGCCCTGCGCTTCCCACCGCCTACGGATGCCGTGGACGAGGCCGCCCAGCTGGCCGGCACCGGCTACGGGTCCCAGCAGGCGGTGGTGCATGCGCTCGAATCGGCCACGATCGCGGTGGTCGGCCCAGCCCTCTCCAGAAGAAAGATCTTCCGGAGAAAACCCCGCGAGACAGCCGTCTTCACCGCGCCGAGTCACGTTCCCGAAGGCGTCACGACCACCCAGATGTCCGGCGCGGAACTGCTGTCGGCCCTCCCTCCGCAGGCCGTGATCCACATCAACCCGGACACCCCGGTCGCCTACCGCCTCGACAGATCCGACGAGACCACGCCCCCTCCCGCACCCGCCACAACACCCCCTCCCACCGTCCCACCGCCTTCGTCGGCACCCCCTTCTCCCTCTCCCCTCCCTTCCCCGCCCTCCACCACCACCGAGGACGAGATGGCCCGGCTGTGCGCCCGGCACGCCGCCGGCGAGCCGGTCCTGGGCCAGCTCACGGCCACCTTGCGCAGAAGCCGCGTCTGGTATGCCACAGCAGGTGACGAGAGGCACCGCCCCGTCGTCGCTCAGGCATACGACGGCCGCTCCGTCCTCTTCGTCTACAGTTCACGCGCGTACGCCCCGACCGGCGGCGGGCTGGACTTCGTCGAAGGGAGCCGGTTGTCCGAGGCGATGATGAGCGACCTCCTCAAGGAGATCCCTTCCTCCACCTACGTAGTGATCAACAACGAGGGGCCCCATCCGCTGCAGATCGCGGCCTCCGCGCTGTTGGCCTACGGCTGAAGTGGGTGACGGTCGGTCACTTCAAGCAGTTCACGGCCGCTTTTCTGGGTGCCCCAGAGCCGCCAGGACTGGACACGGCTGCACTTCGCCGCGGATGAGCAGGACGCCGTAACTGTCGGCTCTCTCCTGGCGGCGGGTGTGAAGGTGGACGCACCCGATGGGCAGGGCAACACGCCTTTGTGGCTGGCCGTGTTCACGTGTCGAGGCGATGGCGCGGTGCATCTCGGGGAGCTTCCTTCCGTGTAGCGCATTTTCTGCAGGTCAGGCCACCTTGGCGGGTTGAGGTTCGTAGAAGTGGCTGCGTAGGTCTCACAAGCGGGTTCTGGCACGCATTCCGTGAGGGCAGTGGTCAGGAGAGCGAGGTATCGATGTCGTCCCATTTCCACCCGGTTTGAGGGAAGTGCTCCAACAGGGCGGAGAGGGACGTTGCCTGGTGGATGGCCGATGACCAGCCTTCCGCGGAGACATCGAGTGTCACCAGAGGTGGGGGGTCCTGGCGGAAGTCGTAGACAAGCAGCTCGCGGCTTCCGTCCCCTCCGATGACGACGGCGCCGGGGAAGCGTTTCTGGATTTCACCGGCCTCGTTGATGCCGATGAGCTCGTCCAGCGCGTCGATCACCAGGAAGTCGTCAGCGGGGGGAACGAACCGGCTCAGACTTCCTGTGGTGCCCAGGAAGTCCCGGTGGTCCTGGGGAAACCGGACTCCGAAGTGGTGCTCGACCTGCACGATCCGGTCGTCATTCGAACTCATGAGGCTGTTCTATCAAGGGCAGAGCGGGTGACGGTGGCCGCCTTGTGCCGCGGTGAGAAGGACACGTGTGCGGAGTAGGGGGAGCCTGGCTCGTCCGAGCATCTGGCGTTCGATCATCTTGATGTGGCTGACACGGCCCTCGACGGGGCCGGAGTTCCAGTGGATGCTCAGGCCCTGGACGACGGCGTCCCAGCCCTTGAGGTGCCGGCCGGAGCGGCTTTGAAGGATCTCCGCGAAACCGCGGACGTGCGCGTGAAGGGCCTTCAACTCAGGACAGTGGGCGAGGACAGCGGCGAACTGCTCACGTTCCTCAGATGATTTCGGCGCCGGGATGCTCGCGCAGCCAGCCCGCCAGGGTGGCGGTGTCCCGGCCGGTCAGCAGGTCGAGAGGCCGTCCGGTCCCGCAGTCGATGAGGACGGTCCCGTAGTGATGCCCGCGTCGGGTGGCGAAGTCGTCGACTCCCAGCACTTTCGGGACGGCCCAGGCGGGATCGGGCAGGGCCATGATCGCCCGCAGGAGTGTTGTCCGGCTCGCCCTCGTATGCGGGGCGGCTGCCAGGCGGGCACCGGCGCGGTCGGCGAGCGCAACGGCAACCGTCTCCAAGAGGCGTCGGGAGGAGGGCGTTCGACGCCCCTAGCGCATGGTCAGCCCTTCGACCTGTTCAGCGAACGTACGGCGCGTGCAAGCAGAGTTCTCGCAGTGCAGACGTCGCACCATCAGTTCGATCAAGACTGGCCGATCGTCGACTGGCGTGTCCTCAAGGCGTCGCGTGGAGACGCTGTGGACTCGATTGGACACCGCCGCACACGCAGGGCAAGCGACCCCGATCGGCTGCGTTCTCCCGGCCGAAGGAGAACGGCAGGCCGCTGGTCGTCGAGAACGACCGGCTGCGGTTCGTCGAGGGCGCCCCCGGTCAGTTCCAGGTCGAGGACGCCACCTGGAACTGACCGGCCCGCAGAACCGAACGGTCCCCGTCGATCGCGGCGGGGGCCTTCGTACGCCCGCGGCCACACTGTCGGCTTCTGCCTGATCCAGCAGCAGATCCGGCCCACTGACTGCTCCGGGCAGGACGTCGAAGGCCCGAAGGGCCCCCTTCGTCCTGACCCGACTCCTCGGTCCGCCCTCTACGGAGGCCGCCGAGACGGCCGGCTGTCCGGTCGGCACGATACGGTCCCGGGTCGCCCGGGCCCGAGCCTTCCTCATCACGCTCCTGATGACGGATCAGGTGATGGCGAGCGGGTCGTTCGGGGCCAGTGCGGCCGCGATGCGCTGGGCGACCACCTCGGCCATGTTGCCGTCGGGGGTGTCCGGGTCCTTCGTCGCGGAGACCGCGATGGCGAGCCCCTTCGACGGAAGGTACGCCTGGATCGCCGCGTACCCGGAGAACGACGGGTTCTGCAGCACCCACCCGTTGACGACGATGACGCCGAGGCCGAAGTGCTTCGCCTCGGTCTGCTTCAGGCAGATCGAGGCGGGGCAGGTGGCACTCGCGCCGCCGAGGCCGACCGTGCCCGGGTTGAGCAGCGTGCGGTAGGAGCGGTACGAGAGGAGTGCGCCGCTGCCGATCGCCCGCGCCGATGTGGCCAGGTCGCAGATGTGGGTGGTGATGACCGCGCCGGGCGCGGTGGTCCACGAGGGGTTCCAGAAGGTGGATTCCTCGTAGAAGCCGCGGTCCGAGGTGAAGGCGTGCAGGACCGGGCGCGGGATGTCGGGGGTGAAGCTGTTCCGGGTGTTGCGCATGCCGAGGGGGCCGGTGACGCGTTCCTTCACCAGCTCGTCGATCCGGGTGCCGGTGATCTTCTCGAGTGCCTGGACGAGCAGGAGGTAGTTGGCGTGGGAGTAGCTCCAGCTCGTGCCCGGCTCGTACCAGAACGAGTGGCTGTAGGGGTACGAGAGGAGCTGTGCCGGGGTCCACTGGCGGAACGGGTGCGGCTCCAGCTCGGCGAGGAACGCCGGGTCGGTGACGTAGTCGTGGAGGCCGGTGGTGTTGGTGGCCAGCATCCGCAGGGTGATCCGGTTGGCCTTGGGCACGGTGGGCAGCCACTGCTCCACGGTGTCGTCGAGGCCGACCCTGCCCTCCTCGACGAGCTGGAGGAGGACGGTGCCGATGTGGGCGAAGGCGACGGATCCGGCCCGGAAGTGCATGTCCGGCTCGGCGGGGACGCCGGTCATGGACTCGCCGAGGGCGTCGGTGACGACCTCCCGGCCGTCGATGGTGACCCGCAGCTCGACGGACTTCAGCTTGAGGTCGCTCTTGGCCTTGCGGGTGATGTCCAGGATCCGGCGGGCCTTGCCGCCGAGGGGCCGCTCGGTCCGCACGCAGTCCCGACCGCCGTGTCCGGGGCCGCCCGGGCTGCCGGGACCTTCGGGTCGCGAGGCGAGTGCCGGGGCGGCGGCGGTCTGGACGGCGAGGGCGAGGAGCGCGGCGCAGAGGAGGGCTCCGCGGGACCGGGGCCGGGTCCGGGTGGGGGTTGGCATCATGGCCCGCACTATGGCCGGAAGTTCCCCCGCGGCTGGTCGAACACTCCACAGTCGCGACGAGAGGCATCCATCTGGGGCAGGCGGAAGAGCCGGTGCCCCGGGGCCCCGGCTCTTCCGTGTGGGCGAGTGGCAGGCGGCGAGTTCCTTCTCCCGGGTGTCGTCGGCGGTGACGCTTCCCCCGGCCGATTTCGTTGGGGATGGAGATCTCCCTGTCGGTCTTGGAACTCCTAACGAAATGATCTTCGAGGTGGTTGGATCGCTCCGGAACTGACGATCCGGGGGTGCAGGACGGCGCGGCCGAAGCCATGGGAAGTCGACGACGAACTGTGGGCGATGATCGGCCACCGCTGCCGAAGGTCGAGCGTCGGGCCCGGCACCCCGGCCGCAAGCGCCATCCTGACCGGCGGCAACCGCAACGACGTCACCCAGCTGATCCCACTCCTTCAGGCCGTGCCGCCCGTGCGGGGCAACCGCGGCCGACCCTTGCGCCGCCCGGACGTGGTACTGGCCGGCCGCGGCTACGACCACGACAAGTACCGCCGCCTGGTCCGGGACCTCGGGGTGAAACCGCTGATCGCCCGGCGCGGTACCGAGCACGGCTCTGGACTCGGCGCCCAGCGGTGGGTCGTGGAACGCGCATGCGCTCACCCGCACTGGTTCCGTCGGCTGCGGATCCGCTGGGAGATACACGACGACATCCACGAAGCCTTCCTCAGCCTCGCCCGCGGTCTCATCGGCTGGCGACGGTTGAAGAGGTTGTCGACGTCCTAGCTCTCGCTGCCCGGGGAACCCTGAAAGCCACGATCTTCAACAACCGGGAAGGCCCGCTCGGCGCCCGCAGCCCAGGCATCGATCTGAGCACGGGATGACCTGATGGCGTTGATCAGCGCCTCAAGCGCCTCAAGCTTCTCCCGACCGACGTTCAGACTCAGATCCCGCATCGTCACCTCGCGGTACGGCATGCTCAGCTGCCACCAGAACCGCATGAGGAAGCGACACTCCTGCGGATCACGGTCGTCGGCCAGGCGATCATGAATGACCGCCTGGACGCGCCGCCTCTGTTCGTCGTCACGGAAGCCGTTGCGGAGGTCAGTCAGGGGCACGCCCGGACACTACTCAACTTGATTGGGTGATGTCGGGTGGCGTGGGCCATCGGTTACCTGCGCCGGTGACCGCCGCCCCACATGGGCTGGCCCTCGGTGTGCATACTGTGACCGGCAGAGGGGCCGTCGTCCGACCGAACGGCGATGGGTGGGGCCGATAGGCCACGGGCCGGGCCGGACGATCGAGGAGACCAGCGATGGATGCCAAGGAAAGCTGGCGCCGCTACGGGCTTCGCCCCGTCGGCGCGGACCTCGACGAGATCCGTGCACTCCTCAGAGAGCACACGGCGCGTGAGCGACGCGTCCAGGGCGCGGGCGACACTGAGCTGATGAGGCTCTGCTGCTTCCAGCTGTTCAACAGCGGCGACCTCGACGACGTGCTCCTGATCTGGAGTGCGAAGCAAGCCAGCTTCGACGCAGCGTGCTCGATCGACATCGAATTCCTGCTTGGGCACGGGCTCGACGCGACGAAGGCCCACCTCTCGGCCAACCGCGCACCTTCTGCGACGGCGGCACTGGATCGACTGCGCGAGCTCGAGGCAGACGGTGAATTCGAGGGCTTCTCAGTGAACCTCTTTCATCCTGAATAGCTGCAGGTCAGCAACGTGTGGATGGCTTGAACGATGGTGCCGATGCGGCGTGTGGAGCATCGGGCCC
>NZ_JBIAMJ010000029.1:0-36000 GCF_042874035.1 Streptomyces sp. NPDC004284 | reverse complement strand
CTTCCTTCGTTCCCGTTTCCGGGCCCTCCGGGCGCTTCCTTCGTTTCCGACTCTATCAGATCTTTCCGATCCGATTTCCTCGGTGCTTTCCGGTCTCGAATTTGTATTTCTTCGAGGCCTTCCGGCGTGTTCCGACTTTATCAGAAGTTCTGAGTCGGATTTCCCGCCTCCTGGTTCGTCCTCCTGGCGCACGGTGGCGCCGGGGGCTTCCCGATCTGGCGGAGCCGTAAACGTACTGGAGCGGGGCGCCCCGATGCAAATCGAGGGGCCCCGCTCCGGTGACGCGCTGGTCAGACCCGCACGGGTCAGACCTCGATGACGACCGGGAGGATCATCGGGCGGCGGCGGTAGGTGTCGGAGACCCACTTGCCGACGGAGCGGCGGATCAGCTGCTGGAGCTGGTGGGGTTCGACGACGCCGTCCTGGGCCGACTTGTTGAGGGCCTGGTCGATCTTCGGGATCACCGCGTCGAAGGCGGAGTCGTCGATCCCGGAGCCGCGGGCGTGGATGTGCGGGCCGGCCGTGATCTTGCCGGTCGAGGAGTCCACGACGACGAAGACCGAGATGATGCCCTCCTCGCCGAGGATGCGGCGGTCCTTGAGGGAGGTCTCCGTGACGTCGCCGACCGAGAGGCCGTCCACGTACACGTAGCCCGCCTGGACCTTGCCGGTGATGCGGGCGCGGCCGTCGACCAGGTCGACGACGACGCCGTCCTCGGCGATGACGATGTGGTCCTTGGGGATGCCCGTCATCGCGCCGAGCTCGGCGTTGGCGCGCAGGTGGCGCCATTCGCCGTGGACCGGCATGAGGTTCTTCGGTCGGCAGATGTTGTAGAAGTACAGCAGCTCGCCGGCCGAGGCGTGGCCCGAGACGTGGACCTTGGCGTTGCCCTTGTGGACCACGTTCGCGCCCCAGCGGGTCAGGCCGTTGATCACGCGGTAGACCGCGTTCTCGTTGCCCGGGATGAGCGAGGACGCGAGGATCACCGTGTCGCCGGGGACGATGCGGATCTGGTGGTCGCGGTTGGCCATGCGGGACAGGGCCGCCATGGGCTCGCCCTGGGAACCCGTGCAGACCAGCAC
The DNA here is from genome assembly GCF_042874035.1 of Streptomyces sp. NPDC004284. Lineage (NCBI taxonomy): Bacteria > Bacillati > Actinomycetota > Actinomycetes > Kitasatosporales > Streptomycetaceae > Streptomyces > Streptomyces sp. NPDC004284. The sequence continues at coordinate 34,918 of NZ_JBIAMJ010000029.1, read as the reverse complement.
GACCTCGTCGTCCGGCAGGTCGTCGAGGGTCTTCACGTCCACGACGAGGCCGGCCGGGACCCGGAGGTAGCCCAGGTCTCGGGCGATGCCCATGTTGCGGACCATCGAGCGGCCGACGAAGGCGACCCGGCGGCCGTACTCGTGGGCGGCGTCGATGATCTGCTGGATGCGGTGCACGTGGCTGGCGAAGCTGGCCACGATGATGCGCTTCGGGGCGTTCGCGAAGACGTTCCGCAGGACGTTCGAGATGTCCCGCTCCGGCGGGACGAAGCCCGGGACCTCGGCGTTCGTCGAGTCGGACAGGAGGAGGTCGATGCCCTCCTCGCTGAGCCGCGCGAACGCGTGGAGGTCGGTCAGGCGGCCGTCCATCGGGAGCTGGTCCATCTTGAAGTCGCCGGTGGCGACGGCCATGCCCGCGGGGGTGCGGATGGCGACGGCCAGGGCGTCCGGGATGGAGTGGTTGACCGCGACGAACTCGCAGTCGAAGGGGCCCAGCTGCTCGCGGTCGCCCTCCTTCACCTCGAGGGTGTAGGGGCGGATGCGGTGCTCCTGGAGCTTCGCCTCGATCAGGGCGAGGGTCAGCTTGGAACCGATGAGCGGGATGTCCGGCTTCAGCCGGAGCAGGTAGGGGACGGCGCCGATGTGGTCCTCGTGGCCGTGCGTGAGCACGACGCCCTCGATGTCGTCGAGGCGGTCCCGGATGATGGTGAAGTCCGGCAGGATCAGGTCGATGCCGGGCTGCTCCTCCTCCGGGAAGAGGACGCCGCAGTCGACGATCAGCAGACGGCCGTCGAACTCGAAGACCGTCATGTTGCGGCCGATCTCACCGAGGCCGCCGAGCGGGATGACGCGCAGGCCGCCCTTGGGCAGCTTCGGCGGGGCGCCGAGTTCAGGATGCGGATGACTCAAAAGACTCTCCTCACCATGCGCGCCACGTACCGGTCGGGCACGTGGCGCGCATGACAATCGTGCACTTGCTGTTGTCAGTGTTCAGTTGTGAAGTCTGTTGTCAGAGTTCTACCCCGCCGGCGGCCAGGTCGACCTTGAGCTGGGCCGTCTCCTCCGGGGAGAGCTCGACGAGCGGCAGGCGCAGCGGGCCGGCCGGGAGGCCCTGGAGGGCGAGGGCGGCCTTGGTGGTCATGACGCCCTGGGTGCGGAACATGCCGGTGTAGACCGGGAGCAGCTTCTGGTGGATCTCGGTGGCCTTCTGGACGTCCCCGGCGAGGTGGGCCTCGACGAGGGCGCGGAGGTCGGGGGTGACGACGTGGCCGACGACCGAGACGAAGCCGCAGGCGCCCACGGAGAGCAGCGGCAGGTTGAGCATGTCGTCGCCGGAGTACCAGGCGAGGCCGGAGCGGGCGATGGCCCAGCTGGCGCGGCCGAGGTCGCCCTTGGCGTCCTTGTTGGCGACGATGCGGGGGTGCTCGGCGAGGCGGACGATCGTCTCGGTGTCGATCGGGACGCCGCTGCGGCCGGGGATGTCGTAGAGCATCACGGGGAGGCCGGTGGCGTCGGCGATGGCCGAGAAGTGCCGGTACAGGCCCTCCTGCGGGGGCTTGTTGTAGTACGGCGTGACGGCGAGGAGGCCGTGGGCGCCGTCGCGCTCGGCGGTGCGGGCGAGTTCGATGGAGTGGTGGGTGTCGTTGGTGCCGATGCCGGCGACGACGTGGGCGCGGTCGCCGACCGCCTCCAGTACCGCTCGTACGAGCTCCGATTTCTCCGCGTCGCTGGTGGTCGGGGACTCGCCGGTGGTGCCGTTGATGACGAGGCCGTCGTTGCCTGCGTCCACCAGGTGGGTGGCGAGTCGCTGGGCACCGTCGAGGTCGAGTGCGCCGTCCGCCGTGAAGGGCGTGACCATGGCGGTGAGGACCCGCCCGAAGGGGGTCTGCGGAGTGGAGATCGGAGCCATGGGTAACACGCTACTCGCTGCTCAGCGCCGGGTGTCCCCGAGGGGGACAGGTGAAAGGGAGCCCGGCGCTGCCTGCTCGGGGGTTCAGGCAGCGCCGGGTCCGTTTGATCAGCCTAGATGAACTTCTCGAAACGTCGCAATACGGACACTTCTCTGGTGTGTTCGGACATGCGTACCCCATGGGACTGGATGGTCGTCCAGCCCCCGTGGCCGCCCGCGGCGAAGGCGTCCTACCGGAGGATGAGATTCGGCCGCTTTGATGAAAAAGGGCACCAAAACGTCGTTTCCGTCGTCTGTACCTGTGACGCAGTACGACGAGAAGAAGGAGAGTGGCCCTGATGTTCAGCCGGAAAGAGGCCGTACCGTTCGCGTTCGTCGCGGAGGCCGACCACTTCCGCAGTAACGTCACTCCACCGCCCCGGGAGCGCCTCAGCGCCTCGCAGATCGTGGGCCGCACCCTGCTCGGGCTGACCGTCGTGGCCGGCCTCGCCGGGTCCCTCGTCTTCGGGATGCCCTCGCTCCAGTCGGGTGACTCGGCCACTCGTCACCAGCAGTCCGAGGCCTCCGACAACCGCTGAGGTAGCCTCACCGGGCACCGCCCCTTCGAGCGTGCTTGTGAGTGAGGACCTGTCGTGCCCCTGCCCTTCCTGACGGCCGACCGTGCTTTTGACACGACCGACCATGTCGCCCTGCCGTTCGACGACCACGATGAGTGGCGTCGTCCGTACCGGCCGGGGTCGTGGCGGGTGGGGACGGCGGCGCTCGCGCTGCTGCTCGCCTCGTTCGTCCTGCTCGCCGCCGTGATCATCGCGGCGGCCGGAGCCTTCGGCGGCGCGGGCGTCACGCTCGGCATCGCCGCGCTCGTCATCGTGGCCGCGCTGCGGATGCTGCGCATGGGCGCATGGGTGAGCCGCGCCGGTGTGCGGCGCGTGAGCTTCTTCTCGACCGTCACCGTCCCCTGGACCAAGGTGGTCTCCGTACGGACCGCCCAGCAGCCGGTGCGCTGGCTGGGTCTCCCCCGCACGGTCCAGGGCCAGGCCCTGGTGCTCGACCGGCAGGGTGGTGAGCAGCTGCTGCTGCTCACCACCCACAACGCCGACTTCCTCTCCCGGATCGAGGCCTTCGACCGGGCGGCCGACACGGTCGAGGCCTGGAACGCCGAGTACGGCACGGCCCCGGCCGTCACGCGCTGACCGGACGCCCCTCGTGGAGCGCGATGGCCCGCTGCATCGCCTTGCGGGCCCGGGGGGTGTCCCGGGCGTCGTGGTAGGCCACCGCGAGCCGGAACCAGCAGCGCCAGTCCTCGGGTGAGTCCTCCGCCTCGGCCTTGCGCCGGGCGAAGACCTCGTCGGCCGAGTCCCGGTCGATCCGGCCGCCCTGGGTGCGCTGCAGCTCGTCGACGGGCAGGCCGCCCTCGGCCTCCAGCTCGGCGGCCAGGCGGTTGGCCCGGCGCGCGAAGCTCGTGTTCTTCCAGAGGAACCAGCCGCCGACGACGGGCAGCAGGAACGCGACGGCGCCCATGCCCATGGCGGCCGGCTCGCCCGTGAGGAGGAGCAGGACGCCCTCCATGCCCACCACGCCGAAGACGAGCACCAGCACGGTGGCCAGGAAGACGTACGTGATCTTTCCGCCCATGACCGTCAGCCCAGGTCCAGGAAGTGCTCCAGGCCGAAGGTGAGGCCCGGGGCGGAGACGACACGGCGGGCGCCCAGGAGGATGCCCGGCATGAAGCTGGAGTGGTGCAGGGAGTCGTGCCGGACGGTGAGGGTCTCGCCCTCGCCGCCGAGCAGCACCTCCTGGTGGGCCAGCAGGCCCCGGAGGCGTACGGCGTGAACGGGGACGCCGTCCACGTTCGCCCCGCGCGCGCCGTCGAGGGCGGTGGTCGTGGCGTCGGGCTGCGGGGCGCAGCCTGCCTTCGACCGGGCCTCGGCGATCAGCTGGGCGGTGCGGGTGGCGGTGCCGGAGGGGGCGTCCACCTTGTTCGGGTGGTGGAGTTCGACGACCTCGACCGACTCGAAGTACGGGGCGGCGATCTGCGCGAACTTCATGGTGAGGACCGCGCCGATGGAGAAGTTCGGCGCGATGAGGACGCCGGTCTCCGGGGAGGCGGCGAGCCAGGTGTTCAGCTGCGCGAGGCGGTCCTCGGTCCAGCCGGTGGTGCCGACCACCGCGTGGATGCCGTGGCGCACGCAGAAGTCGAGGTTCTCCATCACGGAGTCCGGGGTGGTCAGCTCGACGACGACCTGGGCGCCCGCCTCCGTGAGCGCCTCCAGGCCGTCGCCGCGGCCCAGGGCCGCGACCAGTTCCATGTCCTCGGCGGCCTCGACGGCCTTCACGGCCTCGGAGCCGATGCGGCCCTTGGCTCCGAGGACCGCCACACGCAGCTTGCTCATTGCTCTTCCTTACGGGACTTGTGGGTCAGGAGACCGCTTGGTGGAGGCGGTCCGCCTGCTTGTCCTTCAGCGGGCCGATCACCGACAGCGAGGGCCGCTGCTCCAGTACATCGCGGGCGACCTCGCGGACCTCGTCCGGGGTGACCGCCGCGATCCGGGCCAGCATGTCGTCGACCGACATCTGGGTGCCCCAGCACAGCTCGCTCTTGCCGATGCGGTTCATCAGCGCGCCGGTGTCCTCCAGGCCGAGCACGGTCGAGCCGGAGAGCTGGCCGACGGCGCGGTTGATCTCCTCGTCCGTGAGGCCGTCGGAGGCGACCTTGCCGAGCTCGTCGCGGCAGATCTTCAGGACGTCGTGCACCTGGCTGGGCCGGCAGCCCGCGTACACGCCGAAGAGGCCGCAGTCGGCGAAGCCCGAGGTGTACGAGTACACGCTGTAGGCCAGGCCGCGCTTCTCGCGGACCTCCTGGAAGAGCCGGGAGGACATGCCGCCGCCGAGGGCGGTGTTCAGCACGCCGAGGGCCCAGCGGCGCTCGTCGGTGCGGGCCAGGCCCGGCATGCCGAGGACCACGTGGGCCTGCTCGGTCTTGCGGTTCAGGAGCTCGACGCGGCCCGCCGTACGGAGGGTCCGGGTGCCCTCGCGGGGGGCGACGGGGACGGCGTCCGTACGGGTCAGGGCGCCGGCCTTCTCGAAGGCGCGGCGGACCTGGCGCACCACCGTGGCGTGGTCGACGTTGCCCGCGGCGGCGACGACCAGGTGGGTCGGGTCGTAGTGCTTCTTGTAGAAGCGGGCGATCTGGCCGCGGCTGAGCGCGTTGATGGTGTCGACGGTGCCGAGGACCGGGCGGCCCAGCGGGGTGTCGCCGAACATCGTCTGCGCGAACAGTTCGTGCACGACGTCACCGGGGTCGTCCTCGGTCATCGCGATCTCTTCGAGGATGACACCGCGCTCGGCGTCCACGTCCTCTTCGAGGATGAGCGAGTCGGTGAGCATGTCGCAGACGACGTCGATCGCCAGCGGCAGGTCGGTGTCGAGGACCCGGGCGTAGTAGCAGGTGTACTCCTTCGCCGTGAAGGCGTTCATCTCGCCGCCGACCGCGTCGAGCGCGGCGGAGATGTCGAGGGCGGACCGCTTGCGGGTGCCCTTGAAGAGGAGGTGCTCCAGGTAGTGGGTGGCGCCGTTGAGCGCCGGGGTCTCGTCGCGGGAGCCGACGTGCGCCCAGATGCCGAAGGTGGCGGAGCGCACGGAGGGGAGGGTCTCGGTGACGATCCGCAGGCCTCCGGGGAGGGTCGTGCGGCGGACCGTGCCGATGCCGTCCTTGCCGGGGAGAAGCGTTTGGGTACGGGCGACGGCCCGCCCCTCCGAGGAGGGGCGGGCCGTCGCGCGGGAACTACGGGACGTCACTGGTCGGAGGCGTCCTTGTCGTTCTCCTCGCCCTCGATCACGGGGATCAGGGAGAGCTTGCCGCGCTGGTCGATCTCGGCGATCTCGACCTGGACCTTGGAGCCGATCGCGAGCACGTCCTCGACGTTCTCCACGCGCTTGCCACCGGCGAGCTTGCGGATCTGCGAGATGTGCAGCAGGCCGTCCTTGCCCGGGAGCAGGGAGACGAAGGCACCGAAGGTGGTGGTCTTGACGACCGTGCCCAGGTAGCGCTCGCCGACCTCCGGCATGGTCGGGTTGGCGATGCCGTTGATCGTGGCGCGGGCGGCCTCGGCCTGCGAGCCCTGCTGGGCACCGATGTAGATGGTGCCGTCGTCCTCGATCGTGATCTCGGCGCCGGTGTCCTCCTGGATCTGGTTGATCATCTTGCCCTTGGGGCCGATGACCTCACCGATCTTGTCCACCGGGATCTTGACGGTGATGATGCGCGGCGCGTTCGGGGACATCTCGTCCGGAACGTCGATCGCCTCGTTCATCACGTCGAGGATGTGCAGACGCGCGTCGCGGGCCTGCTTCAGCGCGGCGGCCAGGACCGAGGCGGGGATGCCGTCGAGCTTGGTGTCGAGCTGGAGCGCGGTCACGAACTGCTTCGTGCCGGCGACCTTGAAGTCCATGTCGCCGAAGGCGTCCTCCGCACCGAGGATGTCGGTGAGGGCGACGTAGTGCGTCTGGCCGTCGATCTCCTCGGAGATCAGACCCATGGCGATACCGGCGACGGCGGCCTTGAGCGGCACACCGGCGTTCAGCAGCGACATGGTGGAGGCGCAGACCGAGCCCATCGACGTCGAACCGTTGGAGCCGAGGGCCTCGGACACCTGGCGGATCGCGTAGGGGAACTCCTCGCGCGTCGGCAGCACCGGCACGATGGCGCGCTCGGCGAGCGCGCCGTGGCCGATCTCGCGGCGCTTGGGCGAGCCCACGCGGCCGGTCTCACCGACGGAGTACGGCGGGAAGTTGTAGTTGTGCATGTAGCGCTTGCGGGTCACCGGGGAGAGGGTGTCCAGCTGCTGCTCCATGCGGAGCATGTTGAGGGTGGTGACGCCCAGGATCTGGGTCTCGCCACGCTCGAACAGCGCCGAGCCGTGCACGCGCGGGATGGCCTCGACCTCGGCCGCGAGCGTACGGATGTCCGTGAGACCACGGCCGTCGATGCGGACCTTGTCCTTGATGACGCGCTCGCGGACCAGCTTCTTGGTCAGCGCGCGGTAGGCACCGCCGATCTCCTTCTCGCGGCCCTCGAAGGCCGGGAGGAGCTTCTCGGCGGCGATCTCCTTGATGCGGTCGAGCTCGGCCTCGCGCTCCTGCTTGCCGGCGATGGTGAGCGCCTTGGCGAGCTCACCCTTGACGGCGGCGGTGAGCGCCTCCAGGACGTCGTCCTGGTAGTCGAGGTAGACCGGGAACTCGCCGGTGGGCTTGGCGGCCTTGGCGGCGAGGTCCGACTGGGCCTTGCAGAGGACCTTGATGAAGGGCTTCGCGGCCTCGAGACCGGCGGCGACGACCTCCTCGGTCGGCGCCTCGGCGCCGCCCTTGACGAGCTCGATCGTCCGCTCGGTGGCCTCGGCCTCGACCATCATGATCGCGACGTCGCCGTCCTCCAGGACGCGACCCGCGACGACCATGTCGAAGACGGCGTCCTCGAGCTCGGTGTGCGTCGGGAAGGCGACCCACTGGCCCTTGATCAGGGCGACGCGGGTGGCACCGATGGGGCCGGAGAAGGGCAGGCCCGCCAGGATCGTCGAAGCGGAGGCGGCGTTGATCGCGACCACGTCGTACAGGTGGTCGGGGTTGAGCGCCATGATCGTCTCGACGATCTGGATCTCGTTGCGCAGGCCCTTCTTGAAGGAGGGGCGCAGCGGGCGGTCGATCAGGCGGCAGGTGAGGATCGCGTCCTCGGAGGGGCGGCCCTCCCGGCGGAAGAAGGAGCCGGGGATCTTGCCGGCCGCGTACTGCCGCTCCTCGACGTCCACCGTCAGGGGGAAGAAGTCGAGCTGGTCCTTGGGGCGCTTCGAGGCGGTGGTCGCGGAAAGGACCATCGTGTCGTCGTCCAGGTAGGCGACGGCGGAGCCGGCGGCCTGCTTGGCGAGACGGCCGGTCTCGAAGCGGATGGTGCGGGTGCCGAAGGTGCCGTTGTCGATGACGGCCTCGGCGTAGTGGGTCTCGTTCTCCACTATGGGTTTCTCCTACGTGTTCGTCTTTGCGTCCTTCGGCCCGTGTGGCCGGGGACGGTGTGCGACGGGGGCGGAGAGCTCGCCTAGGGTGCGGGCCGGTCTTCGATCGAAGCACCCGGGCATTCGGTTCCGGGGGCCACTACCGAGGACCGGCGGCTGGCCGGCGGCTTCGCGCTCGTCGTATGGGGTTGTGCGACCAGACTAAGTGCCGGTGCGCACTTTGTGCACGTACAGCAAAGGGAGCGGCCCCCTGAAAGTGGGAACCGCTCCCTTCACGGCGTCCTTACTTGGCGCCGCCGGCCGCACCGCGGCGGATGCCGAGGCGGTCGACCAGCGTACGGAAGCGCTGGATGTCCTTCTTGGCCAGGTACTGCAGCAGGCGGCGGCGCTGGCCGACCAGGATCAGCAGGCCACGACGGGAGTGGTGGTCGTGCTTGTGCTGCTTGAGGTGCTCGGTCAGGTCCGAGATGCGACGGGACAGCATGGCGACCTGGACCTCGGGGGAGCCGGTGTCGCCCTCCTTGGTGCCGAACTCGGCCATGATCTGCTTCTTGACAGCGGCGTCGAGAGCCACGCGGATCTCCTCTTGGTGTTCGTGCGCCCGCGAGTGCCCCTGGTCTAGGTCTCAGGGGAAGCTTCCGTGACTCGACGGGCGAAGGTCCGATGGGCGCAGCTTCCAGAGGCTTCCGAGTGGTCTCGGGGGCGTTCCAGGAGCGCGTACACAAACGGCCGTCACACAGCGTACCAGCTCGGCGGAGCGCGCCCGGATCCCTTTCCTCACTTGCTGGTGAGGGAGCGGACCTGGCTGAAGACGTCGAGGACCGCGAGGGCGAGCGGGACGAGGGAGAGCAGGACGAAGCCCTCGGCCAGGTCGAGGAGCCGGCCCCAGAACGGGGAGAGGCCCTTCCTCGGGATGATCAGGCCGATCGCGGTGACCAGCGCGGCGCCGGCGGCGACGGCGGCGGTGAGCCAGATCGTACGGATGTCGAGGCCGCCCCGGTCCCCGTACATGAGGAGGTCCTTGACCAGGTCGGCCGGCGGGTTGAGGGAGAGGCCGAGGACGAGCAGCGCGATGGCGGCGATGCCGGCGACGAGGACGCAGACGACCTGCGAGGTGTACCGGAAGAGGCGGGCGCGCAGCAGCATCGCGAGGCCGCCGGCGAGGGCGAGGAGCTGGCCCCAGACGTTTCCGGCGAAGCCGAGGACGGCGGCGGAGCCGACGAGGACGGCCGCGCAGCCGCCGACCAGGCCGAGGAGCATCTCGTGGCCGCGGCGGGCCTGGAGCGCGATGCGCTCCGCGTCGACGGGCTGCACCTCCTCGCCCGGCTGCGGATCGGCGGAGAACTCGTCGTCGGCGGCGCTGCGCGGGGCGGCGTAGCCGATGGGGAGCCGGGCGAAGCGGGCGGAGAGGCCGGGCAGGAAGGCGACGAGACCTATGGCGACGGGGGCGCAGGCGGCCGCGGTCTCGGAGGCGGAGAGCTCGGTGAGGATCGCCAGGAAGGTGGCGAGGGTGCCGGTGCCGGCGAGGAAGGTGGCCGCCACGAAGGGGGCGTCGCCGCTGGGGGTGAGCGCGACGAGGGCCACGGAGGCGACGAGGACGGTGACGCAGCCGAGCAGGAACTGCAGGCGGCCGGGGCCCTGGCCGGCGTCGGGGGCGATGATGCCGGAGCCGGCGATGAGGAGCAGCGGCAGGGCGCCGAGGCCGAGGGCGACGGCGGTCGCCCGGTCCGCGTAGACGCGGGCGCGGACGCCGGCGAAGGCGGTGAGGAGGAGTCCGGCGGCGCCCGCGATGATCCCGGGGAGGCTGTGCATGTCGTGGCGGACCGGGTCGGCGAACCAGAGGACGAAGCCCATGAGGACGAGGAGCAGCACGCCGCCGAGGAGTCCGGCGCCGCGCAGCAGTTCGTCGCTCCACAGGTGCCGGTCGCGGGTGACGGCGGAGGCGACGGCGTCGGACACGTCGTCGTAGACGGCCGGCGGGAGGGACTGGGCGAAGGGGCGCAGGGAGAGCACCTCGCCGTCGAGGACCTGCTGGGCGGCGAGGGTGCGGGCGCCGTCGAGGACGGATCCGTCGCGGCGGACCAGGTGGTAGCCGGTCGGGGTGCCCGCGGTCTGGGTCTGCCCGGTGAGGCGCAGGATCTCGGGGTAGACGTCGGCGACGGCGATGTCCTCGGGGAGCGCGACGTCGATGCGGCTGTCCGGCGCCACGACGGTGACGCGGCAGAAGCCGGTCGCTGCGGTCGTACTCACGTGTGTGGACCCCCTGATTCGCGGTTGCGCCCGTCGGATGCGCGGTTGCGCGCGTTCTTATTCGCGGTTGCGCACGATGCGCGCGCCACCCTACCGGGGACGGCCGGTGGGGGCTGCAAGTAGGATCGCCGTCCCATGGGGGAAGTCCGCGCGCTCGGCTGCCGACAGGGGTGGCGTACGGATGCTCCCGCCACGAGCCCACCTCCAACGAGGGATTGATGCGCCGGTGAGCCAGATCGTCGTCAAACGCCCGCCGAGGTCCCTTCCTCCGGAAGTGCCCGGTGAGGAACTGGTCCTGGAGTCTCCGCCGGAACTTCCGCGGGGGCAGCAGGAGTCGGCGTTGATGCAGCTCCTGCCGATGCTCGGCATGGGCTCGTCGGTCGTCTTCTTCTTCATGACGCCGTCGGCGATCATGCGGATCATGGGCACGCTGATGCTGGCGTCGACGGTCGCGATGGCCGTCGCCCAGTTCGTCAGATTCCGTCGCGGTACGCAGGGGCAAATGTCCGATGTCCGCCGTGACTACCTCAAATACCTCGCGCAGACCCGGCGTACGGTCCGGCGCACGGCGCGCAAGCAGCGGGACGCGCAGTTGTACCTGCACCCGGCCCCCGAGCAGTTGTGGTCGGTGGTGGCCGAGGGTTCCCGGGTGTGGGAGCGGCGGGTCGGCGACCATGACTTCGGGCAGGCGCGGATAGGCCTGGGGGCGCAGCAGTTGGCGACGCCGCTCGTGGCGCCGGACACGGCTCCGGTGGACGAGCTGGAGCCGCTGTGCGCGGGGGCGATGCAGCAGTTCCTGGCGGTGCACGGCACGTTGGACGGGCTGCCGATGGCGGTCTCGATGCGGGCGTTCTACCACGTGACGGTGTCGGGCGAGCCGGAGTCGGCGTACGCCGCGGCGCGGGCGCTCGTGGCGCAGCTGGTGACGCTGCACTCCCCCGACGACCTGATGCTCGCCGTGGTGGCGTCGCGGCCGGCGCAGGAGCGCTGGGACTGGACGAAGTGGCTGCCGCACACCCAGGTGCCGGGGCAGGTCGACGGGGCCGGTACGAAGCGGCTGTTCGGCGACGACCTCGGTGAGCTGGAGAACCTGGTCCGCTCGAAGCTGGACGGGCGGCCGCGGTTCTCCCGGGAGAACCAGCCGGTGCTCGACCAGCCGCACGTGGTGGTGGTCCTGGACTCCGATTCCACCCGCGGTGGCCTGGTGCCGCCGGACTCGCTGCTCGCGGCCGCGGAGGGTCTTCAGGGCGTGACGATCGTGGAGGTCGTCTCGGGTGAGCTCGACGAGCCGCGCGGCGGCCTCTCGGTGGTGGTACGGCCGGGCCGGCTGCGTCTGGAGTCGGGCGGCGGCTTCGCGTACGAGGGGCTTCCGGACGGCATCTCGCTGCCGGCGGCCGAGGCGCTGGCCCGGCAGCTGGCGCCGCTGCGGATGGGCGGCGGGGACGACGACGAGCCGCTGCTCGCCAATCTGGACTTCACGGATCTGCTGAACCTGGGCGACGCGGCCTCGGTGGACGTGGCGCGGACCTGGCGGCCCCGGTCGGTGGCCGAGCGGCTGCGCGTGCCGATCGGTGTCGGCGAGGACGGGCAGCCGGTCATGCTGGACCTGAAGGAGGCCGCGCAGGAGGGCATGGGCCCGCACGGTCTGTGCGTCGGCGCGACGGGTTCCGGCAAGTCGGAGCTGCTGCGCACGCTGGTGCTCGGTCTGGCGGTGACGCACTCCTCGGAGACGCTGAACTTCGTCCTCGCGGACTTCAAGGGCGGTGCGACCTTCGCGGGCATGTCGCAGATGCCGCACGTGGCGGCGGTCATCACCAACCTCGCCGACGACCTGACGCTCGTCGACCGCATGGGCGACGCGATCCGCGGCGAGCTCCAGCGGCGGCAGGAGCTGCTGCGCTCGGCGGGCAACTACGCGAACATCCACGACTACGAGAAGGCGCGGGCGGCGGGTGCCCCGCTGGAGCCGCTGGCCTCGCTGGTCCTGGTGATCGACGAGTTCTCCGAGCTCCTCACCGCGAAGCCGGACTTCATCGACATGTTCATCCAGATCGGCCGCATCGGCCGGTCGCTCGGTGTGCACCTGCTGCTCGCCTCGCAGCGCCTGGAGGAGGGCAAGCTGCGCGGCCTGGACACGTACCTCTCGTACCGGATCGGTCTGCGGACCTTCTCGGCGGCGGAGTCGCGGACGGCGATCGGCGTGCCGGACGCGTACCACCTGCCGTCGGTGCCCGGTTCGGGCTATCTGAAGTTCGGTACGGACGAGATGACCCGCTTCAAGGCGGCGTACGTCTCGGGGACGTACCGGACGGGCGGGCCGCGCCTGGAGATCGGGCAGCTGCCGGTGGAGCGGCGGCCCGCGGTCTTCACGGCGGCGCCGGTGCCGGTGGTGTACGCGGCGCCGGACCCGGCCTACCTGGCGGAGCGGCGCGCGGAGGAGGACGACGCGCTCGCGGACACGGTCCTCGACGTGATCGTGCGGCGTCTCGAGGGCCAGGGGGTGCCGGCGCACCAGGTGTGGCTGCCGCCGCTGGACCAGGCGCCCTCGCTCGACCAGTTGCTTCCGGGGCTCGCACAGACGGCGGACCGGGGGCTCACGGCGACGGAGTACACGCGTCAGGGCGGTCTGACCGTGCCGCTCGGGCTCATCGACAAGCCGTTCGAGCAGCGGCGCGAGGTGCTGTACCGGGACTTCTCGGGCGCGGCCGGTCACATGATGGTGGTCGGCGGTCCGCAGTCCGGCAAGTCGACGATCATGCGGGCCCTCATCGCCTCGTTCGCGCTCACGCACACCCCGGCCGAAGTGCAGTTCTACTGCCTGGACTTCGGTGGTGGCGGCATGGTCTCGCTGGCCGACCTGCCGCACGTCGGCGGGGTGGCGTCCCGGCTCGACCCGGAGCGGGTGCGCCGGACGGTCGCGGAGGTCATGGGCGTCCTGAACCGGCGGGAGGAGTTCTTCCGCGCGCACTCCATCGACTCGATCGCGACCTACCGGCGCAGGCGGGCCGCGGGCGAACTGCCGGGCGAGGCCTGGGGCGACGTCTTCCTGGTCGTGGACGGTTGGGGCAGCTTCCGCAACGACTACGACGTGCTGGAGCCGATCGTCTCCGACATCGCGGCGCGCGGTCTGGGCTACGGCATCCACGTCGTGATCACCGCCGCCCGGTACATGGAGGTGCGGGCGGCGCTCAAGGACCAGATGCTGGGCCGGCTCGAACTGCGGCTCGGTGACGTCATGGACTCGGAGTTCGACCGGAAGGTCGCGGCGAACGTGCCGACCGGTGTGCCGGGCCGCGGCCAGGTGCCGGAGAAGCTGCACTTCATGGGGGCGCTGCCGCGGATCGACGGGTCGAGCTCCTCGGCCGACCTCTCGGACGGCACGGCGGCGTTCGTCCAGGCCGTGAAGGCGAGCTGGACGGGGGCCCCGGCGCCGGCGGTGCGGCTGCTGCCGCGCAAGCTTCCGGCGGAGCAGCTGCCGAAGGGCTTCGAGTATCCGCAGCACGGCATCGCGATCGGCATCGACGAGACGAACCTGGAGCCGGTGTTCGTCGACTTCGAGTCGGATCCGTTCTTCCTGATCTTCGGCGAGAGCGAGTCCGGCAAGACGGCGCTGCTGCGGCTGATCGCCAAGCAGCTGTGCGAGCGGTACTCGCCGGAGCAGGCGCGGATCGTGGTGGGCGACTACCGGCGGACGATGCTGGAGGCGGTGGCGCCCTCGCACCTCCTGGAGTACGCGCCGATGGCCTCGGCCATGCAGCTGCACATGGACGCGGTCAACACGGTGATGACGAAGCGGGCGCCGAAGCCCGACATCACGCCGCAGCAGCTGCGGGACCGCAGCTGGTGGACGGGTCCCCAACTGTTCGTCCTGGTCGACGACTTCGAGCTGGTGGCCACCAACTCGGGGAATCCGCTGGCGGTCCTGGTGGAGAACCTGCCGTTCGCGCGGGACGTCGGCATCCGGTTCATCGTGGCCCGCAGTCAGGCGGGTGCCTCCCGGGCGATGTACGAGCCGTTCATGCAGCGGATGCGGGAGCTGGGCGCGCAGGGCGTGCTCCTCTCCGGCGACCCGCAGGAGGGCGACATCCTCGGCGGCGTCCGGGCGCGGCCGATGCCTCCGGGCCGGGCCACGTTCGTCTCGCGGAAGCGCGGGACGCCGCTGGTGCAGCTGGGCTGGCTGCCCGAACAGCACTGAGCTCGCCCGAGAGTGCGGAGCTTCGCCGAACAGCGCGGAGCTTCGCCCGGCAGCGCGGAGCTTCGCGGAACAGCGCGGAGCGGAGCGGTCCCTCCCACTACTGTGAGGGGGACCGCCGTACCACCGCGAAGGGAAAGCGCCGATGACCGACGCACACGAGAGCACCAGCGAGAGCGCGGCCGCCGCCCTCGCCGCCGAGAAGGAGCGCCAGAAGGACGAGCTGTACGCGCTCGACATCTCCGGCGTCGAGTGGGAGGGCGCCCCGGGGACGAGCCCGGACGAGGAGCGCGTGGAGATCGCGCGGCTTCCCGAGGGCGCGGTGGCGATGCGTTCGTCCCTCGACAGGGACACGGTGCTGCGCTACACGAAGGCCGAGTGGGACGCGTTCGTCCTGGGGGCCCGTGACGGCGAGTTCGACCTGCGTTAGCGGATACGCGTGAGGGGGTGGCCCGCCGGAGCGGGCCACCCCCTCACGCGTCTGCGCGTGGTCTCACATCATGCGGAACCGGGCGGCGTTGCCCTTGTCGGTGTCCTGGTACCCGGCGACCGACTCGTCGAGGAGCTGGGCGATGCGCGCCAGGTCCTCGTTCATGCCGGCCATGTCGCGGGTCAGGCGGTCCTGGCTCTCGCGGTAGGCGATCTTCGCCTCGCCCTCCCAGTTGGAGGCGACGCGGTTGACCTCGGCCATGAGGTCGTCGAGCTTCTGCGTGAGGGTGCTGGAGGTGAGGCGGGTGTCGGCCGCCGCCTGCGTCACGGTGTCGTAATTGACCGCAGTGGTCATGGTGTTGACTCCTCGGGTGAGAGTGGCGCGGAGGACTGGTCGGGTCGTACGGCTCAGATGCCGAGGATGGCGCTCTGACCGCCGGAGGCGCCGACGCCGGAGCTGTTGTCCATCTGGCGGAAGGACCGCAGACGGTCCTCCTCCTCCTGCGAGAAGCCGTCGGCACTCATGCGCATGATCTCCTGGAGCCGGGAGAGCTCAGCGCGCATGCTGCGCAGACGCTGGTTCAGGTCGTTCTGGACCCGGTCGTACTCCTTGCTCGCAGCGCCCTGCCAGCCGGCCTGGACACGGTCCACCACGCCGTTGAGGGAGGTGATGCGGGCCTGAAGCTCGTCGGAGTAGTCCTGGATCCGGCCGGCGAGCTTGATTTGTTCGGCACTGGTTACGTTCAGGTCTTTCGACATCTTGCCCCTTCTTCCTTCGGCGGCGTCGACGGACGGGCCGTCGGGCCTTCCGGTCGTGATGCGGACGGGAATCTTCTGATGCCGCCCCCGTGCTGGGTTCGCACTACCGTGCCCCCAGCGGTCACTGTAGCCATTGACGGCGGCAGTTCCAACTGCAAAGGAAGGTCCCGATACTTGACCGATACGCGGGTCATCGAGCCTCCTTCCTGCGGCGGCTGTCGCGGATCACGGTGGCCGTTCCGGCGACCACGGCCACCAGGACGCCCCCGATCCCCAACGCATAGGTGGCGAGCCGTTCGGAGCGCTCCTGGGGCGTCTCCGACAGCGCCAGACGGGCCGGCTCGGGAGCCGGCGGCTTGGGCGGGCCCGGGTCGGGCGCGGGCGTGGAGGGCGGCGTCCCGGGCTGGTCGGCGAGCGCCTTCACCGGGTCGACGACGCCCCAACCGACGTAGTCGTCACGGCGGTTGATCGAGCGGACGGCGGTCTGCTCGATGCGGGTGACGATCTGGGCCGCGGTCCACTCCGGATACTTGGCGCGGAGCAGGGTGGCGACTCCGGCGACGTACGGGGCGGAGAAGCTGGTGCCGTTGTCGACGCACTGGCCGCCGCCGGGGACGGTGGAGACGATGTCGACGCCGGGCGCGGCGACGCCCACCATGGGGCCGGCCTGGGAGAAGACGGCGCGTTCGTTGTTGCGGTCCGAGGAGGCGACGGCGAGGACCCCGGGGAAGGCCGCCGGGTACGTCCGCTTCTTCTCGCCGTCCGCGCCGTCGTTGCCCGCGGAGGCGACGACGACGACGTCCTTCTCGATCGCCTTGGCTATGGCCACGGCCATGGGCGAGTTCGGGCCCATCGGCTGGGTGGTGTCCTGCGAGATGTTGATGACCTTGGCGCCCTTGTCCACGGCGTAGCCGATCGCCTGGGCCATGGTGTCGGTCTTGCCGTTGTTCTTCTCGTCGTTCTGCCGGATCGGGATGATCGTGGCCTCGGGGGCGAGTCCGACGAAGCCGGTCTTGTCGCCGGGGCGGGCGGCGATGATGCCGGCGACCTTGGTGCCGTGGCCGACCTCGTCGACGGTGCCGTCGGTCTTGCCGCGCTTCTCGTCGCCGAAGGAGGGGTTCTTCGGGTCGGGCTTGAGGTAGTCCTTGCCCGACTTCGCGTCGACGGCGTCGCGCAGCTGCGGGTTGACGTCGTCCACCCCTGTGTCGATGACGGCGACCCGGACGCCCTTGCCCTTGGTGTCCTGCCACAGCTCGTCGAGGAGGACCCGCTGGAGCGGCCAGGGCACGCCCTCGATCTGCTTCTTCATGGGGAAGGTGCACTCGCCGCTGCCGTCGAGGACCGGGCCGTCGTCGCGCGGCCGGGCCGCCGCGGCGGAGGCGGCGGGGGCGGCGAGCAGGGCCGTGAGGGTGCCCGCGGCGAGCAGGGCGGCCGTGCGGTACGTCGTCGTCACCGGTGCCACCCCCTAGGAACCCTGCGGCTGACGCGCGCTGTTGGTGTCGAGCCTGGGTCCCTTCGACAGGAACTCCGACCATTCGATCGGGACGCGGGCCGGCTCGACGCTCTCGTACCCGAGACGCTTCTGGGCGTCGCTGGGTTCCGGCCGTCCGCCGTTCTGCTTCTTCTCGCCGGCGCCGATCTCGGAGTGGGCGGAGTCGCTGTCGCTGTTGGCCTGGACGGCGTACCGCAGGCCGGTGTCGGTGACGAGGAAGAGGGAGCCGCCGGGCATCTCCTGCCTGCCCTGGATCTGGGTGTAGAGGAGGCCGGTGCCGGGGGTGACGTACGTGCTGGTGCCGCCGGCCGTGATGTCGGCGGGGTAGTCGGTGCCGGCCCAGGTGGTGAGCGTGGTCTGGCCCGTCGCGCCGACGTCGGTGAGGACGTTGCAGATGGTGTCGCGGGCGCCGGCGCCGGTGGAGGCGTTGATCTGCTTGGACTCCAGCGTCGGCCAGTCGACGTCGCCGTGGAAGGGGGTGGCGTCCGGGACGAAGGAACCGGTGTCGGCGGAAACCGGCTTGCCGAGCATGCCGAGGCCGACGGTCTCCGGGGAGCCGATGAGCAGCCGGGCGGTGAAGGGGGTGACGGGCTGGATCCTGCCGGGGAGCACGACGTACTCCTGGGGGCCGGAGCCGGTCTGGGTGCGGAGGACCGTGCCGATCCGCTTCTCGGTCTCGTTGAGGTTGCTGCCGGGTATGTCGGTGGGGTCGCCGACCCGGGCGTCGATGTGCGGGAAGTCGATCTCGTCACCGGTCTTCAGGGTGGCGAGCCAGTCGTCGGTGACGGGCTGCGGCTTGCCGGAACCGACGAGGGTGTTGAGGAGTTTGGGGTTCCCGGCCTTCACCGGGTACTTGGTTCCGGTGTGGTCGACGAGGAACTGGGCGTTCCCCTTCTGGCCCTTGACGTACAGCACCTGCCCGTTCTTGAGCTTCTCGGCGCTCTCGGTCCGCTTGGCGTCGCGCTCGGCGAAGAGGAAGGTCGCCTTCTGGACGCTCGCGCCCTTGCCGCCGCCGGGCTGCTCGCAGACGGCCCAGCGCTTCTTCCTGCCCGCCTCGTCCGGGGCGGGCAGCCGGTCGGGGGCGTACGGGATGCCGAGGACGGGACCGCGCGGCGGCTTGCCCAGGTCGAGCGTCTTGTCGTCGACCTGGACGACCTGGAACTGGTCGGGGTCGAGCAGCAGCCGGGCGGAGGCGAGGTTGAGGACGGGGTGGAGCAGGGTCTTCTTGTCCTTGCCCGTGCCGGTCTGCAGGACGACGTACCGGGTCGTCGACTGCTTGCCGACGATGACGCGGGCGCCGGGGGTGTCCCAGCCCTTCGGGGCCTCGGGCTTGAACATGCCCCAGGCGCCGAATCCCGCGATCACGAGCGCGCCGACGATCAGGCCGGGGACGATCGCCTTCAGCGGCTTCGGCGCCCCCTCCTCCGTACCGGAGGGGGAGGGTTGGAGGAATGCCGCCACCGTGCGCTTCTTCGCAAAGGTGTACGCGTTGAGCTCGTCCCGCCGCGATGCCATGAGTCCCCATTCTCGTCAGGCGCGATCGTCGCTCGGGGCTCCGGGGTGGTGACACCCGGGCCCCGGCCTTCGGACCGGCCCCCTACTATGCCTGCTGTCCCGTGGGGTTCGTGGGGCGGGTAGGGTGATCCGGCCGCCAATGCCCTGGCGGGCCAGGGTCATCGGGACGAATTGAGGGGGATTCTCCATCATGGCTTCCGCGAGGCGGAGGCGGCCCGCCGCGGCCGCTGCCTCCATACCCCCGTCGACGGGCCCCGTCCCCTCGGTCTCGCCGAGGCTCCAGGCACGTCCCGGACACTTCGGTTCGTTCCGATTGCAACAGCTCGTACTGGTCGAGGTGGCGGCGGCGCTGCTGCTCCTCGCCTGGGTCGTCGAGCCGATGCTGCTCGTGCCCGCGGGCGTCGTCGCCGTCGTCCTCGTCCTGCTCGCCGTGGTGCGCCGGCACCGGCGTTCGCTGCCCGAGTGGCTCGGCACCTTCCTCGCCCTGCGCGCCCGTTCGCGCCGGGCCTCCTCGTTCACGGTGCCGGAGGGCACCGAGCCGGGGTTCGCGCCGCTCGTGGAGTGCGATCCGGCGCTGCGGACCTACGCGTACAGCGACCGCGACCGGCGTCCGGTCGGGATGGTCGGCGACGGCACCTTCCTGACCGCCGTCCTGCGGGTCGAGTCGGACGGCACGGCGCTGCGCCCGGACCGCGCGGCGAAGCCGCTGCCCGTCGGTCTCGTCCGGGACGTGCTGAGCGTGGACGGCATCCGGCTGGAGTCGGCGCAGATCGTGCAGCACACGCAGCCGGCGCCCGCCCCGCACCTGCCCGCGCAGTCGATGGCCGCCCGCAACTACCTGCCGCTCCAGGCGCAGACGGGTTCGCCCGCGGTCCGGATCACCTGGATCGCGCTCAAGCTCGACCCCGAGCTCTGCCCGGAGGCGGTCGCCGCGCGCGGCGGCGGCATGACCGGCGCCCAGAAGTGCGTGGTGCGGGCGGCGGACCAGCTGGCGAGCCGGCTCGCGGGCGCCGGGTTCCGGGCGAGCGTGCTGACGGAGCAGGAGCTGACCTCGGCGCTCGCGACGTCGAGCTGCGCCAGCCCGATGGCGATCGCGCAGGCGGGCCGGGGGCAGGCGCAGGGGCGCCGGACCCAGGAGACCGCGCGGACCTGGCGGGTGGACGACCGGCGGCACACGACGTACTGGGTGGGGCGCTGGCCCCAGTTGGGCGGCCGGGGCGGCGCGGGCGCGTCCATGCCGCAGCTGGTGGCCCTGCTGACCTCGCTGCCCGCGCTCGCGACGACGTTCAGCCTGACGCTGAGCGGTGGGGACCGGCAGGAGGTGACGGTGACCGGACACGTACGGATCACCGGACGCAGCGACGAGGAACTGGTGACCGCGCGACACGAACTGGAGCGTGCGGCACGCGGGGTGAAGACGGGTCTGGTGCGCCTCGACCGCGAACAGGTGCCCGGCATCCTGGCGACGCTTCCGCTGGGAGGTGCACGCTGATGTCCACCGCCTCCTTCGGCACGTCGCCGGCCTCGGCCGCCTCCTACCCCGGCTCCTCCTATCCGGGCGCCCCTTCCCCGGGCTCCTCCTCCCCGGGCTCCCCTTCCGTCCGGCGTACGGGGCGGGCCTCCCGGCCCCGGTTCGGTTTCGGGCTCGTCGGGCCGCGCCGCGACCGGCACTCCGTACCCCTGGAACAACTGGACGCGCTGGCCCTGCCGGTCGGCGACGACGGCATGGTGATCGGCGTGGACGCCGAGAACCGGCCGGCCGTGCTCGGCATCAACCAGCCCGTCCCGTACGACATCACCCTCATCGGCGGCCTGTGGACCGCGCAGGTGCTCGCCCTGCGGGCGGCCGCGACGGGCGCGCGGGTCGCGGTCGAGACCGGCCGCGCGCAGTCGTGGACGGCCCTCGCGCAGGCCGCGGGCGGCGGGCAGCCGTGCATCACGCTGCACGACGTGGGCCGGGTGCCGCCGCAGGGCGCCTCGGCGGGCAGCCCGGTGGTCGTGGTGCGCGACTGCGGCATGCGGCCGCCGCGCGGCCGTGTCGTGTCGGCGCCCTGGCAGTCGGTGGTGACGCTGCTGCCCTATCTGAGCCCGGTCGCGCCCCGGCTCCTGGAGAAGTCCTCCCTGGTCGGGGTCCAGCGGGTGTCCCCCGACGAGGCCGCCCAGATCGGCCGCATCATGAACCTGCCGCGGCAGGAGCACGAGGCGCTGTCCACGCTCGCCGACGGGGTGACCCTCTGGTGCACGCCGAACGACCGCCAGTTCGTGATGACGCAGGCGACGGACGCCGAGACCGGATTGTTGGGCGGAGCGCGCCGGATGGACTGACATGGCGTGGAGTCGCTTGCGTACGTCCGGTTTTGCAACGTTTTGAGCGGTGGGGGTTTTCACTCTGCGGCGCGGCCGGGTCACTTGGGGCCCGGAACGGTTCGCGGAGGCGGGCGCGGAGGGGCCGTCGGCCCTGCCCGGGGGCGGCCCTCGGCGATTAGGCTGGAAGAGCCCCGCCCACAACGGCACAAGGGTGCTCGACCACACCAGGAGGCAAAGTGAACGGCGATCGCGACGAGATCCACGGGGGTTGGAATCCGCCCGCCGACGATCAGTCCGACGCGGATCCCGCCGAGATGACGGGTGAGTTCACCATCGACTACACCCCGCCCGCCTGGTACACGCAGAACGCGTCGTCGGGCGGTACGGGGGCGGGCGGTGCCACTCCCCCGCCGCCGAGCGGTGCGCCGCTCGCCGTGCCGGGCCTCCCGGCGGGCGGCGGCTTCGAGCCCAGCTGGAACATCGCCCCGCCGGCTGCGCCCGCGGCTCCCGCGCCCGCGCCCGCTCCGGTGACTCCTCCGGCCGCGCCCGCTCCGGTGGCGTCTCCGGCGGTGCCCGCTCCGGCGGCTCCTCCGGCCGCGCCCGCTCCGGCGGCGTCTCCGGCGGTGCCCGCTCCGGCGGCTCCTCCGATCACTCCCACCGCTCCCGCTCCGGTGGCCCCGGCGGTCGCGCCCACCGCTCCCGCCCCGGTGCAGCCGGCCGCCTCGGTACCCGCGCCGGAGCCGGCCGCGCCCGCCGCCCCGTTCGGGGGCGGAGACGTCGAGAGCGGCGCCACCATGCGCTTCTCCCCCGCCGCGCTCCAGCGCGAGATCGACGAGCGCGCGGCGGAGGACGCGAAGGACGCCGAGAACGCGGAGGGCTCCACCGTGGAAGCCGACGCGCCGAACGGTGCGGACGCCGCCGGGGAGACCTCCGCGGAAGCCGAGGAGACCGGGAGCACGGACGGGACGACGGACGAGACGCCGTCCGCCGCTGTCACGAGCACCGACGACGACGTGACCGAGGCCGAGGGTGCCGCCGCCGACGCGACCGACGCGACGGACGTGACCGACGCGTCGGGTACGGGCGACGACGAGGCCCCGGCCGAGGCCGCCGGCCCCGCCGCGAGCCCGGAGGACGAGCCCGCCGCTCCCGTGGCGGACGCGGAGCCGGAGACCGGGGCGGCCGCCGCCGACCCGGCCGCCCCCGGCCCCCTCCCCGCCGCGCACCCGGTCGCCGACGCGCCGCAGGGCTTCGGTCCCGGCGCGGCTCCCGGTCCGTACGACACCGCCGCACAGCAGGCGGGCGGCCCGGGCGTGGCTCCGGGCCCGTTCCCCGGCGCCGCTCCCGGCCCGTACGGCGCGCCGTACCCGGGCCCGCAGCCCGGAGCCGGACTCCCTCCGCTGCCCCCGTCGTTCCAGCCGGCCGCCCCCGAGCCCGCGCAGCAGTGGCCCGCGCAGCCCGCCGCCCCGGGCGCGCAGCCGCTGCCGCCCACCGCCGCCTGGCCGGCTCCCGCGGGACCCGTGCCCGGCGCGCCCGGTCCCGTACCGCCGCAGGCGCAGCCCCAGGCGCCCGGCGCCTACGGCTACCCGCAGGCCCCGCAGGCCCCGCAGGAGCCCCAGGCCCCGCAGACTCCTCAGCCCCCGGCCCCGGCCCAGCAGGGCGGTTACGGCTTCCCGCAGCCCGGGACGCCTCCGCAGCAGGCGGGTTACGGCTATCCGCAGCAGCAGCCCGGAGCCCCCGGCGGTGTGCCGCCGCAGGCGCAGGCGCAGGGCGGTTACGACTACCCGCACCCCGGAGCCGTACCCCCGCAGGCGACGCAGCCGGCGTACGACGGGCAGCCGCCCGTGGATCCGCGGACCGGTGGCGCCTGGCCCTCGCCGGTGACGCACGACCAGCGGGAGCGTTCCGTGCCGGGCGCCCCGCTCGGGTACAACGCGGCCGTCGAGCTCTCCTCCGACCGGCTCCTGCGCAACAACAAGCAGAAGCCCAAGTCCAGCCGGAACCCCGGCGCCGCCAACCGCTTCAAGCTCGGCGGCAAGAAGGAGGAGGCGGAGCGACAGCGGAAGCTGGAGCTGATCCGGACGCCGGTGCTGTCCTGCTACCGGATCGCGGTCATCTCGCTCAAGGGCGGCGTCGGCAAGACCACGACGACCACCGCGCTCGGCGCGACCCTCGCCATCGAGCGGCAGGACAAGATCCTGGCGATCGACGCCAACCCGGACGCCGGCACGCTCGGCCGCCGGGTGCGGCGCGAGACCGGGGCGACCATCCGCGACCTGGTGCAGGCGATCCCGTACCTGAACTCGTACATGGACATCCGCCGGTTCACCTCGCAGGCGCCGTCCGGTCTGGAGATCCTCGCCAACGACGTGGACCCGGCCGTCTCGACGACCTTCAACGACGAGGACTACCGGCGCGCGATCGACGTCCTCGGCAAGCAGTACCCGATCATCCTCACCGACTCGGGCACGGGTCTGCTGTACAGCGCCATGCGCGGGGTCCTCGACCTCGCCGATCAGCTGATCATCATCTCCACGCCCTCCGTGGACGGCGCCTCCAGCGCCTCGACGACCCTCGACTGGCTGTCGGCCCACGGCTACGCGGACCTGGTGCAGCGCTCCATCACCGTCATCTCGGGTGTCCGCGAGACCGGCAAGATGATCAAGGTCGAGGACATCGTGCAGCACTTCCAGACCCGCTGCCGCGGCGTCGTGGTCGTGCCCTTCGACGAGCACCTCGCGGCCGGCGCCGAGGTCGACCTCGACATGATGCGGCCGAAGACCCGGGAGGCGTACTTCCACCTCTCGGCGATGGTCGCCGAGGACTTCGTACGGGCGCAGCAGGCGCAGGGGCTGTGGACCGGTGACGGCCAGGGCGCGATGCCTCCGCACATGGCCCCGCCGATGCCGGGCCAGCCCATGCCGGGCCAGCCCATGCCCGGTCAGCCGATGCCCGGTCAGCCCGCGCCCGGTCAGCCCGCGCCCGGTCAGCCCGCGCCCGGACAGCCCGCGCCCGGACAGTTCGCGCCCGGACAGCCCGTGCCGGGGCAGCCGATGCCGGGCCAGGTGCCCGGACAGCCGATGCCCGGTCAGTTCGCACCCGGTCAGCCGTACCCGCCGCAGCCCGGCCAGCCAGGCCAGCAGCCCTACCCGCAGCAGGCGTACCCGCCGCCGGGGCAGCCGCTTCCCGGACAGCCGGCGCCCGGACAGCCCGTGCCGGGGCAGCCGATGCCGGGGCAGATGCCCGGCCCGATGCCCGGTCAGTTCGCGCCCGGACAGCCGTACGGTCCGCCGGCCGGGCAGCCGTACCCGCCGCAGCCGGGTCAGCCGGGTGTCCCGCAGAACTGGCAGCAGCAGCCTCAGCCGCAGGAGGGGAACGAGTCGGGAGCGGGTCAGCCACTGCCTCCGCAGGCGCCGCCAGCCCCTCAGCAGTAGGGCGTCACAGGATTAGACCAATGAGGCTCCGTATCGGCTCTCCGATACGGAGCCTCTTGGCGTTCCCGCAGTCCACAGGGGGTTTGAGGGATCGTTGACGACGGCAGACCACCGCTGATACACCTTCGCTTCACCGCTCGTCAGCCCAAGATCCACGACAGAAACTCCCACGCGAGGTCACGTCCCATGGTCATGGTCACGAAGGTTCCACCCCGCCCCTCCCCCGCCCGCAGGGCCCTGCGGCTGCTGCTCGCCACCGGTCTCGCCGCCGGCTCCCTCGCCGTCGTCCCCGGCACCGCGCAGGCGGAGGACGCGAAGTCCGGCGGCACCACGCTCACGGTCGCCGTCTCGCAGAGCATCGACTCGCTGAGCCCGTTCCTGGCCCAGAAGCTCACCTCGACCAGCATCCACCGACTGGCGTACGAGTACCTCACGAACTACGACCCGAAGGACGCCCACACGATCCCGGGTCTGGCGACCTCGTGGACGTCCTCGCCGGACAAGCTGACGTGGACGTACACGATCCGCAAGGACTCGACCTGGTCCGACGGGCAGCAGGCCACCGCCGAGGACGCGGCCTGGACCTTCAACAAGATGATGACCGACCCGAACGCCGCCACCGCCAACGGCAGCTTCACGGCCAACTTCGCGCAGGTCACCGCGCCCGACCCGCAGACGCTCGTCATCAGACTGAAGAAACCGCAGGCGACGATGACGGCCCTCGACGTGCCGATCGTGCCGAAGCACGTCTGGGAGAAGGTCACCGACTTCTCGAAGTTCAACAACGACAAGACCTTTCCCATCGTCGGGAACGGCCCCTTCGTCATCACGGACTTCAAGGTCGACCAGTACATCAAGCTCAAGCCGAACAAGAAGTTCTGGCGGGGCGCACCCAAGTTCGACGAACTGGTCTTCAAGTACTACAAGGACGGCGACGCCGCCGTCGCGGCCCTGCAGAAGGGCGAGGTGTCCTTCGTACCGAACCTGACGCCCGCCCAGGCGGCCGCGCTGAAGACCCAGAAGGACATCAAGGTCAACGACGCCCCCGGCCGCCGCTTCTACGCCCTCGCCACCAACCCGGGCGCGAAGGCCCAGGACGGGAAGACCTTCGGCAACGGGAACAAGGCGCTGCTCGACCCGGAGGTGCGCAAGGCGCTCTTCCTCGCCGTCGACCGCACCACCCTCGTCGACAAGGTCTTCCAGGGCCACGCCGTCGAGGGCGAGGGGTACATCCCGCCGCGCTTCGGCTCGTACTTCTGGAAGCCTGAGACCGCGCAGAAGCGGGCGTACGACCCGGCGCAGGCGGAGAAGGTCCTCGACACCGCCGGATACCGGAAGAACGCCGCCGGCAAGCGGCTCGGCAAGGACGGCAGGCCGCTGGAGTTCCGGATCCTCTGTCACGCCACCGACCCGAACGACAAGGCGGTCGGCAAGTACCTCCAGGAGTGGTGGGGCAAGCTCGGCATCGGCCTGAAGGTCGAGTGCCTGGACAGCGTCTCCGACCCCTGGGTCAAGGGCGACTACGACCTCGCCTTCGACGGCTGGTCGGTCAACCCCGACCCCGACTACGTCCTCTCGATCCACACCTGCGGCACGCTCCCGGCGACCCCGAAGGACTCCGGCGCCACCGACAACTTCATCTGCGACAAGCAGTTCGACGGGCTCTACGCGCAGCAGTCGGTGGAGTACGACGCCGCCAAGCGGGCGGATCTGGTGAAGCGGATGCAGTCCCGGCTGTACGACACGGGGTACATGAACGTCATGGCCTACCCGAACGCCCTGGAGGCGTACCGCACGGACCAGATCAAGTCCATCACGACCATGCCCGAGGCCGCCGGGAACCTGTGGGGCCAGGACGGCTACTGGAGCTGGTGGTCCGCCACGCCCGCGGCACGGGCAGAGGACTCCGACGGCGGCTCGTCCACCGGGGTGGTCATCGGCATCGTCGCGGCCGTGATCGTCGTGGTCGGCGTCGGCGTCGTCCTCGGCATGCGCCGCCGCTCCACCGCCGACGACCGCGAGTAGTACGTGACGACGGCAAGCACCCCCGCCGGCGTGGCGCGGGCCGAGAAGGCCCGCGCCACGGACGGCGCACCCCGCACCGGTTCCTCCCTCGGCTATCTCCGCCACGCGGCGGGGAAGGTCGGCGGCGCGCTCGTCTCGCTCCTCGCCGTGCTGGTCACCAGCTTCTTCCTCTTCCGGATCATCCCCGGTGACCCGGTGAAGGCGATGACCCACGGCCTGCCCACCTCGGCCGAACAACTCGCCACGCTGCGGCACCAGTTCGGCCTCGACCTGCCGCTGTGGCAGCAGTTCACCGACTACTGCGCGAAGGCGCTGAGCGGCGACCTCGGCACCTCGTTCCAGTTCCGGGCCCCCGTCGGGGACCTCATCATGGAGAAGCTCCCGGCGACGCTGCTGCTCACCGGGGTCGCCGTGGTGATCTACTCGGCGCTCGGGCTGTGGCTGGGCACCCGCTCGGCCTGGCGGCACGGCGGCCTCGGCGACAAGCTGAACACCGGGCTCGCGCTGACCCTGTGGTCGGTGCCGTCCTTCTGGCTCGGGCTGCTCCTCATCATCGTCTTCTCGGTGGGCATGGGGCCGATCCCCGGGCTCTTCCCGACCGGCGGCATGGAGTCGGGGACGGGTGAGACCGGTTTCGCGTACGTCCTGGACGTCGCCCACCACCTGGTCCTGCCCGTGGTCACGCTCGTCGCCGTCGGCTACGCGCAGACGCTGCTCGTGATGCGCTCCTCGCTCCTCGACGAGATGGGCGGCGACTACCTGACGACGGCGCGGGCGAAGGGGCTGCGGGACGACGCCGTGCGGCGCAAGCACGCCGTGCCGAACGCACTGCTTCCGACCGTCACCATGATCTTCATCAACCTGGGGCACGTGGCGGCCGGTTCGATCCTGGTGGAGACGGTGTTCTCCTGGCCGGGCCTCGGCGGGCTGTTCTACCAGGCGCTCAGCGTGCCCGACCTGCCGCTCGTACAGGGCCTGTTCGTGGTCTTCGCCGGAGCGATGATCCTGATGAACCTGATCGCCGACCTGCTCTATCCGCTGCTCGACCCCCGGGTGGGCCGATGACCTCTCTCGCATGGGAGCGCCGCAAGGGTTCGGCCGCGCGCTTCTGGACGTCGTACCGGACCCATCGCGCGGGGCTCTACGGTCTCGTCGGCCTCGCCCTGATCGCCCTGATCGCGCTCACCGCACCGCTGACCGTCGGCTCCGACGTGCAGTCGGTGACCGAGGCGCCGGGCACGGCCCTGGAGCCGCCGAGCGCCGAGTTCCCGCTCGGAACGGACCAGTTCGGGCGCTCACTGCTCGGTCTGCTGGTGTGGGGCGCCCGGGTCTCACTGCTCGTCGGGCTGCTCGCGGCGGCCCTCTCGGTCGCCATCGGGACCCTGGTGGGCATCATCGCCGGGCACTACGGCGGCTGGTTCTCGACCGTCGTCATGCGGATCACCGACTGGTTCCTGGTGATGCCGACGCTGGTCCTCGCGATCGTGCTCGCCACGGTCATGTCCCGGTCGATGTGGACGGTGGTCCTGGCGATCGGCGTGACCTCCTGGCCGACCACCGCCCGCCTGGTGCGGGCGCAGACGATCGCCGTGGAGTCCCGCCCGTACATCGAGCGGGCGACCGCGCTCGGCGGCGGCCACCGGCACGTCATGACCCGGCACGTCCTGCCGAACGTGATGCCGCTGGTCCTCGCGCAGACCACCCTCGGCATCTCGACGGCCATCCTCACCGAGGCGACCCTCGCCTTCCTCGGCCTCGGCGACCCGACGGTGGTGTCCTGGGGCGGGATGCTCCAGGACGCCCGGGAGGCGGGCGCCGTCTCCTCCGGGCACTGGTGGTACCTGGCCCCGCCCGGGATCGCGATCGCCCTGGTCGCGCTCGCGTTCACGCTGTGCGGCCGGGCCGTGGAGTCCGTGCTGAACCCGAAGCTGGGGGTGGGGCGATGAGCCTTCTGGAGGTACGGGACCTCAGGGTGACGTACGGGTCGGGCGCGGCCGCCGTGCCCGCCGTGCGCGGGGTCGACCTGACCCTGGAGGCGGGGACCAAGCTGGGTGTGGCCGGCGAGTCGGGCTGCGGCAAGTCCACGCTCGCGCTCGCGCTGCTCCGGCTCCTTCCGGCCTCGGCGCGGATCGAGGGCGAGATCCTCCTCGACGGCGACGACGTCCTCGCCATGTCGTGGGGACGCCTCCGGGCCGTGCGCTGGGCGGGCGCGTCGATCGTCTTCCAGGGCGCGATGCACTCGCTGAACGCCGTGCACCGGATCGGCGACCAGATCGCCGAACCGCTGCTCGTGCACGGGCGGGCGACCCCGGCGGCGGCCCGCGGGCGGGTCGGCGAGCTGCTCGAACACGTCGGGCTTCCGGCGGCGCGGGCCGCCGCCTATCCGCACGAGCTGTCCGGCGGGCAGCGGCAGCGCGTGATGATCGCGATGGCCCTCGCCTGCGACCCGCGTCTGATCGTCGCGGACGAGCCGACGACCGCGCTCGACGTGATGATCCAGGCGCAGATCCTGCGGCTGATCGAGCAGCTCGTCGCCGAGCAGTCCATCAGCCTCCTGATGATCAGCCACGACCTGGCGGTCCTCGCCGACACCTGCGACCGGCTCGCCGTGATGTACGCGGGCCGGGTCGTCGAGGAGGGGCCGGCGCGGGCGGTGTACGAGGCGGCCGCGCACCCCTACGGGCGGGCGCTGTCCTCGGCGTTCCCCCGCATCGGCGACCCCGCGTCCCGGCGGGCGCCGCGCGGCCTGCCCGGTGACCCGCCGGACCCGGCGGACCTGCCCGGCGGCTGCACCTTCCATCCGCGCTGCCCGGTGGCGGTGGACGTCTGCGCGGAGCTCGATCAGGAACTGCGGGAGGCGGGCGCGGGGCGCCGGGCCGCCTGCGTACACGTGGGGAGCACGTCATGAGCCTGCTGTCGGCGCGCGGCCTGCACGTCACCTTCCCGGGCCGCCGGGGCGCGCCGCCCGCGCGCGCGGTGGACGGCGTGGACCTGGACATCGGCGCGGGCGAGATCGTGGCCCTGGTCGGCG
Organism: Streptomyces sp. NPDC004284; assembly: GCF_042874035.1. Lineage (NCBI taxonomy): Bacteria > Bacillati > Actinomycetota > Actinomycetes > Kitasatosporales > Streptomycetaceae > Streptomyces > Streptomyces sp. NPDC004284. Next base: position 5,570 of record NZ_JBIAMJ010000029.1, on the reverse strand, counting down.
AGTCGGGCTGCGGCAAGACGACGCTGGCCCGGTCCCTGCTCGGCCTGGTCCGGCCCACGTCGGGGACGGTCGCCTTCGACGGGAAGCCGCTCGCGTACTCCTCCGGGGCCCTCCGGGCCTACCGCAAGCGGGCGCAGCTGGTCCTCCAGGACCCGAGCGGTTCGCTGAACCCCCGGCACACCGTGTACGAGGCGGTGGCGGAGGGGCTGCGGATCCACGGGGTCCACCGGTCCTCACAGGACGAGCGCGCGGCCGTGGGCGAGGCCCTGGCGCGGGCGGGGCTGCGCCCTCCGGAGCGGTTCTTCCTGCGCTACCCGCACGAGTTGTCGGGCGGTCAGCGGCAGCGCGTGGTCATCGCGGGCGCGCTCGTCCTGGAGCCCGAACTGATCGTCGCCGACGAGCCGGTGGCCTCGCTGGACGCGTCCGTGCGGGGCGAGATCCTGGCTCTGCTGCTGCGCCTGCGCGACGAACTGGGCCTGTCCGCGCTGGTGGTGACGCACGATCTGGGCCTCGCGTGGAACATCGCGGACCGGGTGGCCGTGATGTACCTGGGCCGGGTCGTGGAGACCGGCACCGTGGAATCCGTACTGACGAACCCTCAGCATCCTTACACGCGCGCGCTGTTGTCGGTGCTTCCGGAGTCGGAGGGCGCTCCCGTGGTGCTGACCGGCGAGTCGCCGGACCCGTCCCGCGTCCCGTCGGGCTGCCGCTTCCACGCCCGCTGCCAGCTCCTCGCCTCGGGCGAGGCGGACCCGGTCGCGGACCTCTGCCGGACCGAGGACCTGCCGGTCCTGGGCGGCGGCGGGGAGCAGGCGGCCGCCTGCCACTGGGTGACGGCCGCCCGGTGAAAGAGGTGGGGTACGGACCGGTGCCGGTCAGGCCCGGTCGTACTCCTCCGTCAGCTCGCGGCAGCGCTTCACGTCGCCCGCCATCGCCTGGAGCAGGTCGTCCAGGGTGTCGAACTTGAGCATGCCGCGCACGTACGCCAGGAAGTCCACGGCCACGTGCAGCCCGTACAGGTCGAGACCCTCGCGGTCGATCGCGTACGCCTCGACCGTCCGCTCCGTGCCGTCGAACTGCGGGTTCGTGCCGACCGAGATCGCCGCCGGCATCCGCTCCCCCGCGGCCGTCAGCCAGCCCGCGTAGACGCCGTCCGCCGGGATCGCCGTGTGCGGCAGGGTCTCGACGTTGGCCGTCGGGAAGCCGAGCTCGCGGCCGCGCTGCGCGCCGCGGACGACGATGCCCTCGACCCGGTGCGGGCGGCCGAGGATCTCGGCCGCGCCGGCCATGTCGCCCTCGCCGACGAGGCGGCGGGTGAGGGTGGAGGAGAAGGGCTCGCCACCGCCGGCGGACCCGCTGACGTACAGGTCGATGACCTCGACCTCGTAGTCGTAGGTGGCGCCGAGCTCGGCGAGGAAGTCGACGGTGCCCGCGGCCCGGTGCCCGAAGCGGAAGTTGGGGCCCTCGATGACGGCCTTCGCGTGCAGCTTGTCGACGAGCACCTTCACGATGAAGTCCGCCGGGGACAGCTGGGAGAACTCGGCGGTGAACGGCAGCACGAGCACCGCGTCCACCCCCAGCTCCGCGATCAGCTCCGCGCGGCGGTGGTGCGGGGCGAGCAGCGGCGGGTGGCTGCCGGGGCGCACGACCTCGGAGGGGTGCGGGTCGAAGGTGACGACGACGGAGGGGACGCCCAGCTCCCGGGCGCGCTCGACGGCACGCCCGATGATCAGCTGGTGTCCGCGGTGCACCCCGTCGTACGAGCCGATGGTGACGACGCTGCGCCCCCAGTCCTGGGGGATGTCCTCCAAGCCACGCCAGCGCTGCACTGTGACCGCTCCTCGTCCGCCTGTTCGCCCTGTTCGCCTTTACGCAGGTCTAAGACTGCCATGTCCACGGCCGTCGGTACGCATCGGCATGGCAGTGCCGGGGCTCCGCAGGGCCCGCAGGGTCTCCGGGCCGAGCAACGGGGCCCAGTCGCCGGGGGCGGCGACCGTCCAGGCGGCGAGGAGCACGGCGAAGGCGTTCCGCTCGCGGACGGCCCCGGCCAGGACCTGGTCGAGCCGCCGGGCGCCCTCGGGGGTACGGACGCACAGCGCGCCGGCCCGGTGCGTCAGCTCCCGGGTGCGGGGCGCGCTGCGCCGCTCCGCCCCCTCCGCGGCGGCCCGCAGGAGGGCCTCCAGGACGGTCGCCTCCCCGGTCTCCGCCTCGTACCGCTCGTGCTCCAGGAGCACGTCGAGCAGCTCGGCCCGCAGATGCCGGGAGGCCCCGGTGCCGGGGGCGGCGAGGACGGGGGCGAGGGCGCGCCGGAGCGCGGCGGGGCGGCCCCGGATCAGGGCCGTGACCAGCGGGAAGAGGACCGCCCTCGTCTCCGGTCCGTCCTCGAACCGGCGGTCGACGAAGGCGGCGACGAGCGGGGCGGCCCCGGGGTGGCGGACGGCGTGGTCGCGGACGAGGACGGCGATCCGGCGGGCGAGGGCGGGGGTGTCGACCTCGGCGAGGACCCGCAGGGCGGCCTCCGCCGCCTCGCCGCCGTCCTCCAGCCTGTCCCGGAAGGCGGCGAGGACCGCCTCGGGGTGGGTGGCGAGCGCCTCGGCGAGGGCGGTGGCCGGCACCCGGGGCTCGGCCAGGGCCCGGGGCAGGTGGCGGGCGCGGCTGTGCGGGTCGCGGACGAGGAGGCCGAGGGCGGCGCCGTGCAGGGTCTGGTCTCCGGGGCGGGCGAGCAGGGCGAGGGCGGCGTAGCGGAGGAGCTCGCGGTCGGCGGAGGCGGTGACGTGTCCGGCGACCAGCTGTCCGTACGCGGCGGCCGCGACGCGCCGCTCCGGGCGCCCGTCGTCGTGGGCCCAGCGGTCGACGGCCCGGCAGAGCGCGGAGGGCTCGTCCCGGGCGAGCGCGCCGAGCAGTCCGTCGGCGAGCGGGTGCGCGGTGGCGACGAGCGCCTCGCACAGGTCGTCGACGGCGAGCCCCCGGTGGGCGTGCAGGAGCACCTGGGCGGCGGTGGCGACGGCGGGCCGGTCGTCGCCGAACCAGCGGCACAGCAGCGGCTGGACGCCCCGGGGGTCGGCGACGAGCCGCGCCTCGACGGCGTCGAGGCTGCCCCGGTCGGCCGGCACGAGCCTGCGCAGCAGATCGATCCGCTCGTCCTCCCCGACCGGCAGCCCCAGCCAGAACGCGGTCCCGAAGGGGGCGAACACCGGGTGCGGACCCGGGCGGGCCCCGACGAGGTCGGCGAGCAGCCGCAGAACGGGCAGGTACGGCCGCGGGTCCGGCACCCGCAGCACGCTCTCCCGCAGCAGCCGCGCGGCCCACCAGGCCCCGTCCCCGCCGTCCTCCTCCCCGGCGAACCGCCCGAGCGCCTCGGCGAGCTCCACGAGCCTCGGGGCGAGCCCCTCGGGCCCCCGCTCCCGGTGCAGGAGCAGCAGGGCCTGCAGCACGGGCCCGATGCGGTGCCGGGGCACGGGCGGCTGCCCGTCCGGTGTCGCCGGTGCGCCCGCCCCGGGGGCTCCCTCCCGGCCCGGCGCGGGTTCCGGCCGTGGGGGCTCGTGGTGGGCGTGGACCAGGGTGTGCAGGGCCGTGTCCAGGTCGAGGTGGGTCGCCTGGACCCAGTCGGCGAGTTCTTCGTGGGCGAAGCGGTAGCCGGAGCCGGCCGGGACGAGGAGGCCTTCGGTGAGGACGGCCGAGGCCCAGCCCTCGCGCCAGGGGAAGAGTTCCTCGAAGGAGGCGCGGTCGAGGACGCCGTGTCCGGGGCCGAGGCAGCGGCGGGCCGCCTCGTGGAGCCGGCCGGTGACGCGCGCGGCGAGGCGGCGGACGGCCGTCCCCCGGACCAGGGGCCGGGAGCCCGCGGCGATCCTCACGGCTACCCGCAGGCACATCAGGTCCAGATGGGCGGTGAAGATCTCCTCGCGCCCGGGCCGCCCCGGCACCTCGCCGGGCAGCGCCGCCCGCACCTCGGCGAGCAGCCGCAGGGCGAGCGGGTGCCGGGCGTCCTCCGGGGCGAGGTCCGTCTCCCCGATCCCGTACCCCTCCCGTACGGCGCGCGCCTCCGCCGCCGAGAGCGGCCCGAGGACGAGGGCGGCGGAGCCGGGGTCGGCCGCCGGGCGGTGCAGGGCGCCCGGGGTGTAGAGCGCGCCGGCCTGTTCCCAGTGCTCGGGGCGGCAGGCGGTGACGAGGTGGGCCTCGTGGGTGCGGAGCCACCGCTCGGTGGCCGCGGTCCAGTCGGCGAGCCGGTGGGCGAGGAGCGGTGGCATCTCCTCGGGGCCGTCGAGGACGACGAGCAGCGGGCGGCCCGCCTCGCGGGCGAGGGCGGCGGCCCGCTCCGGGGTGGCGGTCGTGGTGTCGCCGAGCGCCCCGGAGGCGGCGACGATCCGGCCGGCCTGGTGGAGGGCGCGGCCGACGGCGTCGGCGAGCGAGCGGTCCTCGGCGCGCAGGTCGGCGCCGCGCAGCCGGACGGTGGGGGCGGGTGCGACGCCCCGGGCGCGGCGGGCGCAGAGCGCGGCGAGGACGGTGGTGCGTCCGGTGCCGGGGGCGCCGACGAGGGCGAGGACGGGGGCGCGGCCGGCGGTGAAGCGGGCGAACTCACGGACGCAGTCGGGCCGTTCGACGGGTTCGGGCCAGGGTCCGGGGTCCCGTGCGGGCCCGGTGGAGGTGGCGGTGAGCTCCAGGATCGCGGCGAGGTTGAGGTCGGGGCCGTAGGCGGGGACGGTGGCCGCGTTGCGCCGGAGGAGGGCCGTGAGCGGGCCGGCGGGCCGCAGCGGCACGGCGTATCCGGCGGCCCGGCGGTCGCCGCGCAGGGCGGTGCCGAGGACGGCGAGGACGGTGCCGGTGACGGTGTCGAGGACGGGACCGCCGGCGGCCTGGCCGCCGCGCCGGAGCGCCTCGGCGCCCTCGGTGCCGATGGCCAGTTCGAGGGCGTCGGCGAGGGCGTGGAAGCGGCTGGTGGCGGTGTACGTGACGGAGGCGGGGCCGAGGACGCGGGCCTCGCGCCAGCCCTGGGCGGCGATCCGCACGTAGGTGCCCGGTTCGATCTCGGGCCGGGTCGCGAGCGGCAGCGGACGGCCGCCGAGTCCTTCGGTCCGCACGAGCGCGAGGCCGCTCTCGGGCAGCGGGGTGACGGCCTCGGCCTCGGCGAGCCAGCTCCGGTCGCCGGGGGCGTGCAGGAGGACACGGCTGAGCCCGTCGACGGCTTCGTGGCTGGTGACGACCGTCCCGTGGTGGTCGGCGAGGAAACCGGTGCCGCGTGGCCGGCCCGCCGTATCGCAGATGCGCACCAGCGTCGCCAGGTCCCCGCGTCCCATGGTGTCGACGGTAGGCGGCCGGTGATCACACGGAGGCGCTCACGGGGAAACACGCCCCCTCACACTCCCCCGTTCACTCCGAGCGCCTCCCTGATGGGGTGAATTTCGGCGGCTCCGCGGGACAGATCCCTCCCGGGGGAAACGAGGGGGGAAAGGTGTGGGGGGGGGGCGCGCGGGGCCCCCCCCCCCCCCCCACCCCCGCCCCGGCCAAGAGACCCCCCCCAAACCCAAAACCCCCACGAAAACCAAAAGCCCCGCGCAAAAGAAAAGAACCGC
>NZ_JBIAMJ010000028.1:0-36362 GCF_042874035.1 Streptomyces sp. NPDC004284 | reverse complement strand
GCGCTTCCTTCGTTTCCGACTCTATCAGATCTTTCCGATCCGATTTCCTCGGTGCTTTCCGGTCCCTTTCGCTTTCGCTCCGGGCCCTTCCGGCGATTTCGACTTTATCAGATTCATTTCGGCCGACCTAATCGGTGGCTTTCGTGATTCGAATAAGAATCGGGGTGACTCCGTGGAATCGAATCCCCAACCGGAGTGAGTGAGACTCTACCCGGTCGCTGCCGAACTGTCCAGTTCCAGGCAACCGTTTGAATCTACCTCCCCACGAGCCCGGTGTCAACGGGTTTCGCGAGCACCGGAGGAGACTAGCAGCTCAGGAGGGGTGGGTGCACATCAGGCGGCGGTGGGCAGGGTGGCGCTGCGGTCGGGTTCCTCCAGGTCGCCGGTGTCGCCGGCCCGGGCTGCGCGGCCGCCGAGGACGTACACGTACGCCAGGAAGGCCAGCTCGGCGGCGATGCCGATGCCTATGCGGGCCCAGGTGGGGAGGCCCGAGGGGGTGACGAAGCCTTCGAGCAGGCCCGAGACGAAGAGGACCAGGGCCAGGCCGATCGCCATGCCGACGGCCGCGCGTCCCTGTTCCGCCAGGGCGGCGCGGCGGGTCCTGGGGCCCGGGTCGACGACGGTCCAGCCGAGGCGGAGGCCCGTACCGGCGGCGACGAACACGGCGGTCAGTTCGAGCAGGCCGTGGGGAAGGATCAGCCCGAGGAAGACGTCGAGACGGCCTGCGGAGGACATCAGGCCGATGCCGACGCCCAGGTTCAGCATGTTCATGAAGAGGATCCAGAGGACCGGGATCCCGAGGAACGCGCCGAGGACCAGGCACATGGCCGCGGCCTGCGCGTTGTTCGTCCAGACCTGGGCGGCGAACGAGGCCGCCGGGTGGCTGGAGTAGTACGTCTCGTACTGGCCCCCGGGGCGGGTCATCTCGCGGAGGTCGGTGGAGGCGCCGATCGCCGCCTGGACCTCCGGGTGCGTGCCGATCCACCAGCCGATGAGGACCGCCAGCAGGGTGGAGAGGACGGCCGTGGGGATCCACCAGCGGCGGGAGCGGTAGACCGCGGCGGGGAAGCCGGCGGTGAGGAAGCGGACCGCGTCGCGCCAGGAGGAGCGGCGGGTGCCGGTGACGGCGGCGCGGGCGCGGGCCACGAGCTGGGTGAGCCGGGCCGTGAGCAGGGGGTCCGGGGTGCTCGACTGGACGATCGAGAGGTGGGTGGCCGTGCGCTGGTACAGCGCGACGAGTTCGTCGGCCTCGGCGCCGGTGAGCTTGCCGCCCCGGCGCAGGAGGTGGTCGAGGCGTTCCCACTCGGCGCGGTGGGCGGTCACGTAGACGTCGAGGTCCATGATCGGCTGCTGCTCCAGGCACTGGCTGCGGACGGTTCCGTACTGCTGCGGCGCGCTGCGGGCCAGCTTGGCAGACTGGCGTTCGGAGGGGTCGGGAAGGCCGGAGAAGGGTGGGTGCCGTGAGTGGGCTGGTGACGGGCGATGCGGTCGTCCTGGAATTGCAGCCCGCGCGGCTGCCGAGCCGGGCGCTCGCCGTGCTCATCGACCTGGTCGTGGTCTGGGCCGCGTATCTGCTGATCACGCTCGGCCTCGCGGTCGCCACGGCGTCGCTGGACGAGGCGGCGGTGATGGCGGTGTCCGTCGCCTCCTTCCTGCTGCTGCTCGTCGGGGCGCCGATCGCGGTGGAGACGCTGTCGCACGGGCGGTCGCTCGGAAAGCTGGCCTGTGGGCTGCGGGTGGTGCGGGACGACGGGGGTCCGATCCGGTTCCGGCACGCGCTGGTGCGGGGTGCGATGGGGGTCGTGGAGATCCTGATGACCTTCGGGGTCGTCGCCTGTGTCTCTTCGCTGGTGTCCGAGCGGGGGCGGCGGCTCGGGGACGTCTTCGCGGGGACGCTGGTGGTACGGGAGCGGATACCCGCCGCGCGGGTCCTGGCCGTGCCTCCTCCGCCGCCGTGGCTGGCGGGGCGGTTCGCCGGGATCGATCTCTCGGCGGTGCCGGAGGCGCTGTGGCTGGAGATACGTCAGTACCTGACGCGCGCTCGTGAGCTGGACCCGGTCGTGGGGAGGCGCCTTGCGGAGCGGCTGGCCGACGAGCTGGTCGCGCGGACCGGTACGCCGCCGCCGGCGGGGGTGCCGGCCGACGCCTATCTGGCGGGGGTGGTGGCCGAGCGGCAGACGCGGGACGCCCGGCGGGCGTTCGCCTCGGCGGGGGCGAGGGCTGGGGCTGGGGCTGGGGCTGGGGCGATGGTGCCGGGGGTTGTTCCGCCCGCGGTGGGGTCGTCCCTGGCTTTCGCTCTCCCTGTTGACTCTCCTCCCCCTGTTGCCTCTGCTCCCCTTCCGGTCGCTCCACCGGTCGTCGATCCCGCACCGGTCGTCGATCCCGTACCGGTCGTCGCTCCTGCGGTGGAGTCCGGGGCGCGTCCCACCGGGTTCGTTCCGCCCGCCTGAGCGGCGGGGCGGTCAGGGGAAGACCGACGGCGGGGTTTCGAGGGCTTCGAGTTCGATGCCAGGGGCCGAGAGGACCACGTCGCCGGCGATGTGGACCGTATGCCGTTCGCCCGTTTCCAGGGCGCTGACCTGGTACTCGTCCACCATCAGGGGGCCGTTGTCAGTGGCGTGCGCTTCACTCCTCAGCAGGGCCCAGGACTGGTCGACCGTGAGGGGGGCGAGCACCGGATCCGTGAAGGCGACGAGCCTGACACGGGTCTCGGGGGAATCGGGGGTGAGACGCAGGAGTCGCGTGAGGGCGACGAGGAACGCCGGGGACGTGCCGGTGAAGGCGTGGGCGCGCACATTGCCTTCGGTGGCGTGGGTTCCGGTGGGATCCGTGCGGACCCAGGTGACGCCGTCGAGGGCCGCGCCGCGGACCTGCCAGCTCGCGGCGTGCAGTTCGAGGCGGATGGGGCGGCCGAGTTCGTCGACGGCCAGGTCGACGGAGCCCCGGTGGTCGCCCGAGGGGGTGGTGATCTGCGAGACGTAACGCCAGCCGGAGGGGCCGGGTGCGCAGTGGAAGTGTTCTTCGCCGAGGGGGGTGTGATCGTGCGGGTCATGGAGCGAATAGCGGCCGCGGGGCATGAGTCGGTCCTCGGGAGGGTGCGCTTCCTGGAGCGGTAGCGGGGGCGGACGGGGCAGGCCCCCCGGCACGGGGGTGCGGGGGGCCTGCCTGAGTCCTCTACGGGTGGCCGGGGCGGCTCGTGCCGCCCCGGGGCATCAGTAGCGGTAGTGGTCCGGCTTGTACGGGCCCTCGACCTCGACGCCGATGTAGGCGGCCTGCTCCGGGCGGAGGGTCGTGAGCTTGACGCCGAGCGAGGCCAGGTGGAGGCGGGCGACCTTCTCGTCCAGGTGCTTCGGCAGCACGTAGACGTCGGTCGGGTACTCCTGCGGCTTGGTGAAGAGCTCGATCTGGGCCAGGGTCTGGTCCGCGAAGGAGTTCGACATCACGAAGGAGGGGTGGCCGGTCGCGTTGCCGAGGTTCAGCAGGCGGCCCTCGGAGAGGACGATGAGGACCTTGCCGTCGGGGTAGGTCCAGGTGTGGACCTGCGGCTTGACCTCGTCCTTGACGATGCCCGGGGTCTTGGCGAGGCCGGCCATGTCGATCTCGTTGTCGAAGTGGCCGATGTTGCCCACGATGGCCTGGTGCTTCATCTTGGCCATGTCGGCGGCCATGATGATGTCCTTGTTGCCGGTGGTGGTGATGAAGATGTCGGCGGTCTCGACGACCTCGTCGAGGGTCGTGACCTGGTAGCCGTCCATCGCCGCCTGGAGGGCGCAGATCGGGTCGATCTCGGTGATGATGACGCGGGCGCCCTGGCCGCGGAGGGACTCGGCGCAGCCCTTGCCGACGTCGCCGTAGCCGCAGACGACGGCGGTCTTGCCGCCGATGAGGACGTCGGTGGCGCGGTTGATGCCGTCGATGAGGGAGTGGCGGCAGCCGTACTTGTTGTCGAACTTCGACTTCGTCACGGCGTCGTTCACGTTGATCGCCGGGAAGAGCAGGGTGCCGGCCTGCATCATCTCGTAGAGACGGTGGACACCGGTGGTGGTCTCCTCGGTCACGCCGCGGATCTCGGACGCGAGCTGCGTCCACTTCTGCGGGGACTCGGCGAGGGTGCGGTTGAGGAGGCGGAGGATGTAGCCGTACTCCTCGCTGTCCGCGGTGGCCGGGTCCGGGGCCGAGCCGGCCTTCTCGAACTCGACGCCCTTGTGGACGAGGAGGGTGGCGTCACCGCCGTCGTCCAGGATCATGTTCGGGCCGCCGGTGGGGGTGTTCGGCCAGGTCAGGGCCTGCTCCGTGCACCACCAGTACTCCTCCAGCGTCTCGCCCTTCCAGGCGAAGACCGGGACGCCCTGCGGGTTCTCCGGGGTGCCGTTCGGGCCGACGGCGATGGCCGCGGCGGCGTGGTCCTGGGTGGAGAAGATGTTGCAGGAGGCCCAGCGGACCTCGGCGCCGAGGGCGACCAGGGTCTCGATGAGGACGGCGGTCTGCACGGTCATGTGCAGGGAGCCGGTGACGCGGGCGCCGGCGAGCGGCTGGGTCTCGGCGTACTCCCGGCGGATCGACATCAGGCCGGGCATCTCGTGCTCGGCGAGCGTGATCTCCTTGCGGCCGAAGGCGGCCAGGGAGAGGTCGGCGACCTTGAAGTCCTGGTGGGCGGCAGTCGTCATGACTGGGCTGCTCCTCGTGTGTGCGAGTGCGAGGGTCGGTTGAGGCGCCTGGCACCGCGGCTGAGCGCCGCTGGGCACACGAATGCCCGGGCGCTTGCTCGGTGCCGTCGTCGGAGGCCCTCTCTCCCTCGGACGGTCCACGGACCGCCCGACCGCCATCAGCAGCGACGTCTGGCTGGTCACGAATCTACACCGATCGGCTCGGCGTGCCACAGTCCGCGTCGAGTCAGGCGGAGGGACTCCAGCGTCCCTCGAGCGGCGCCGTCCGCACGGACGGACGGGCGGGCGCACGGACAGACGCACGACGGGCGGACGGGCGGACGACGGGCGACGGGCGCACGGGCGACGGGCGGGCGGGTGCACGAAGCCCCCGGGCCGTTGTGGTCCCGGGGGCCTGAGGTGGTGGGGGCGTGCGTGCCCGTGGGGTCAGTGGCCGGGGCCGCCCGGGGTCGCGGCCGGGTCCGGGCCCGCGGAGGCGGCCTTCTCGCTGTAGACGTCGGGCTCCAGGTAGATGACCCGGGCGATCGGGACGGCGGCGCGGATGCGCTCCTCGGCGGCGTCGATGGCGTTCGCGACCTCGGTGGCGGTGTCGTCGTGCCGGACGGCGACCTTGGCGGCGACGAGGAGTTCCTCGGGGCCGAGGTGGAGCGTGCGCATGTGGATGAGGCGGGTGACGGTCTCGCCGTCGACGATCGCGGCCTCGATCTTCTTGACCTCGTCGGTGCCGGCGGCCTCGCCGAGGAGCAGCGACTTGGTCTCGGCGGCGAGGACGATCGCGATGAGGACGAGGAGGACACCGATGCAGACGGTGCCGATGCCGTCCCAGACGCCGTCGTCGGTCGCCAGGGCCAGGCCGACGCCGCCGAGGGCGAGGACGAGACCGATCAGCGCGCCGAAGTCCTCCAGGAGGACGACCGGCAGCTCCGGGGCCTTCGCCCGGCGGATGAAGTCCTTCCAGGACTGTTCGCCGCGGATCTCGTTGGACTCCTTGATGGCGGTGCGGAAGGAGAAGCTCTCGGCGATGATCGCGAAGACCAGGACGCCGACCGGCCAGTACCAGGCCTCGATGGGGTGCGGGTGCTTGATCTTCTCGTAGCCCTCGTAGATGGCGAACATGCCACCGACGGAGAAGAGCACGATCGAGACGAGGAAGGCGTAGATGTACCGCTCGCGGCCGTAGCCGAAGGGGTGCTGCGGGGTGGCCTCGCGCTGGGCCTTCTTGCCGCCGAGGAGCAGCAGGCCCTGGTTGCCGGAGTCGGCGAGCGAGTGGACGGCCTCGGCGAGCATCGACGACGAACCACTGAAGAGGAACGCCACGAACTTGGCTACGGCGATCGCGAGGTTGGCGGCGAGTGCCGCCACGATCGCCTTGGTTCCGCCTGACGCGCTCATGGGTGTACGTGGTCCCTTCGTCGATGCTCCGGCTCGATCGCCGCGGTTCGGCCGGTCATTGTCGCATCAGGCCACGACGGTCGCCCGGAAGACGGTGCCCTCCCCGGTGAGTTCGGTGGCCTCGCCGGCCGGTACGAAGACGGATTCGCCGGGGGCGAGGGTGACCTCGCCGACCTTCGGGCGGCCCTCGGTGGTCAGCAGGATCTGCGGGGTGGCGGCGGTGAGGTCGGTCGGCGCGGCGCCTTCCGGGCGGACGAACCGGGAGAGGCGGAACTCGTCGATCGGGGTGTCGTAGACCTCCTCGCCGGAGGGGGAGGCCTCCGGGCGCAGGACGGCCGGTTCGTTCGGTTCGAAGCGGACGATCCGGAGGAGTTCGGGGACGTCGACGTGCTTGGGCGTGAGGCCGCAGCGCAGCACGTTGTCGGAGTTGGCCATGATCTCGATGCCGAGGCCGTCGATGTAGGCGTGCGGGACGCCCGCGCCCAGGTAGAGGGCCTCGCCGGGCTGGAGCCGGACGTGGTTGAGGAGCATGGCGGCGATCACGCCGGGGTCGCTCGGGTAGTGGTGGGCCAGGATCGCGTACGGGGTGTGGTCGCCGCCGAGGCGGTCGGCGGCGGCGTGGGCCTCGGCGACGGTGTGCGCCATCTCCTCGCGGTCGGCGGTGAGCAGGGCCGTCAGGACCTCGCGGAGCGCGGCCTCTTCGGGGTGCGCGTGCAGGAGGTCCACGTACGGCTTGAGGGAGTCGACGCCCAGCGCGGCGATCAGGTCGGCGGCCTCGACCGGGTCGCGGAAGCCGCACAGGCCGTCGAAGGGGGTGAGGGCGCAGATCAGCTCGGGCTTGTGGTTGGCGTCCTTGTACGCGCGGTGCGGGGCGTCGACCGGGATGCCGGCGGCCTCTTCGGCGGCGTACCCGGCCCGCGCCTGCTCCAGGTCGGGGTGGACCTGGAGGGAGAGCGGGGCGCCGGCGGCGAGCAGCTTCAGGAGGAACGGGAGCCGCGGCCCGAACTTCTCGACGGCCCCCTCCCCCAGTTCCCGTACGGGGTCGGCGGCGATCAGCTCGTTCAGCGCGCCGCGCTCGGTGCGGGAGGGGGCACCGGGATGGGCGCCCATCCACAACTCGGCCTGGGGCTCGCCCGTGGGGGCGGTCCCGAGCAGTTCCGGGATGGCCGTCGTGGATCCCCAGGCGTAGGGGCGGACGGTGTTGACGAGGCGGTCCATGATGCCTGCCAGCTCCTCGGGGTGGTGACGGATCGTGCGGGGTGTCGGGAGACAGGTGACAGGGGGAGGGTGACGGGGGGAGGTCTTTGCGGTGTACGTGCCCCGACGTGATGGGGGGCTTGTGCCGGAGGGTGTCGGTGGGGCGCCGGGCCGGTGCGGGTGCGGGCGGGCGCTCCGGGGCGCTAGTGCGGGGTGCGGCCCGGGGTGGCCAGGGCCAGGTAGACGGCCGCGAAGTCGGTCACGGCGAGGAGTTCGGCGAGGGTCTCCAGGTCGCCGCCCTCCTCCGGTTCCAGCTCGCTGATGGCGGTCTCGTGGCCGAGGGCCAGTTCGCGGGCGGCCGGGGCGGCGGTGAGGCCATCCGCCGGGCGGTCGCGGAGCAGGACCACGCGCGCGCGAAGCGCCTGCTGCTCCTCCACGCGGTCGCGGAAGAAGTCGTCCGGGTCCGCGCCGGCCGCGTAGTCGCCCGCGAGGAGGACCCCGTGCGCCGGCAGGGCCTCCGGGAGTTCGGCCGCCAGGGCGGGCAGGCCGGCGAGTTCGGCGAGGACGGCGGCGAAGCGGCGGCCGGCCGGGCCCGCGGCGTTCCCCTCGGTCCAGATCAGCGGGAGCGAGTCCGCGAGTTCGGCGGCCAGCGTCTTCGCCGGGTTGCTGTACGTGGCGATGGCCGGGCCGCAGCGTTCCGCCGTGCGGTCCAGGCGGTCGGCGACCTTCTCCAGGGCCTCCGGCGGCGCCTCGATCAGGCCGACGCGGTCCAGGAGCGCGAGCAGCGGGGTGAACAGGGCCCAGAGCGCGCCCGGGCTCGCCGCGATGCTCTCGGCGTACTCGTCGGGCGACTCGTTCGGGGTCATCGCCATCGGTACGAACAGGCCGCGCGAGCCGTTGACCGTCTCGGTGAGCGGGGAGTCCTTCGGGGCGACGGCGACGACCGTGATCCCCCGGCGGTACGCCTGCTCGGCGAGGAGGGCGAGGCCCGGTTCGGCGCCGTCGGTGGTCGGGATCAGCAGCAGGTCCACCGAGCCCGCCCAGCCCGGCAGGGCCCAGCGCAGGGCGCCCGCGGCGGGGGCGACGCCGGTCGGCTGGAGGCGTACGACGGGGGCGGCGGCTCCGGCGAGCGCGCCGATCAGGTCCGCGACGCCGGCGGCGGCGGTGCCGGGGCCCGCGACGAGGACGGCGCGGGGGCGGCCCTCGGGGTGGAGGTCCGCGATGCCGGCCTCGGCGGCGTGGCGGGCGGCGGTCCGTACCCGCGCGCCGGCCTCGGCGGCGCCGCGGAGGAGGCCGCGGCGGTCGGCCAGGGCGAGGTCGTCCGGGGCGTCGAGGAGGGTCTCGTCGAGCATGTGCGGCCTCCCTGCGGGGCGCGGCTGGTGTGGGGCGCGGCTGGTGCGGGTGCGGCTGGTGCGGGCGCTGCCTTGTGCGGGTGCGGCTGGTGCGGGTTCAGGTACGGAACGCGGAGGCGCCGCCATGGGCGCCGTCCCGTGTGCCCACCTGTCCCGCCCCGCGGGACGGTTGCCCACACGGGCAGCGGGGCGAAGGCCCGCACGGGCGGTGGGCTCCTGTCGCGGCCGGCGCTGTTACGCCGGCTTGCGGGCCTCGTCGGTGAGGAGGACCGGGATGCCGTCGCGGACCGGGTAGGCGAGGCCGCAGTCGGAGCTCGTGCAGATCAGCTCGGGGGTCTCGTCCGCCGTGCGGTCGTTCAGCGGAGCGTGGCAGGCCGGGCAGGCGAGGATCTCCAGGAGGCCGGCTTCGAGCGGCATGGGGTGTCCCTTCGAACAGACGGATCGGGCCAGGTCAGCCTACCGCCGGGGAACGGGGCACGCCCCCGTTCCCCGGCGGTGGGGCGGGGTCAGTCGGTCGCCCGGACCAGCGCGAGGACCTCGTCGCGGATCTTGGCCATGGTGGCTTCGTCGCGGGCCTCGACGTTGAGGCGGAGGAGCGGCTCCGTGTTGGAGGCGCGGAGGTTGAACCACCAGTCGGCCGCCGTGACCGTGAGGCCGTCGAGGGTGTCGAAGGTGATGCCGTCCTGGCCCTCGTACGTCGCACGGACCCTCGCCGTGCTCGCCGTCTGGTCCGCGACCGTCGAGTTGATCTCGCCGGAGGAGGCGTACCGGTCGTAGGCGGAGACCAGGTCGGACAGGGTGCCCTCCTGGCCGCCGAGGGCCGCGAGGACGTGGAGCGCGGCGAGCATGCCCGTGTCCGCGTTCCAGAACTCCTTGAAGTAGTAGTGCGCCGAGTGCTCGCCGCCGAAGATCGCTCCGGTCTTCGCCATCTCCTCCTTGATGAAGGAGTGGCCGACGCGGGTGCGGACCGGCTCGCCGCCCTGCTCGCGGACGACCTCCGGCACCGACCAGGAGGTGATCAGGTTGTGGATGATCGTTCCGCCGGGGTTCTTGGCGAGCTCGCGCGCGGCGACGAGGGCCGTGATCGCGGACGGGGAGACCGGCTCGCCGCGCTCGTCGACGACGAAGCAGCGGTCGGCGTCGCCGTCGAAGGCGAGGCCGAGGTCGGCGCCCTCGGCGCGGACGCGGGCCTGGAGGTCGACGATGTTCTTCGGGTCGAGCGGGTTGGCCTCGTGGTTCGGGAAGGTGCCGTCCAGCTCGAAGTACATGGGGACGGTGTCCAGCGGCAGGCCTTCGAAGACCGTGGGGACCGTGTGGCCGCCCATGCCGTTGCCCGCGTCGACGACCACCTTGAGGGGGCGGATCGCGGTGAGGTCGACCAGGTTCTTGAGGTGGGCGGCGTAGTCCGCGAGGGTGTCGCGCTCCGTGATCGTGCCCGGCTTCCCGGCCGCCTCCGGGGCGCCCTTCTCCGACCACTCCTCCGCGAGGGCGCGGATGTCGGCGAGGCCGGTGTCCTGGCCGACGGGGGCGGCGCCGGCGCGGCACATCTTGATGCCGTTGTACTGGGCCGGGTTGTGGGAGGCCGTGAACATGGCGCCGGGCAGGCCGAGGCTGCCGGAGGCGAAGTACAGCTGGTCGGTGGAGCAGAGACCGATGAGGGTGACGTCGGCGCCGAGGCGGGCCGCGCCGCGGGCGAAGGCGGCCGCGAGGCCGGGTGACGAGGGGCGCATGTCGTGGCCGATGACGATCGCGTCCGCGTCCGTCACCCGGACGAAGGCGGCGCCGAAGAGCTCGGCGAGCGTCTCGTCCCACTGGTCGGGTACGACTCCGCGGATGTCGTACGCCTTCACGATCTGCGACAGATCGGCAGTCACGGATCCACCCTCCTGAGTTCTCCACACGCGTGTGCGGGCGTGTACGGAACGCCAAAACTACCCGGAGCGGAGTCAGGGAGACTCGGACGGTGGTCGGGCGCCGTCAGTTGTCGGGCGAACGGAGCACTCTGAGGTGCCCGCGGCGCCCGACCTCCATGGGGTCGCCGCCACGGCCTCCGCCGCCCTTGCCGCCGGCCTCGGCCGCGCGCTCCTGGGGGCGGGCCGCCTCCCGTACCGCGTTGGCCAGCGCTTCGAGGTCGTCGCCGCTGGGGCGGGTGGGGGCGGATCCGTCGGTGAGGCGCACCACCTCCCAGCCGCGCGGGGCGGTGAGGCGCTCACTGTGCTCGGCGCACAGGTCGTAGCAGTGGGGCTCGGCGTAGGTGGCGAGCGGGCCGAGGACCGCAGTCGAGTCGGCATAGACGTACGTCAGTGTCGCGACGGCAGGGCGGCCGCACGCAGTGCGCGAACAGCGACGTACAGGGCTCACGACGTTGGACGGTACCGCACTCTTGAGCGGGCCGCGACGACTCTCCCTCAGGTCACTCCACCGTGTCGCGGTGTGACCTCCGACACCCCCGTTCGAGTGATGGCGGTTCTGACCTGCGCGGAAGGGGGCCCAGGGGGGCGGGGGCAGGGGGATATTCGGACACCTTGAGATGCAAATCCGGTCATCCAGGGCCAGATGGCCGATCGTGACGGGTGGTCGAATCGGGCTTGAGTCCGGCCGGAATGTTCAGGTTTCGACAGGGGGGCCGGCGGGGGTGCGGGCACGCCCGGAAAGTCGGCGAGGATGCGCCACGGTGCGATGCGGCGGATGGGGGTTACGCTGCGGCAGTGATGGACAGTCCTGTGCCGCCGAGCCCCTCGCACCGTCCCACGGAGCCCCCGGCGGAGCCCCGGGTCCGCCGCCGCGACCGGCACGGCCGCGGGATGCGGGGGCCGGTCGCGCCGCCGCAGGTGCCGCTCTCCGCGAGCCGGGCCGACACCTTCCGCGATCTCGTCCTCGACTCGGTGGAACGCCTCGAACGGCGCTGGCCGCAGCTGGCGGACGTCGACTTCATGGTCCTCGAGGTGCCGCCGTCGGTGCCGGGCGAGACGGTGCCGCTGGGCGGCTCCGTCCCCGCCGAGAAGAACGAGCCGGCCCGGGTGGTCGTCTACCGGCGGCCGGTCGAGATCCGTTCGAAGAGCCGGGACGAGCGGGCGCTCCTGGTCCACGAGGTCGTCGTGGAGCAGGTCGCCGAGCTCCTCGGGCTCTCCCCCGAGTCGGTCGATCCCCGGTACGGGCAGGACTGAGCCCCGCCCTTCCGGCGGGAGCTCGGTCCGGTACCGGGCTCAGTCCAGTACGCCCAGGTCCTGGCGGGCCGACGGGACCTCGACCGTGCCCCGGTCGTCGACGAAGGTCTGGACGGTGAACATCGGGACGCCGTCCTCCGGGAGGGCGAGCGTCCGCGCCGCGTGCACCTTGCCGCCCGAGAGCGGTTCGACGGTCAGCGCGTAGGAGCCCTTGAGGCCCTCGGGGACGAGGTCGGTCAGGACCGTCGTCGTGCCCGCCTTGACCGTGAGGGTCTTCGAGACCGGCGTGCCCCCCTCGGAACCGGCCGAGGCGGTGACCTTGACCTGGGCCGCGGCGCCGGGGGCGGTCAGGGAGAGCGTCGAGCCCTTGGCGCGGTTGTCGGGGACCGTCGCGCGGGCGGAGACGGCCGCGGTCGCCGGGATGAACGCGATCTCGGTGTCGTCGCCCTTGCCGCGCACGACCTGGAGGGCCGCCACGACCGGGGTCGGCTTCTTCGGGTCGCTCGGGGTGAGCAGCAGGGAGCCCACCGTGCCCCGGGTGAGATTCGGCAGGTCGACGGCGGCCGTCATCCCGGACTTCACGTGGAGCAGGTCGGCGCCGGCCGGGACGATCGTGCCGCTCGGGGTGACCAGCTGGACCTTGAGGTCGGCGTCGTCGTCGCCGGGGGCGAGGGCCACGAGCCGCACCGCGGTGGCGTCGGCCGGGATGCCGGGGAGGACGGCGGTGCCCGCCGGGTCGGCGGCCGGGGCGATCCAGTCGCTGCCGAGCTTGTCGTCGGCCGCGGCGACGGCGGCGCCGACGCGTCCGCTGCGGGTGGTGACGTGGACGGTGACGTCCTTCCGGCCGGGCCCGCTCGTGAGGGTGGAGAGGAGCACCGGGACGGTGGAGTGGGCGGGGACCGCGATGCCCTCGGTGAACTGGGACTTGAGGACGCCCTCGGGGCCGTACAGCTCGATGTCGGCGACGGCGGCCGTGTCGTCCGGGTTGGTGAGGTGGACGTAGTCCTGGCGGTCCTTGTCGGTGGAGGCGGCCGGGAACCAGAAGTCGGTGTCGGGGGCGCCGCAGCCGAGGCCGAGGAGGCCGCGCGCGCCGCCGGCCGGGACGACGGTGGTCTGCTGGACGGTCCAGCCGGGGGCGAGGGTGCCGGTCGCGGTGCCGGTGACGGCGGGGACGGAGCCGCCGTCGGCCTGGGCGGTGACGGGCTTGCCGGGGGTGGTGACGGTGGCCGGGACCTTGGGGGCCTTCGGCTTCTTGCCCTTCTTGCCGGTGTCGCCCGAGGCCGGCGCGCTCGTGGCGGGCCGCAGCAGCGCCGTGGGCGGCTCGGCCTTGTCGGCGCCGGGGGCCGCGCCCGTACCCGTGCCCGTCGGGGTGTACGAGGTGTAGCGGGTCTCGGCCACCTCGGAGGTGCTGGGGGCCGGGCAGACGAGGCCGACGCGCTCCACCGGCAGGCGGGTGGTGGGCTTCGCCCCGGTGGCGGCGGTGCCGTCCGGGGCGGTGAGGGCCGCGAAGCCGGTGACGGCGGCGAGGGCCGTGGCGCCCGCGATCAGGGAGAGGGTCGTGCGGTTCACTGGTTGCTGCTCCCGTCGGGACGCTGCTCGGTCTCGTGGCCCTGGGGGTATCCGTAGCCGTAGCCGTACGGGTCGTACTGCTGCTGCTCGTACTGCTGCGTCTGCTGCTGCGGGTCGTACTGCTGCTGCTGCTCGTAGCCCTGCTGGGGGTACGCGTACGGCTGCTGCTGGTACGGGTCGGCCGCGTAGTCCTGGTAGTAGCCCTGGTCGGCGTACGGCTGGGTCTGCGGCTGTTCCTGGGCCTGCTGGGCCGGGGCCTGGGCGTAGGCGGGGTCCCAGCCCTGCTCCTGGTCCCGGGGCGCGTAGGACTGCTGCTCCGGGATGGGGGCCGGACCGCCCTGCGAGGTCCCGAAGGCGTCGAAGGCTTCGGGGGCGGGCGCGGCGGCCTCCGGCTCCGCCTCCGCTTCGGCGGCGGCGCGCAGGCGGCGGGCGCGGCGGCCGTCGCCCTCGGTGGCCTGGGCGGGGATCGCGAGCTCCTCCTCGGGGAGGTCGTCGTCGATCTCGCGGCGCCGCCCGGGCAGGGCGAGGACGAGCAGGACGAGGGCGAGGCCTGCCTGGGCCCAGATCCACGCGGTGTGGGTGAGCGGCCCGTCGTACGTGAGGTCGAGGCGGCCGCCCTGGGCGGGGAGCTCGAAGCCCTGGGCCCAGCCGTCGACGGTGGTCCGGGTCAGTTCCTTGCCGTCGAGGGTGGCGGTCCAGCCCTCGTCGGCGCGGTCGGCGAGGCGCAGGACGCGGCCCGGGGGTCCCGCCGGGACGTCGGTGTGGGCCTCGACGGGTCCGGCGGCGACGGCGACGGCCTTGGCGGTCTCCTGCGCCTTCTCCGCGTCGCCGGTCTTCGCGTCGCCGGTCTTCGCCGCGGGCGGGACGATCATGACGCGGGCGATCTCGCGGTCCACGCGCCAGAGCGCGCTGCCGTCGAGCTGGCTGAGGCGGCTGAGACCGGGGGTGGAGTCGAGGACGCGGCTCATCTGGCGCGGTGCCCCGTCCCGTACGAGGACGTAGCGGATGGCGTAGCCGCTGAGCTCCTCGGTCTGGTCGGCGCCGGAGCCGGCGACGAGGTGGGCGACGACGGAGTCGAGGCGGGGGTCGGCCTCGGCGGTCGCGGTGAGTTCCGCGTCGCCGAGGCGGGCGCCGGAGCCGCGGACCAGGGTGTAGGCGACCTCGCCGGGCGCGCCGACGCCGAGGACGAGGGTGCGGGGCTGGTCGCGGGTGCCGCTCTCCTCGGCGACGAAGGCCGGGACCTGGACCGGGTCGCGCCGGGTCAGCGGGCCGTCGGCGCCGCCGATCATCCAGCCGGCGGCGGCGACGGCGGGGCCGAGGGCGCAGGCGAGGGCGATGAGGGCGGCGACGGGCTGGCGCCAGCCGAAGCCGTGGGCGGCGACGCGGGTGCGGCCGCCCTCGGCGCCGATCATGCCGGCGGCGATGAGGGCGGCGCCGTAGACGAGGGTGGCGGGTCCGGCCCAGCCGGTGCCGCCCGCGCCGTTGGTGAGGACGGCGAGGACGAGGCCGGCGAGGGCGGCGGCCCAGGCCGTGCGGACGGCGAGCTGCCGCTCCTCGCGGAGGAGTCCGGCCAGGCCCGCGAGGACGAGGCCGAGCAGGAGCAGACCGCCGGTGGCGCCGGGGCCGCCGGGGCTGGTGCCGAGCAGGTCGAGCGCGGTGGCCGTGCCCGTACGGACGTCGAGGCCGGCCTCGCGCAGGAAGGCGCCGGGGTCGGTGAGGAGGGTGAGCGACCAGGGCGCGAGGAGCAGGACCGGGGTGCCGACGGCGGCCAGGAAGCGGAGTCCGTACGCGGTGATGTCGTCGCGGCGGACGGCGAGCACGCCGAGGCCGAGGAGGACGGCGAGCGGCCAGACGACCGGGGTGAACGCCATCGCGAGGGTCAGCAGGAAGGTGTACGCCCAGGTGGCGCGCCAGCTGCCGCGGTCGGGCCGGTTGAAGCCGTGGGCGGCGACGGCGGCGCGGGCGATCAGCGGGAGCAGGATCGCGAGGACGGCGGTGCCGAGCCGGCCGGTGGCGAGGGCCCCGGTGGCGGCGGGCAGGAAGGCGTACGCGATGGCGCCCCAGGCGCGCAGGAGCCGGGACTCGACGATGCCGCGGGCGGCGAAGTAGGCGGTGAAGCCGGCGAGCGGGACCGAGCAGACGAGCAGCAGGGTCAGCGCGGTGGAGGTGGAGCCGAGGAACAGCGCGGAGAGCGCGGCGAGGACGGCGAGGTAGGGCGGGGCGGTCTGGGTGCCGCCGGTGCCGAGGGCGTGCCAGGAGTCGGCGTACCGCGACCAGAGCTCGGAGACGGTGTCGGGGGCGGGCAGCAGGGCGCCGCCGGCCAGCGAGCCGCCGGCGAAGAGGTTGCGGCAGGCGACCACGGAGACGAGGAGGAGCAGGGCGAAGAGGACCGGCCCGGGCTTGCGGGCGATCTTCTTGAGCCGGGCGAACTGCTCGATCTCCAGGTAGTCGGCGTCGTCGCCGCCGGGTCCCGACTCGACGACCCCGTGGCGGGAGCCGCCGGTCTCGGCCTCGGCGCCGCCGAAGTGGGAGGCGATCTGCTCGGCGGTGGCGCGGACGGTGGCGCCGGCCGGCGGGAAGAGCGCGCGGAACTCGCCGTTGGGTACGGCCGGGTTCTTGCGGCGCTTGCGGGCGGCGAGGATCTTCTCGGGCCGCAGCAGGGTCGCGAGGAGGCCCATGACCTCGTCGACCGCCTGGACCGGGGCCTTGCCGACGAGGTAGGCGAGGGTGCGGAGCAGGGTGCCGAGGACGAGCCGCACGAGGAGGTACGGGAGGGCGCGGCCGCTGCTGTTGGCGAGGAGGGTGTGGACGGCGCCGGCCTTGTCGACGCGGTGCGGGTTGGCGGCGGTGCGGCCGGCGCAGTCGACGGTGCGGCGCTCGCGGGCGGAGGCCTCGGCGTGCCGCAGGACGGCGTCGGGGGCGACGAGGACGTGGAAGCCGGCGGAGTGCGCGCGCCAGCACAGGTCGACGTCGTCGCGCATGAGGGGCAGGCGCCGGTCGAAGCCGCCGAGGCCCTCGAAGACGTCGCGGCGGACGAGCATGCCGGCGGTGGAGACGGAGAGGACGGAGCGGACCTGGTCGTGCTGGCCCTGGTCCTGCTCGCGGCGGTCGAGTCCGGTCCAGCGGCGGCCGCTGCGGGCGATGCTGACGCCGGCTTCCAGGAGCTGCTTCCTGTCGTACCAGCCGCGCAGCTTGGGGCCGATGACGGCGGCGTCCGCGTCGGAGTCGGCGACGCGCAGGAGTTCGGCGAGGGCGCCGGGCTCGGGGGCGCAGTCGTCGTGGAGGAGCCAGAGCCACTGGACCGGTTCGCCGTGCGGGAGTTCGGGGAGGTCGTACGCCTCGTCGTTCCAGCTGCGGCTGACGGGGTCCCAGCCGCTGGGGCGCTTCAGGTAGGGCAGGTCCTCGGGTCCGAGCGGGGGCGCGGTGCGGACGGCCTCCTCGACGGCGGCGCCGAAGCCGGTGCGGCGCGCGAGGTGGAGCACGCGGTCGGCGCCGATGGCGTCGGCGACGAGCTGCGCCGAGTCGTCGGCGCTGCCGGTGTCGGCCGCGACCACGTTCTGCACGGGGCGCTCCTGGGCGAGCAGCCCGGCGAGCGCGTCGGGCAGCCAGCGGGCGCCGTCGTGGGTGACGAGCACGGCGGTGACGACGTGTCGCGGAAACTCAGGAGTTGAGGACATCGAGCTACGGGCCCTCCGGCCGGGGTCGCCCGCGGGGGGCGTGGGGAGCGTCTCGGACGGAGGCCCACACTAACGGCTGTGCGCGGAGCGGTCCGCCGCCCTGTGGACAGAGCGGGCGGAGGGTGCGGGGCGCACCGGGCACGCAGAACGGTCCGCCGCCTGTGCCGTGGGGACAGGGGGCGGACCGTTCGTCGTGTCCTGGTGCGCGCGCCGGGGCGCCGGGGTGCCGTTCAGACGGCGGCCTTCTTCAGACGGCGTCGCTCGCGCTCGGAGAGGCCGCCCCAGATGCCGAACCGTTCGTCGTTCTGCAGGGCGTATTCGAGGCACTCGGAGCGGACCTCGCAGGCGAGGCAGACCTTCTTGGCCTCGCGGGTCGAGCCGCCCTTCTCGGGGAAGAAGGACTCGGGATCGGTCTGGGCGCACAGCGCGCGCTCCTGCCAGCCGAGTTCCTCGTCCGCGTCCTCGACCAGCAGTTCCTGGAACAACTCGGTCATGTGCGCCCCTCGTCTGTTCTGTGCGTCCCGTGATGTTGCCGGGACGAACCCGGCCGAACGACACGAGTGAAATTACAAGTTCGTGCTCTGTGCGAGTCAAGCCGAGATCTGCTATTGGGCCCCGTATTCACTCTGCGGAACCAAGCCTATGCGGAAAGTGTTCAAATCGCCAAAAAACGTGACACATGCCAGCGACCCGGCCGCACCACGTCGTCTTCACAAGGGAGGACGTCCACGGCTTGGATCTTGTTGCGATCCGATCGGGGATGCGATCCGGATCACAGTCTGATCACGCCCTCCGATGTTTACGGGCGCGGTCGAAGCGCCATCTCTCCTGGTCCGCGCCTGAACAAACCTTTCTCCGGGCACTGTAACCGGATGAGGTGAAACATTGCCCCCAAATCGGGCATTGAGTTGACAGTCGGGTGCCCCTCCGGCCACCTTGGGGGGCATGCCAGCGACCACAGCGCCCTCCGCGACCCACGCCCGTGGGTTCCGCCGCGCTGTCCAGGCGCGCTGTTGCTGTTGCTGTCCCAGCTGTTGATGCCGTAGCGCTCCAGCCGCTGAAGCCGTCGAGCTTCGGCTTCTTCCCCCAGCGTCACCCTGCGTCACCCGTGTCACCCCTTATGCGTGACCCCCCACCGCTTCTGTTTCTGCTGAGGAACCTCCCCATCCCATGAACATGGACAGCGACCTTCAGATCGCCGGCGACATCCTCGAAGTCCCGCACCTGCTCCAGCCCGAGCGCGCCCACCCCGAGACCGTGGCCGAGTTCGCCGGCCTCGCGCGCTCCATCGCCGGCGACCGCTCCCAGTGGGCCCCGTACGTCGAGTACGACGCCACCACCCGCTGGTACCACCGCCTGCGCACCGGCCCCGGCTACGAGGTCTGGCTGCTCTCCTGGGTGCCCGGCCAGGGCAGCGGGCTCCACGACCACGGCCTCTCCTCCGGCGTGCTGACCGTCCTGGAGGGCGAGCTGACGGAGCGCACGGACCGGGGCGCGCGGACGCTCACGCCCGGCGGGGAGCGCGTCTTCGCCCCGGGGTACGTCCACGAGGTCGTCAACGACTCCCTCGAACCGGCCGTCAGCCTGCACGTCTACTTCCCCGGCCTGACCGACATGCCGATGCACGAGTCCCTCCAGGCCCAGTGCGCCCCGGCCGCCCCGGGATTGATCGACGCCTGACACACTGCAACGCATGCGCATTGTGGTTCTGGCCGGCGGCATCGGTGGTGCCCGTTTCCTTCGCGGCCTCAAGCAGGCCGCGCCGGACGCGGAGATCACGGTCATCGGCAACACCGGTGACGACATCCATCTCTTCGGGCTGAAGGTCTGCCCCGACCTGGACACGGTGATGTACACCCTCGGCGGTGGCATCAACGAGGAACAGGGCTGGGGACGCACGGACGAGTCCTTCACCGTCAAGGAGGAGCTCGCGGCGTACGGGGTCGGGCCCGAGTGGTTCGGCCTCGGCGACCGGGACTTCGCCACCCACATCGTCCGTACGCAGATGCTCGGCGCGGGCTACCCGCTGAGCGCCGTCACCGAGGCGCTGTGCGCCCGCTGGCAGCCCGGCGTGCGGCTGATCCCCATGTCCGACGACCGCGTCGAGACGCACGTGGCGATCGAGGTGGACGGCGAGCAGCGCGCGGTGCACTTCCAGGAGTACTGGGTGAAGCTGCGCGCCTCCGTCGACGCGAAGGCCGTCGTGCCCGTCGGCGCCGAGGCCGCGAAGCCCGCGCCGGGCGTCCTGGAGGCGATCGCCGAGGCGGACGTCATCCTCTTCCCGCCGTCCAACCCGGTGGTGAGCGTCGGCACGATCCTGGCCGTGCCCGGGATCCGCGAGGCGGTCGTCGCGGCCGGGGCGCCGGTCGTGGGCCTCTCCCCCATCGTCGGCGACGCGCCCGTGCGCGGCATGGCCGACAAGGTCCTCGCGGCCGTGGGCGTGGAGTCCACGGCGGCGGCGGTCGCCCTGCACTACGGCGCCGAGCTCGTCGGCGGCTGGCTCGTGGACACCGTGGACGCGGGCGCGGTCGCGGAGGTCGAGGCGGCGGGCATCGCGTGCCGCGCGGTCCCGCTGATGATGACCGACGTGGACGCGACGGCCGCGATGGCCCGCGAGGCGCTGGCGCTGGCCGAGGAGGTACGGGGGTGAGCGGCGCCGCTCCCTCCTTCCGGGTGTGGGCGCTGCCCGGGCTGCCCGAGGTGGCCGCCGGGGACGATCTCGCCAAGCTGATCGCCTCCGTGTCGCCGGAGCTCGTCGACGGGGACGTCCTGCTCGTCACCTCCAAGATCGTCAGCAAGGCCGAGGGGCGGGTGATCGCGGCCGACGACCGCGAGGAGGCCATCGACGCCGAGACGGTACGGGTGGTGGCGCGGCGCGGCACCCTCCGCATCGTCGAGAACCGGCAGGGGCTCGTCATGGCCGCCGCCGGGGTCGACGCCTCCAACACCCCTTCCGGGACCGTCCTGTTGCTGCCCGAGGACCCCGACGCCTCGGCGCGGCGCATCCGTTCGGGACTGCGCGAGGCGCTCGGCGTCGACGTCGGCGTCGTCGTCACGGACACCTTCGGGCGGCCCTGGCGCACCGGGCTCACCGACGTGGCGATCGGGGCGGCCGGGGTGCGGGTCCTCGACGACCTGCGCGGCGGGAGCGACGCGCACGGCAATCCGCTGAGCGCCACCGTGGTCGCCACCGCCGACGAACTCGCCGCCGCCGGCGACCTGGTGAAGGGCAAGGCGGCGGGGCTTCCCGTCGCCGTCGTCCGCGGACTGCCCCATGTCGTGGGCGGCGACGCCGAGGAGGGCGCGCGGGCGCTCGTACGGGGGGCCGCCGACGACATGTTCCGGCTCGGGACCTCGGAGGCCGTACGCGAGGCGGTGTCGCTGCGGCGGACCGTACGGGAGTTCACGGACGAGCCGGTCGACCCGGGCGCGGTCCGGCGCGCGGTCGCCGCCGCCGTGACGGCCCCGGCGCCGCACCACACCACGCCGTGGCGGTTCGTGCTCCTGGAGTCGGCGCAGTCGCGGACCCGGCTGCTCGACGCGATGCGGGACGCCTGGATCGCGGACCTGCGACGCGACGGCAAGTCCGAGGAGTCCATCGCCAAGCGGGTCCGGCGCGGGGACGTCCTGCGCAACGCGCCCTACCTCGCGGTGCCCTGCCTCGTCATGGACGGCTCCCACCACTACGGCGACCCGCGCCGGGACGCCGCCGAGCGCGAGATGTTCGTGGTCGCGACGGGCGCGGGCGTGCAGAACTTCCTCGTCGCCCTCGCCGGTGAGCGGCTGGGCTCGGCCTGGGTGTCCTCGACGATGTTCTGCCGGGACGTCGTACGGGACGTCCTCGGGCTGCCGGAGGGATGGGACCCGATGGGCGCGGTCGCGATCGGCCACCCGGCGGCGCCGCCGAAGGAGCGGCCGGCGCGGTTGGCCTCGGAGTTCGTCGAGGTCAGATAGGGCCTTCGGTCAGGAGTGGTACAGCAACCGGACGAGGATCGTCTCGTCCGGGAGGCTGTCCACGTACGCGTTGAAGTGCACGTTGTACGCGTGCGATCCGCCCTCCGCCCAGCGGCCGTCGACCGTGAGGAGCGCGACCGACGGCAGCACGTCCTGGGCCGCCCGCTCGACGAAGAACGCGCGGTCCACGCCGAACCACCCCTGCGGATCCCAGCCGAACCGCTCCTCCAGGGCGGGGTCGTCCTGGACCGCGCGCATCGCCGGCTGGCTCTCGAAGTCCTCCAGCGCGCGCTCGACGGGATAGGTCCCGGGCTCGTCGTGCGCCTTCTGACGGAAGTGCGCGTAGGGCAGGCACGGCGGGTGCAGGGCGGCGAACGCCTGCCACGCCTGCCACTGCCCGGCGGCCTCCTCGGCGGCCCGGCGGCGTCCCGTGTCCAGATCGAGCAGGCCCTTCGGACCGCCGTCGCACAGCCAGGAGGGACGCGGCGGGTCATCCGGCTCCTGGCCGTCCCGGACGATCAGCGGATCGTCCTCGTGGCCGCGCCGCACGGTGAACTCCAGGCCGCCCGAGGAGACGTACCAGTAGTCCCACTCCCCCTGCCACTCCTCGTCGCTCCTGCCGGTCTGCGCGTCGTACTCGAAGGGGGCCATCGCCGCCCTGAGCGCGGGACGCAGATCGTCGGGCGCGCACGGCGGCAGACAGACGGTGACGCGCTGCTTGGCCACGTTTTCCCCCCGGGGCGTCAGAGGGGCGCGATGTTACCGGGCGTCATGCGCGGGGCCCGGCGCGGTGGTACGCGGCCGCTGAGGAGGATCAGGCGGGCCGCGCGGTGGCGCTGGCCCGCGTACGGGGCCAGGAGCTCCAGCATCGTCTCGTCGTCCGCCGTGCGGTCGCCCGCGAGGGCCCAGCCGACGATGCCCGGGAGGTGGAGGTCGCCGGTGGTGACCTCGTCCGGGGCGCCGTTGCTGCGCTGGATCGTCTCGGCGCTCGTCCAGGGGCCGATGCCCGGGACCAGCTCCAGGCGCTTCCGTGCCGCCGGTCCGTCCATGTGCGCGGCCTCCTCCAGGCGGGCCGCGACCCGGGCCGCGCGGACGATCGTGGCGGAGCGCTTGCCGTCCACGTTCGCGCGGTGCCACTCCCAGGACGGGATCTGGGTCCACGCGCGCGCGTCCGGCATCACGTACATGCCGTCCGGGGCCGGGCCCGGGGCCGGCTCGCCGTACTTCCGTACGAGCGCCCTCCAGGATCCGTAGGCCTCGTGCGTCGTGACCTTCTGCTCCAGGACCGACGGGATCAGCGACTCCAGGACCAGGCCGGTACGGGTCAGGCGCAGGCCCGGGCGGCGGCGGTGGGTCGCCAGGACCAGCTTGTGGCGGGGGACGAAGGCGGAGGGGTCGTCCTCGGCGCCCAGGAGGGCCGGGAGGCGGTCCAGGAGCCAGCCCGCTCCGGAGCCCCAGGCCTCGGCGGCCACCTTGCCCTCGGCGATCCCGACACGGAGCGTGCCGGGGCCGTCCGGGGTGCGGCTGGCCCGCCAGACCGAGCCGTCCGGGGTCGCCCGGAAGGTGGGGTCGGCGGGGCCGCGGCGGAGGGGGCCGAGGGTGAGGCCGAGGTCCAGGGGGGCGTCTTCGGTGACGGGGAGCGGGAGGTGGCCGCCGCGGACTGTCGTGCGGGTGGGGTGGGGTGTGAAGCGGCCGGCCATGCGTATGAGCGTAGCCCGGTGTGGGCACACGGGACGGCGCCCTCTGCGGCGCCTCCGCCTTCCGTGCCCTGACCCGCACCACCTTGCGCGGCGCACGACGTGGTGCGGGTCCAGGCGCGTAAGCCTCTGGCGCCGGCAAGGGCGCCGTCCGTTGTGCCCACCCGTTCCGCCCCTTGCGGAACGCATGCCCACAACGGGGGCTACTGGTCCGAGGAGAAGCGGACCGCGCCCGCGGGGAGGGTGGTGTCGCACCAGACGCGGACGCCGTCGCGGAGTTCGTTGTCGGGGCCCACCTGGGCCCCGTCGCCGATGACGGCCCCGCTGAGCACCGTACGGGCGCCGATGCGGGCGCCCGCGCCGATCAGGGAGTCGGTGATCACCGCGCCGGGTTCGACGATCGCGCCGGCGAGGAGGGTGGAGCCCGTGACGCGGGCTCCTTCGCCGACCACCGCGTCCGCGCCCACCACCGTGCCGCCGGTCAGCTTGGCGTCCGGGGCGACGCGTGCCGACGGGAGGACCAGGCGGTCGCCGCAGCGGCCCGGGAC
Organism: Streptomyces sp. NPDC004284; assembly: GCF_042874035.1. Taxonomy (NCBI): domain Bacteria; kingdom Bacillati; phylum Actinomycetota; class Actinomycetes; order Kitasatosporales; family Streptomycetaceae; genus Streptomyces; species Streptomyces sp. NPDC004284. The sequence continues at coordinate 13,142 of NZ_JBIAMJ010000028.1, read as the reverse complement.
GGCCGGGGAGGGCGCGCGGCCCAGGACCAGGTCGGCGGAGCCGCGGACGAAGGCCTGCGGGGTGCCGAGGTCCAGCCAGTAGGTGGAGTCGACCATGCCCTGGAGGTGGGCGCCGGAGGAGAGGAGCTCCGGGAACGTCTCTCGTTCCACCGAGACCGGGCGGCCCGTGGGGATCGTGTCGATGATCGAGCGCTTGAAGACGTACGCGCCCGCGTTGATCTGGTCCGTGACGATCTCCTCCGGCGTCTGCGGCTTCTCCAGGAAGGCCGTGACGCGGCCGGTGGCGTCCGTGGGGACCAGGCCGAAGGCGCGCGGGTCCTCGACCCGGGTGAGGTGGAGCGAGACGTCCGCGCCGGAGGAGGAGTGGGTCGCGACGAGGGCCTGGATGTCCAGGCCCGTGAGGATGTCCCCGTTGAAGATGAGGACCGGCTCGTCGGGGCCCGAGTGGAGGCGCGAGGCGACGTTGCGTATCGCGCCTCCGGTGCCGAGGGGCTCCTCCTCGGTGACGTACTCCAGGCTCAGGCCGAGGTCGGAGCCGTCACCGAAGTGCGGCTCGAAGACCTCGGCCAGGTAGGAGGTGGCGAGCACGATGTGCTCGACGCCGGCGGCACGGGCCCGGGCCAGCTGATGGGTCAGGAAGGGGACGCCCGCCGCCGGGACCATGGGCTTGGGCGTGTTGACCGTGAGGGGTCGCAGCCGTGTGCCCTTGCCACCGACCAGGAGGATCGCTTCTGTCACCTTGTCGTCTCTGCTTCCTGTTCGGGGCCGGTCAGCTCGCCCGTCTCGGTCGTCCGTGCGATATGACCGGTCAGTTTATGCAGATGGTTGCCTCCATGCCCCCATCCGCGACCCCGTCAGGGCCTTCCCTGGTACGTGGCCGAGCTCGTACGGGCCGCGCCGAGCTTGTCGTAGAGATGTGCGCCGGGGCATTCCGTCGCGAATCCGTCGCGGTGTCCGGCGATGGCGTTGAACCGCACCTTCGTGCCCTTCTTGTACAGGTTTCCGCCACCTGAGACCAGGTACGACGTGCCCTTCGGATTCACCCCGTGCAGCCCGAGCTTCCAGGCCGTCAGGCGTGCGACGGCGGTCACGACGGCGGCCGGCGGGTTGCTCTTGGTGAAGGTGCCGAGGACGGCGATGCCCATGCTGTTGGTGTTGAAGCCGAGGGTGTGGGCGCCGAGGACCGGCTTGGCGATGCCGCCGGCCCGGCCTTCGTAGATGTTTCCGCACTTGTCGACGGCGAAGTTGTAGCCGAAGTCCCGCCAGCCACTGCTCAGGACGTGGTAGCGGTAGATGCTGCGCAGCACCGTGGGGGCCTTGCTGCAGGTGTAGTTGTTGCCGGTGGCGCTGTGGTGGACGAAGGCCGCCTTGATGGTGCTCGTGTAGACGAAGCCCTTCTCGCGGATGCTCTCGTCCGCGCCCCAGCCCTTACGGGTGATGATCTTGGGCTGGGGGCCGATGTACGGCTTCGCCGCGGCGGCGGCCGGGGCCGCTTGCGCCTGCGGCATGCTCCGGGCCTCGCGCTCGGTCTCCTCCTTCGAGAGGGCCGGGATCCAGGCCGCGCCGTACGGGGCGAGCTGGGCGTTCACCGCGCTCGCGGCGGCCTCCGCCGCGCTCATGCCGGCGGGGGCCATGGCGCTGCGGGTCCGGGGAACGGCCTGCTCGGGCGCGGTCCGCTCCGGTGCGACCGCCGGGCCCTCGCCCGGGTCCACCAGTTCCAGCCGCAGGCCCGCCGGGAGGGCTTCCCGCCCCCGTACGCGGATCTCGACGCCGTCCGAGTCGCCCACCCACAGCGGGGCCGTGGAGCCGCGGAGCGCCCGGGCGGAGCCCTCGGCGGTGTCGGGGTCGGCACCGTGCTCCTCGTTGTGGGTCTCGACGTCCTGCCACGCGGACCAGGCGCCGCCACCGGCGGCCCGGGTGCGGACCTGCACGGTGCCGTGCAGCGGGACCGTCGGGTCGTCCCAGACGACGCCGACGAGCGAGAAGGGCCTGACGTCGCGCCGGGTGAGCCCCTGCTCGCCCGAGCCGGCCGTCCCGCCGAGCGCGCGGGTGGCGGCGCCGAGCGGTTCGAGGGGCAGCGACTGGGTGGAGCCCGGCAGTTCGGGCGCGGGTGGCAGGGCGGAGGCGGCCGCGGGTGGCGCCGAGGCCGCCGCCGGCGCGGTGAGGGAGACCGGCAGGGCGAGTACCGCCGCGCAGGTGACGGCGATCGAGGAGGCGAGTGAGGCACGCATGGGCCGATCGTGCGTACCGCCGGGGCGTTCCGCGCGCCGGGAACCGGCCCGGAAACTGACGGGCCGTCGGTCCGACCGGAGGACGGCGTCACCGGTACGGCGGACCCCGGCGCACGCGCCCGCGTACGCTGTCCGGCGTGAACGCCAGCGACCGCACCCCCGCCGACCTGCTGCGATCCGCGCTCGCCGCGGACCCCGCCCGCCCCTTGGTCACCTTCTACGACGACGCCACCGGTGAGCGCGTGGAATTGTCCGTCGCCACCTTCGCCAATTGGGTGGCCAAGACGGCGAACCTGCTCCAGGGCGAGCTGTCCGCCGGGCCCGGCGACCGGCTCGCGCTGCTGCTGCCCTCGCACTGGCAGAGCGCCGTCTGGCTGCTCGCCTGCTCGTCCGTCGGCGTGGTCGCGGAGATCGGCGGCGACCCGGCGGACGCGGACGTCGTGGTCGCGGGGCCGGACACCCTGGAGGCGGGTCTCGCCTGCTCCGGGGAGCGGATCGCGCTCTCCCTGGCCCCGCTGGGCCGCCGCTTCCCGGCCGCGCCCGCCGGATACGCGGACTACGCGGTCGAGGTGCCGAGCCAGGGCGACCGTTTCGCCCCGTTCGTGCCGGTCGATCCGGAGGCTCCCGCGCTCGTCGTCGACGGTACGGAACGCAGCGCCGCCCAGCTCGTCGAGCAGGCCCGCACGGACGCCGCGGCCCTCGGCCTCGCCCCCGGCTCCCGCCTCCTCTCCGGCCTCGGCTACGGGGACTGGCAGGGCCTCTCGTCCGGCCTGTACGCCCCCCTGGCGTCCGGCGCCTCCGTGGTCCTCTGCCGGAACCTGCACGAACTGGGCGCCGAGGGCCTGGAGAAGCGCGTGGAGAGCGAGCGGGTCACCCATTCGGCCCTCTGAGTGGCTCCCTCGCCGGGGCGGCCCTCCGAGCCGTCCCGGCTCCTGCCCGAGAGGCGCGCCTGTCCGTCCCCGGGCCGCACGCGACCATCGGCACCAGCCGAGCGCCCAGCCGCCCCGTTCCGGCATCCACCCCGACACACCTGGGCGCGGGTCCACCACCAGAACCGCCGAGTCCGGTACATGATCGGCCGGGGGGAGTCGACTCCTTCCGCACAACCATGCGTCGGGTTCGGCCGTCTCCTTCTGTGACCGGTGGACGCCCGGCGCGCCGCCGACGCCATGAAGGACGGACCCAGACGTGACGGACCGCGCAGGCACGCCCGCCGAACCGGATCCCCCCGCGGCGGAGGACGCTCCGGAGAAGCCGCGCCGGCGCCGCCACTGGCTGCGCTGGACGGCCCTCGGGTGCTCGGTCGTCGTACTGGCCGCCGCCGGGGTCGGCTGGTGGTTCTACCGGAAGCTCGACGACAACATCACCACCGACACCACCGCCGCCGACGAGCTGAAGAAGTACGAGAAGGAGCGCCCTCCGGCGGGCACCACGACCGCCCTGAACATCCTGGTCATCGGCTCGGACACCCGGGCCGGCGCGGGCAACCGCCCGTACGGCAAGGACGAGGGCACCCAGCGCTCCGACACGACGATCCTGCTGCACCTCGCGGCCGGGAAGTCGAGCGCGACGGCCGTCTCCCTGCCCCGGGACCTGATGGTGACGATCCCGAGCTGCCACAGGACGGACGGGACGCGCACCCGGGAGCAGTTCGCGCAGTTCAACTGGGCCTTCGAGTTCGGCGGTACGGCGTGCACGATCCGTACCGTCGAGAAGCTGACCGGCATCCGGATCGACCACCACATGGTGATCGACTTCCGGGGCTTCAAGAAGATGGTGGACGCCGTGGACGGCGTGGAGGTCTGCCTGAAGGAGCCCGTGGACGACCGGGACGCGAAGCTGAAGCTGCCCGCGGGCCGCCAGACGCTCCACGGGGAGCAGGCCCTCGGTTTCGTACGGGCCCGCAAGTCGATCGGGAACGGCAGCGACACGGAACGCATGGACCGCCAGCAGCAGTTCCTCGGCGCCCTCGTCAAGAAGGTGCAGAGCGACGGCGTCCTGCTCAACCCGACCAAGCTCTACCCGGTCCTGGACGCGGCCACGAAGGCGATCACCACGGACCCGGGCCTCGACTCGCTGCGGGACCTGTACGACCTGGCGCGGGCGATGCGCTCCATCCCGACCAAGAAGGTGCAGTTCCTCACCGTCCCGCGCCGGGCCTACCGATACGACCCGAACAGGGACGAACTGGTGCAACCTGCGGCGAGTCAACTCTTCAAGCAGCTGCGCGAGGACAAGCCCGTACTGGTGACACCCGAGCCGGCCGGCACCGACGGGAAGCCCGACGGGGACGGCACGACGCCGCCGTCGGCGACGCCGACCTTCACGGGGCGGAACGCCGCGGAAGGGGTGTGCGAGTAAAGCGCGACCCAAAGGGAGAGTTGAGAGCGATGAGGTTTGGGCAAATTGCCCGGTTGTAAGGGGCGTGGAATTTGTCACGGACGTCGCCCCACGCTGAACTGGGCGGATAGTGTGACGCGATCCGGTGCACCCCGACCGCGTGGTCGCACTCATAAGGATCGAACGACCGAGAGAGCGGCGCCCTGTGGGGGAGGCGCCTCGCGTGGCACCGACGGAGGACTCGAGTAACCGTGGACGCGCACAGCCGTGGACGGGCGGACGAGATCGACCCCGCCGACCAGTGGGTCCTCAACCCGCGGACCGGCAACTACGAACTGCGACTGGACCACTCCGCTGGGCAGTCGCAGCCCCAGGCCCCTTCCCGCCCCCGCAGATCCGCCCCCGCACCGGCCCCCGCCTCCACGCCCGTGGAGGCCCCCGTCCCCGGCCAGCGCCGCCGCCGCGCCCCCGAGGAGCCCGCCGACGCCCAGGTCCCGGCCCAGGGCCGCCGCAAGCGCAAGCAGGGCACGAGCCGCAAGAAGAAGGTCCTGCTGTGGACCGGCGGCACGATGGCGTTCGTCCTGGTGGGCGGCGCGGCCGGCGCGTACGCGCTCTACAACAAGCTCAACAACAACCTCGACGTCGTCGACGTCGTCGGCAAGAAGACCAACGCCGGATTCGCCAAGGGCAAGGCCTTCAACATCCTGGTCATCGGCACCGACAAGCGGACCGGCGAGGGCAACGGGGGCTACGGCGACAAGAACAGCCCCGGCCACGCCGACACCACGATCCTCTTCCACGTCTCCAAGGACCGGACGAACGCCACGGCGCTGTCCATCCCGCGCGACATGAAGACGGACATCCCCGAGTGCCAGACGCGCGCGGCCGGCGGGACCATCAAGACGATCCCCGGCCAGACGGACGTCCGCTTCAACGTGAGCCTCGGGCAGGACGGCCGCGACCCCGGCTGTGTCATGCGTACGGTCGAGGAACTGACCGGCGTGACGGTCGACCACTTCATGATGGCCGACTTCAACGCCGTCAAGGAGATGACGACCGCCGTCGGCGGCGTGAAGGTCTGCGTCGAGAAGGCCGTCAACGACCCGAAGTCGCATCTGAAGCTGCCCCCCGGCGAGTCGACCGTCCAGGGCGAGCAGGCCCTCGCCTTCGTCCGCACCCGGCACAGCTTCGGCAACGAGAGCGACCTGGACCGCATCAAGGTCCAGCAGCAGTTCCTGAGTTCGATGATCCGGCAGATGAAGTCGGACGACACGCTGACGGACCCGGGCAAGCTGTACGACCTCGCCAACGCGGCGACGAGCGCCCTCACCGTCGACTCGGGCATAGGCTCGCTCACCAAGCTCGAGGACCTGGCCCGCGAGCTGTCCTCGATCGACACCAAGAACATCGCGTTCACGACCCTGCCGGTCATCGACAACCCGAACGAGCCGCCGAACAGGCGGGCCACGGTCGTCCCCGACCCGGTCAAGGCGCCGCAGCTGTTCGCGATGCTGCAGTCCGACACCTCGCTCACCGAGGTGAAGAAGCAGCAGCAGGACGCCAAGAACGCGCAGGCCGCGCTCCTCAAGGGCACGCGGTCCACCGCCGCCGAGGTGCGCGTCGACGTCTACAACGGCAGCGGGGTCCGGGGCGCGGCCCAGTCGACCATCAACTGGCTGCAGAACGACCAGGGCGTGAGCCGCTCCACCAACAAGAGCAACGCCCCCGAGAAGGCGGCGAAGACCACGCTCACCTATGCACCGAACCAGGCCGATCAGGCCCGCAAACTCGCGGACATGATGGGTCTGCCGGCCTCGGCGCTCAAGCCGGGCACACAGGACGCCGCGGAACGCGAGCCCATGACGCTCGTCCTCGGCGCCGACTTCAAGGGCGCGGGGGTGCCCATCGCCGGACCGGCAAAGGCGCCGAAGGATCTGGTGAAGGTAGAAGCTGACAAGCAGGTGTGCGCCAAGTAGCCCGGAAACACCGGGGTTTGACGCACTTCTGACCTGACGAGGGGACCTGGGGTGGGACAGAGCAGCGTGCGTGGGGAGGGAACGCGGAAGAGCGTTCCGCGCGCCCGTGAACTGGGCTGGGACGACGACCTGTACGGCGCCGGCGAGGCGACCGGCGCGGGCGGCGACGCTCCCGGCGAGGAGGAGGCCTCCTCCTCGCCGACGCGCGCCGAACGGCGACGCGGCGGCGGGAAGGGCGGCGGCACGGGCCCGAACGGACGCGCCGCCACGCGCCGGCGTGCCAAGAAGACCGGCAAACGCAAGGCGCTGCGCTGGACGGCGATCACCCTGGCCCTGCTGATACTTGGGACGGCCGGCGCCGGATACCTGTACTACGAGCACCTCAACGGCAACATCCGCGGCGGGTCGCGGGCGGGCGGCGACAGCGGCGTCAAGAAGGCCGCGCCGAACGCGCTCGGCGACACCCCGCTGAACATCCTGCTCATCGGCTCCGACAGCCGGAACGACGAGAAGAACATCGCCCTCGGCGGCGGCCGGGACGACAAGGACCGCAAGCCCCTCGCCGACGTGCAGATGCTGCTGCACGTCTCGGCCGACCGGAAGAACGCCTCGGTCGTCTCGATCCCGCGCGACACCGTCCTCCACATCCCGGAGTGCAAGGACAAGGACGGCACGCGCTACCCCGCCACCGACAACCGGCCCATCAACGAGTCGCTCCAGCGCGGCGGTCCCGGCTGCACCCTCACCACCTGGGAGAGCCTCACCGGGATCTACATCGACCACTGGGTCATGGTCGACTTCGCCGGTGTCGTGGCCATGGCCGACGAGGTCGGCGGCGTCCCGGTCTGTGTGAAGTCCGGTGTCAGCGACCACCCGACCAAGGCGCAGCCCGGTGGCTCCCACCTGAAGCTGCCCGAGGGGACGCACGAGGTCAAGGGCGTCCAGGCGCTCCAGTGGCTGCGCACCCGGCACGCCTTCGGCAGCGACCAGAACCGCGCCAAGGCCCAGCACATGTACATGAACGGCATGGTCGAGAAGCTCCAGAAGCAGAACGCCTGGACCGACACCGGCCGCCTCATGGGCCTGGCGGAGACCGCCACCGACGCGCTCCAGGTCTCCGACGAGATCAAGTCGGTCAAGGGGCTCTTCGGTCTGTCGATGCAGCTCAAGAACGTGAAGCTGAACCGCCTCACCACGGCGAACATCCCGACGGCGGAGTGGCCGCAGGACCACAACAAGAACATCCTGATCAAGTCCGCGGCCGACAAGATGTTCCGGATGCTCCGCGACGACGTCGCCTTCGACAAGAACGGCGACCCGGCCGGCGCCAAGCCGAAGCCGACCGCCTCGACCAAGCCCAAGGCCACCGCCGAGGCGCCCGGTTCGCTCGGCGTGACGGTCGTCAACGGCACCGGCAGCGACACCGAGCCCGCCGCCGAGGGCCGCGCCCGCGCGATCACCGAGCTCCTCCAGGGCAAGGGCTTCGCGCAGGCCGAGTCCTCCCAGGAGGGCGGCAACCGCCCGGACACCGTGGTCACCTACCCCAAGGGGGACGGCGACCAGGGCAGGGCGAACGCCCAGTCCGTGGCCAAGGCGCTCGGGCTGCCCGACTCGGCCGTCCGGGCGGACGCGAAGGCCGAGAACCTCACGCTCGTCGTGGGCGCCGACTGGCGCGAGGGAACGGTCTACAAGAAGCAGGCCACCGAGGCCGGTGACATCCCGGACGGCGCGCAGGTGATCCGCGGCGACGAGAAGGACTGCATGACCATCTTCGACCCCTACAAGTGGGACGGAAAGAGCTGACACGCGCGACACGGCGAAGGCCGGACCCCTGGAAAGGGGTCCGGCCTTCGCCGTGTCGTGCTCGCGGTGCGTCAGACGCGCTCCGCCGTCACCGCCGGCCGGCGGCTCGCGATGACCTTCTTCGCGAGGGAGCGGGGGCTGGTGAGGAAGCCGAAGCCCCAGGACATGTGCATGGTCGCCAGGGCCACCGGGATCTGCAGGCGGGCCTTCAGGGGCAGGCCCTTGCCCGCCGGGAGGGAGCCGGCCGTGATCGCGGCGAGGTAGCCCGCCGGGATCACGAAGCCCAGCGGGGTGAGGGCGGCGCCCACGACGAGGCCGGCGGCGATCGCGACGACGGCGGTCGGCGGGGCCAGGTAGCGCAGGTTGATGGAGCCGGCGTGGTAGCGGGCCACCACGTGGCGCCAGCGGCCGTAGTCCTTGTACTGCTTGGCGAGGGCCTTCACGGAGGGGCGGGGGCGGTACTGGACGCGGAGCTCCGGGGAGAACCAGATCAGGCCGCCGGCCTCGCGGATGCGGAAGTTCAGCTCCCAGTCCTGGGCGCGGATGAACTCCACGTTGTAGCCGCCCTGCTGCTCCAGCGCCTCGCGCCGGAAGACGCCCAGGTAGACGGTCTCCGCCGGGCCCGCCTCGCCGCCCGTGTGGAAGGCGGCGTTGCCCACGCCGATCTTCGAGGTCATCGCGGCGGCGACCGCGTCCTCCCAGGCGTTCTCGCCCTCGGCGTGCATGACACCGCCGACGTTCTGCGCGCCCGTCTCCTCCAGGAGCCGGACGGCGGTCGCGATGTAGTTCGGGGAGAGCATGCCGTGGCCGTCGACGCGTACCACGATCGGGTGGTGGGAGGCCTGGATCGCCGCGTTGAGGGCGGCGGGGGTACGGCCGGTCGGGTTCGGCACCGTGATGACGCGGCGCTTGCCCGAAGCGGTCTCGCGGACGAGCTCGGCGGCGATCTCGTCCGTGCGGTCCGTGGACGGACCGAGGGCGATCACCACCTCCATCTCGCCGTCGTACTCCTGCTCCAGGATGTGACGAACCGAGGTGCGCAGATACCGCTCCTCGTTGAGGACCGGCATGATCACGGAGACGGGGGGCGTGGCGTTCATTGCCCGTCACGTTACCGCGAACGGGGGACACCGGTGCGCGCCGAGCGGGTGGTGCGCCCTTGGGCTGATCGTATGGGCCTACCGTGCTCACGGTTCCCCTGTCACACCCGCGGAGGTGTCCGTCCGTGCCCACACCGCCCCGCACGCCCCGTCCCCGGCCCGCCGCCCGTCGCGCACCGGTCCGCCGGCGGCGGAGGCGCCCCCGGTGGGGGATGCGGATGGCGACGGCGCTCTCCGTGACGGTCCTCACGGCCGGGGGGATCGGGCACGCCGTGGTGGCCGGCCTGGACACCGGGATCACCCGGGTCGACCCCTTCAAGGACATGAAGAACCGGCCGCAGGCCGGGCACGGGATGAACGTGCTGGTCGTCGGGACCGACGGGCGGGACCGGATCACGCCCGAGGAGAAGAAGAAGTACCGGCTCGGCGGTGCGCCCTGCCACTGCACCGACACCGTCATGCTCGTGCACATCTCGGAGGACCGGGAGCGGGCGAGCGTCGTCAGCCTGCCCCGCGACTCGTACGCCGAGATGCCCGAGCACACCGACCTGAACAGCGGCGTGAAGCACCGGGCCCACCCCGTGAAGCTGAACGCGGCCTATGCCGAGGGCGGGCCCGGTCTCACCGTGCGGACCGTCGAGTCGATGACCGGCGTGAAGATCGACCACTACCTGGAGGTCGACTTCACCAGCTTCATGCGGACCGTGGACGCGGTCGGCGGGGTGCAGATCTGTACGACGCGGCCCCTGAAGGACGCGTACACCGGGCTCGACCTGTCCCCCGGCACCCATGAGCTGGACGGCGGGCAGGCCCTGCAGTACGTGCGCTCCCGGCACATCGACGGGGCCGCCGACCTCGGCCGGATGCAGCGGCAGCAGCGGTTCCTGGCGGCGCTGATCGACCGGGTGACGAACGGCGGGGTGCTGCTCAATCCGGTGCGGTTCCGCGAGGTCGCGACGACGATGCTGGGATCCGTACGGGCCGACGAGGAGTTCGGTACGGATCAGCTCCTCGCCCTCGCCAAGGCGATGCACGGCTTCACCCCGGCCTCGTCGGAGTTCGTGTCCGTGCCGATCGGCGACATGAGCTTCCCCGTGAAGGGCATCGGCTCGACCGTGAAGTGGGACGCGGCCAAGGCCCAGAAGCTCTTCCAGGCCCTGCGGGACGACCAGCCGCTCGCCACCTCCGCGCAGAAGGCGGCGAGCTCCTCGAAGGCCCCCCGGGCGGTCGTCGTCGACGTGCCGCCGCGCACGGTCCGCGTGCAGGTCTACAACGGGACCCGGACCGACGGCCTCGGCCGCAAGGTGGACGACGCCCTGCGCGCGACCGGCTTCGACACGACCCGCACGCCGGTGACCGGTTCCCCGCAGAAGCGGACCCTCGTGGAGTACGACCCGCGCTGGGACCGGTCCGCCGAGTCGCTGGCGGCCGCGCTGCCGGGGGCGGAGCTGCGGGCGGTCGCGGGGCGGGGCGGGACGCTGCGGGTGACCGTGGGGAGCGACTACAAGGGCGTCACGGCCGTGCGGTCGGAGGAGGGCGGGCGGCCCTTCGAGGCGGTCACCGGGGACAAGGTGGTGTGTCCGTAGGACGCGGGCGCCTCAGTCCTCGTAGCCCTCGGCCGCGCGGCGTTCGCGGAGTTCCTTGATGGCCTGGCGGCGGGCCAGGCGGTGGGTGCGGCGGATCTGGGCCTCCTGGTTGCGGCGCTTGTCCTGCTCGGTCTCCGGGACGACCTGGGGGACCGGGCGGGGCTTGCCCTCGGCGTCGACGGCCGCGAAGACGAGGTAGGCGGAGCCGACCTGGGTGGCGGGCGTGGACTCGTTCCAGCGCTCGGCCATGACCCGTACGCCGACCTCCATGGAGGAGCGGCCGGTCCAGTTGACCTGGGCCTTGACGTGGAGGAGGTCACCGACGCGGACGGGCTCCAGGAAGGCCATCTCGTCCATGGAGGCGGTGACGGCGGGGCCGCCGGAGTGCCGGCCCGCGACGGCGCCCGCCGCGTCGTCCACCAGCTTCATGATCACGCCGCCGTGCACCGTCCCCAGGAGGTTGGTGTCGTGGCTGGTCATGATGTGGCTGAGGGTGGTGCGGGAGGCGGAGGTCGGCTTGCCCGGGAGGTCGTCGGGGGTATCGCCCTGATCTGTCATGCCCTCCACCATATGCCGGGCCCTCGCGCGGTCGCCGATCGGTCCGGTTTGCATCAGCTTGGCAACAGCCCCGGTCCGATCTTCCCCCCGGGCTGTCGCCGGGAAAGCCCTGCCCGTCACACTGGTCCGTATGAATGACTGGCCCGAAGACGGCGGATACGGCCGCGGCAGCGCGAACTCCCAGCCCGAGGGACCCCGCCGGATGAGCCATGTGCAGCGCCCGCAGGTTCCGCAGCAGCCGCCGCGCTCCCCTCAGGGCCACGGCCAGGGTTACAACCCGAACTTCACGCAGGCGCGGAACGAGGGCTACGACTCCGGCTACAGCCAGGGCCAGGTCTACGGCGGCCCCCAGCAGCACCAGGGCGGCGGCCGGGGCGGCGTCCCCCCGCAGTACACGCCGCAGGGGCCGGGCCGTCCCGCGCCGGACTGGCGCAAGCGGATCAAGATCGGCTCGATCGTGCTCGCCGTGGTCGTCGTCGGCTGGAGCGTCGGCACGTACGCCTGGGCCAGCTCGAAGATGCGCAACGAGGTCGATCTCTCCAAGGTCATCGAGCGGCCGGAGGAGGGCGACTGCACGACGTACCTGATCGTCGGCTCCGACAGCCGCGAGGGCATGTCCGCCGAGGAGAAGAAGAAGCTCCACACCGGCTCCGCCGAGGGCAAGCGGACCGACTCGATGATGATCCTCGCGGCCTGCTCCAGCGGGAACACGATGGTCTCGCTGCCCCGTGACTCCTGGGTGACGATCCCGAACTTCGTCGGCTCCGAGTCGGGCAAGTCGTACCCGGCCCGCGGCGGCTCCAAGCTGAACGCGGCCTACGCGATGGACGGCCCCGAACTGCTCGTGCGGACCGTCGAGTTCAACACCGGCCTGCGCATCGACCACTACGCGGAGATCGGCTTCGCCGGCTTCGCGAACATCGTGGACGCGCTCGGCGGCGTCGAGCTGAACATCGACAAGGGCTTCAAGGACAAGAAGTCCGGCGCGAACTTCCAGGCGGGCACGCAGACCCTCAACGGCGAGCAGGCCCTGGCCTTCGTCCGCACCCGGTACGCCTTCGCCGAGTCGGACCTCCAGCGGACGAAGAACCAGCAGAAGTTCCTGAACGCCCTGGCCAACCAGGCGGCGACGCCGGGCACGATCCTCAACCCGTTCGCGCTGTACCCGACGCTCGGCGCCGGCCTGGACACGCTGATCGTGGACAAGGACATGTCGCTGTACGACCTCGGGAAGATGTTCTTCGCGATGAAGGGCATCAACAGCGGCGACGGCAAGTCGATGAACATGCCCATCAACGGCACCGCGCCGCAGAACTCCCTGAAGTGGGACATGCCGAAGGTGAAGCAGCTCGTCGAGCAGATCAAGAACGACGAGAAGGTCACGGTCACGTCCAGCCGTTGAGCCGTGCGGAGAAGGGGCGCCCTCCCGGGGAGGGCGCCCCTTCGTCGTGCCTACGGGAGGTTGCGGGCCATGACGATGCGCTGGACCTGGTTGGTGCCCTCGTAGATCTGGGTGATCTTGGCGTCGCGCATCATGCGCTCGACGGG
>NZ_JBIAMJ010000027.1:0-58231 GCF_042874035.1 Streptomyces sp. NPDC004284 | reverse complement strand
GCCGCTGCGCGGCGCTCGGCTGGCTGCCTGAGGGGCAGCCACCTTCGGTGTCTGCGGGGTGGTGCGGTGGGTGGAGGGGTGCGAGTTGTGGGTGGGGGGCGGGTGTTGGGTTCGGCACCCGCCTGCGGCGGGTGGTGGTGTGGTAAATGGGTTGTTTTTCTTGGTTGTTGATGAGGTGTTTGGTGTCCGGTTCAGGCTGCCGGCCCCTGCGGGGCCGGCCGGTACGGGATGCTTGCGCTTCTTTCCCTGGAGGCCTGGGGGGAGCGTCTGGGCCCGTTCGGGCGGTGTTCCCTGGGGCTACTGGAAGGCGTCACTCTGGGTAGTCTATGGAAGTACGCCCAACCACAAGTGGTCTATACCTATAAGGTGATCATGAAAGCCCGCCACAGGATGGCCGAGCGGAGCTCCACAGCCGAAAGCACCCGCCACCAACTCCCACCTCCAGAGAGCCATATGACGAAAACGCAAAACCCGCACCAGCAACCCCTCCTGACACCACACCAACACCCCATACACAAGACGCATAAGACAGCCCATCACCCACGCAGAACATCACCCTCCCTCCAGGGCAAAGACAGGCAAGAAGCACAGGCCTGCGGCCCCGCACCACAACCCCAAGACCCACCACAAAGCCCCCGCAGGCCCGCCACGGGGTACACGGAGCGCCGGAGGTGCCGGGGCCGGACCAGGCCCCGACAAACAGGCACGGCAGGAACCCACGGCAAGAGGGCGAGACAGCCCCGCCACCGGGACGCCCCCTCGGGCGCAGCAAGGGCCCCGGGGCCGGCCCGGAGGAAGCCGCGGACGGGCGGGCCGCGGGGCGGGCCCGCAGGAGCAGCGGGGAGAGGTCTGGGCGGGCAGACGGGCATCAAAGACACCGGGCCCCGTATACGGAAAACGCAAACGACTACAGCAGTCCCGGTCCTCGTGTAGGCGGAAAACGCATATGCGCCGTACCACCTTCATGACAGTGAGCCACCTGGCGATGTACCGCCTTCATGACAGCCACACGACCCTGGAGCACCACCACCATGCAGGGTCCTCCCACCCGACCACAGCCGGCACACCCCCACCCGGCACAAAGACCGACACACCACACCTAGAACAGACTCCAGACCCACCGCACCACGCCCCAGACCCAGACCCAGCGGGGCCACGATCACCACAGACACCGGAACCACCCACACCCCGCAAAAGCAGGGCGCAGCAAGGGAGGCTGGTGCCGACCGGTCATCCGCACATCACACGACTCGCCGCCGGACCGAGGACGGTCCGCCCCAGCCCGACATCACGGCCGGCCCCTGTACGAGAGCCATGGTCAGCCCACCCCTCACAGCTCCCAGCCCACCCATCCACCTGGCAAAACAGCCTGAGAGCCTCTCAGGCCCCCACACACCACACCCCAGGCACACGGACAGGACAGCTCCTCTGACACCAGGCCCCACACACCCAGCAAGGACGGCAGCAACACCAGACGACAGGGCGCAAAGCACGCCCAGACGCCACCGACCACACCACCGACGACGCCACCCCACAGACCACAGAACAGGTCACCCCTGGACGGGGAAACCAACAGGGAGACGGGAAAAACGAGAGCCTGCGGCTCCCCCCACGCCGACCCCGACACGACGCGCAGACCCACACACCCCCGCACAACAAAACCGAAGCCCAGAACCCGAACCTGACCCACCCCGCATACAGAAAACGCATACGCCATGGATGTGCCCGTATGCAGAAACCGCATCACCCACCCACACCATCCCGAACAACCCCACACCCACAGCAAACAGACGGGCGGGGACTGCTGGACAAGACAAGCGGTACAACACGAGACGGAACCACCCCCCACACACCAGCGGGATACCCCCACAAGGCAAGAGCGCCCACAGGGCGGCATCCCCACAGACACCGGGAACAAGCAGAAGCTGCCACCGATGCCGTGGACCGTGCGGCCATCCCCTCAGGAGCAGAGAGCAGCAGCCTGCGGCATGGCCCCACCACCGGACCGGGACCATCCCCGCAGACACGGGGAGCAGCAGCCTGCGGCGTGGCCCCACCACAGGACCACCGGACCGCGCCCACAACGCACAGGAGCAGGCGCGGGGAGCAGAGGGTCTTGGGCGAACCGAGCAGCTCGACACTGGGACCATCCCCGCAGGCGCGGGGAACAGACTGAGCCAGAGCCGGCCATAGCAGGGAGCGCGGGACCGTCCCCGCAGTCGCGGGAAGCAGAGCCGGGCGACCTGATCGAAGTCCCATACAGGGAGGACCATCCCTGCGCAGGCGGAAAGCAGGAGGCCCGACTCGCCGTCAAGTTCCCCGAGGTGGGACCATCCCCGCGCAGGCGCGGGGAGCAGTCGTCACCTGCACCAGCGGCGATCCCCGGATCGGGACCATCCCCGCAGGCACGGGAAGCAGCTGGGTCACCACGCACTCCACCATCCGCTCGTAGGACCATCCCCGCGGGTGCGGCAAGCAGTCAGGAGCTCTCACGGCCGTCCGCGTACCCGAGGGACCATCCCCACGGGCGCGGGGAGCAGCATCCGCAGAGCTGACACCGGAGAAACCACGGGGGACCATCCCCCCGAGCGCGGGGAGCAGGTCGACGAGGCGAGCATGACCGCCGGCGTCTCGGGGCCATCCCCGCGCGAGCAGGGAGCAGTCCGCGGCGGCCAGGTCCTCGTCGGAGGTGTCGGGACCATCCCCGCAAACGCAGGGAGCAGAGCCGCAGCTGCGGCGTCCACCCGAGCTTCGGGGAACCATCCCCGCGGGCGCGGGGAGCAGAACGGCGTCTGGGGCGAGGACTTCACGCACGAGGGACCATCCCCGCAGACGCGGGGAGCAGCTGCTCGTCGGTCAGCTTGACGGCCGAGTAGACGGGACCATCCCCGCGAGTGCAGGGAGCAGGCCCCGGACACCCAGGGGACCTTACGGCCGTGGGGCCATCCCCGCGGGCGCGGGGAGCAGTCTCTGGCCGGGGGCCACTAGCGGTCGTGGGAGCATCCCCGGGCGAGCGGGGAGCAGACGACCGCCACGTCGGACTCTCCGGACGACCGGGGGCCATCCCTGCATGAGCAGGGGGCAGGTCGCTCAGCCGGGCAGACCCGCCGACAGGCCAGGAACATCCCCGCGGATGCAGGGAGCAGTTCAGTGTGCCCGCCGCGTGTCCCACGCCAGCGGGACCATCCCCGCCGCGAGCGGGGAGCAGAGATTCAACTTGCCCTGCGTAACGCCGGTGACGGGACCATCCCCACGCAGACGGGGAGCAGTTCCCGGGCTTGATGATGCGCGGGTCGATCGCGGGGCCATCCCCGCGCGAGCGAGGAGCAGTGAGGTGAACGGCGTCCGCACGAGGACGCCGGAGGACCATCCCCGCAGACGCGGGGAGCAGCCGGCGGGTGCGTGGCTGCCCATCCCCACGGGCGCGGGGAGCAGAGCACGTGTGGGGCCGCCCGCTTCCCGTCGGGGGGACCATCCCCGCGGACGCGGGGAGCAGTGAAGGTAGCCACCGTAGGCGCCCACCTTCGTGGGACCATCCCCGCGGACGCGGGGAGCAGAAACTCCAGGCGCTCGCGTCGAAGCGGGACTCGGGACCATCCCCGCGGACGCGGGGAGCAGGCCGGCGGCGGTACCCCGCGGCCCGGTGAGACGGGACCACCCCCGCGGACGCGGGGAGCAGCCGGGCTTCGGAAGGGTCGGGGACGGCGGACGGGGACCATCCCCGCGGACGCGGGGAGCAGATGTTCGGACTCGGCGTGATCCGCCACCGGAAGGGACCATCCCCGCGGACGCGGGGAGCAGTGAAGGTAGCCACCGTAGGCGCCCACCTTCGTGGGACCATCCCCGCGGACGCGGGGAGCAGAAACTCCAGGCGCTCGCGTCGAAGCGGGACTCGGGACCATCCCCGCGGACGCGGGGAGCAGGCCGGCGGCGGTACCCCGCGGCCCGGTGAGACGGGACCACCCCCGCGGACGCGGGGAGCAGCCGGGCTTCGGAAGGGTCGGGGACGGCGGACGGGGACCATCCCCGCGGACGCGGGGAGCAGATGTTCGGACTCGGCGTGATCCGCCACCGGAAGGGACCATCCCCGCGGACGCGGGGAGCAGGTACGTGATCGTCTCGGGCTGGTCGGCGAGGAGGGACCATCCCCGCGGACGCGGGGAGCAGCTGTACGACGACGAGGACGACGCGTCGTGAGGGGGACCATCCCCGCGGACGCGGGGAGCAGTGGACGGTGCCGAGCCAGCCGTCTCGGAGTTCGGGACCATCCCCGCGGACGCGGGGAGCAGCCGGTCCACACGACGCGGAGGGACTCGCCCGAGGGACCATCCCCGCGGACGCGGGGAGCAGCGGTCAGTCGACGGCGGGGAGTTCCCCGCCTTGGGACCATCCCCGCGGACGCGGGGAGCAGGTGTCGGTGCGACTCCCAAGGGGTCAGGTTGAGGGACCATCCCCGCGGACGCGGGGAGCAGGCCGATGCTCGACGTCACCCAGCAGCTCCTGGGGGACCATCCCCGCGGACGCGGGGAGCAGACTTCGGCGAGGAGCGCGTACGGGGTGTCGTCGGGACCATCCCCGCGGACGCGGGGAGCAGAGCTTTCCCGCCAGGGCCGTGACGGCGTCCGTGGGACCATCCCCGCGGACGCGGGGAGCAGTGGTTGCAGTAGGTGCGGACGTCCTCAGCCGAGGGACCATCCCCGCGGACGCGGGGAGCAGACTCCGTGACCTGCAGTTCTATCCCACGAACAACACCACCTGAACCACTTTCACCGAAACCGGCAAAACAGACACTCTCCTCTGACGCCGAACCAACCCCGCAGGCGCGGGGAGCAGGCGTCGTCGGCCGCCCACTTGCCGTACGGCCTGGGACCATCCCCGCAGGCGCGGGGAGCAGGGTGTAACCCCTCCCCTTAGACGTACCGGTGCGGGACCATCCCCGCGGGCGCGGGGAGCAGTAGAAGCTCGCCAGGCTGTGCGGGAAGGGCGAGGGATCATCCCCGTAGGCGCGGGGAGCAGTGGTTCCGGTTGCTGGAAGCATATGCCCGAACGGGACCATCCCCGCAGGCGCGGGGAGCAGCCATGCGTTCCATGGCGGACAGGTAGCCCTTGAGGGACCATCCTCGCAGGCGCGGGGAGCAGCCATGCGTTCCATGGCGGACAGGTAGCCCTTGAGGGACCATCCTCGCAGGCGCGGGGAGCAGGAGACACCTTCGCGGGCGGCGGTGGCGACGGCGGGACCATCCCCGCAGGCGCGGGGAGCAGGGAATGAGCGTCACCGTCCCCGCGCGTGACGCGGGACCATCCCCGCAGGCGCGGGGAGCAGCACCACAAATCCGCGCAGACTCCGTATCCTCGGGGACCATCCCCGCAGGCGCGGGGAGCAGTCGCTTCCCTCCGTCGCCGACATCAGGGAGCTGGGACCATCCCCGCAGGCGCGGGGAGCAGTACTCGACGCCGCCGAAGAACCCGTCGGAGCGGGGACCATCCCCGCGGGCGCGGGGAGCAGTGAATCTGTCTCAACTCCAGCTCGGCATCCTCGTTGGGGCGGACCACAAAACGATCCACCGCATCCAGTACGGCGCCAGCGACCCGGGCCTCGGGTTGCTCCTTCAGATCTCGCGGGTGGTCGACGTGCCCCTTGCCGAGCTGGTGAGGTAGCCCTGGGCGGTCATGGGGGAATGGGTACCGGTTGGGGCCGACTACCTGCTCGCCCGTGGTCCGCCGAGAACACGGACGAGCAGGAGATCAGGGGCGGCGTTGAGCTTTCGCCTGCTTGCACTCGGCAGGTGTCGCGTGCCAGTACAGCGTTGGCCGTGCGCCGGACGTTGCCTCCGGCGTCTCCTCGCGGGCCTCACCCTCGATGGGGTACCCGCAGGACTGGCAGCGCTTCATCGTCGGCCCCTCTTCCGGTGGCAGGGGCAGTCGGAGCGCTTAGTGGGGAAGAGGGCGTCGCTGCCGACACGGACCTCATCGAGCTTGCACCAGGTGGCTTTGTACACGAGAACGGGTTCTGGCTCAGTTTCCGTGAAACGGCCACGCAGAGTAACGAATTGGCTTGGCCTGGTCTCCAGGTACAGTCGGAGCGCCTCGTGAGATCGTGCTCGCACAGGAGTCTTCCTTGCTCGAACCGGACCGCTTCGCCCTTCTCATAGTCAAGCCAGACGGAGTGGCCCAGCACCTCACTCGGCTCATCTCCCTGTGGACACGCGACCGGGGCTACAAGCTGCACGGGTTCCGGGAGCTGGTTCTGAGCCCGGAGCACCAGCTCGTCCTCGACATGGACACCCACGCCGGAGGCCGGGTCGATCGGCAGCTGAGCGAGGTGTTTTACAGTTTGGGACCGGCGCACGCCTTGCTCCTGCAGCGGGAGGGCAGCCGGTCCTCGGACGAAGGGTCAGCTGCAGCCGAGCTCGCGGGCCGTTTCGTAGGGATGCCCTTCCCCACCGGGCTCGACCGGGCACTCTGCGTGGCGATTTCGGGGCCCTGAACCCCGTCTTCAACCTGATTCACGCAACCAACAGCGCCGACAACCTGGACCGGGACGCCCGGGCCCTCTTCGACCGCCCTCTCGTTGACCTCCTGGGACTGAACGGTGCCAGACCGGATGGAATAGCCCAGACCCCGCACCTACTGTGCCCGTTCAAACTGTGGAGCACTGTGGCGGACGTCCTGGCCACCTGGCTGGGACCGGAGGTGGTACGGCCCATCGACTGGCCTGCCGACTCCCACGGCCCGTCCCACCCAGCGGTCGGCGCTGCCCTGATGGCCTGCGCCCGCGCCGCACAGCGGGCCGGAGGCGAGAATGGTGAAGTGCTGACGGGAGTGCTGGACGGGAACACTTCCTACGTGCAGTTCGCCCGCCAGGTTCCGACGGTGGACACATGGCGCGGATACCTCGCATACACGACGCTGCGTCACTTGACGCTGTGCGCTGACACTCAGTGAGCCTTGATCGCTGCTGGCCTCGGTGTCTGCGGTACAGCGACGCCCAGTCACGCTAATAGGACGCGCTTGCGAAGAAGCTGGAAGCCTGCGCGGCCGAACATCTGGCGTTTGAGCATCTTGATCCGGTTGACGTGGCCTTCGACGACCCCGGAACTCCAGGGCAGGGTGAGGCCGGCGATGACTGCATCGCGGTCACGGTCGATGCCTGCGGCGAGAGTGTGGAGGCCGGGGAGGGTTGTCTCGCCGGACGGCATCGAGCCACTGCGGCAGCCGTTCGCCCTGGCGCTCAGTGAGCATCTGCCCGAAGGACCGGACGTGGCCGGTGAGGGCGTCCAGTTCAGGGCAGTGGAGCAGAACGGCCTTGAGCCGAAGGTGCTCCGTCTCGGTGAGGGTCTCCGGCCGACGGAGGATCCATCCGGCGACGACCCGGGGTGACGGTGGCCGAGCCGTGACGGAGCCTGACGAGAGCCGCTTCTCCCGGAAATAGGCGCGAACCCGCTGGTAGCTGCCCTGATAGCCGAGCGGCACGATCTCCTCCCACACCCTCCAGGCGTTCGTGCAGCCCTGGTTCCAGCGGTCATCCAGGTAGGGCTTGAAGGCGTCGAGTCTGGATGGTCGACCCTGCCACTGGCCCTGGAACAGGTCCTCCGGGGTGGCCGCGTCGGCGAGGAGCTTGACGGTACGGGAGGTCATCCGGAGTTGGCGGCCGATCGCCCTCCGGCTGAGCCCGGCGGCCAGCAGTTCGTGGACGGTCGCGTGGTTGGCACGGGTGCGGTCGGCGAAGCGGTGCCCCCTCGGCCAGGGCGAGCCGGAGGGGTCTTCGAATTTCTCCGGCTCGGGGGCATGCTGGGCGGGATCCGGTGCCAGGATCTGCAGGCATCCGCGGTGGTCTGCGACGCACCGCTCGGCGGCCTCGCTCAGGTTATGCCAAAGATGCCACCTGTCCGCCACCTGCACCGCCTGCGGTGCCCCGGCCGTGGCGCCTTCGGCGAAGAACGGTGCCCGATCGCGGCAGACCACCTCCACCCCGGGCCGTTTCGCGAGCCAAGTCGCCAGGCTGGACGCCTCCCGGTCGGGCAGCAGGTCCACCGGACGCCGGCTTTCGACGTCGACCAGGACGGTCCCGTAGTGACGCCCCTTGCGGGTCGCGTACTCATCGACGCCGACCACCCGCGGGGCCGGAACTTCGGGGTCGGGCAGCGCTTCGACCAGCCGCAGCACCGTGCTGCGGCTCACAGACACGCCGATCACGCGCGCCAGGCGGGCACCGGCCCGACCGGCGAGCGCGAGGCCGACCGCGGCCAGTGTCGACCGCAGGCGCTCGGTCCGTCGGCCGTACCGACGGGTCAAGCCCGGCAGCTGTTCGGCGAAGGTCCGCCGCCCGCACGAGATGACCGGGCAGAGGAACCTGCGGACGCGCAAACAGAGAGCGACCCGTCTGCCTCCGCTGGGCACATCAGCGGGAAAGCGCAGGTAGGAGCTGTGAATCCGCCGTGACCAGCTCCCGCATCCGGGGCAGACGGCCCCAGCCACCGTGCTTCGGGCCTCTATGCGTACCGCCTCGTCGTTCACGGCGACGGACAGCACCGTCACGTCGGCGATCGACGGGAACAGTAAGTCCTCCAGCCCGAGCACCATTTCTTCCACGTGTCGGACTGTCAGCTACACCGCACCCGGTACGGGCCAGTTCCGGGCAACTTCCCCAGGGTCCACTCGCCCGACAACCGTCACGCAGCGTGCATGCTCCACGGAAAGTGAGCCAGAACCCGAACTCGTGAACATCGGCCTGGCCGCCAACAGGACGCCTTCTGAGCTCATCGACAAACGACTCCCGTTCTCGGGTTCTGGCTCAACTTCTGTGGTGAAGGTCTAGCGTGCTGGGCGTCTGCCAGACTTGCGCCGTGCGCGTCGCGGCAGGCGGTGCCAGGGGGAAGGAACGAGCATCAGGATGTCCCGGTGGATCGTGCTGGCCATACCTGTTGACGGTGTCAACGAGACAGATCGAGATGCACGGACCCTCAGGGAGTTCGACGGCAGCGCGGAGGAAGCGGAATCGTCCCTCTTGGAGGCCGCGAACGCATACGAGCACACGATCTGGAAGGTGCGCCGGCGAGAGATCTTCAAGTGCTCCAGCCGGTCTTACTTCGTCCGGATTCACGGGCGCATGGCGACGTACGGTTTCCTGATCCAGCTCGC
Organism: Streptomyces sp. NPDC004284; assembly: GCF_042874035.1. Taxonomy (NCBI): domain Bacteria; kingdom Bacillati; phylum Actinomycetota; class Actinomycetes; order Kitasatosporales; family Streptomycetaceae; genus Streptomyces; species Streptomyces sp. NPDC004284. Next base: position 49,090 of record NZ_JBIAMJ010000027.1, on the reverse strand, counting down.
TGAACTGGTCCACGACACTGCGCAGTCAACGGGCCAGCCCTCGGCCTGAAGGCTCTCCGTCACAGAAGTTGTGCCAGAACCCGCTCTCGCGAACAGAGCCAACCAGGAGTGTTCGCCGAACTGACAGTGGGGCCTGATGAACCGGGCCGTTCTGGTCTGCTCGGCCATCTGCTCCTCCGTCGTCTCATGGGGGCATTTCCGCAGCTCGTCGTACGCCCCGGTGCTCTGAGAACGGTGATGTGCGGACACTGCACTGCACTGCACAGATGGGCCATCGAGTGGCCACGCATGGCTACGTCGCGGCCACAGCACCGAGGCACCGCGATGGCACCTCACACTGACGGCATGAGCCGTAACGACGTCCTCCGCGCCGCTCGCTTAAAAGTTGGCTGGAGGTCGGCCGGTGCGGCCGATGCCGCACTCACCGCGCGTGGGCAAGCGCTCCTCGACGACCGGCACTTCGCCGTATCCCCCCGGGCGTGGCGTCGGTGGGAAGGACCCCGCCCTGGGTGGCCGCGCTCTCGTCAGCGAGCGAGCCTTTCGATGGCCATCGGCGTGACAGGGGTGAAGAAGTTGACGAGGTTGCCGTCGGGGTCACGGAGGAGGAGCGAGCGGTTGCCCCAGGGCATCGTGGCGGGCTCGGTCACGAAGTCGGCGACGGAATCTGCCAGGTTTCGGTACACGCCGTCCACGTCGGCGACGCGGAATTCGATGATCACGGTGTTGTTGTCGGCCGGGCGGGCGGAGCCGGGTGCGAACAGTGCCACGGTGCGGGTGCTGCCGATCGCGAGGGTCGCGCTGGCGGTACGCAGTTCGGCGAAGTCCTCGGTGGACCAGTCCGCCCGCACTCCGGTGGCTCGCTCGTAGAAGTCGACGAGGCGCGCGATGTCGCCGGTGATGATCCGGGTCGAGACGAAGTCCATGGTGCTCTCCTTAGGTTGGCGAAGCCGTTGGACCTCGGACGTTAGAGCAAATAGTGGACAGAATCGGTCCGGTATCAACGCTAGGCTCGTGGGCATGGCTCGACCTACCAGCCGCGTGCTCACCCTCCTGGAACTCCTGCAGTCGGGCGGCATCAGAACGGTGGCCGAACTCGCCGACCGGCTCGGCGTCGACGGGCGTACCGTGCGGCGGTACGTGGACCACCTGGTCGACCTCGACATCCCTGTCGAGGCGGTCCGTGGTCGTTATGGCGGGTACCGGCTCGCCCCCGGGTATCGCCTGCCTCCGCTCATGCTCAACGACGACGAGGCGCTCGCCGTGCTGCTCGGCCTCGTCGCCGGCCGTAGGACGGGGTTGCTGACGGCGACCGAGACCGCGGGCGAGACGGCAGCGGCCAAGATCCGCCGGGCGCTGCCCGAGCGTCTTGCCCGTCGGCTCGACGCCGTCATGGAATCCCTCGCCTTCACGGATCCGCCCGGCGCGTTGGCCACCCCGGAGACAGGGGTCCTGCTCGCCATCGCCGATGCGGTACGCCATCGCCGCCCGGTCTCGATCAGGTACACCGCCCGAGACGGCCGACGAAGCGAACGCACGCTGCACCCGTACGGGATCGTGACCCATTCGGGCCGGTGGTACGTCACGGGTACCGATCCCGAGATCGGCCAGGACCGGACTTTCCGGCTCGATCGCATCGCGGACGCGAGGGCGCTGCCAGGCTCATTCGAGCCGCCCGCTGGACTCGATCCGGCACAGCGTGTCCTGTCGGGGCTCGCCAAGGCCGCGTACCGGCACGAAGTGACCTTGCGGATCCATGGGACGGTCGAACAGATCCGCGCCCGACTGCCCGCCAGCGTCGCGAGCGTGGAGGGGCCCGCGGCCGCGGAAGGCGATCCGCACACCGAGCGTTGGCTCCATGTCGAATTGAGGGCGGAGCGGCTCGACTGGTTGCCTCCCGTCCTCGCCTCGCTCGACCGGCCGTTCGTCATCGAGCGACCGGAGGAACTCCGAGACCTCGTCATCGCGCTCGCCGACCGGCTCACCACCTCTGCCCGCCAAGCCTGACGGCGCTGTCTCCTGAGAGAAGCCCCACTGTGGATCCCCAAGCCATCCGGCCTCAGGTCCGCACGGGTCGGGCACCAGGGCACTGAGGACAGAGCGGATCAACAGAGTCTGCGCCCGGCGTCCAGGCTTCCGGGCTTCCGGGCTTCCGGGACCAGATCGCTTGAGATTTTCGGCGGCCCGGCGTCTCAATTGATCTGGTCGCCGCAGGTCACGGCCCTGGAACCGGACCAGATCATTTGAGACGGGACACAGGCCCACACGCCCAGTGTGGGTCAGAAACACCAGACAACAGGGGGCGCAGGGCACGCCCGGGCGCCACAACCGCACCGCCGGCGATGCCCGGCCAGCAGGTCGCAGGACAGGCTGCCCGTGGCAGGGAAGCCTGCAAGAGCGGGAGAGAGAAACGAGAGCCTGCGGCTCCCCGACAGTCCCGACACCGCACGCAGACAACACCCACCCCCAGCACAGCACCAGCGGCCGGAAGCCGGAAGCCGGACCTCGCCCCGTATACGGAAAACGCATACGCCATACATCACCCCGCATGCAGAAACCGCATCACCAACCCAACCTGCCACCACCGACACCGGAACCCCCACCGTCACGAACAACCCCACACCGACGGCAAGCAGGTGGGCCGTGGCTGCTGGCCGCGACAAAGTGGTACAGCGCGAGACGGGTCTACCTCACAGGCCGGGGGGTACCTCAATGCAGGCAGGGACGCCCACGGAGCATCCCCACAGGTACCGGGAGCAGCGGCCGGCGCCGTGGTCCCACCACAGAAAGCCGCAGGACACCCTCACACGGTGGAGGGCTGCCGTGGTAAGCCCGGCGGTAAGCAAACCGGAGGCATGGCCAGCACACCAGTCGATATCACCACATCCACCACACAGCGACCGAAGCGACCGAAGCGCAGAACACCCCGCAGGTGCGGGAAACAGCCAGCCGGCTGCGTAGGTCAGAAGCAGGAACGGTTGTCGGTAGTTTCTGGGAACGATCGCAGGCCGGCAGCCCGGAAATGTCGGGGAGAAGTAGGAACAGGCTGGCGCGTTCGTCTCGCGGTCTCGCTGCCGGTTTTCCGGACCGCCCGGTTCGTCCATGAGGGATGATCCCCGCATGGACAGAGTCGTTGATCTTGATGAGGTGGCTGCGGTTCTGGCTGGCCGGGCGGTGGGCTGGAGGTCGGCCGGCCTGGGAGTGGGCCAAGTGACCTGGAGGGACGCCGAGGCGTCGTGGCCCCAGCCTCTGGAGACCGACAGGGCCGGGGTGCATGACCCAGACTCGGTCGGCGTGGTCATCTCCGGTCCGGGAGAGGCCGAACTGTCGGTTGTGTTGTTCCGGGGTGGCTGGGCCGACGTGGACTTCATCGCCGGCCTCGACGACGCGGGTTCCCTCCCAGCCTCGGGTATCGCCTCAGCGTCGGACTTCGAGGCCCGAATGAATCGGTGGGTCGCTCGTGTCTTCGGGGTCTGCGTCGCTGTTCAGTGAGTGCTGGTCTGTCTCGGTTCAGTCGGCAGGCTGATGTTCAGCCCGGACCCGGGACGTGGCGAGACGGTGGGCTTCGGCGGCGCCCGGGCCCCTCGTCGTGCGGAACGCACCACCATGTTCCCCAAGCAAACACCCAGGTGTTCCCAGAACTCGGCGACATCACTCTCCCGTAGATCCGGGCGTTCTCGCTGCTGAGCAACAGACGTTCTTGGAACTCACCTCCATAGCCAGCCGGCGTGAAGGCACACACCACGCATTCGGGACCAACCCCGCACGAGCGGGGAGCAGGTCTCACCGCGCATCAGACGGTCGTCGGTGAGGGGGCCATCCCCGCAGGCGCGGGGAGCAGGACTGCGCCAACTGGTGTGCGGTGAAGACTGCGGGACCATCCCCCGCGTGAGCGGGGGGCGCCCATGGTGAGTTCGGCGGTAAGCAGACACGGCCTTGGTGAACGTACTCACCACACCCAGGGCAACGCTTTCGGACACCGGCTGGGAGCCATCGAGCGGGAGAACGAGCCTGACCGGCTGCGATCAGGACATCGGGTCCGCGCCCGACGGGATGAGGGCGTCGGCGCCGACAGCATCCTCGACATGGCCCTGGACATCGACCGTGATGGCCGTCGTCCGTCCCTGTGAGGTGATCAGCCAGGCCAGCATCTGTACCGTCAAGGGTGTTCCCCCTCCCTCCCCCGGGCCCTCGTCCTGCGCCACCGGCCTGCGGCGAGTACGACCGCGATCAACAGCGCCAGGACCGCGACGAGCACCCCTTCCGCTCCGGTGCGGGAATGGAGAAGCCCGCCGGAGAGGGCCCCCGCGGCGAGCGCCGCCACCGACACCCCGCGCCGTACCGTCGCCGGCCCCGGGCGGTCCGCTGCCAGCCCCGTCAGGGTCCGCGTCATGACTGTGGTGGTCAGATCGGGCACCCCCAGGCGGTGCACCACAGCATTCTGCAAGCCCATGCCGCACGCCAGAGGGACCAGCACCGCGTAACGCCCCCAACCCGCCGCCTCGGCCGCGAGCGCGAGCGCGGCCAAGAGCGTCTGCACCGCGACCAGTGGTGCGAAGAGATCTCCCGCCTCCGCGTCCCGGCGCCACGAGCCACCCGCGACCGCCCCAGTCACAAACCCCGTCAACGCCACGGCCGCGGCGAGGGCCGACAGCTGAGCGACTCCGGACAGCGCAAACCCGAGGAAGACCACGTTGCCGGTCATGTTGGCCACGAAGACCCGGCCCAGCCCGAGGAAACTCGCCGCGCCGACCAGACCACTGACGAACGTCAACACGAGGAGCAGCGGAGCGAACCTCGCATAGCGATGGCCTTCGGGAAACATCCACCGCGCTGCCGGCCCGCCCATCCCGCCCCCCGCCGCCCTCAGCCACTTCACCCCCACAGTGGAACAGAACCCGCAACAAACCGCGAACGAGCCACAGCCGATCGTGAGCACACCCCTCACACGGCCATCGAACACTCCACTCCCACTCCCCGGATACGCGCGGTCAGACCACGACACGGCCCGCTTCCCACCCTCAGCCCAGTACCGCCGCCGACCAGACGCTGCGAGAACCCGCACATGTCTGGGGCGCGGCAGCGGCAGCAGCAAACCCCGCCAGGAACGAGGAACCGACAGTCAGCGACTGAAGCAACTGAGCAGAACCATCCCCGCGCAAGCAGGGAGCAGCCGCTGTACGCCTGGTCCAAGCCGTCGTTGAGGGGACCATCCCCGCGGGTTCGGGGAGCAGTCGTCTACACCGGATCGAGCAAGTACGAGCTGGGGACCATCCCCGCGGGTGCGGGGAGCAGCCGGCCGCGACGACCGGCGGCACCATGCCGTGGGGACCATCCCCGCGGGTGCGGGGAGCAGCCTTCGCCATATCTCGCAGAAATTCCTCGGCAGGGACCATCCCCGCGGGTGCGGGGAGCAGCGTACTTACGATCCGGGGGGAAGTCGTGTAGTGGGACCATCCCCGCGGGTGCGGGGAGCAGACTCCGTGACCTGCAGTTCTATCCCATGCACTGCACTATCCGAACTACTTTCAGAGAAACCGGCAAAACAGACACTCTCCTCTGACGCCGAACCAGCCCCGTGCACGCGGGCAGCAGGCCGAGTAACCGTTCCCTTCAATCACGTCCTTGGCACGATTCCCACGAGTACCACGAGCCGAAGGAGCATGCCTACGGTGCGGGAAACAGTGAGCCGCCCCTTGTCGGAGTCGGCCAGCAGGCACCTCCGCGTAGGGGCGGGAGCTGCGGCTCGTCCGTGTGGCTGCAGGGCCAGAGGCTTCGTCAGGCCGCTATGGTGGGCCGTGTCGACTGGTTGTTGATGCGCCTTCGGTTGTGCCCACAGCATCACGTGGGGCACAAAGCGTTCCTGGTCGGCCTGCCGCAGTTGAAACGCTGTTTCAGTACTTCTGACGCGCGCCTGGTCACAGGTTGACGGACGATGAGAGCAGAGCCCGCCCGGGAAGCCGTCGCACGTTGCACCGGGCGGGCGCTCCATTCCTCTGTCAGAGCTGCTGCGGGGTCCGGAGCATCAGGGGCATCTCGGGGGACGGGGGGTGGATCTCGTCGTGCAGGCCTGCGCTTCTCAGGCGGTGGTCAGGCGCTGATGCCGACCGAGGAGACGTAGGCGTACGCGTTGTAGTCGGAGTCGAGGTCGGAGATGACGTCGTCCCAGATCTCGTCGACGAGGCGGGCGTCGCGGGTGGCCCAGGCGTCGACCAGGTCGCTCCAGATGTAGCGGACGGTGATGGAGCGGGTGTTCAGGTCTCGGCGGTACTTCGCTTCGACGCGGGTCTGGTCGACCGGGTAGATCTCCATGCGGCGGCCGCGGCCTTTGTTGTCGAGGTGGCGGACCAGCCAGCCGGAGCGGATGAGGTTCTCTCTGCGGCGGTGCCAGTAGGCGGCGTCGATCCGCTCTCGGCTGGCTGAGGTCGGGGAGGTCTTTCCCTTGTCCTTCATCCATGTGCGGATCGTGCGGGGGGAGACGCCCTGGGTCTGTAGCTCGGCGCGGCCGGCGGGGCTGTCGAGGTAGCGGAGACGGGCGACCAGTCCGCGGCGGGAGGTGATGGGTGAGGCGATTCCGGAGGAGTGGACGATGCGGTTCAGTTCCAGGATGAGGGCTTCGCCGCCCTTCATTCCATCGGCGTCCGACTTCTGCCACTGCCCCCAGCGGGACCACAGGTCCGGAGAACCCGCCATCGGTACCTACTTCCGAGACTCCTGCGCCGGTTTTTCTCTCACAGCTCCTTTGACCTGCGGACCAGAGCCTAGTGTGCTGGTGTGCACCTCGGTGACAAGGGTCGTCCCTCGTGCCATGGAGTCGACCTTGAGGCGGACGCGTTGCGCGGGTGTCTGGTGCTGCATCGGGCAGCGATTCTCAGTCGCTTCAGTCGCTTGCTGCGCGATGTGTGCTCGGGGCCGTCTTGTCGCCGTCTTGCCGGCGCTGGGTCGTGTCGGGTGTTCTGCTGGGCTCAGACCTCGATGTAGGCGACGACGACGACCGTGCGCAGCGCTGTCACGAAGTAGAGGACTCGGACTTGTTCGACCTCGTCGGCGTATTGGCGTAGTTGGGGGCCGGTGGTGTCGCCGGGGATCGGTTCGCCGATGTCGGGGTTGACGGAGATGACGACCAGGGTGCGGTCCAGGGCGTGGAGTTCGGCTTCGTCGGTGATCTCTTCGACTTGTTTGGCGGCGGAGTCGGAGAAGGTGATGCGGGCGCGACGGGGGCTGTGCTGGTTCGGCATCAGGCGACGGCCGGGCGTTGGGCGGCGAGGCGTGTGAGGGTGCGTTCGCGCAGGTCTTCCCAGGGGGTGGAGTTGTCCACGGAGGGGAGGCCGTTGGTGGCGATGTCCTCCAGGACGGCGGCGAACTGGTCGGCGCTGGCGCGGGTGCGGGCGGCGTAGGCGCGTACTGCGTCTGCGGCTGCGGGGTCCAGTTGGAGGCGTGTGGTGTCGGTGGGGGCCGGCTGGTCGCTCATGGAGGGGCTCCCTGGGACGTGGGGTGAAGGGCTTCTACGGTATCGCTCGGGTTCGGGGGGTGGTACCGATCTGGCCGAACCCGGTCCCGGGGGGGGCGGTGGCGGGGTTGGGGGATGTGGGGCTGGTTGTTGGCGGGGTCCTGTGCGGGCTGTCGCCGGGACCCCGGAAAACGTTCGCTTGTGTCTGAAGTTCAGTCGCTTCAGTCGCTTCGGTCGCTCGGTTTGAGCGCTACAAGGGGAGGCCTATGCCCAGTTCCTGCATTGCTGCGGACGGGGGGCCGCCTTCGCTGCGTTCGGTCTTGCGGCCCTTGGCGGTGGGTTGGAGGGTGCTGGGGTCGATGGCCTCGGCCGGGGCGGAGCCGGCGTAGAGGCCTTCGGGTTCGCTGTCGCGGTCGTGCGGGAGGAGCCAGAAGACGCGGCGGCGGAAGGTGCCTGAGGCTCGGGAGGCCTTGGCGTCGCTGCCGAGGATGGCGTATCCGACCATGCGGCCGTCGCGGTGGTAGGCCGGTTTGCCCGAGCGGGTGGGGAGGCGGTCGAGGCTCTGGCGGACGTAGTCGAGGCGGGAGACGTCCTCGAGCCAGACCAGCTCGGTCTCGTGCTTGAGATCGTTCTCGCTGATCAGGGAACTCATGACGTCTCCTCGTGGGCGAGCAGTCCGATACCAGGGTAGTACTTCCTCGAATTCGACAAGATCATCTCTTTCGGGGAGGACAGCCCGAGGAGCTCGCGGGCCCGGGCGGCGAAAGTACGGCTGCTCATGGCGAGGCAGCCCTCGCTGCTGCACCACGAGCGATACGCGTCGTAGAGGGTCTTCTGTTCGGTCCGGCAGTCGGGTCCGAGGACGCAGGCCTCGTCGAAGAAGCGGCCCGTGTGGTCCTCGGTCTCGGCGTAGGCCGTGGTGGCGATGCGGACCTTGTCGGGGCCGGTGAGGTCCTTCTCTCCGCTGAGGTAGCGGCGGGCGCCGTCGATGAGCCAGTTCAGGATGCCGGGGCCTTCCTCCGCGACGAGGATGTCCGCGAGGTTGTCGATCCTGCGGTCGTCGGAGACGGTGCGTTCGAAGGGGATCAGTCGCATGCGGCGCCAGAAGGCGAAGCCGCCGGTGCCGACCTCGGGGCGGTGGTTGCCCAGCAGCCAGAGCTTGTGGGTGGGGTTGAAGGAGAAGAAGTCCTGCCGCATGCGGCGGGCTTTGATGCGGTCGCCGCCGGTCAGGAGCTTGACGCGGGCCTCGTCGAACTTGTCGCCGGGCTTGACCTCGGAGCAGACGACGACGCGCCGGCCGTGGAGCTCGGCGAGGTCGGTGGGGTGGCCTTCGTAGGGGCGGGCCATGAGGAAGCCGGGCGGGGCGGCGTCGGCGTAGTCGCCCAGGAGCTTCATCAGGACGTCGAGGAGGACGGACTTGCCGTTCTTGCCCGCGCCGAAGAGGAACGGCATGACCTGGCCGCCGACGTCGCCGGTGATGGAGTAGCCGAGGAGCAGCTGCAGGAAGCGGTTCATCTCGACGCCTTCGGCGTCGTCGCCGAACGTGTCGTCCAGGAAGCGCAGGAACCTCGGGATCGGCATCGGGGCGGGGCCGACCGTGGTCGAGCGGGAGTGGAAGTCCTTGTTCGGGTCGGGCTTGCGCACGAGTCCCGTGTGGAGGTCGACGAGGCCCGAGGGGGTGCACAGGGCGTAGGGGTCGGCGTCGAGGTGTTCGGCCTTGAGGACCATGCCGGGGGCGGACTTCGCCTGGATGAGCATGGCGTTGATGCCGGAGGTGCTCAGCGCGCGGCGGCGGTGCTTGCGCAGGGCGTCGACGGCGTGTTCTCCGGTCGGGTCGTGGGTGGCGAGGTGTTCGCCGATCTCCCCCGCGGCCCAGAACACGGAGTCGTCCTCGTCGACCTGCCAGCGCGTGGTGTCCCAGCGGTACCAGCCCAGGCCCGGGACGTGCCGGAAGTCGGTCTGGTAGAGCTTGATGAACAGCTTGGCGTTGCCTCGGTCGGTGAGGGAGTCCGGGACCAGGCCGTGGGCGGTCGCCTCCCCCGGTGTCCAGACCGCGCTGCTGCTCTGCGGGGGCAGGACGGGGGCCGACTTGGCGATGATCTGGGCCGCCAGGTCGTGGGGGTCGAAGTCGAAGAGCGTGTTCGGGTCGCCGCTCGGGGAGGTCACGCGCGGCTCCCGGGGTGAAGCGGGCGACGGGCGCCTGCGGTCATGCCACTGCGGATGATCGCCTCGGCGCGGCGCTCCTGCCCGGGGCGGGCGTGGCGGGCGGCCTCCTTGAGCGCCTCCTCCGCGGCCTGGGCCGTGAGGTGCTCGGCGGCGACGAGTCCACCGAGCGTGTAGGCGGCTCGGTTGAGCTTCTCGGAGAATCCCGCGCCTTCGGTGACTCCGGCGCATTCGGAGACTTCGGACAGCACCCTGGTGAGCGTGGCGAGGATCGGGTTCCCTCCCCCTCGTGCGGCGGAGACCGCCTGACGGGCCCGGGACGGGACGGGGCGGGAGGCCGGTACGTGGGCCGCAGGCAGATGGTGGGTGCGCTGCAGTTCCTGGGCGAGCCAGCTCGGGAGCGGGGCCGGGGTCCGTACGGTACCCAGCGGCTCGTACATGCCGGCTTCCGTGGTGGTGCCGGGCGCGATGATGTAGCCGCCGTCGGCCCGGACGTCGACCTGCCAGGCGAGCGCCCGGGTCTTTCCCGAGCCGGTGGAGCACTGCCAGCGGCGGGGGTCGGTGGTGCGGTACCAGACGTGCAGGCCCCCGGAGGGGGTGCGTACCCGCAGCGTGGTGGTGTCGTCGGCAGGGCTGTCCTGCCCGCGCAGGGCCGCGAGTACGGCCAGGGTGTGGAAACCGGTGGTCATCGCGGATACGTCGATTTCCTCGGCGATGTCGATGCCGGGCAGGAGGCGGTCCCTGGAAGGGGGCGTACCGGGGTGGGCGTCGATGTCTATGACGACGAGGTTCGCAGGCCCGCAGGCGACGGCTACGCCCATCTGACGACGGGGGCCCCACCACTGCTGGATGCGGCTGTTGTCCAGCGTGGCGGCATGGAAGCCGTGACACCACCTGCCCTCGGCCCGGCACACGCAGGTCCTGGGGTCGTGTCCGTGCTCGCGGCAGGCCGCGCAGTTCGCGGCGGGCGTCTTCTTGCCCGGAGCCAGCGGATGGACGGGCCAGCCATGGCTTGCGCACCAGCGAGCGAGCACGAGTGGGTCCGGCCCTCCGGGAACGGGACCAGCGACTGATGAGTCGCTATAGGAAACCCGCAGGTCAGCAGGCATCTGGTTCCCCCAATAGCGACTGAAGCGACTCAAGTACGGAGACAGCCTAGCGAAAACACTCGTTCGGCCAAGCCATGTGGAGGGCGGCGCGTCGTGCGTGAAAAAGCGACCCAGCGACTGAAGGATCGGGGCAGCGACTCAGTCGCTCTCAGTCGCTGTCTTCAGTCGCTGGGTAAAACCGCAGGTCAAATGGGTACTGCTACCTAAAACAGCGACTGAAGCGACTCAAGACACCTATATATCAGGCGCACACGCGCGATCTGTACGGCTGATAAGTGGAGCTTGAGTCGCTTCAGTCGCTGTTATGGGAGTCTCTAGGGCTCTGACCTGCGGTTTTATGTCAGCGACTGAAGACAGCGACGGTAGCTGTGCTTCAGTCGCTGGGTCGCTGGAGGCAGCGACTGAAGCCGGGGAGCGACTGTGGAGCGACTGAAGGGAGAGCGACTGGAGCGACCGAAGCGACTGAGAGAAGAACATGGGTGCGTGGTCTCCACTCTTCGCCGAGACGGGCAGTGGTGTTCAGTGCCCCGTCCTGAGCCACTCCCCTATCGGTGCAGGACTGTTTTCTTCGTTTTCTTCGTTTTCTTCGATGGCACTCCCCCAGCAGCCGGCGCGACACAGATGTACGGGAGGCAGCCCCGTCGATGCCGCCCGGGCAGGCAGGCCTGGTGCTAGATCGGCGACCGGCCCCCGCCCCGGCTGGATGCCTGGTGGGCATGTACGTCAGCACAGCTTCCGGTAGGGCGCTCCCAGGATGTACGTCTGCCACTCCTCCTGGGTGATGTCCCGGTTCACCTGCTTGCACACCGCTGTGGCAGTCAGGTCGGGCCCGAGCCGGGAGGAGATGACGTCGTTCCCTCCCTCCCAGCACTCGCAGGGCCCCGTCCTTGCCGAAGGAGAGGACGTCGATCTTCCAGTCGCCCGCGTTCAGAGGCGGGCCCAGTGCGGTGCGGGCCTCCACTTCCCACAGCTGTACGCGTTCGCCGCTCGTCACGGCGGCCAGCATCTTCCCGTCCTGGGAGAAGACGGGTTCGTCGGCCTCGTCGATCAACCGGCTCTGTGGGCGGGCGCCGTTCCGGGCATGTGGGCGAGGCGCTGGCGGGTGGATCCGTCTCACAGCTCGACGGAGTCGGTGGCGCGGGTGAGGGTGAGGGGCGAGGAGGCTGCCGGCCGGGGAGAAGGCGAGAGCGGAGGCAGTTCCGCCTCCCCAGCCCGCAGTGCGGACCGTGCCGGCCCGCAGGTCCAGGACCTCGCCGGAGGTCGTGGCGAAGAGACGGCCGTCAGGGCTGAAACGGCCGTTGGCTGTGATGTTCTTGAAACGGTGGATCTCTTTGCGCGCGCGTACGCCCCACACCTGTACCGTGCCGCCCGCTCCGTCCCGTCCCCCGCCGGGGACGACGTAGGCGGACACGTACCGGCCGTCGGGCGAGAGAACGAGATGGCGAACCGTGTCGTCGCCGGGCACGAAACGATGGATCTCCTTGTTCCGACGGGTGTCCCACAGCACCACGAACTGTCCGCCCGTCGGCTGGTAGTCAGTGAAGGCGAGAACGCCGCCGTCATGGCTGAGCGCGTTGTACATGTGCCGGGCGGGCAGCTCCCTCCCCCGCTGCGGGACGGTGTGCAGGGTGCGCCCGGTCCGCAGGTCCACGATCCGCTGCCGCATCTGCGTGAAGCCCTCGCGGACGATGGCGGTGCTGCCGTCGGTCGAAGCGGCAGCCGTGACGACGTCGGAGTCGGAGTAGGTGGAGCTGCCCCGTCGTCAGGGGCCGTCGCGGAGGCCGAGGCCATGACGGAAGAGACGTCGACCCGTCGCAGGACTCCGTCGTCCCCGGCCATGACGGGCAGGCTCTTGCTCGGCTCGTGCAGCGTGAAGTCGAGTCCGTAGGAACTGGATGCCGTCTTCTCCGAGGAGGCGATGGTGGCGAGGTGGTTTCCGGTCTCGCTCTCCCCGGTCTCGCTCTCCCCGGTCTCGCTCTCCCCGATCTCGATGTCACCCCCGCTGGTCGCCCCGAGGAGGTAGTGGCCGTCGGAGCTGAAGCTGCCTTTCCGGAGGCCGACGTCCGGGAGCGTGGCGGACTGGTTCGTCGACCGGGTGCTCCAGATGCCGACCTCGCCGTACGTGCTGCTCACGACGCTCAGATCCGATGCCTCCGGGGCCAGTTGCAGGCGGGCGACCATGCTTCCGTCCGGGCTGAAGACAGTCTCACGGTTGCAGCCAGGTGTGCGGGGGACGAAGAGCCTCGTCGCCTCGGAGGTTCCGGTCGTGTGCAGGACGTCGACGCCCTTGGCGTCGCATGCGAGCAACTCGGTGCCGGAGGGCGACATGTCGCCCCGTACCGGAGCGGTGTTCCGTCCTGCGGCGTCCCGGAGCATCGTGGTGCCGTCCGGGCGCTGTTCCACGACCTGTCCGAGGTTGGTCAGGGACAGGCTGTCTCCGCCGTTCTCGTCCACCGGCAGAGTGAAGGGGGCCGCCGGCGGCCGGCCGTCGGCGATGTCGACGACCTGGGCGCGTTCCTCGCCGGTCCGCCGGAGGATCAGCCGCCCGTCCGGGCTGATCGCCGGGGGGGGGGTGCCTCTATGTCTTTGGTCAAGCAGGCAGGGCTGTGTGCGGGCTTTCCAGCCGGGGCGACGTGAAGTGCCGGGAGTACGGGTCCGGGTGGTTTGATCAGGGCAGGTCTTCGTCCGGGTGCAGGTATGAGTCGTTCTCGGCGTAGTAGATGACTGCCTCGCATGCCTCTTGGAGGGAGGCAGCGGCCCCGTCATGGTGTGCGCGCCAGGTCTCCAGGACGTCGCGGATCAGGACAGCTTCCAAGAGGTAGGTGCGGCCCTCGGCGTCCGGCCGGCTTGAGCCTTCCCGGTTGGGGACAGCTACCGCGTCGCTTTGCGCAGTCCAGGGCTCGCTGGCGAAGACGGTCAGGCCGTCATCCGTCTCAGTCAGTCGGCTGATCAGTTCCTCAAGTGTCACGGGTGCTCCAGAAGGGTTCATCTGTTAACTGCAGAGTCCCATGTGGCGTGGGGTGCGGGGTTCGTAGAAGGTGCCGTCTCGGAGCATGGCGAACAGGACGCTGATGCGGTGGCGGGCGAGGCGGAGGAGGGCCTGGGTGTGGGTTTTGCCCCGGGCGCGACAGCGGTCGTAGTAGGTGCGGGAGGCGGGGTCGTGCAGGGCGGCGAACGCGGACAGGAACATCGTGCGTTTGAGCTGCCGGTTCCCGCCGCGGGGTGCGTGTTCGCCGTGGATCGAGGTTCCCGACTGCTTCGTGGCCGGTGCGAGGCCGGCGTAGGAGGCGAGGTGGGCGGCAGTGGGGAAGCTGGTGCCGTCGCCGATGGTGACCAGCAGGACGGCGGCCGTCCTGACGCCGATGCCAGGCAGCGACGTCAGGACCTGGGGAAGAGGGTGTGCCTCCAGCAGTTCGTTGATCTGGGCTTCCAGGGCCCGGCGTTGTTCGTGGACGGCCGCGAGCGAGCGGGCCAGGGACGGGATGATCACGTCCAGGGTGCCGGTGCCAGGAACGACGACGGTCTGTTCGTCGAGGGCGTCGAAGACGTCGTCGATGAGCCGGGCGGCCATGCGTGGGGCCTTCGGGCGGATCAGCTCGACGAGTCTGCGGCTGCCGGCTTGCCGCAGGGCGGCCGGGGAACCGTGACGTTCGAGCAGCCAGGTGACGGCCTGGTGATCCAGGCGGGGGCCGAGGACGCGCTCCAGGCTGGGGTGGAACTGCGTGAGCAGGCCCCGTATCCGGTTGGAGGTGCGGGTGGCCTCGGCGGCCAGGTCCTGGTCGAACCCGACGAGGACGGCGAGCTCGGCTGTGATCTCGTCGGTCAGCTCCAGGGAGCGCAGGGTGTGCGGCATCGTGCGGGCGGCGTCCGCGATCACAGCCGCGTCCTTCGCGTCGGTCTTTGCCTCGCCCGGGTAGAGGTCGGCGATCCGCCGCATGGCCAGTCCGGGCAGGTAAGCGACCTGGCAGCCAGCGTCCCGGGCCACCGCGAGCGGGAGGGCGCCGATGGAGGCGGGCTGATCCACGACCACCAGGACGGTGCCGAACTTCGCGGACAGTTTCTCGAAGACGGCCCGCAGTTTGGTTTCGCTGTTGGGCAGCGGCTTGTCGAAGACCTTCTTGCCGGCCGGGGTCAGCCCCTGGCCGTGGTGTGCGCTCTTGCCGACGTCCAGACCGAGGAAGACGCCCACGCCGCCGGTGTCGATCATCGTGCCCCCACCTGCTCGTTGTCGTGCTGGCCTGGGCATCGGGGCCGTTCTCGCGCATCCACGTTATGCAGACCTGCCGCCCGTACGCGGCCGGGCATTGCGCCCGGCCGGGCGGTGGCCAGACCTCTCATCAGCGTCTCCGACGGCACCCCTCGGGCCCGGTGACACCACCCCCCAGGTCATCCGTTCGACAGGGGGACACAGCCATGCCGGACCCGGAGGCCAGCGGCCCTATTGCAGGACCGCGAAGAACATAACGGGGGCTGCCCTCCACCCAGGTGTACGCCCCGGGCAGGACGCGAGGGGTACGTGAGGGGCGGGAGGCGGCCGGCGCAGGTGTGGTGAGGTCGGTGAGGGTGGTACGGGTCGGCGAGTACACCACGAGGCCGCTCCCGGACTGGGTCAGGGCCATCCCGGAGTCCGTGCCGTTCTCGATGCTGGGCAGGGCGATGGTCTCGGTGGTCCGCTGGGTGAGGGAGCCGTACAGGGCGCCGAGGGCTTCGGGGACGGGTGCGATGCGGTACGAGGTGAGGCCGAGGAGCATCGCGGTGTCGGGCTCGGCGTTCCGCAGGTTCTGGGCGGTCTGAGCGACGGTACAGGCCTGGGCCTCGGCCTGCCGGGCATCGGCCTCGCGGTTCTGCAGATATGTCACGGTGCCCGCGAGGAGGGGGAGTACGGTGACGCCCGCGAGCCCGGCCAGGAGCTGGCGGCGACGGCGCACCGTGCGGGCCGCCGTGAGGAACTGGAGCTCGGCCGGTTTGGGGCGCAGGTCCGCGGGGACGGTGGCGAGCCAGTCGAGCAGCGTGCGCGGTTCCGATCCGGAGAGCAGGTCCTCGCCGCGTCTGCCGTGCGCGTGCCAACGGTTGGTGGCTTGGGCGAGACGCTGGAGACGCGTGCGGGACACGCGGTGGTGGGCGGCCCAGCCGCGCAGACGGGACCAGGCAGGGAGAAGGGCCGTGCTGACCGGGCGTACCCCGCCGTCGGGTTCCACGACGAGCGCGCCCGCGGCGGTGAGGCCGTCGACGGCGAGGGCCATGGCCTGTTGTTCGGACGCTGGACGGCCGTCGAAGAGTTCGCTGCGGTGCGCGGTCCGCACGCTGCTCTGGGAACCGTCCTCGGCACCTCCCGGAACGACCAGTCGGAGCAGCAGTTCGAGAGTGGCACGCTGGGTCGGGGCAGGCAGACCTGCGTAGGCGTTCTCGGCCCGCTCCCCCAGAGGCGCTACGGCCAGAGTGGCCGTGTACAGAGGGGAACGGTCGGCCTGCTCGGCGCCGGCCCGCAGGCGGTCCTCCCCTCCCCCGCCCTCGGTGCCGGCCGTGTCCACGAGGCCGCTCCCGGGTGCGGCGGCCCGGACGAGCCGGATCAGGAGGTCCTGGATGCCAGGGCGCCGCGCCGGGTCTTTGGCGAGGGTGGCGGTCAGGAGGGGACGCAGGCGCGGGTCGATCGCGGACAGGTGGGGATCCACGGCGGCGGTGCGGTGGGCGACCTCCGCGATGTTCGTTCCACGGAACGGCTCGCTCCACGGAATGGCTCGGTGCCGGTCGCCGCGTACAGGACGACCGCTCCCCAGACGAAGACGTCGGAAGCGGGGGTGGCATGCCGGCCCCGAGTACCTCCGGGGCCATGTAGCCGAAGGTCCCCATGATCGCCCTGGTGGCGGTCAGCGACATGTCCGGCGTACGGGCGATGCCGAAGTCGATGATGCGCGGTCCGTCGGGGCCTAGGAGGGCGTTGTCCTGCTTGAGGTCGCGATGGACGACGCCGACTGCGTGGATGGCGGACAGGGCGGTCGCCGCACCCGTGGCCAGCCTCCATGTCGCCTCCTCGTCGAGAGGGCCGTGGGTGCGTACCGCCTCGGCGAGAGAGGGGTCCAGGGATGTAGTCGCTGACGAGGTAGGGGATGTCCCCGTCCACGGCGGCGTCGAGGACGCGGGCCGTGCAGAAGGGCGCGCCCCTGCGGGCTGCCTCCGCCTCCCTGCCGAACCGGTCGCGTGCGAAGGGATCCACGTCGCGGCGCAGTGCCTTCAAGGCCACGCGCTCGCCTTCGGTGTCGTACGCCTCGTAGACCATGCCCTGGCCACCGGCGCCGAGTCTGGCGGCCAGCCAGTAGCCACCGATGCGCTGTGGATCCTCAGCGAGCAGCGGTAATCCGGTCACCTTGCGACTCCCCCGTGTCGAAGCGTGTGGCGGCGTATCGCCCCGTCGCGAGGAACCGGACCAGGTACGGACAACGGGCGGCGCGCGGCCGGTCATCCTGTCCCACCGGGGTGTCCGTTACCAGGGGACGGTCGGGTTTTCCTCCGGGTCTGTGTCGTGCCTGAGGCGATGGGGGCAGCGGCGGATCAGGGTTGTCGCGCGCTGAACAGCGGGGCCGCATGTCCGGCACCGGAGGTGGTGCCTGCCTGCCGTTTCAAAACCCGGTTTTGAAACGACGCCGTCGAAGGGGTGCGGCCCTCGTTCAAAACCCGGTTTTGAACTCGCCCACCGATTCTCTGCGGACGCACGGTCGCTGATCTCGAGATCAGTCGTGAAGAACGCTCCGGCCCCTCGTCCGGCTGAGGCCAAGGCCACCGGCTTCGCCGGCCCCGGCAGGCCCTCCCTGAGATCGGACCTTCACCAGGGCACCGCCAGAGGGTGGGGTGCGGATCCTTTGCAGGGAAAGGGGGCGTGCTGAGGTGGGCCGTGGTTATGAAGCGTCGGCGTAGGCGAGACGGGTGCCGCAGACAGTGCAGCGGAAGAGCATGGCGTTTGCCCCTTGCCCGAGGTGGGTCAGGAAGTTCTCGAGCCGGGAGGCGTCGTGCCAGCCACCCATCCGCAGGTCGAGTCGAAGCTGGTCCAGTGCCTCGGGATGGGCTGCCAGTTCGGCGTATCCGACCTCGCCGATGAAGGCGGCCGCGTCGTTGCAGTGGACAAGCCAGTACGGATCCTGCCAGGTGTGGAAGCCGGGGGTGCGGCGAGTGACCTCCATCAGGGTCTCCTCGCTGATGCCGTCGAGCCCGTACGCGTCGATGAATTCACCTTCGAAACGTTCAGCGGCGCTGCCATCGGCGATGCACCAGGGGCAGAGTCTCCCGTTGACATTCTGGGCCGTGTAGAACGACGCGGTGTAGATCCATCCCGTACTGCGCCCGCAGCAGGCGCAGGTCTCGGCGCTCTCGCGGACGGACCCGCTTGCGATGGGGTCGGGGTGGTAACGGAAGTGGGGTAGGTCGGTGGTCACTGGTGAGCCTGCCGCGGCATGGAAAGGTTCGCTTCGGCGCTGGTGGTCTGCGTGTCGGCGGACATGCCGGTAGGCCTCATGGGCCGCAGTCTCTTCGCCAGCAGGTCCGCGATCAAGCGGTGAGGTCGAAGTCCTGCTGGTCGGGGGTGAGACAGAGGTGCCAGGAGGAGTCGAGGTTGCGGTCGGCGACGGCCGTACGGAGCCGTAGACGGCTTCGGCTCTGCGGAGGCCCCGGCTCTGCGGAGGCCCCGGCGGGTGCCGGTGACGGGGAGGAAGCCAGCGATCAGGTGGCGGCAGATGCCTTCGACCGTGCCGGTGGCCGGGCCGTGTGGACGGTGCTCCGGCTGTCGGAGCTGGACGGGTAGGGAAGTGGGAGATTGCTGGGGGGCCATCCCCGTGGCTCGCTTTGCGGTGAGCGTTCGTTCTGGAGAGCGTCGGCGATGGGACGGCTGTCTGCCGTGCAGCGGGAGTTCTGACGGAGCCAGCACACGCAGTGGCACCTGATCGTCGACAGGCGGTGGGCTCGTGTGCCTGAACACCTCGGCATGTCACCTGACAGCTGCCCCGGACCCCGCCCTGCGGGGCGGCGTGAGCAGGATTGTCGTCATCGAAGGCGCGTCGTTCTCATCGCTTTGAGATCATCTGCGGTCTTGCCCTTCGACACGGATGCCCCGAGGAGACGAGTTGATCACGGAGTACCAGCAGAAGCTGCGCGAGCGTTACCTCGCCGCTCCTGTCCTGCCGGCGCCGGAGCCGTGGCAGCCGGTGTTGGACCAGGGGACTCCCATCGGGGGTCTGCTCGGCATCGGCTTCGCCGTCCATCCCGACAGTGGGCACGATCTCGTGATGGTCGTGTCCAGCGCCGGTCATGGACTCTTCGACGCGGTCACCGGTGAGAAGGTCGCCCGTGACCGGGACCCGGATCCCGACACCAGCACTCCGGACGCGTCGCCGGAGCTCACCTGTCCCGGGCTCGGCCCGATCGAGGGCATGCCGGTGCGTATCGCCGGGCTCTTCGGCGGCGGCCTGCACAGCACCACACCGGACGGCTGGAGCCTGGACGTCGTCAGTCCCGAGTGGCCCCACGACCGCGTCATCCTCTCCGCCGACGGCGGGTCCCACAAAGGCCCGGCGGGAGGGACGTGGTGGCACGTCTTCCACTCCGAGTACTCGGAACTCCGCGCGGCCGGGTTCTCCCCCTCCGGCCTGACCCTGGCGGTCGCCACCAGCAGCGACCTCACCCTCTGGACCCGGCCCGAGCTCCACTTCGACCACTGAGCGGTGACAGTCCTCCTGTTCAAGGGGCAACCATCTTGAACAGGCACAGTTCGTTGGACACCCGGTACGAAATGCCGCCTTTGAGGGAGCCATCTTCAAAACCGGGTTTTGAAACGCTCACGGGGGCGGCCCTGATGCCGGTGGACAGATGGCTACCCGGCGGGGGAGTCCTCACGCATGGAGCACACCAGCTCGGAGACGTGGCGCGCCTGGACAGGTGACAGCTGCCGTGCCTCCCACAGCAGAGCTGCGGCGTCCACGCCCTCCGGGGACGGAGGGGGCGGCACCTCACGTAGAGGAACGCCCGTCAGTGCGGCCAGCTCGCAGGCGTCGATGCCCAACACGGTGGCGAAGTCCGTCACCAAGCGCGGGGTCGGTTCCTTGCGACCGGACCCGATCAGGCCGTAGGTGGCCGCCGACAGGTATGTCGGAGTCACGGACGCAAGCGCTCTCGCCATGCCCGTCCAGTTCAGATTGCGGTACTGGAGCATGCGGATGAGCCAAGTGCCTGGGCCACCGGGGAGGGGCAGGAGAGGCCTCGGGGTGAAGCCGGAGCGCCGTTGCTCCTGGGGCAGTGAGCGAATCAGCCGGAGAAGTTCATGACGTCTGGCTGCGGGGAGGCGCGCCGCAGCCGTCACCGTGCTCGCCGTCCACTGCGCGGTCGTGGCGTCCAACGGCGCAAGGTCGTCCGGAACCGCCAAGCCCGCGAGGATGAACAGATCGGTAGCGTGGAAACCCAGCGCGGGCCCAAGCCGTCGGAGCAGTGCGTCGCCCGGGTTCTTCCCTGCGAGTACCGCCCGGACCTCTTCCGCCGTCGAGCCGGCGCGGTCGGCCAGTTCCTGGGCGTCGAGGCCTCTGTGGTCCAGGAGGCATGCCAGCCTGGCGTCGAATCCCGGATGCTGCGTCATGTCCGCAGGCTAGACAGAAGAGCGGGCGGTTCCAGTGCGGGGGGCAGGTGGAGTGTCCTCGTCGGTGCGCCTGAGTGCGCTGAGACGTATGCCCGAACGACTCGGTTCGTTGCGAGTACGACGCGATCGAGGAGGACGGGGCAGTTCCGTTTCGCAGGGGCGGTCAGAAGCGGAACGAGGGGTTCACTTCAAAACCCGGTTTTGAAACCGCCGTGCCGGAGTGCCTATGAACGAGGGGATACGTGGCATCCTGTCCACGTCCGCTAGTACCAGCCGACGTGGCTGGGAAGCATACGGAGCATCAGGAGTACCACCCATGGCACGGATTACCGCGCTCATCAACCGCAAGGGTGGAGTCGGGAAGTCGACTCTCACCGTCAACACCGCGGCCATCACCGCCCACGTCCTGGGCGCAGCCCCCGAAGGCGACCCGCACTACGTCGCCGCAGTCTCCGCCGACCCCCAGGGTTCGACCACGTGGTGGTCGGAGCGTGTCGGTCACGAGCTGCCCTTCTCCTTCGAGCAGATCAACTCCAAGGACGACCTGGAGCTGTTCTCCCACCTGAAGAAGTCCCGCAAGATCAAGCACGCCTTCATCGACACCCCGGGTTGGATGGACCTTCCCGAGGACGAGAAGGAAGAGGCCGGTGACCCGTTCGGGAAGAGCACGGCCGCGGACGCCATGCGGGCCGTGCTGACCAACGCCGACGACATCATCGTCCCCGTCGAGCCGGAGCCGCTCGGCTTCATGCCGACCCGCGACACCATCGAGGAGGTCGTGAAGCCGCTCGGCATCCCCTACCTCGTCGTGATCAACAACTGGGACCCGCGGGACGGCGAAGCCGACCTCGACCAGACCAAGGACTTCGTGCGGGCCCAGGGCTGGAACCTCGCCAACACCGTGATCCGTCACTACAAGGTGCACACCCGGGCCGCCCTCGAAGGCACCGTCGTCACCCAGTACAAGAAGAACCGTGTCGCCATGGAGGCGCGCGAGGACTTCTACCAGCTGGCTCTCGAGCTCGGTGCCGGCAAGAAGGGCTCGCGCTGATGGCGGCGAAGAAGCCCTGGACCGACCTGCTCGACGGCCCGGGGAAGCCGGGGAGCAAGCGTGCCGCCGTCGACGAGCCCGCCAAGACGGAGGCGCCGCCGACGACCGTGTACATGCACACGCTCGTCGGCAACCCCGAGAACCCGCGCACCGATCACGACTACAGCGACGAGGACCCCGACTTCCGCGAGCTCAAGGCGTCGATGAAGTCGGTCGGTCAGCTGCAGCCGGCTGTCGCGCTGTCCCGCGAGGCGTACCTCCGCCTCAAGCCGGAGCAGGGGCCTCGCATCGGCGATGCCGAGTGGGTCATCATCCTCGGCAACCGGCGCTTCCACGCGGCGAAGCAGCTCGGCTGGACGAAGTTCGAGATCCGGGTGCGCGACCGCCTCGGCAACGAGGACGACGACAGGGTCGACGAGGCCGTCGTCATCGAGAACATCCACCGCAAGAACATCCCGCCCTACAAGGAGGCGGAGTTCCTGCAGCGGATGGTCGAGCGCCACGGCTCCCAGGAGAGGGTCGCGGAGCGCATCGGCAAGTCGCAGATGTACGTCTCCAACCGTCTGGCGCTGCTCAACCTCACGCCCGAACTCCGTGACGTCGTCGACACCAAGCAGATCAAGGTGAAGACGGCGGAGAAGATCGCCAAGATCCAGGATCCCGAGCAGCAGAAGGCCATCGCGGCCGAGGAGATCCGCAAGGCGCAGGAGCCGAAGCCTCCGCGTAAGCGGGCTGTTCCGGAGCCGTCGGTCCCGCCGGTTCAAAACCCGGTTTTGGAGTCCGGTGTTCCGGAGCCGTCGGTCCCGCCGGTTCAAAACCCGGTTTTGAAGTCCGAGGCGGAAGCGTCCGAACCCAGTGGGGGAGCGGTGGCCACCGAGGCCGCCGATCTGGCTGAGCCGGTTGCCGTCGTCCCGGAACCGCGGAGCACCGCGGCCGTCGCGGCTGATCCGGCCCTCGTCGTGCCGTGGAACGACGGCGTCGCTCTCATGGACATGGCCTTCGACAGGCTCGACCCGGTGCAGCGAAGCGCGTTCATCCAGCGGTACTTCCGGCGGAGCAGTGGTATCGAGGCCGTGACCACGGACATGCGAGGGGATCTCGGATCCCAGGCCCGTGCCTCGCTCGGGGCGATCCTGCAGCAGGTTGCCGCCGGGCTCGTACGGGAGATGTAGCCGAAGACGCGGAGCCCCTGTTCTTCCTCATGGAAGGGCAGGGGCTTCGTGCTGCTCCCGCGCTGTGCCGCCCGCAGCGAGGGCGGCACGGTGGCGAGCGAAAAATTGCTCACCTTACGCGGTCGAATGCCTGCCGTGTGTCGGTTCCGCGCAAGTCGATGGTGAAACCCGGATCTTGTCCTGATGGGGGCGTCGCCTCCTTCACCGCCGTGTATCCATCTCCCATGGCACGTGAGGGGGAGGGCCGCTCAGGCCTTCGGAGCAGACTTGAGGGTCCGGTGCTCGCGCTGTGGGGCAAGTACGACAGGGACTCCGACGGGTGGCTGCCGTTGTGGCAGCACATGGATGACAGCGCGGCTGTGGCGGGGATGCTGTGGGACGAGTGGATTCCCTCGCAGATCCGCCGGCTGGTCGGTGAGGCGCTGCCCGGGGGAGAGGCCGACGGGCGTCGGCTGATCATGTGGCTGGCCGCGGTGCACGACATCGGCAAGGCCACGCCCGCGTTCGCCTGTCAGGTCGAGCCGTTGGCCGATCGGATGCGGGACGTGGGCCTGCAGATGCGGTCGTACGGGCAGATGGGGCCGGACCGCAGGAGGGCGCCGCATGCGCTGGCCAGTCAGGTGCTGCTGGGGGAGTGGCTGGAGGAGCGCTGCGGTGGGGCGCCCGGGCAGTGTGATCAGTTCTCGGTGGTGGTGGGTGGGCATCACGGGGTGCCGCCCGAGTACGGGCAGATCAGTGCGCTGGACAATCGCGGGCATCTGTTGTGGTCGACGGGGGTGAGTCGGCCGTTGTGGCGTCGGGTGCAGGCGGAGCTGTTGGAAGCGTGTGCCGACGAGTTCGGTGTGCGGGAGCGGCTGGGGGAGTGGCGTGCGGTGAAGCTGCCGCAGCCCGTGCAGGTGCTGCTGACGGGGCTGGTGATCGTCGCCGACTGGATCGCGAGCAACCCGGAGCTGTTCCCGTACTACCCGCAGGACGTTCCGCGGAGCAGTGCCGAGCGTGCGGCGGCGGCGTGGCGGGGGCTCGACCTGCCGGCCTCGTGGCGGCCCACGGAGCCGCCCGCGGATGTGCGGGAGCTGTTCGCCTCCAGGTTCGCGCTCCCGAAGGGAGCGGAGGCACGTCCCGTCCAGGTGGCGGCGGTGGAGCTGGCCAGGTCCATGACGGCGCCGGGGCTGATGGTGATCGAGGCGCCGATGGGGGAGGGGAAGACCGAGGCCGCGCTGGCCGTGGCGGAGATCTTCGCCGCCCGGTCCGGGGCCGGGGGAGTGTTCTTCGCGCTGCCGACCATGGCCACCGGCAACGCGATGTTTCCCCGGCTGCTGAAGTGGTTGAAGAGGCTGCCGTCTTTGAAGGGGCAGCGTCATTCGGTGCTGCTGGCACACTCCAAGTCCGCGTTGAACGACGAGTTCACCGACCTGATGGAGGTCGGGAAGGTCGTGGCCGTGGAGCTGGACGCCGATGTGCGAAGCCAGTCTCCGAACGTCCGCGAGGCCGTGGCGGAACTGGTGGCCCACATCTGGCTGCGGGGCCGGAAGAAGGCGATGCTGTCGTCCTTCGTGGCCGGGACCGTGGACCAGCTGCTGTTCGCCGGGCTCAAGAGCAAGCACCTGGCGCTGAGGCATCTGGCGGTCGCGGGCAAGGTCGTCGTCATCGACGAGGCGCACGCGTATGACACGTACATGAGTGCCTATCTCGACCGGGTGCTGTCGTGGCTCGGCGCCTACCGGGTGCCGGTCGTCATCCTGTCGGCGACGCTTCCCGCGGCCCGGCGCCGGGAGCTCGTCGAGGCCTATGCCGGTGCGGGGGCGGGTGACGGCACGGCACCGGGGGCGTTCGAGGCTGTCGCGTCGGCGGGGGAGTACCCGCTGCTCACGGCGGTGGCCCCGGGCGGAGCTCCCGTCGTGCGGCGTCCCGGGGCGTCCGGCCGCGGTGTGTCCGTACGGTTGGAGCGCCTCGACGACGATGCCGAGGTCCTCGCCGACAGGCTGGCCGAGGAGCTGCGGGACGGTGGGTGCGCGCTGGTGGTGCGCAACACCGTGACGCGCGTGCTGGACACGGCACGTGTGCTCCGGGAGCGGTTCGGCGACGAGGACGTCACGGTGGCGCACGCCCGCTTCCTCGACCTGGACCGCGCGGCGAACGACAAGGAGCTCCTGCGGAGGTTCGGGCCGCCGGGGGAGGAGTCCGACCGTCCCCGGCGCAGGCACATCGTGGTGGCGAGCCAGGTCGCCGAGCAGTCCCTCGACGTGGACTTCGACCTGCTGGTCACCGACCTGTGTCCGGTCGACCTCCTGCTCCAGCGCATGGGGCGCCTGCACCGGCACCAGCGCGGAGAGGGCCAGGCGGACCGGCCCGAGCGGCTGCGCGAGCCGCGGTGCCTGGTGACCGGCGCCGACTGGGAAGGGACCGTACCGGTGCCGGTACGAGGGTCCGTCATCGTGTACGGGAAGCACCTGCTGCTGCGCTCGGCGGCCGTCCTGCTCCCGCACTTCGACGGGGCGGATCCCGTGCCCGTACGGCTGCCGGAGGACATCAGCCCGCTCGTACAGGGTGCGTACGCCGAAGGACAGGCGGCACCCGAGGGCTGGGCGGAAGCGCTGGACGAGGCCTGGGCCGAGCATGAGGAGCACTGTGCCGACCAGGCCAGGAGAGCGGCGACGTTCCGGCTGGACGACGTCCGCAAGGCAGGGGAACCGCTCTTCGGATGGGTGGCCGCCGGTGTGGGCGACGCGGACGACACGCCCGAGGGGCGGGCCCAGGTACGCGACACCCGTGACGGCCTGGAGGTCATCGTCGTGCAGAAGCGCGCCGACGGGACGATGACGACCGTGCCGTGGCTGGGCGAGGACCGCCGGGGGAGACGGCTGGGCGGGCTGGAGCTGCCGTGGGACCAGGTACCGGAACGGTTGGCCGCGCGTACGGCTGCGGCGAGCGGACTGCGCCTGCCGGTGCAGTTCTCGTACCACGAAGTGATGAGCCGGGCCATCGGCGAACTCGAGGAACTGTACGTGCCGGCCTGGCAGTCGAAGGACAGCCCCTGGCTCGCCGGCCAGCTGATCCTCGCTCTCGACGAGGATGGTCAGACCCGGCTGGCAGGCTTCTCGCTCCGGTACTCCAAGACCGAGGGACTTGAGGTGACCCGTGTCTGAGACCAGTGGGACGAGCGAGGCGGGCGGGAGCGCGCCGTCGTTCGACCTGACGGAGCGTCCGTGGATCGGAGTGCTCCAACAGGACGGTGCGGAACGGGAACTGTCGCTGCGTGAGGTCTTCGCGCGGGCCCGTGACATCCGCCGGATCGCAGGCGATCTGCCCACGCAGGAGTTCGCCCTGACACGCCTCCTCCTCGCGATCGCCCACGACGCGCTCGACGGCCCGAAGGACATCGAGCACTGGTCGCGGCTGTGGAGCGATCCGGAGTGCTTCGCCGGAGTGGGGGAGTATCTCGACGTCCACCGCGGCTCGTTCGATCTCCTGGATCCGGAGGTGCCCTTCTTCCAGACGGCCGGGCTGAGGACGGCGAAGGACGAGGTCTCCTCGCTCAACAGGATCGTGGCGGACGTGCCCAACGGCGATCCGTTCTTCTCGGCGCGGCTGCCCGCCGTCGATCGGCTGGGCTTCGCGGAAGCGGCGAGGTGGGTGGTGCACGCGCACGCGTACGACACCTCCGGCATCAAGAGCGGTGTCGTGGGCGACGACCGCGCCAAGGGAGGAAAGGTCTACCCCCTGGGTGTCGGGTGGGCCGGGAACCTCGGCGGAGTGTTCGTCGAGGGGCGCGATCTGCGGGAGACGCTGCTGCTGAACCTCGTGGCGGCGGACACGAGCGGGACCGTGTCCGGAACCGACGACCGCCCTGCGTGGCGGCGGGGGCCGAGCGGGCCCGGGGGAGGGGAGCGCACGCCGACCGGGCTGCGCGACCTGTACACCTGGCAGAGCCGGCGCCTGCGGCTGCACGCCGACGCCGACGGGGTGTACGGCGTCGTCCTCGGCTACGGCGATCCGCTCCCCGCACGCAACATGCACACGCACGAGCCGATGACCGCCTGGCGCCGTAGCCCGGCACAGGAGAAGAAGTACCGCGAGAAGCTGATCTACCTGCCGCGCGAGCACGATCCCGCGCGTTCCGCGTGGCGCGGCGTCGCGGCGCTCGTGGCCGATCGCGGGCAGACGAAGAAGGGCACGGACGGCGTCCCTCTCCACCTGCGGCCCGGCGTCCTGGAATGGGTGGCCCGTCTGGTGACGAGCCGGACGCTGTCCCGGGGCTTCCTCGTCCGGGCCCGGATCATCGGGACCGCCTACGGCACACAGCAGTCCGTCGTCGACGAAGTCGTCGACGACCACCTGACGATGGACGTCGTCCTCCTGCACGAACAGGACCGCGAGTACGCGCAACAGGCGATCGACGCGGCCGGCGACGCCGCCGAGGCGGTCAAGACGCTCGGCGACCTCGCGACCGATCTGGAACGTGCCGCCGGCTCGGAGAACGAGGGTCCCCGCAGCGTCGCGCGCGACCGTGGCTTCGGCGAGCTCGAAGGCCCCTACCGCACGTGGCTCGCCGCCCTGGGCTCGGCGGACGACCCCGTCGAGCAGCGGGCCGCATGGCAGCGGCAGGCGTACGGGATCGTCCTCCGGCTCGGCAGGCAGATGGTCGCCGACGCGGGAGACCTGGCCTGGGAGGGGCGCACCGTTCCGACCAAGCAGGGCAGCGTGTGGCTCAACTCGGCGCTGGCCGAACGCTGGTTCAGGGCACGGCTTCGCACGTGCCTCGGTCAGCCCTTCCCGTCCGACCGTCCGTCCGACCCGGGCGCGGCGGAGGAATCCCTTTAGAGGTGCATGCATCATGACGACCGATACGGCGCCGACGCCGGTTCACCAGCTGGTCGCCGATTTCGCCCACCAGTGGATCGGCAGTTGGCAGCGCGGTTACATCACCGACCAGTCCAAGGCCGTCGCCGCCCGCGCCCGGCTCAGTCGCGAGGCCGGGAAGAGCGCGGCGAAGGTGTTCGACCTGTGGGATCTGATCGATCTCGACGCGCTCCAGGGCGCCCGCGGTGCCGGACGTCCCCTGAGCGAAGAGGAGCTGGAGCAGGCCCAGGAGGCACTGCTCATGGCCTGCACCCTCTGGGCCCTCCACCAGCAGTCGCGCAGCGCGGGCGTGCACCTGCGGGACAAGACCGGCTCTCCCCGGGGCCTCGGTGCCGCGGTGCGTCGGCTGATGCCGGCCGGTGAGATCGACGACGCGCTGCGCAAGCGGTTCGTACGTGCCGGGAAGGCATCCGACCTGTCGACCCTGGCCCAGCGACTGCGGGACATCGTGCTGCTTCTCCGCCGGGAGGACGTGGCCCTCGACTACTCCCTGCTCGCCGGGCAGCTCTACCAGTGGCAGCGGCCCGGCGGCATGGACGCGGTCCGTGCCGCCTGGGGCCGTTCCTTCCACGCCTGGCGGGAGAAGGACGAGAAGGAAGTCCAGGAGCAGGAGGGCACTTCTTGAGCGACGCCGACGCCGACGCCGATCCCGCTGCGACCGACATCACCACCGACATCACCACCGGCACCGCCACCGACATCACTGACAAGGACGCTCCGTGAACCACCTCTTCCTCGACGTGCACGCGCTGCAGACCGTCCCGCCGAGCAACCTGAACCGGGACGACACCGGTGCCCCGAAGACCGCCGTGTACGGGGGAGTGCCGCGTGCCCGCGTCTCCAGCCAGGCCTGGAAGCGCGCCACCCGGGAGTACTTCGAGGAGAAGCAGCTGCTCGACCCGGGCGAGCTGGGCGTCCGTACCAAGAAGGTCGTCGAGGTGCTCGCCGACAGGATCGGGACCCTTGAGACGTCTCTCAAGGGTGAGCGGGCGGAGGAGCTCGCCGCCGAGGTGATCCAGGCCGCCGGCCTGCAGATCGCGGTGCCCAAGCGCAAGGCGGAGGCCGCGGCGAAGACCGGTGAGCCGGAGCCGTTGCCGGAGGCCAAGTACCTGCTCTTCCTCAGCTCCCGTCAGCTGGACGGCCTGGCCGGTCTCGCCGTCGAGGGCGCTGCCGACGGCAAGGCGTTCTTCAAGGACAAGGAGAACAAGGCCCGGGCCAAGCAGCTCGCCGACACCCGCCACTCCGTCGACATCGCGCTCTTCGGCCGGATGGTCGCCGACGTCACCGACATCAACGTCGACGCCGCCGTGCAGGTCGCCCACGCGATCAGCGTCCACAAGGTCGAGAACGAGTCGGACTACTTCACGGCCGTGGACGACAGGAACGAGGACGACGAGCCGGGCGCGGGCATGATCGGCACCGTCGACTTCAACTCCGCGACGCTCTACCGGTACGCGGCACTCGGTGTGCACCAGCTGGCCGAGAACCTCGGGCAGGGGCTGCGGGAGGACGAACCCCTGACGACGCCGGTCCGCCGCGCCGTCGAAGCCTTCGTCGACGGGTTCATCCACTCCCTGCCCCAGGGCAAGATCAACACCTTCGGCCACCACACCCTCCCCGACGCCGTGGTCGTCAAGCTCCGCACCACCCGCCCCGTCAGCTTCGTCTCCGCCTTCGAGGACCCGGTGCCCAGCGGTCAGGCGGGCCATCTCCGCGGAGCCGCCGAGCGCCTGGCCGAGTACATCCCGTCCGTCGAGAAGGCGTACGGCGACGACGCCACCCTCACCTGGGTCCTGCGGGTCGGCCCGAACACGCAGAAGCTCAGCGGGGTCGGCACCGAGGCGGAATCGCTGCGCGAGCTCGTCTCCGCCGTGGGCCAGGCCGTCGCGGAGCACCTGGAGACGCCCGCATGACCGTCCTGACCCTCAGGCTCGCCGGCCCCCTGCAGTCGTGGGGGGCCGCGGCCCGGTTCGCCCGCCGCACCACCGAGTCCGCCCCGACCAAGAGCGGCGTCATCGGCCTCCTCGCCGCGGCGAAGGGCATCCAGCGGGGCGACGACGAGCGGCTGGCGCCGCTCGCGGCACTGCGGTTCGGGGTGCGCGTCGACCAACCGGGCACGCGGCTGCGGGACTTCCAGACCGCCCACCACGCGGACACCGGCAAGGCGATGCCGCTGTCCGAACGGTTCTACCTCGCCGACGCCGTGTTCGTCGCCGCCGTCGAGGGGGACCACGACCTCCTCGACGAGCTCCACAGCGCCCTGACCAGGCCGGTGTACCCGCCTTTCCTGGGGCGCCGCTCCTGCCCTCCCGCACAGCCCGTGGAAATGAACCTCCACCCGGAAGGCGACCTGCGGAAGGCTCTGAGCACCGAACCGTGGCAGGCCTCCCGGTGGTACGCGCGACGGCAGCGGAGTGGTCCCACCGTGCGGCTCGCCGTTCTCCACGAGGCGCCGGCCGGCGATCCCGCCGCGGACGTCCTCCGTGACCAGCCGGTGAGTTTCGCAGCGGGGCACCGGCGTCACGCGCTCCGCACGATCGTGCGGAGCGAGACCGACGTGCCCAACCCGCACGCGAGCCCGAATCCGTACCCACGCCCGAACCCGCACGCGCCCCGGCACGATCCGTTCGCCGCTCTGGCGGAAGAGAGCGAATGATGTACCTGACCCGCTTCCGGCTCAACGCCGCCCGCACCGGTGCCCGCCGCCTGCTGTCCTCGCGGCAGGTGATGCACGCCGCCGTGATGGCGTCCTTCCCCCGCCTGCTGCCCGCCGACCGGCCGACGCCCGACGCCCCCCGGGTCCTCTGGCGCCTGGACCACAACGCACCCGGCGAGGTCTTCCTCTTCCTCGTCAGCCCCGACGCCCCCGACCTCACGCACCTGGTGGAACAGGCAGGGTGGCCGACGGCCATGGTCGACGGGCCGGGCTGGCAGACCCGCGCCTACGCCCCGCTCCTCGACCGCCTGGCGGAAGGGAGCCGGTGGGAGTTCCGGCTGACGGCCAACCCGGTGCACCACATCCGCCGCACGGACGACGAGCCGCGCAAGCGGACGGCCCACCTGACCGCGTACCACCAGATGGGCTGGCTGCTGGACGAGGGCCGGCAGGAGCGCGGTGGGTTCCGCATCCTCGAGAAGCCCAAGGAGAAGCGTCTGCTGCCCGGGGGAACCACCCCTCAGGGGCGCGAGCACCATGGTGACCGCTATGAGCTGCTGGTCCGCGACCACCGTTCCCACGCGTTCGACAAGTCCCGCGCCTCCGGCGCGAAGCGCGGCAAGCCCGTCACCCTCGTCACCGCCACCTTCGACGGGCGTCTGGAGGTCACCGATCCGGAGCTCATGCGTCGTACCCTCACGCAGGGGATCGGGAAGGCGAAGGCGTACGGCTGCGGTCTGATGACCCTGGCGCCCCTGCCCCAGGGGGAGGCCCGGTGACGACCGTGTCCCGGCGCGGGGCACTCACCCCGCGCGAACTGACCCGCGTGAGCGAGCGCATCTCCTTCGTCTACTTGGAGCGCTGCACGGTGCACCGGGACGCCAACGCCATCACCGCCACGGACGCGGACGGCGTCACCCACATCCCCTCGGCGACGATCGGCACCCTGCTGCTCGGCCCCGGCACCCGCGTCACCCACCAGGCGATGAGCGTCCTGGGGGAGACGGGCGCGGGCGTCGTCCGGGTGGGGGAGCAGGGCGTGCGGTACTACGCCGGCGGCCGGGCCCTGAGCCGCTCCTCGGCACTCGCCGAGGCCCAGGCCGTGCAGTGGGCCAACGCCCGCTCGCGCCTGGGGGTCGCGCGGGCCATGTACCGGCTGAGATTCCCCGACGAGGACCCGGGCGGAGCGACCCGCCGTGAGCTCCTCGGCCGCGAGGGCGACCGCGTCAAGAAGTGCTACCGCGCCGAGTCCGCCCGTACGGGAGTGCCGTGGCACGGCCGCAAGTACGTCCCGGGCGACTTCGCCGCCGGCGACGCGGTCAACCAGGCGATCACCGCGGCCGCCCAGTGCATGTACGGCGTCGCGCACGCCGTGGTCACGGCGCTCGGCTGCAGTCCGGCGCTCGGTTTCGTCCACTCCGGTCACGAGCTCTCCTTCGTCCTGGACATCGCCGACCTGTACAAGACCGAGATCGGCATCCCCCTCGCCTTCGAGGTGGCGACCGAGGGCGGCGAGGACGTCGGTTCCCGCACCCGCAGGGCACTGCGCGACCGCATCAACGAGACATCGTTGCTCGACCGCTGCGTCGGTGACATCAAACGGCTCCTCCTCGGAACCGACGACACCGGGACGGCGGACCCGGACGGCACGTGGGACATCGTCACGCTGCAGAGCGACAAGGGCGCGCGGGTGGCAGCCGGCCGGAACTACGGAGACGGAGACGGAGACGGAGACGGCGAGGGCAGTGGCTACGAGGAAATGGCGCTGACCTGGTGACCGTGATCGTCCTGACCAACTGCCCGGCGGGCTTGCGCGGCTTCCTGACCCGCTGGCTCCTCGAGATCTCCGCCGGCGTCTTCATCGGGAACCCGTCCGCGAGGATCCGCGACGTCCTGTGGAACGAGGTCCAGCAATACGCCGGACAGGGCAGAGCCCTGCTCGCCCACACGACCGACAACGAGCAGGGATACACCTTCCGCACCTTCGACCACGCCTGGCACCCGGTCGACCACGAGGGCCTGACCCTCATCCACCGCCCTGCCGCGGGGAGCGTCGGTCCTGCGGCAGCGAGCGGTACGAAGGACAGGTCCGGGTGGAGCAACGCGTCCAAGCGGCGCCGGTTCGGACGTAGGTAAGCACGCACAGAGGGGGGTTTGAACATGCCAGAGTTCTGGATCGGCCATCGCCGCTACCGGACGAAGAAGGACGCGGGAGAAGCCGTACAGGAGGTGCTGTACCGGTACACCGTGGGAAGCATCGTCGACGGGGAGGAGGACCATCTGTTGCTCCTCGACCTCCTCGACCTGCACCACGAGGCGGCGGAGAAGATCGGCCCGGGCGTCGAGGCCTTCGCGATCGCGCCGCCGCAGCGCGGCCCGTACCCTGGCTTCGAGGTGATCCGGACGGACGGAAGCCGCATCGACTTCTCGTATCTGACCTGCCTGAAGCCGCCCACGCACCGTCAGCAGGTGCTGAACGTGATGCGGGACGAGGTCAAGGCGACGATCAACGCCTACTTCGCGTCTCGGCAGGCGGCCGGAACGCTGCTGTCGGACCAGTCCCGTACACCGCTGGAGACCACGAACACCGCCGTGAGCTACTTCCGAGGCCCGTCCTTCGTCGAGATCGCCGAAGCCTTCGCCCGGTCGGCCGGAGGATGGGAGACGATCGAGTTGACCCCCTCGACCGAGCCCGGCCTCGGGCGCTTCTCGGACCGGGACCTGGCCCGGCAGTGGTTCACGCACCATCAGGAGAGGGCCGAGCTGGGGTTGCTGTCGACACGGGAGAACCAGCGTCGCCCGCGTACGTGACCGCCGGATCTGGGCAGAGGGGATCCCCGCGGATGCGGGGAGCATGGGGGATGGGGGATGGGGACCGCTGGTCGATCAGCGGTTCTCTCCCCGGGATCAGTTGAGATCGCTGGTGTCGAGACTGAGGCCGAAGGGCTCGGGGATCGTGAGGACGGTGCCGAACGGGTGGGGGCCGTCGACCCGCGTGTAGCCGAGCTTCCCCGGTTCGGAGAACAGCGTCACGCTCTGCTCCTGGCGGTCGACGACGAGGTAGAGCGGGGCGTTGTACTCGGCGTAACGCTTGCGTTTGACGATGCGGTCGGTGTCCCGGTTCGACTCCGAGGTCACTTCGACGATGAGGAGCGTGTCTTCGGGCAGGAGGGCGGTCGCGCCCTTCGCCTGGGCCGCGGGGACGACGGCGATGTCGGGGACATACCAGTTGGATGAGCCGGGAAGGTCGAGGTTGCCGGAGCCGGTGACACATCCCAGTTCTCGTGCGCGTGAGCGGATCTGGTCGCGGATCGTCTCCGCTGCCGCTTCGTGATCCCAGGTGGGCGACACGGGCTCGATGATTCCTTCGACGATCTGGGCGCGGTCGCCCCTGATGTGCTGGACGGCGTACTTGAGGGCCCGTTCGGGATCGACGTTGCTGTAGTCGGCAGCGGTACTCATCGTTCGTCCTGCATCCGGAGCCGCCGTGGCCTCCCTGTGCCTGCTGTCCTGTACGTACTCATTTCCTGATCACCCTCATGTCGAGGATCCTCACTCCGATCCGGGGAGATTGCTCGATTCAGTATTCCCGAGTTGCCCTTCCCCGAATTACCCTTCCCCGAGTTGCGTTTCGACGGCTGCACGCAGTGGACAAGCGGGCCTTCTGACACGGAGGGACGGTCAGCCCCGGCGGGTGGCGAGCAGCAGAGTGAAGACGGCGTGCTCGGTGAGGCCACCGCTGGTGGCCGCATACCGGTCGAGGAGGGCGCGGGCCCGGTGCTCGAACGCGTCGACCTGGTCACCGAACACCGCTCGGGAGGCGAACGAGGTCGAGTAGAGGTATCCGATGACACCGTCGGCGGTCCACTTCCGTTCGACGGGGATGGAGTGTTCCTCGACATGGTGGAACGCGGAGTCGGAGAGGACTTCGCGGTACGGGCGACCGTGCACCGCGTACGTCCGGCTCTTGCCGGCGCGGCGCTCGGGCCCGAGGTACTCCTGGATCAGGGCGCGCAGCGCGTCGGTCCACTCCGCGCGTGCGGTCCAGAGGCTGCCGTCGCCCATCACCGCGACGGTCGCGTCCGGCGCGGTCATCCCTTCCAGGCGGGACAGGACGAGAGGCTGGTCCATCCAGTGGAAGGCCCGGCTGATCGTGACGAGATCGGCGCGCCAGGACGGAGAGGGCGGCTCGAACTCCTCGGCCGGGGTGTGGTGCAGACGGATGGTGGCCGGAAGGCCCGCGAGTCGTCTGTCGGCTTCCGCCAGCATGCCCGCGTCCCGCTCCACCACGTCGATCTCGGTGACCTTCCGGGACAGGGCGAGGGGTACCTGCCCGGTGCCCGAGCCCAGGTCGAGCAGGACACGGTGGACCTTGCCCGCCACCCGTCGCGCGAGCAGGTCGACGGCCTCGTCCGGGATGCCGGGGCGGTGTTCGGCGTAGAAGGGAGCGGTTGCGTCGAACTCGTCCGAGAGGTTCACGAAGCGGTGCTCCTGGTGCATGCGGGTGGTGTGTGAGGAGAGGCCGATCCCGTCGCGCGCGTGTGTGAGGCGGGCCTGTTGTCGTGGTGGCGAGCCGATGGGTGCGGGTGGAGGCGGGCTTGATTCACGCACGGGGAACGACGGCGGCGAGACTGTTGATGTCCGTTGATGTCCGCTGGTGCCCGCTGATGTTTGTGCTTCTCGGCGTGATGAAGGTCGAGGCGAGTGTCCCAGACCTTGTGCGGTTGTACGGAAAGGCCACGCGGGCGAAAGCGCGATGGTGCTCCTGATGCCGTCAGCAGGCCACTTCCGGCCCTTGAGGAAGGCGTCTGCGGGGGCAAGGTCCGGGCGTGTCGCAGGTGCGTGAACGCACGGGAGTGCGTGAACCGGCCGCTTGACGTCCCGCCGTCCACGGTCAGCCTGACGATCGCCTCGCCGCCGTACAGGGTTCCCCACGGTGCCACGATCAGAAGATCGTCGGGACGCGTCTGATCAAGCCATTCAACCCCTGTCCGGGGAACCTCTCCCACCGAGCAAGCGGCGACGATCCGGTCGTACGAAGCTCCTTCCGCGTATCCCGGCCGACCGTCTCCGACGATCGGCAGCGGGGACAGGCCGGCTCGGCGCCGGTCCTTGGTGGGTGGGGGCATGGGGTGGCTCTGGCCTGCAGGGACGCGCTCGGACGCTGGCTGCTCCCGAAGACTTCGGGCGTTTTCGGGACGTCCAGGTGCTCGTGTGGGTGTCTCACCAGTGGGTGAAGTCGTAGACGCCGGCGGGGGCGTAGAGGTCCTGGGCGGGGGAGAGGTTGCCGTCGAGTTCGTCGGGGACGAGTGAGGGCAGTGCGGCCATGAGGGCGGTGTTGCCGACACGTACGCGGCCGTTGTCGTCGCGGAGGGAGACGTCGAGTCCGAGTCGATCGGTGGTGCCGGGTGTGGTGACGTACAGGCGTGCGGTGGCATGGTCCTGGAGGAGGAAACCGTCCAGTCGCAGGCGGCCGCTGTCCTCCGGATCGTCTTGGGGCTGAAGCACGGAGGCTGCGGCGTGGAGTGCGTCCCCGAGCTCGAACGTGACGTGGTCGAGGGCGTCGAGCATGGGCCGGCGGGCGTCGGCGAGAGGGATGCCCGCGGGGTCGGTGCCGTCGGGTACGGGAGGACGAGCGAGGACCGGCCGGAGAGCTGCGATCAGGTAGGTCCAGGGGATGTTGTCGCCCTGAGGGTGGATCAGAGGCAGGTCGTACGCGACCGAGTTCTCCAGTCGGAGGCCGTTCCAGAGCACGACACGGGTGATGCCTCGTCGTTCCGGCGGCAGCAGGACACCGCGGACGAGGCCCGCGTCGGCGGTGCCCGAGAGCGGCGACGACGTGAAGCGGAGCAGTTGCCACATCAGGATGCGGTGCAGGTCCGCCAGTCCCTCGTCGTCCCACTCCGGCGGCAGGTTCTCGGTCATGCCTGGTTGACCTTGTCGGGGCAGCGGTTGCGGGGGACGTTGCGGCAGTACGCCGTGATGACACCGATCTTGGCGTTCCTGTCGCTGAACGCGTATCGCCTGTCCGCCGTCTGCCAGTGGTACTGGACGATGATGGGGATGTTGGCGATCTTGCGAGGCGGATCGAGCAGCCCACCCGTTGCCACGAGGGCACCGTCGTAGACGAGCCTGTGCGGCTGCTCCCTGCTCGTCGTCGGGTTGCTCGTGCCACCGATGATCTTCTTGATGACGTCGGGGTTCGTGATGTTGTGCGGCCCGGAGAAGTGCTTCCAGCCCAGCACGCTGTTTCCGACGCGGGTCGGTACCGCCTTGCCCCGCCGGTCCTTGCTGGTGAACTTCACCGTGTCCCGGCCCGGCGCCGCCGAGGCGAACGACACGCCGTCGGTACGGGGTGCCGCCTCACTCGGTGCGGTGGGCCGCCCCCGACCGCTGAGCATCTCCTCGTACTGCTCGTTCGACATCACAGTCAGTTCCTCCGGCCCGTCCATGGCTTGAGCGGGAGTTCCGCAGAGAAGGAGGGCTGCGGTGGCGGCGAGTGCGCTGAGGTCAAGCAATGACGGCCTCCGGGCGGCAGTGATCCATGGTGATCCGCTGACGCCATACCGTAACTGTTCGTCACTGAGAGTTCTGGAAACTCGGGGGCCCTGCGGCCGGGGGGATTGCGGCCTGCCCCGGGCCGCAGGGCTGGGCAACTAGGCCGTGTTTTGAAAATCGGCTCTGTGCTTCGTCCCGCATCGCGATGATCTCGGTGTGGGGCGAGGGGATCTTTCTGACGACCAGTGGGCTGTGCTGGAGCCGTTGTTGCCGGTCGCGGTGCTGGGACGGCCGTCGTTGGTCCGACGGAAGCTGATCGACGAGATCCGGTGGCGGGTGAGGACCGGTGCTCCGTGGCGGGATCTGCCGTCGGAATACGGGCCGTGGCAGACGGTCTACGGACTCTTCCGCCGCTGGCAGCGCGACGGCACCCGGCCCAGGCTGCTGATCCAACTACAGACCCGGGCGGACGCGGCAGGGCTGATCACGTGGGAGGTCAACGTCGACTCCACGATCTGCCGGGCCCATCAGCACGCGGCGGGTGCCCGTCGCGACGGCCTGGCCCAGAACGAACCGCCGGGCGGAACCTCAATCGAGCCCGACGACCACGGACTGGGCCGGTCCCGGGGAGGCTTCACCACCAAGATTCATCTGGCCTGCGAGCAGGGCCAGCGGCCGCTGTCTTTGCTGGTCACCGCAGGTCAGCGTGGTGACAGCCCGCATTTCGTCGCCGCTCTGGAAGGCATCCGGGTGCCCCGCACCGGACTCGGCCGTCCCCGCGTCCGTCCCATCCGAGTGCGGGGCGACAAGGCGTACTCCTCCCGCGCCAACCGGGCCTACCTGCGAAAGCGGGGGAATCCGCTGCACGATCCCCGAGCCCGCCGACCAGGCCGCCCACCGCAAGCGACGCGGGAAGGCCGGGGGCGGCCTCCGGTCTTCGACCGCGAGGACTACAAGGCCCGGCACGCGGTCGAGTGCGGGATCAACCGGCTCAAGCGCAACCGGGCGGTCGCCACCCGGTTCGACGAACTCGCCGTCCGCTTCGAGGCCACCGTCCTGATCGCCGCGATCGACGAAGGGTTATGACCGGCCCGAGCTGTCAGTTCCTCATGCCATGCTGACCGCGACCAGGGCCGACAGGGTGAGGGAGAGACCACGATGGGGGCTCAGTA
Source organism: Streptomyces sp. NPDC004284 (assembly GCF_042874035.1). Taxonomy (NCBI): domain Bacteria; kingdom Bacillati; phylum Actinomycetota; class Actinomycetes; order Kitasatosporales; family Streptomycetaceae; genus Streptomyces; species Streptomyces sp. NPDC004284. Next base: position 11,349 of record NZ_JBIAMJ010000027.1, on the reverse strand, counting down.
CTACGGCGCCGACAGCGAGAACGGCGACCGCATCGACGACCCCTCCGAGGACGCGCTGTTCATGATGATCAGCGACCTCAACGACTCCGACAACACCTTCGTCGTCGTCCAGCCCGACGAGGACGCCCCCGTCTGGTTCGCTTCCGTGGCCGTCCTGGACGAGGACGACTACGAGATCGTCCGCCGTGACACCACCCGCAACGAGCACGAGGTCACCACGGCGACCGGCATCAACGACATCGCCCGTGACCTCACCATATGGATGGCCGCCCGAGACTTCCCCGGACGGCCAAACAGGCAGGTCAGCGCGTTCTGCAACACCGCCTAGCCGTCGCCCTCTCGTGACCACTGGCCGGTGATGGTCTCCAGCCGGACCAGGACCGACGCACACTCGTCCGGCGAGAGGTCGTCACCGTCGGCATCTGATCGAGGAGTGACTCCAAGGCGGTGGACACCTCACTCCACAGGCGCTCGCTGCCGGTACACGTACTCGGTGAAGTAGTCGGCCTCGTAGAGCACCAGCCCGGGGGCATGGACGCGGCCCGTGCCGCAGTTGTCGGTCTCGGCCCCGTAGGACGGTCAGGGCACGTCGAGCCACTTCCGCTCCGACCACCGCCCCAGAAACGCTCCAGGCGCATCGCTGGGCAAAGGCACCGGATCGAAGTAGAGGTCCACGGCAGAAGGTCAGCCATAGGCTGAACGATTCACCGGACACGGCCCATGAGGAAGAACGGTAGAGCTCGCCGAACCTGACGGACTGCAGAGTTCTTCGGTCCGACGTACAACCCTCGGGGCGCCTCGTGAGTCATGCGGGCGTGGCGTGTCGCGCCACCCCGCGCTCCTGGGGAGGAAGGGCTACAACGCCTCAGGCAGCCAGTACGAGCACGACCTCATGTCCTGACCGGACCCCCTCCGCACTCCTGAGAGGCACCTCTCCGTGAGCCACCCCAGATCCACCGCCGGGCGCCGTCTCGGCGCGTTCGTCGCCGTCGTCCTGATGGCCACCGCCGGTCCGGCCGTCCTGCCGGCCGGTGCCGCCGCCGGGACCGGCTCCCTGCCCGGCGCCGCGCCCGCCGCGACGGCGGACGCCACGGCGTCCCTCCTCAAGCCGGGCGACAAGGTTCTGGGCCTGGGGCGGACCGGGTTCCTGAGCCGGGACGCCGACGACTACACCCTCATCCGCTGGACCCGCCTGGCCGACGGGGCGGTGACCACCGTCCCGTACAAGCCCGGCACCTACCTCTCCCGCGACTCGGACGTCGTGGTCCTCCAGAACCGTGACACCACCTCCCTGCGGGACATGGCCACGGGCACGGACCTCTTCTCGGTGCCGCTGAACTGGGACCGGTACGCGGGAGCCGTCGGCTCCCACCTCTTCTTCCGAGCCGACCTCTCCGGCCACGGCCCCCTGGACGTCTACTCACCCGGCCCGGACGGGCCGGTGCGCCGGACGGTGAGCGGGCTGCCCGAGGACGCGTCCGAGCTGCACGTGGTGGCGGGCGCCGACGACGAGGCGCTGGTGAGCTACCTCACCGGTGAGGGGACGACAGCGGTCGCCCGCCACTGGGCGGTCGTGGACCTCGCCTCCGCCGCCGTCACCTCCTCCCGCCGGGTCCCGGCCACAGGCTCGATCGGGGCATACGCCTATGCCCTCTCCGCCGGCCACGTCGCCTGGACCGAGTACGACCCGGCCGCAGGTACGAACGTCGTCGTCCTCGACCGCTCCACCCAGAAGGTCCAGAGCTTCCCGACGCCTACAGCGGGGAGGCTGCTCATCGGCCTGGCCGGGGACTGGGTCACCTACTCCCTGCCCGGAGGGCTCCTGGAGGAAAAAGCAAGCCCGCTCATCCCGCTGACCGCCCGCAGCCTTACCGGCACCACCACGCGCAAACTCCTCGACCACACAGTGTCCGATTTCGACACCGCCGGCGACGCGCACGGCTTCGTCGGTGGCACCGCAGCCGGCGGCGAGGGCCTCTACCGGGTCGCGCCCGGCACGGACGGCGTCCCGGTCGCCTCCCGGCTTGCCGCGACGGGCGAGCCGACGCAGGTCACGCTGCTCCGCCAGGCCGTCCCCACCACGGTGGACCTCGACCGCACCGCCGGCAAGCTCTCCATGGCCTGGGAGCTCAGCCGGAACAACGTCAACATGTGGGTCACCCTCCGCAACACCCGTACGGGCGAGTCGATCACCGAGTACGTCGACCAGCCGGCACAAGGCGAGGATCCGCAGCCGACGCGGTTCGACTGGGACGGCACGCTCAACTGGCAGGGCACCAAGGGCACCTGGACCTCCGCCTCCGCCGGCCCCTACACCTGGGAGATCAGCGCGAGCCCGCTCAACCAAGTCGGGCCCACGCTGAAGGCGTCCGGCTCCTTCACGATCAACCGCAAGACCGGCGCGCACGACTTCGACAGCGACGGCGCACCGGACGTCCTGGCCCGTGACGGGTCGGGCCGGCTGTGGATCCAGGACGTCCACCACCACCCAGGCTGGACGGACACCACCCAGAACCCCGAATTGCTCGTCGGCGGCGGCTGGCAGGCGTACGACCGGATCGAGGCCACCGGGAACCTCACCGGCGACAGCGCCCCCGAGGTCGTCGCCCGCGACCGCGGCGGCGTGCTCTGGTTGTACCAGGGCACCGGCAACGGCAAGGCACCGTTCACGGCCCGGGTCCAGGTCGGCGGCGGGTGGAACACGTACACCCTGCTGACCGGCGGCAGCGACCTCACCGGCGACGGCCGCCCCGACCTGGTCGCCACCGACCGGTCCGGTCGGCTGTGGCTCTACCGGAGCACCGGTTCCGCGTCGGCGCCCTTCGCCGCCCGCCGGCTGATCGGGAGCGGCGGCTGGCAGACGTACGACCGGATCATCGCGACCGGTAACCTCGCCGGCGGCGCCGCCGGCGACCTGGTCGCCCGGGACCGCGCCGGCGTTCTCTGGTTGTACCTCGGCAAGGGCGACGGCACCTTCGCCGCCCGCACCCGGATCGGCGCCGGCTGGCAGCACTATGACGACCTGATCGGCTCCGGCGACGTCGACCGGGACGGCAAGCCCGACCTGTACGCGTCCGACGTCAACGACGGCATCCCGGCGCCGTTCCTCTACCGAGGCACAGGCGCGTGGCAGGCGCCGTTCCGCCCCGGAGAGGGAGTGGACGCCATCCAGTTCGGCCATTCATTCAACCTCTTCGCCTGACCCCTGCCGAAAACACGGAGCCGATTTTCAAAACACGGCCTAGTGTTCTGAGTCAGGAATTCTGTTCAGATATGAGGCGAGGTGTTCGAGGATCTCGTCCGCCGTCTTCGTCCAGAGGTAGGGCCTGGGGTCGGTGTTCCAGGCGGCGATCCAGGTCCGGATGTCCTGCTCCAGGGCCTGGACGGTCTTGTGGACGCCTCGCCGTATCCGTTTGTTCGTCAGCTCGGCGAACCATCGCTCGACCAGGTTGAGCCAGGACGACCCGGTCGGCGTGAAGTGCAGGTGGAACCGGGGATGGGCCAGCAGCCAGGTCTTGATGGCCGGGGTTTTGTGGGTGGCGTAGTTGTCCAGCATCAGGTGGACGGCGAGACCGTCCGGGACTTCCTCGTCGAGCTTGACGAGGAACTTCTTGAACTCCTCGGCCCGGTGGCGGCGGTGCAGGGAGCCGATGACCTTGCCGGTGGCGACCTCCAGGGCGGCGAACAGGGTGGTGGTGCCGGCCCGGACGTAGTCGTGCGTGACGCGTTGCGGCACTCCGGGCATCATCGGCAGCACCGGCTGCGAGCGGCCTGGGGCCTGGATCTGAGACTTCTCGTCCACGCAGAAGACCAGGGCCCGCTCGGGCGGGTCCAGAGAGAGGCCGACGACGTCGTGGACCTTGTCGACGAAGTACGGATCCGTCGACAGCTTGAACGTCTCCGAGCGGTGCGGCTGCAGACCGAAAGCCCGCCAGACCCGCGACACGGTCGACTGTGACAGGCCCAGTTCCTTCGCCATCGACCGCGTCGACCAGTGGGTCGCGTTCTTCGGTGTGGACTGCAGGGTCCTGGTGACCAGCGCGGCCACCTGCTCGTCGGTCACCGACCTGGGACCGCCCGAGCGGGGCATGTCTCCCGGGCCGGCGATCCGGTGCTCGACGAACCTCGCCCGCCACCGGCCCACCGCATGCGGCGTCGAGCCGAGCCGGGCCGCGACGTCCTTGTGGGAAGCACCCTCCGCGCAGGCCAGGATGATCCGACAGCGCAAGGCCCACGCCTGCGGCGTGGAACGGCGCCGCACCCATCCATCGAGCGCGGCCCGTTCCTCATCCGACAGGATCAACTCGGCCTTCGGCCGCCCAGTACGTGCCATAGGGCAAGCCTGTACATCTGAACAGAATTCCTGACTCAGAACACTAGCGGCGGGCCCGTCGTTGGCCGGGGAGGAGGCGTATGGCGAGGACGGATCCGTCGGCGTGTACGGAGACGGGGCCGCCCCACTTCTCGTCCCAGGCGAGCCGCGGGCGGGTGTGCTGGGCCGCGTGCACGTGGGCACGGTATTCCTCTACCTGCCCGTTGGTGAGGAGTTCGAAGAGCTTCGCGTCCACCCCGGAGAATGCCTCGACGCGGGGGCCGTTGAGCCGGAAAACGTGGTCGGTGCCGGCGTAGGCGCCCCCGAGGAGCTCGTGGCTGATGTCCTGGACGCTGCCGGCGGCGGCGTGCTCGAAGCCGTCGAACCGCTTGTGTCCCTGGCGTTCGGTCAGATAACCCGCGGTCGCCCGGCCGGACCCGGTGAAGGCCATGAGCTCGGCTGTCGCCGTGAGACCGACGGTCTCCTGGAACCACGTGTAGTGCTCCGGCGTCACGTGGCAGCCAGGCACGGGGTCGGGCTTCACGTGGCCCGGGCGGCCTGGCGGCCGAATGCCCGGCATGACGTTCTCCTGTCGCGGGCCCGTGTCCAGGTTGGCTTCGGTCTTCCCGGAGGGCCCGGCCAGCCACCCGCCCCGGCCCTTGGCCTGCACCGCGTGGACGGTCACGGTCCCGTCCGTGGGCAGCTCCGTGCTGAACAGCAGACTCGGGGTCTGGTTCCACTCGCCGACGTGTACGCCTTCGGCGTGGACGGACGCGGAGGCGAGCTGGTCGGCGGAGACCGAGGCGTTGCTGTGGTTGCCCTTGCAGACGACGGGAACCACCAGGGACGGTTCGCCGGGGCGCCAGACCTCTGCGAAGTACTGCGGCCGATAGCGGTATCCGACCTTGTTCCCCTTGTCCCTGCTGGTCAGGGCCCAGCCTCCGCGTAAGGCCGTATCCGCGGGGACGATGCTCACGGAGTGGTCGGGGTACGTGCGCCCCAGCATGGTCTTGGCGAGCGTGAGGGCGAAGCCGATGCCGAGCTCGTGCGACTGCAGGTTCTTGTACCGCTCCGCGATCTGCCGCCCCTCCTCGCTCAATCCCAGGAAGGAGTCGGTCCCGCCCGCCAGCGCCTGGCTGTACTTCAGGGCTCCCCAGTGTTCGGCCAGCCCCCGTCCCGCACCCTTCCACGACAGCGCTGTCGCGCGGCCGAGCGTATGGAGGACGTCCCACAGGGAGACGCGCATCTGGCGGTCGAGCTCGGTGCGCGGGATCTCGGACAGGTGCGGCTTGCGGCGGAGCGGCTCGTCGCCCTTCTCCTTGCGCGTCTTGTCGTCCGCGGCGATCACGGAACGCACCTTGCCGAGCAGTTCCTCGTTGGAGCGGACGGAGATGTTCGACGACGTGTCGAGGTCCAGAAGTACCTTCTTGGCAGGCTTCAATGAGTCCCCTACGGCTCGCACGGGCGCTTCACGAACCCTGCGAAGGTACGGATTCGGGGACCGGGGCACGCAAGTGTGCAGGGGCGCACAGGCAGGCGAGATGGCTGCAGGTGCGGGGCCACCGCAGTCCCGGCCCGCTACTTCGGCAGTCGCGGGCCGGAGCGGCGTCGGTCAGGCCGTGACCGCGGCCGGGGTCTTGTCGGAGAGGCGGCGAGGTAGCGCTCGGTGTCGAGTGCGGCCTGGCAGCCGGAGCCGGCGGCGGTGATCACCGTCTTCGCGCGGTGGACGGTGCCGGCGGAGTCGGTCAGGAGTTTGATGTCGCCGGTGAGGTCGACGGAGATGATGTCGTCGTCGATCATTTCGGCGCTGAAGCGTTCGGCCTGGGCCCGCATGTTGTCCATGAGGTCAGGGCCGTCGATGCCGGTGGGGAAGCCGGGGAAGTTCTCGACCTCGGTCGTGGCGGTGAGGGAGCCGCCGACGAAGATCGGGTTGCCGAAGAGCAGGGGTCTCAGCTGGGCGCGGGCGGTGTAGAGGGCTGCGGTGTATCCGGCGGGCCGGAGCCGATGATGACGACATCGCGTATGACGTCGGTCGGGTCGAGGTCGGTCACGCCGGTCACGCCTTCTTGGCGTCGATGTCGGCGATGAGGCCCTCGATGAGGGTCTTGATCTCGTCGCGGATGGGGCGGACGGCCTCGACGCCCTGGCCGGCCGGATCCTCGAGCTGCCAGTCGAGGTAGGTCTTGCCGGGGAAGTACGGGCAGGCGTCCCCGCAGCCCATGGTGATGATGTAGTCCGACGCCTGGGCGGCCTCGGGGGTGAGGACCTTCGGCTTCTGGTCGGAGATGTCGATGCCCAGCTCGGCCATGGCGGCCACGGCCGAGGGGTTGACCTGGTTGCCCGGCAGGGAGCCCGCGGAGCGGACCTCGACGCGGTCGCCGGCCAGGTGACGCAGGAACCCGGCGGCCATCTGGGAGCGGCCGGCGTTGTGGACGCAGACGAAGAGCACGGAGGCGAGCGGAGCGGTCATCGGTTCTTCCTTGGGGGCAGGGATGGTGCGAGGGCGGAAAGGTTCAGGAGCCGGACGGCAGGGTGTCCAGCAGGGCGGTGATCCGGGTGTCGAGGGCGTCGCGGATCTCGCGTACGACGGCGATCGGGGTGCCGTCGGGGTCGGGGACCGGCCAGTCCAGGTAGCGGTGGCCGGGGAAGACGGGGCAGGCGTCGCCGCAGCCCATGGTGGTCACGATGGCGGCGGCCTGGACGACCTCGTCGGTCAGCGGCTTGGGGTGGACGTCGTCGAGAGCGATGTCGGCCTCGGTGAGGGCCTGGACCACCTGCGGGGCGACGGCGCCGGAGGCGTGGGTGCCGGCGGAGGAGACGATCACGCCGTCGCCGGCGCGGTGCGCGAGCAGTGCGGCGGCCGGCTGGGAGCGGTCGGCGTTGTGGCTGCACACGGACAGCACCCGCGGCCGACCGTCGCCCGCGGTCGGGTTCTCGACGTGCGCGAGTACGTCCGGGCGCTCGGCGGCGAACCGCTCCGCCGGCACCACCAGGTGGGTGCGGACGTGCGCGTTCGCGGCGAGCTGCTCGTAGGAGTCGGCGATCAGCCGCTGTACCGTCTCCACGGAGTACCGGCCCTGGTGGCGCACGGCGAGGCGGGCGACACCGGCGGCGAGACGTTCGTCGGGAAGGACCGGGTGCGAGGACGCGGTCACGGCAGGAACCCCCTGCGTTCAAAGAGGTCAGCCCAGGCTGATATCAGCTCTGGATGATGTGAGAGTATCAGTCCATGATGACGTCAGTCGATACTGATCTGATCCGGGTGCTGGGTGACCCCCTGCGCCTCCAGATCGTGACCCTGCTCGCCCGCGAGACGCTGTGCACCACCCACCTCGTGGAGGAGACCGGTGCCAAGCAGACCAACCTCTCCAACCATTTGAGAGTGCTGCGCGAGGCCGGGGTCGTCGAGACGGAGCCGTGCGGCCGGTTCACCTACTACCGGCTCAAGCCGGACGTCATCGAGCAGCTCGCCACGCAGTTCGCCGCGCTCGCGCAGACCGCGCGACTGACCGCCGAGGCGAACTTCAAGCGTTCCTGCCCCTGACCCCGCCCCCTGTGCCGCACCTGCCGAGGAGTACCCGCCCGTGACCGCCACCGAGCCCGCTGCGAGCGACGCCATAGCCACTGACCCGTCGCCGCAGCCCGCGCCCGGCGCCACCCCGCCCCGTACCCCGCTCATCGCCCGCGCCGCCGCCGAGCTCGTCGGCACCGCCGCGCTGGTGGCGATCGTCGTGGGCTCCGGCATCCAGGCCACGCAGCTCACCGATGACGTGGCGCTGCAGCTCCTCGCCAACTCCACCGCCACGGTCTTCGGCCTCGGCGTCCTGATCGCCCTCCTCGGACCGGTCTCCGGCGCGCACTTCAACCCGGCCGTCAGCCTCGCCGAGTGGTGGACCGCCCGCCGTGGCGGCGCGGGCGTGACGGGGCGCGAGCTCGCCGTCTACGTCCCGTCCCAGATCGTCGGCGGGATCCTCGGCGCGATCCTGGCGGACGCGATGTTCGGCGAACCGCTGGTGAAGTGGTCCACGCACGACCGCTCCGACGGGAACCTGCTCCTCGGCGAGGTCGTGGCGACCGCCGGTCTGATCCTGCTGATCTTCGGCCTGGCCCGTACCGACCGGCTCCGCTTCGCGCCCGTCGCGGTCGCCTCGTACATCGGCGCCGCCTACTGGTTCACCTCGTCCACGTCCTTCGCGAACCCGGCGGTGACCATCGGCCGCGCGTTCACCGACACCTTCGCCGGCATCGCCCCCGCCTCGGTCCCGGCGTTCGTCGGCATGCAGATCATCGGCGCGGTCGTGGGTCTCGCCCTGGTCGCGGTCATCTTCATGAGCGGGAAGACGGACGCCGAGTGACCCAGGTCGTGGACGTGGTGGTGATCGGCGGCGGCCAGTCCGGGCTCGCCGCCGGTTATCACCTGCGCCGCCTGGGCCTGGACTTCGTCGTCCTCGACGCCCAGCCCACGCCGGGCGGTGCCTGGCAGCACACCTGGGACTCCCTCCACCTCTTCTCTCCGGCTGCCTTCTCCTCGCTGCCGGGAAGGCTCATGCCGCCGCAGCCGGGGGAGACGTACCCGGACGCCGCCCACGTCGTCTCGTACCTCACCGACTACGAACAGCGGTACGAGCTCCCCGTCGAACGGCCGGTCCGCGTCGAGGGGGTCCACCGCGACGGCGAGTTCCTGAGGGTGGAGGCGGACGCCGGGACCTGGCGTGCCCGCGCGGTGATCAGCGCGACCGGCACGTGGTGGCGCCCCTTCGTCCCCGCCGTTTTCGGCCGTACGGAGTTCAAGGGCACCCAGCTCCACACGGTGGAGTACCGCAGCCCGTGCGACTTCGCCGGACGGAAGGTGATCGTGGTCGGGGGCGGCAACTCCGGCGCCCAGATCGCCGCCGACCTCGCGTACGACACCGACCTCACCTGGGTCACCCTGCGCGAATCGCGCTACCTCGCCGACGACATCGACGGCCGCGCCCTCTTCGACCACGCCACCGCCCGCCGCCGCGCCCTCGACGAGGGCCGCGCCGACACCGGCGGCGTGGCCTCGCTCGGCGACATCGTCGCCGTACCGCCCGTACGCAAGGCCCGCGACGCCGGACTCCTCAAGGCCCAGCCGATGTTCACCCGCCTCATCCCGAACGGCGTGGAATGGGCCGGCGGCATGACCGCCGAGGCCGACGCGATCATCTGGTGCACCGGTTTCCGCCCCGCCCTCTCCCAGCTCGCCCCACTCGGCCTGCGCGGTCCTCGCGGTCACATCCCCACGGACGGCACCCGGGCGATCGGCGACCCCCGCCTCCACCTCCTCGGCTACGGCGACTGGACCGGCCCCGCCTCCGCCACCCTCATCGGCGTCGGCCGCCCGGCACGCGAAGCCGCCCGGCAGATCGCTGGACTACTCGGCGTCGTGTGAGTCCGCGGAGCACCTGGGTTCTGTGGCGATCCCGGCGGGAATCATCCAGACCCGGGGGGACCCAGGCTGCGAGGAGAACGGTGTGAAGCCAGACGGTCGTTCCGCGCTCGACCGGCAGGCCGTCCTCGACGGCTACGCCACGGCCCGCCGGACCTTCCACGCACTCCTGGACGGGGCCACACCGTCCGACCTCGCCCGTCCGACCAGCGGCACTCGCTGGACCAATCATCAGCTGCTGTGGCACATGCTCTTCGGCTACCTCGTCACCCGCGTCCTGCTGGTCCTCGTGCGCGGCTTCGGTCGCCTGCCCCGGGGCGCGAGCAAGGCGTTCGCCCGGGTGCTCGATGCGGGGACACGGCCTTTCGACGTGATCAACTACCTCGGGCCGTGCGGGGCGGTGAAGGTGTTCGGGCCCCGCAGGATGGGCACGGCGTTCGACCGGATCACCGGTTCGCTGGCGCGGCGGCTCGCGAAGGAGTCCGAACGTGATCTGACGCGAGGAATGCACTGTCCGGTCCGATGGGACCCGTTCTTCAACGACTTCATGACCCTCGCGGACCTCTACCGGTATCCCACCCAGCACTTCGACTTCCACCAGCGCCAGCTCACCCTCGGCGAGGGCGGCTGACGCCCGTCAGCCGACGAGGGGGCTGCGGCGTTCGACGAGGACGGTGTCGCGCCAGCGGCCGTGGTGGCGGCCGATGCGCTCGCGGGTGCCGATGACCCGGAAGCCGGCGCGGGCGTGGACGGCGAGGCTGGCGGCGTTCTCGGGGAAGATCCCGGACTGGACGGTCCAGATCCCCGCCGCCTCGGTCGAGTCGACGAGTGCCCTGAGCAGGGCGGAGGCGACGCCCCGGCCGCGGGCGTCGGGGTGCACGTAGACCGAGTGTTCGACGACTCCGGCGTACGCGCTCCGGTCGGAGACCCTGGCGGCGGCGACCCAGCCGAGGACCCGGCCGGTCCCGTCGAGGGCGGCGAAGCGGTGTTCGCGCAGCCTGGCCGCGTCGAACTCGGCCCAGGTGGGGGCGGTGGTCTCGAAGGTGGCGTTGCCCTCGTCGATTCCGGCCTGGTAGATCGCGAGGACCGCGTCGGCGTGTGCGACGGTCAGGGGCACGACGACGGCGGTCGCGACGGTCACGCGGTAGCCGCCTTGGTGAGGAGAGCGCCCATGGCGGCCAGGACGGCGGGCTCCACGCGGTAGTAGACCCAGGTGCCGCGCCGTTCGGAGGAGAGCAGCCCGGCCTCCTTCAGCTTCTTCAGGTGGTGCGAGACGGTCGGCTGGGAGACGCCGACGTCGGAGATGTCGCAGACGCACGCCTCGCCGCCCTCGTGCGAGGCGACGGAGGAGAAGAGCCGGAGCCGTACGGGATCGCCGAGGGCCTTGAACATGACGGCGGTCCGCTCGGCCTCCTCGGCCGTCAGCGGCCGTTCGGCCAGGGGTGGGCAGCAGGCTTCCACGACCTCTTCATTCGACATTCATCTATGTTGACACACGTCGAATCAGGTGTCACGGTGAAGGCATTCCAGATATCGACGAACATCGAAGCAAGGAGTCCGCCGTGCACCCCACCGAGGAACAGCCGCCCGTCGTGGTCATCGGGGCCGGCCCCGTCGGACTGGCGGC
>NZ_JBIAMJ010000026.1:0-72527 GCF_042874035.1 Streptomyces sp. NPDC004284 | reverse complement strand
ACCGTCCTCGGTCGACCGGGCTGGGCCCGCTTTTGGGCCCCTGCGGGCAGCCCGGACATGGCTGGAGTCGATCACCGCCCGCGACCAGTCCAGCTTCTTCGCCGAACGCAGCTTCGTCAGCAGGATGGCATGGAGCCGGTCCCAGACACCGGCCTCATTCCACGCGGCCAGCCGCCGCCAGCACGTCATGCCGGAGCCGAATCCGAGCTCCTGGGGCAGGTACTCCCACTGGATGCCGGTGTGCAGGACGAACAGGATCCCGCACAGAGCCTGCCGGTCCGGCACCCGCGGCCGCCCCGCCACCAGTTTCGACGCCGGGACCGGCAACAACGGCTCGACCAGCGACCACAGTTCGTCCGAGACGATCCACGGCCGGGAGTTCCTCTTCGCCACGAACAGACCAACGAGCAACCAAGCCGACAGTCACATGATCAACAGCTTCTGTTAGGGCCTCTTAGTCTTCTTCGTCCGCGGGTGCCGGGACGAGCAGCTCGCCCTGGAACGTACCGTCGCCGAGACGGCCCAGCGGGCCATCGTCCCGGACGTACGGCGGCGGGTCGGACCCGTGCGCTGCGTGAGCCTGTACCGCGCCGCCGAGCGCGGCACGCTGGTGGGAGGCGACTCTTCGATGTCCGGCCGGGCCCCACGGGGTGTGGGCGGTCCTCGGCGACGCGCAGGGGCACGGTCTGTCGACCGTCGCGACGGTCGCCGCCGTCCTGGGGGCGTTCCGCGAGGCCGTGCTGGACGACGTGGACGCGGAGTCGATCGCGGCGCGGCTGGACCGCAGGCTCGTGGTCGACTCGGCGCGGACGGAGCACGCGGAACTCTTCGCCACGGCCGTCCTTCTGGACTTGGCGAAGCGGCTCAGGTCGGCCCAGATCTCGGCGGGCAGCTCGTCCAGGCCGACACCGGCTCATACGGGTCAGACGTTCGGTGAAGGGGGAGAAGGCGCCGGAGTCGTCCCGTGCCTCCAGGACACCGTCCGACGCCAGGCGCAGGAGCGTCTTCACCGAGACCGCCGGCGTCGACGAGCGCTTCGACGGCCTCGAGATGCGTGAGCTGACCTGTATGGCGCACCGCGCCCTGCCTCTGGGGTGATTCCGGTGGCGCATGGCCCGCGATCACGGGTGTCTGGACGAAGGAAGCGCAGGTAGGAAGCGGGAGACCATGGAGCGGAAGCACAAGCGCCTTGCGACACCCTGGGCCGCCGGGGTGGCAGGAGTGGTGTTCGCGATCCTGACGGCCACGGCGATCGTCCTGGTACGCATCGCTATGCCGAGCGGTGCCGACGGGGCAGAAGTGACCGTGGACGCGGGGCAGCGGAGCGCCGTGCGGACGGCGCTGGAGCTGATCCCGTTCGCCGGGATCGCGTTCCTGTGGTTCATGGGCGCCTTGCGCGAGCAGGCGGGCGAGCGCGAGGACAAGTTCGTCTCCACGGTGTTCCTGGGCAGCGGTCTGGTTTTCGTCGCCATGCTGTTCGCCGCCGCGGCGGCGGCCTGGAGCGTGCTCGACGAGGGTGGGCAGGGGTCCTCCTTCGGCCGTGATGTCGCCTACTCCCTGTTGACCACCTACGCCATGCGGATGGCGGCGGTGTTCGTCATCGCGACCTCGACGATCGGTCGCCGGCTCGGCGTCCTCCCGCGCCCGCTCACCGCCCTCGGCTATCTGGCGGGCGTGACGCTGCTCGTGGTGGGAGCGAACGTCCCCTGGTCGGAGCTGGTCTTCCCGGCCTGGGTGCTCGTTCTCAGCCTGAACGTCCTGTGGGGTCGGCGTTCCACCGCGTCACGGACCGCCGCCTCGACCTGATCGGGCGCCGCGCCGCTCACTCGATCGGTCCGCTTCCCGTCGCTGTGGCCCTCCCGGCCGATGAGAGTGGGCGCAGGGGCTTGACCGAGCCATCGGAGAGGACCGATCCCGTGGTGAGCATTGCTGTCGATCTGAACCGCTGTCAGGGGTACGCGCAGTGCGCGTTCCTCGCTCCCGAGATCTTCACCATGCACGGCGACGAGGCGCTGCTGTACAACCCGGATGCCGACGAGGCACAGCGCAAGAAGCTGGCCCAGGCCGCCGCGGCCTGCCCCGTGCAGGCCATCCTCGTCGATGCCGTGGACGAGCCGGCCGAGGCGGTGCCCGGTGCTCGGTGACGGAGCCTTGGAGCAGCTCAAACGCGAGGGCCGCATCGTCGTCGTCGGCGCCTCGCTGGCAGGCCTGCGGGCTGCAGAGACCTTGCGCGCCAAGGGCTTCGCGGGGAGTCTGACCATGATCGGCGACGAGCCGTGCGAACCGTACGACCGGCCCCCGCTGTCCAAGGGGGTGCTGCTCGGCAGGGCGCGCGCCGACCGCACCGCGCTGCCCCGGCTCCGATCCGTCGACGCGACCTGGCGGCTCGGCGTTCCCGCCACCGGCCTGGACATGGCCACGCGGAGGGTGCGGCTGGCCGACGGCGACGAGGTGCCGTACGACCGGCTGCTGATCGCCACCGGTGTCCGGGCGCGGCCGTGGCCGCGCGAGGAGGAGGCGGAACTCGACGGCGTCTTCGTGCTGCGGACCCGCACCGACGGCGCCGCGCTCGCCCGGCGGCTCGACGAGGGACCCAAGCGGGTCCTCGTCATCGGGGGAGGGTTCGCCGGCTCGGAGGTCGCCTCCGCCTGCCGCGAACGCGGCCTCCCCGTCACCGTCGCCGAACGAGGCGCCGCGCCCCTGGTCGGCGCGCTCGGCGGGGTGGTCGCCGCGGTGGCCGCCGACCTCCAGCGCGAGCACGGTGTGGACCTGCGGTGCGGAGTCATGGTGACCGCCCTGGAGGGCGACGCCTCGGGACGGGTGCGCGCCGCGCACCTGTCCGACGGCTCCACCGTGGAGACCGACGTGGTCGTCGTCTCGCTCGGCGCCCTGCGCAACACCGAATGGCTGTATGGTTCCGGGCTCGGCGCCGGGCCCCGCGGCATCGCCTGCGATGCCGGCTGCCGGGCCTTCGACATCCGCGGAATCGTCACCGACGACATCTACGCAGCGGGCGACGTCGCCCGCTGCCCCCACCCCCTGTTCGGGTACCAGTTCCTGTCGCTGGAGCACTGGGGCAACGCCGTCGCCCAGGCCGGGATCGCGGCGCACAACATGCTCAGCGAGAGCATCGACCGACTGCCGCACATGGACGTGCCGGCCTTCTGGTCCTCCCAGTTCGGCGTCAACATCAAGTCGGTCGGAGTGCCGTCGATGGCGACGGAGATCCTGATCGCGCAGGGCTCACTGAACAGCCGTCGGTTCGTCGGCGTCTACGGCTACCAGGGGCGCGTCATCGGCGCCGTCTCCTTCGACCACGGCCGATGGCTCCCGTTCTACGAGGAACTCATCGAGCGCACCGCACCGTTCCCGCCGCAGTTCCCCACGGTCGACCGGCACGCGGACGGACAGCATCCGATGGACGCGGACTTCCCCGACCCGTCGGTCCCCAGCCACGGCCCCACCGTGACCCTCAGCGGATACTCACCGGCAGACCGCCGGATGACGTTCACCCCCGCGCACTGACCCGCACGGCCACAAGGACCTGCCATGACGCAAACCCTGCTGCACCAGATCCTGGACTACGCCAACCGGGCCGACCCGTACCCGATCTACGAAGAGCTGCGGAAGACACCGGTCCATCACGAGGCCGACGGGCCGTACGTGATCAGCACGTACTACGAGATCCGCAGCCTCCTCCACGATCCCCGGATCAGCTCCGACGCCCGTAACCTGGCGTCCAGCAGCGCTGACCCGCTGGCGGAGTCGGCATCCGAGGAGAGCGCCCTGCCCCCGGGCTTCCTACGGCTCGACCCGCCGGAACACGACCGGATGCGGCGCATGACGAACCGTCACTTCGGCCCGCCGCACTCCCCGCACCGGGTCGACGGAATGCGCCCTGAGCTCCGCGACATCGTCGCCGGCCTCATCGACGGCATCGGCGACCCGGGCGGGATCGATCTGGTGGAGGAGTTCTCCTACCCGTTCCCGGTGACGGTGATCTGCAGGTTGCTCGGAGTGCCGCGCGAGGACGAGGCGCGCTTCCACACCTGGGCGGACACCCTTGCCGCCAGCCTGGACCCCGACCCGGACGCCGACCCCGGCGAGCGGGGCAAGGGTGCGACCGAGGCCCGCATGCAGCTGGGCATGTACCTGGCCGGTCTGATCGAGGAACGCCGCAAGAACCCCGGGGACGACATGCTCTCCCAACTGGCCGCCACCAAGAGCGAGGACGGCCAGATGACCACCATGGAACTGCTCAGCACGGCGGCGCTGCTCCTCATCGCAGGGCACGAGACCACGGTCAACCTCATCACCAACGGCATGCTGACCCTGCTGCGCAATCCCGACGTCCTTCAGCGTCTGAGGACAGAACCGCGACTGGCCGTGCCCATCGTGGAGGAACTGCTCCGCTTCGAGCCGCCGGTGCAACTGCTGCCACAGCGCACCACGCTCGCCGACATCGAGGTCCGCGGCGTCACCATCCCCAAGGGCTCCACCCTCTGGCTGGTCCTGGCGTCCGGCAACCGAGACCCCCAGCGCTTCGAGAACCCGAACCGCTTCGACCCGGATCGCCCGGACATCCAGCACCTTGGGCTGGGCAGCGGCATCCACAGCTGCTTCGGCGCACCGCTCGCCCGACTGGAGGCCCAACTCGCCCTGTCGGAGCTGGCCCGGAGACTGGAGAACCCACGCCTGCTGGACGACCCGCCCCCGTACCGCCAGAACGCCGTACTGCGCGGGCCGCGCCATCTGCGCATCGCCTGCGACGGGATCCGGCCTTAGGACTTGCCGGGAATCAACACGTCGGCTTGATCCTGGTTTTTCGGGGGCGAGGAACCTGACGACGTCTTCGAGCGTGCGGAAACAGGCTGTTGAGGCGGGGAGGTGAAAACCATGGGCTTCCAGGAGCGGGCAGACGTCTTTCGCTGCACGGCTGATGGTCATGGCGGTGGCGTCGAAGAGCTGGCCCAGGAGGTCCATGATCGCGAGTTTTCGCAGGTGGAGCACGGTGACCAGGACCCGGTCGGCTGAAGTGAGCTCGGCTTTGGCGCCTGCGCCGGGGGCCACCAGGCGCTCGTGACCTCGACGTGTGCGGAGCGCTTGCTCGCGTGGAGCCTCCATCGCTGGAGTCATCACGTCGATGAGCTCACTGAGCTGTCGGCGGGTCATCCCGGTCAGTTCCGGGTCCTGGAGCGAATGCCGCGTGAGTCGAGTCGGTCTGCCCGCCAGGACCTCGTCCGGTGTGCTGCCGGTGGCTGCCGCGTCCGTCGGACACTGGGGGAGGGTGTAGTTCCAGTCGCCGTGGAAGCGATGGCGCGTGATGGGCAGGGCGGCGATCTCGTCGTCGCTGATGCGGATGCCGGTGGGGTACTCACCGCTGTCGAGTTCGGCATGGGCGGTGAGGCCGGTGCGGCTGGTGGTCGCGGCGATGGTCTGGAGCATGACTTCGTGGCTGGTCAGGGGTCTGCCTCGCCGGTTCATGGTGATGTGGGAGAACAGCCGGTGTTCGATCTTGTTCCACTTCGAGGTGCCGGGTCGGGCAGAAGGTGACACACCGTCATCTCAAGGCCGGTCTCGGCAGCGAGGTTGGCGAGCTGGGTCTTCCAGCCGCGGGTGCGGTAGCCGTTGGAGCCCCCCGCCGTCGGTGGTGATCAGCAGTCGGCGGGCGCGGGGGCGGTCGTGCCGGCCGCGGGCCTGCCACCAGTGCCGGACAGAGGTGACGGCGAACGCCGCGGTGTCGTGATCGGTGCCGATGCTGACTCAGCCGGAGTTCGCCGCCATGTCATAGATTCCGTACGGAATCGCCTTCTCGGCCTGGCCGGGAAGGCGTGGGCCTTGACCCTCACAGCCCGCCCTGCGGGCTGCCATTCGTGCCCGGCGTTCTTGTATCCGCCGATCAGTTCCTTCTTCTTGCTGTCCACGCTGATTACCGGGTCACCGGCGTCCCCGTGGTCTCGTGCCTGCTCGTTGCGGTAGCGGAACTGGACGTCCCTGTCGGGGTGCTGAGTACCTTCGATGGTCTTGGCGTTGGCCTGCAGGCTGAAGCCTTCCTCCCGCAGCAGGCCGGCGACCGTGTGGGCGGAGACCCGGTGGCCCTGCCGGGGCAGCGCCGCCGCCAGCTTCCGGGTCGACTTCGTCGTCCAGCGCAGTGGCGACATCGGATCGCCCCGCTCGTCGGGCTCGACCAGCGCAAGCAGCGACGGCCGCAGCCCCGGATCAAGGCCCACAGCCCTCTTTCGACCCCCACCAGGACGACGGACCCGCCCCACCAGAACCTGACCGGACTCCAGTTCAGCCGCTCCGCGCGAGACTGTGCTCTCCCGGACCCCGGCCGCGGCAGCGACGAGCCTGATGCCACCACGTCCCAGCGAAAGGGCTTCCGCCTCTATGGGCAGCCGACGCTGACGCTCGTCCGGATGCGGCAGCAACGCATGGAACTCTGCCGCCAGGACGTCCTCGATGTCCTCCGGTCTCCCCTTACCAGAACAACGAGTCCCACAGCTGGAAGCCACGACTTGTTTCCCGGCAAGTCCTAAGGCTTGTCCGGCCGATCATGTGAGCGGGGAACGGCTTCGGCCGTTCCTGCCGGTCAGCAGAGGGCGGTGTGGCAGGTGGAGGGATCACCGGCAGGCGATCGACGAGATTTCCGTACGTACGGCCCGGGCGGGCTGGTGTGGGCGGGCTGGGCCCCGCCAGCACGGATGGCCGGACCTTCGCGGCGTCACAGAGTGCAAGGGTGATCTGCCGTAGGGAAGGCGCAGGTCTGCGCGAACGCATCGTTCACGATCTTCTGCGCCAACTCGGCCTGCTCTTCCGGCACGTCGACCCTGATCCAGAGGAGATACGCATGTGCCCTGCCGTCGCCGCCCCTGAAGCCCCACCGCTGTTTCAGGGACATGCGGTATCGGCCGGGCTTCGGGTGGTCGATGCCGTAGTGCGTCGCGTCCCCGTGCTTTCGCCACCGGCTCTGGGCTTCGCCGAGGATCGATCCCTGGAAGACGCGGACCTCCTTCGTGTCGCACCGTGCACCGCAGTAGTGCGACCGGGCATCGATCTCGAGCCGAGGGATGAGCTCCGCGCGAACGGCCTCCTCCTCGCCCTCGCAGCGAGAGATGTCGTTCGCCTTGTCGTCGGGCTTCAGTTCGTGGTGCTCGTCCAAGACGCACTTCAGGTATTTCGGGACGCGGGCGGTCAGCGCCGTCCCTGGGAGCCAGCGGATCACAGACCGCTCTGCGTCCTTCCACCGGGCGCCGTACACCGGCTGATACGGCGCCCCGATGTACCAAGCAAACCGGTTGTCCCAAGTGGGGATCCGAGCGCGCGGCAAGTCCTTCAGTGCGCGGGTGCCCCCATAAGCGACGGTATCCGTGAGCCCCGCCTTGCGCAGGGCGGCACCGGCGAGGATCCGGGCGACCTCGGTGACGCGGTCGAGGTCAGCGAACTCCTCGGTGTACTGGACGTCGATCACCGCGTTGCCCTCCCTGATGATCACCTTGGCCGCCTTGAGGAACGGATACCCGGCTTCGTCGATCAACTGGGGTCCCGTGATCAGTTTGGCCTCGTCGCCGAGCCCGTCGATGGCCCGGGCCGTCCCGCCGGTCAGGCCGAGATCCCGTATCCCGAATCTGTCGAATGTCGACTTGGCCATGGCCACGGCCCCCGTGGTGCGGAACGCCGGCACGACTTGCGCCGACAACTCGATCTGTACCGCCCGGGCGAAGGGCGACTGTTCATCGACGATGCATGAGCTCGGCGAATGCCACCCCAAGACCGTCGGAAGAGTCTGCCCCGGGGTCCGTTCCTGGGCATCGTCGATGAGGGCTGCCACGTCTTCGTCTTCCAAGAGGTCGCACGCGGCGGGCAGTGCGCGCACCGGACCGGGGGGTGCCTCGGCCTGTGCGGCGCCCTTGACGATCACGGTGTAAGTCCCCGCGAGGAGGACGAGGGCCAATGCACCGGCCGCCAACTGGCGTCGTTTCCCTGGCGGTCGGGCCGGGTCGTGAGCGTCTGCGGTCGCCGTCTGAGCCAGTCGGTCTCGCAGTTCGATGTGGCGGAAGCGGTATGCTCCGCCCGACTGACGCAGCACCCCCCGCTGGTGCGCATCCTTCAGGAACGCCATGATCCGCAGCGGTAGTCTGCCGGTGGCTGCGAAGTACAGGCGGGCCACCTGAAATCTTCCCCACGCCGACGCCGCGATGACGTATAGCAGCCAACTGGCCAGTGTTCCAGCCACGGTGAGCGCCCAGTCGGCGGTGTGGACAAAGCCCTCTGCCGTGCCGTGGACCGCCCACAGGCCGAGCAGTGCCGGCGGCAGCAGAAGAGTGAGCGGCACGAGCCGTGCGCGATGTTCCCAGGCGGCGAACAGCAAGGGGGTGAAGACAACGAGCAGCGACTCGGCCAGGTCGAGCACGAAACCGATCACGCGCTCATCGGCAGTGAAAGCGTCCGTGTTGTCGGCGAAAGGCGTGAAAGGCAGCATTCCCACGGGCACAAGGCACAGCAGAAACAGCGCGGGGCGCCCTGCTGGGGTGAGCCATCCGAGCACCGCCACCGCTTGCCGATCGGTGCGCAGCAGTGCGGCCGGGGATGACGCCAGGGACGGGTCTGCGGCGCCGAGCAGCAGCCGACGGCAACATCGCTGCAGGGTCGTCAAGCTCGCGGCGACCATGGCCCACAGCCACAGGCCGGAATCGCTGGCTGCCGCGGCGGTCCAGCCCGCTGCGAGAAAAGCCGCGACGAGGACGCCCACGACCTGGCTTCGCCGGCTGCCAAGGGCCTCCCGCAGCTGCTTCCCGGTGGGACGCACGACCTCCTGCGGCGGCCGATGCTCCGTGTCCTCCGCGGAGGTAGCCGCGTACAGGAAGGCCACGATGCACAGCAGAGCGTAGGCACCCCACAACGGCAGGCCCCATCGCGCGTGCCAGGCCGGGGCTCCGTGCACGCTCGACGAGACCAGGGCGGTGCTCAGCGCGAACGGAGGCACCAGGCCCAGAGCGCGCACCCGCCATGGCACATCCTCGTCGAGGCGCCACCAGACGAGGTCCTGCCGGTTGTCGGCCTTCATGCGCGCGGCCAGGAAGCCCGCCCACGCGTGTGCCTGCTCCGGGTCCAGGGCGCCGCGTGCGGCACGGATGTCGTGGGACGGGCTGTACACGGTGTCGAGATAGGCGTCGTACAACCGGCGCTCGATGCCCTTGATGTCGGCGAAGGCACCCGGCTCGAGCAGCTCGCCCGGATCAGCACTGCCCGTGCCGTATGCCTCCCGGGCCAGGCTCAGATGCAGCGGCACCCGCAGCACCATGCGCAGCCGCGCCTCAGGGGATTCGTCGGCGGCGGCGGCCAGGCGGTCGAGGACGGCGGACCAGCGTGCCTCGGGCCTGCCGCCCGGGTTCAGATACGCGGCCACCGCGTCGTCCGTCAGCGGGCACAGAACGATCTCGGTGCGGGCGAAGCGGCTCTGGTCGAGCGCGTGCTGGGTGTATTCCTCCGCCCGGCTGGTCAAGACGAACGGGTTCCCGCCCTTCGTGCTCGCCTGAAGCTGCCGCATGGCCTCCTCCCGTACGCCGTGCGGCAGTTCGTCGAAGCCGTCCAGGACGGGCAGGATGCGCTGCGACCGCAGCAGTTCCAGGGCGACGCCAGCGGGCGGGGCACCCGAGATCGGTGTGCACGCGCGCGGATGGTCGTCCGCCACCTGCCCTGCGATCCAGTGGTACAGCCCTTGGCGTGGGTTCCAGGAGGCGAGCGATACGATGACGGGCACGGGCCCTTGCCTCGCGGTGCGGCGCTCGCGTTCTCTGAGCAGCCCCTCCGCGAGGCGCAACACCAGGATCGACTTTCCTGCGCCCGCACCACCCAGGATGACCAGCCGCTGCGGGGGTGTCTTGGAGATGTGCTCCAAGACGGAGCCCAGTTGGGGTTCCGGTGGGCCGTCCGTCTCCCGCCAGGCCACCTCGATGGGCTCTGGATCGTGGATCTGTGCCCAGCGTTCGTCCCGTCTGTACCGCACGCACAGGTCCTCGGCCAGAGCGTCGGCAGCCCCCGCGAGATTCTTCTCCGACCGCCAGGCACCTTCGCGGCGCTCCCGGACCCGATTCAGCACGCGTTGTACGAGGTCGACAGTGATGAGGGCCGCGAGGAGCAACCAGCCGACGGTAGCGGGCCCGGGGCCGAGACCGGACGGCAGGGGCAGGGCGGGCTTGGCGACGAGCAGCACCACGGCGAAGACGGCGAGGCCGAACCAGCCGCCCACGTCGACCGCGATCACGATGTTGTCGACGTGCCCGGCCTGGACGACCGTCTTCTGCCGTCCACCCGAGATCCCGAGGCGCGGCCATCCCCACCCCCGCTGCCCTGCCACCCTGCTGCCTCAGCTCAAGTTGATGGAGCCATGAATGTTCTCGGCCTGGATGACGTTGTGCTGCCTGCCGCCGGTGATCCAGAAGCCGCCCTTGTGCCCCTCGGCCTGTCGCTGCACCTGCGCGAGCGCTTCGGCGAAGTCGGGGTCCTGTGCGGCCCGAAGCCGCAGGACGTTCGCCAGCTCGCGAGCACGTTCGACGCTGTCCGGGTGCTCCTCCAGGCTCGTCAGCTCCCCGTCTTCTGCGGGTTGTCCATCGCCGTGTGACCTGCGCGTCACCAGCGTGCGCAAGGACTCCCACAGCTGCTGCCCGGCGCTCCCGGCCGCGGCTCCCGCCAGTGTCATCAACAGTTGTGCCGAGATGGGTTCCACAGCATCTCCTCCGCCTCTGGGCATGGACACGCAGCCTCCGTGTGAAGAACGCAACGCGACCGTACTGCGGTTCCAGCTCCTCCAGCAGCACAGTCCGCGGTAACAGAGCACGCCCGCCCCCGCGTTTCTCCAGTCTGCCGATCAGAGAGACTCGTCCACTGTTCTCGCGGAATGTGCGCCAGAGCCTAGAACTCACAACCATGTGAACATTGATGAGATGCCGCCGGCTTCTGCGGGAGCGGCATCAGCGATCTCATCGAGGTCGTCACGGGCGTCGACGCCCTCTGCCGTCGCTTCCTCCAGGTGCAGCAGGCAGCCCGTACGCAGGTCCGCTCCTTCGGCACCGCACCGTTCGTCGCCCTGCCGCCCGACGAGAACACGGCCGAACCCGTGGCCGTCGGCCGCGGCGTTCGGTTCAGGGCGGTACTGGACCGGGCCGTGCCGGCAGAGCCGGGCATCCTCGACGGCGCGGTCGATTCCCTGCGCGAGGGAGTGCAACTGCGTGTCGCCGACCAGCTGCCGATGAAGCTCGTGCCGGCCGACGCCGACCTCGGTCCTGTCCCGCTCGCGGTCACACCGGACGGGGAGCCCGGCGCCGCGCTGCTGCGCCGCAGCGGACTGCTGGACGTGCTGGACGCTCTGTTCGAGACGGTGTGGCGCACTGCCGACCCGCTCGCGCGGTCGGCCGAAGTCGGAGCATCCGAACCCACCGTGGAGGTCGGTCCGCACGGCCCGACGGAGCTCGACCGCAGGATCCTCACGCCGCTCCTGGCCGGCCTGACGGACGTGGCGGCCGCGACACAACTCGGTCCGTCACCGCGCACGCTGCACCGGCGCCTGCGTCGTCTCATGGACCTGGCCGGGCTCCGGACCCGGATGCAGCTCGGGGCCTGCGCGGGGCGAAACGGCTGGGCGGAGCCCCTTCGGGCGTGATGGGCAGGCGCCGGCGCGGCGCAGCGGGAGACGTGCGGCCGACGTGGTCATTCCGACAGCTCCTCAGGCGAGGACGTTGACGGCGCGGGCGACCACGAGCCCGAGGATGAGCAGGGAGACCAGGGACTGAACACCCATGGTGATCTTGGCCCAGGGTGCCAGGGGCATGACGTCGGTGGGGCTGAAGGCGGTGGCGTTGGTGAGCGCGAGGTAGAGGTAGTCGACATAGCGGGGTCGCCAGTCGGTGCTGCTCAGCCGGGGATCGAGCTGTTGGGGGAAGGCGAGGGCGGGGGTGGAGGGCATGCGGTGGGCGCGGGAGGCGGGCCCACCGCTGTCGAGCTCGAAGAACAGTAGGGAGAAGGCGAGGACGGTGCAGGCCCACACCGTGCCGCCGGTCTGCAGCAGGCTGGTGGCGGAGCTGGTCTCCTTCCCGGCATGGAGGATGTCGTCGACCAGTTGCACGGTCGACCAGACGGCACTGAGGGCCAGAACTCCCACCAGGGCGATCGACATGCTCCGCAAGGCGGCCGTACGTCGGTCGATCCGGCCCGGGTCGCCGGCGATGAGCGCCAGCAGGAGCAGTCCCTCGATGGCAGGGAGAACCCAGCGAGGTGCCAGACGGAGGTCGTCGGGGAGGAGGACGGTCAGCACCATGGCGGTGACGACGGCCGCCGCCATCGGCCATCGCGGCTCGCCCAAGGACTCGTCCGGTCTCGGGCTCTCGGTCGTCTCTGGGGTGCGTCCGGTCACGATGGCGGCCCTAACGGTCGAATGTGAAGTGATGATGCTGCCCTGCCCTCGGAAGGTATAGCCGCCGGGCGGGCGGACGTCGGATCCCACGCGTGGTGCACCACAGCCCCGGACCCGACCGTGAGAACAACGGACCACCCGCACCCGTAGGCAGTGTCGGCCCCTTCCCGCGCCTGTCGGGCGACCACCTCGGGTATCGGCGTGGAGGTGCCTCTCGGACGCGCAAGGGGATCGGCGGGTGACTGGGAGGCTGGAAGGCCGCGCAATGGGGCGAAAGACGGTACGACCCGCGGTCCAAGAGCCCGTGGGCCGAGTTCGATCGAGCTCCGTCTGCAGGGAAGGCGGATGACCAGACCTGATGACGGACGCTGAGTGGCTTGACCACTGGCTGCAATGGGCTCCGGCCCTGTCGGGGACGGCCTTGGAGCGGATCGTGGAGCACCTGACTGAACCTCTTTCATCCTGAAGAGGCACAGGTCAGCAGGGTGTGGACGGCTTGGACGAGCCGGCTGACGCGGTTGGTCGAGCAGCGGGCCCGGCGTAGGATCCGCCACTGCTTGAGCTGGGCGAAGACGCGTTCGTCAGGGGCGCGGAGTCGGGCATGGCCGCGGTTGAACTGCTGATGGCGGGCTGGCTGGATGCTGTGGTGATGGTGATAGGGGGTGCGGACGGTGGCGCCGGCGCCTTGGCAGGCGCGGTCCGCGAGGACGAGGATCTGCCGGGTGAGGCAGGCCTGGACGACGGCTGTGGGCACGGGCCGCGGTCAGGTCGTGGGTGCGTCCCGGTGTCGCGCGGGAGAACCACAGAGGTGTGCCGTCGGGTCGGGCGATGACCTGAACGTTCATGCCGTGCCGGCGGTGTTTCATGTGAAGCTTGCTTGAAGCAGCCGAGCCGTCGGCAGGGCGAGTTCAGTTCACACCTTCCGGCGTAGACGAGCCACGAAACATGCTCGACCAGCTCGTACGGGACGTCGAGCGTGGAAGGATACGGAACCAACGAAGCCTCCCGGCCGATGGTCGTGTTGGGTGAGATCACACCATCGACGACGAGGGGCTTCGCCACGTCATCACCCCCTCCGATCAGGTCTTATAACCCTCTAGAGGCGGGATGAAAGAGGTTCACCAAGTAAGCCCGTCCGAGGCCCGTCACCGTCGGCGGCCACATGGTTCAGCGAGAGCCGATACGGGTCTTCCAGGGCGCCGTCCGGGTAGGGGTGCGGGACCAGGGCAGTGGTGCGGTCTTCCTCGGCGTGGCGCACAAGGCCCACAGGGCCTCGCGACGATCAGGCCGGGGAAGTCTGGACACGCAGGCCGGGGGAGAGGCGGGACCTCACGTGGTGTTGCCGGGGTCAGGGGTGGGAGACGACTTCGGTGAGGCGGTCGGCCGCGTCGACGGCGGCCTTTGCGAGCCGGGCGCCGGGGTGTCTGGTGAGGCGTTGGATCGGGCCGGTGACCGTGACGGCGGCCACGACACGGTGGGACGAGTTGCGGACCGGTGCCGAGACGGAGGCCATGCCGGGTTCACGCTCACCGATCGACTGGGCCCAGCCCCGGCGCCGTACGCCGCTGAGGGCGGTGGCCGTGAAGCGAGCACCCTGCAGGCCTTCGTAGAAGCGCTCGGGTTCCTCCCAGGCCAGCAGGACCTGGGCGGCTGAACCGACCTTCATGGGGAGCGTGGACCCCACCGGCACGATGTCGCGCAGGCCGGAGGTCCGCTCGGCGGCGGCGATGCAGACGCGCATCTCGCCCTGGCGCCGGTAGAGCTGCGCGCTCTCGCCGGTGGCGTCCCGGAGGGAGGTGAGGACCGGGCCGGCCGCGGCCAGCAGGCAGTCCTCACCCGCGGCGGCCGAGAGTTCACCGAGTCGAGGGCCGAGGACGAAGCGGCCCTGCAGGTCCCTGCCGACCAGGCGGTGGCGTTCGAGTGCGAGGGCGAGCCGGTGGGCCGTGGGCCGCGACAAGCCGGTGGAGGCGACCAGTCCCGCCAGAGTGGCGGGGCCCGACGCCAGCGCACCGAGAATCACCGCGGCCTTGTCGAGGACGCCAACACCACTAGAAATATCCGAAATGTCCATGAAAAGGGGTACTCCAGTCTCGGTCCGCGAGCGATGGCGCGCGGCGACCTCACGCAGGGGAGGGCAGGGATGATCAGAGGGAAAGGGCCGAAGCAGTCGGCCGATATGCCGCGTCGATCACGAGATGGGTACGCAGAAAGCCCGGGGCGGATGGAACCGGGGCGAAAGGCAGCACAGAGAGCACCGTGTCTCCTCATCTTTTCCCGCGCCACGTTGGCGCGGGCCGGAGTTGGCACTGATCCCGACGGCGCGGCGCGAACATGGAACGCCGAGTCGACCGGGGAGTTGCCGGGGCTTCGTAGGGCCGGTCCCTCCACCCCTCTGGATGATTCGCGAGGAACCATACAAGACTCCCGGGGTTACCTGCCAATGGCTTCCTGCCCAGGAAGGCGGCAGGTCAGGTCAGCCGTGACGCCGTCAGCGGGTGAACCGAATCCGGGCGGGACCGCGGGAGCGGGGTGGGGCAAGAGACTCCGGACGGTCGTGCCGGCCCGCTGCGGGCAGCCGGACGGGCCGGGGCTCATGAGCTGGGCAGCAACCGCCATGCCGTCCTGTCGCTGGTGAACGCCGACGCCGTCTGGATGCGGGGAGGCCGGCGGTCTGTGCCGCCGCGCCTCCGATCCGTCCGCCCCGCCTGGGTACCGTCTCTCCAGTCCGTTCTCGCGGGGTTCGAGCGGGCTGTTGATGTGGCGCCGGCGAGGCGTGGCTCGTCGGCGGGCGGTGTGGCAGGGGGCTTTCGGGCCCTGACCACGGGTTTTGGACGCCGGAGAGACTTGGATCTTGGTGGTCCAGGAGAACCGAGTCCCCGTGGGGATGAAGCACTACCCCGCCGAGTTCAAGGCGGACACGGTTGCGTTGTACCGGTCGCGGCCGGGAGCGACAGTCAGGTCGGTCGCCGGTGATCTCGGGGCGGACACCGAGACGCCGCGGAACTGGATCCGGGCCGCCGACGGGCGCCGGCCCGGCGTTCATTCCGCGCCGCCGACCACCGCTCAGGCGGGCGGTGGCGACGCTCGGGCGGAGCCGACCGCTGCCCGGAAGAGGGTTCGTGAGCTGGAGGAAGAGCGCGACATCCTCCGCAAGGCGGCCCGGCATTTCGCGACGGAGGCGCGCTGGTGAACCGCTGCCGGTTCGTTGAAGATCACCAGCGCCGTCACGGCGTGAAGCGGCTCCCCGGCCTCCTCGGCCTCTCCCGATCGAGCTTCTACCACTGGCGTCGCACCGCGGCCGCAAGGGCGGCCCGGCGGATCGCCGAGGCCGGGCTCGCGGCCCGGACACGCAAGGTCCACCAGGACTCCGACGGCACCTACGGCGCCCCCGGGATCACCACCGAGCTCCGCGACGAGGGCGGCCCGGTGGTGAACCACAAGGGTGGTGAACCAAAGGGGGGTGAACCACAAGTGGGTCGCGAGGATCACGCGGACCATCGGGCTCGAGGGGGTGCGTCTGCGCCGCCGGCACCGCACCACCCTCGCGGACCGGGCGGCTTCGAAGGCGCCGGATCTGATCGGCCGTGACTTCATCGCTGTCGCGGTGAACACGTAGTACGTCGGCCACATCACCTACCCGTCGGTCAGCGACGCGAAGCCGCTCTATCTGGCGACCGTCATCGACCTCGCCTCACGCCAGGCCACCGACGGCCTGCCTGGCGACGGCATCAACCCCCGATACGCACGATCCTGGCATCGCTGGCCAGGTCCCGCGAAGACTGAACCGCCCGACCCCCACCGCACCATGAGGGTCACACAAGTCGGTCTCGACTCCACCGGCCGGCCATCACCGGGGCAAGGTCTGGGTGACGCACCACAGCCTGCGCGGGAGGCCGCCTTCCTCGAAGGCGTGCACTTCGTCCAGGTCCCATCCCAGCCCTCTGCGAGGGCGTCGACCAGGTCGCGGGGGAAGAAGTGGACGGTGAGCCGCCGTGCTCCCAGAAGCCCTGCCGCGGCCGGCAGCCAGCCGCCCTCACCGATGGGAGGCGCCTGGTGCGAGCAGGCCGGTGACCTCGTCGACGCCTTCTGCCGAGAGGGGTACGCCTCCCGCCCCCTTTGCCCGAGGTGAACGCTCGCCTCGTACCCTCCGCACATGACCAACGATCCGTTCCAGTGCCGCTGTGTCCTCTGCCATGACTACGGCGACCGGGGACGAGGCGGACCAGATGGATCTGACGGTCATCAAGCACGTGCAACAGCACGGATGGCACGTCGTGATGGTTCCCGAAGACGAGATCGGTCCTGGATTCGCCTACACGATCGGCCTCGCGCACACGTACGCCGGACCTGAACTCGCCATGTTCGGGCTCGATGTCCACGCCATGCACCGCATGCTCGACACCCTTGGAGAGAAGACCGCCGCGGGCGAGGCACTGGCGGACGGCCAGAGCCATCCCGATGTTGTCGCTGGTTATCACGTCGCGCTCAGGCGTGTTGATCGCGGCTGGTACCGGACCTTCTTCGGGCAGGCCATCGGGTTCTACCGGCGGCCGCCTCTGCCCGTGCTGCAAGTCGCGTGGCCAGATCCCGATGGCCGCTTCCACGGGGACGAGCAGGCTGACGAGAGGCACCGCGCGTCACAGCCTCAGCTGTGGCTGCCTCCGGGCGACCACCCTGTCGGGGTCTGGACGACCGAACTCCGACTCACCGATCAGTCCCAGTAGGACGGCGGCTGGTCGACTCGACCGCCCCTGTGGGCTGCGGGGATGTGGTCATCAGCACCGCCTGGGAGGGAGGCGACGCACTCCGGCGAGCAGGCGTTGACCAGTAGCGGCAACACGTCCGTGGCCACGCGCAGGGAGATCCACACTTGCTGGAGTCCGCCTTGTGCAATCGGGCCGTCGCAGACGCTGCAGCCCTGGAGGGCTGTAGGACCCCAGCGCCCGGGATCCAGACGCTCCGGATCGAGGCTCGTGAGGGAGTCCGGGGACGACGTCAGTTTCGGGAAGGGGGACCGGAGCTTGAAGTTGCCGAAGAGGGCTCGCGTGCTCACCGTACTGCGGGTCAACCGCAGGCAGCGGGTGATCTCGTAGGGGAACCAGTGCAGCCGGTAGGAGGTGTACGGGGTGAACTCCTCCAGGCTGGCCATCGCCCCGATCTCGGGCGGGAGCCGAACCAGGTTGCTGCCGTAGAGCACGAGGTGCTTGACCGCCGTCAGTCTGGCGATGCTCGGCGGCAGGGTGATGACCTGGCGCCGCTCCGCCGGGCTCAGCTCGATCAGCGGCTTGAACTCCTCGCGCCCGTCGGCGGCAGCCTCCTCGACCAGCTCCAGCAGGCGCCGCCAGCCCGGCGCGGTGGGGTCCTGCCGCTCGGCGTGGAACCCGACGCGGGCTCGCGGATGGGGCCTGGACTGGTCGAAGCAGGAGCAGAAGTCCCGGAAGACTCCACGCCCTCCCGGCACCGGATCCGAAACGTCGGCCCATCGGTTCGCAACGACCTGCGGCTCTCCCCTGTCCGTCATGGCGTCACGGTACCGAGACCGTCGCAGTCCGTCGCAGCGAATATGTGACGAGACAGCGGACTGCCACAACCTCCTGGCATGTGCGGCCGTACCGCTCCCTACGCTGGCAGGCGTGAACACGCCGCCGACCCCACGACTGACCCTGGACGCCGCCCGTGCCCTTCAGGGCATGCTCCGAACCGAGATCGGACCGGGTCTCACCGAGCGGGAACTCGACGCGATCGAGACACGGTTCGGTTTCACCTTCGCGGCCGACCACCGCGTCTTCCTCTCCGCCGGCCTCCCGCACGGCTCGTCACGGTGGCCCGACTGGCGCAACGGCGACCCCGAGGAGCTGGCCGGGCGGCTGGCGTGGCCGGTGGACGGCGTGCTCTTCGACGTGGAGCACAACGTGTTCTGGCATCCCGCCTGGCCGCCGAGGCCAACCGAGACATCCGAGGCACTGCGCGTCGCGAGGACCGAGCTGGAGAGCGTGCCGCAACTGGTCCCGGTCTACGGACACCGCTACCTGCCCGGCACGGCGGGCGAGCACGGGCACCCCGTCCTGTCCGTCTACCAGACCGACATCATCCTGTACGGGAACGACCTCACCGACTACATCCACCACGAATTCGCCGGCCGGTCGAGCAGCCTCCTCGCCCGTACGACCGTCGGCTTCTGGTCGTACGTCGCCGAGGGCGGCCCGGGCGCCGACGTCACCCTGTCCACGCCCTTCACGCCGTACGCCACGAGCACACAGGAAGCCGTCGTCTGCCTCCGGATGCTGGCCCTGGAACGCCTGATCGGCCGACGGCACCACCCGGAACAGCTCATCGAGGCCGGCCTCACGGCCCTGGTCCTCGACGTCGAGACGGAGTCCCTCCCCCTCCTCGCCGGCCTGTCACGCTCCGAGCACGAGCAGGCCGACGCCCTTTTCGACCAGGTGCTGGACGAACTCGGCCTGCTCCAGGCCCTCCCGGCCGACACCACCGGCCTCCCGTGGGAAGCGGCCCGCTGGGAACTCGTCCGCTGGTGGCTCCAGCTGATCGTGAACGGCAGCCTGGACCCCGGCGCCGGCGGCGACCTGATCACGTACGAAGGGTGGGGCGCACTGGCCCACCCGCAGTCGCTCAGACCCCTGGTCGACAAGACCGAGGCCTACAACGACTGGGCGGCGATCCGACGCGGCGACCGGGACCAGTTGGCGGAAGCGATCACCGAGGAGGCGGGACGCCTGCTCGCCGGGCCCTGGCCGACACTGGGCTGACCTCACCGGCGGCAGACGAGGGTGCCGCCAAGGCAGGTGATCTCGTACGCACCCCATCGCGGGCGATGTCGTCGGCGACGAGGGCCCGGGCCCGGTCGATGGTCGCGCCGAAGGGCCCCCCGTGCTGGTCCGCCCGGACTCGGTACGACGCCAAGGCGGCCTCCTGGCGTGCCCGCCGAGCCGCCGGCACCGAGCCGTCGAGCACCGAGCCGCCGCGCCGCCGGGGCCTCCGTAACCCGGGCAGGCTACGGCAGTCGGCTGGTCCGTGGCCGACTCGTTGGCGCGAACCGGGCGGTCTCGAGCGTGAGCTGATAAGTCGTCACTTGTCACTCTCCCGTCACTCACCGCAAAGGGGCTGGTTCGTGCAAGGCACGCCGATGATCCGACGACGACTCGACCGCCTGTTCGCCGCATGCCTGGGCTCGCTCCTCGCGGTCGCGATGCAGGCCCCTCCCGCCCGGGCCGACGTGGGGGACGTGACGGAGTACCCGATCACGACCCCCGAGAGCTTCCCCGCCGGGATCACGGCGGGACAAGACCGGGCGCTGTGGTTCACCGAGTCCAATGCCGACAAGATCGGACGCATCACGACCACCGGCACCGTCACCGAGTTCGCCGTACCGACCGAATCGAGCTTCCCCTTCGACATCACGCAAGGCCCCGACCGGGCCCTGTGGTTCACCGAGGGCGCTGCCGACAAGATCGGGCGGATCACGACCGCGGGCGCGGTCACGGAGTTCCCTCTGCCCGTGACGGGCAGCTTTCCGACGGGCATCACGCAAGGCCCCGACCGCGCCCTGTGGTTCACCGAGAGCGGTACGAACAAGATCGGGAGGATGCGGCCTGATGGAACCGTCACCGAGTACGCCATCCCCACACCGGACAGCTACCCGTACCACATCGCGGCCGGCCCCGGCGGCGTGTGGTTCACGGAGCTGATCGCAGGCAGGATCGGCCGTGTCGACCTCTTCGGCAACGTGACCGAGTACCCGCTGCCCACCGGGTACGAGTTCCCGTCCGACATCGCGGCCGGCCCCGGCGGGATGTGGTTCACCGCGTCCGACCAGATCGGGCGGATCACCCGGTCGGGCACCATCACGCTCTTCCCGAGGCCGAACCCGGGCGGAGGCGCCGACGGCATCACCCGCGGCCCCGACGGGAACATGTGGTACGCCGACCAGTACGGCCACATCGGGCGGATCACCCCGACGGGGGAGATCACCGAGTTCCCGGTGGCGGGCGGCGCGGACAAGGTGCCCTTCAACATCGCGACCGGGCCTGACCAGCACGTCTGGTTCACCGAACTCTTCGGCAACGCCATCGGCCGCGTCGAAGCCCTCCCGGGCCGTGGGGGCGGCCCGAACGTCACCGGCCCGCAGCCGACCCCGACGGGGCCGCGCCACAAGCACCCCCGCCGCCTGCTGCCCTGCGGCACCGGGACATCCCCGGGTGCGGCCTTGTTCTGCCGCTGACGACACATCCGGACCCGGCCGGCAAACCACCCGGCTGTCCCCCCCCAGTACGCTCGGTGTTGAGGACACCCCATGGGGGCTCCAGCCCGTCCGGTAGCCCCCATGGGGTGTCCTCACACGATCTCGGGTGGCGGAACACGGGGTCGTGATACGCCGCCATGAATGGTCCGATGCCGAGCGGGAATTCGTCCGGCTGCCGTTGTCCGAGCCGTTGCGGGGACGCAAGTGGCTGGACGACCGCAGGGTCCTCAACGGGATCGTGTGGAAGTTCCGCACCGGGAGCACCGACGGGACGTTCCCGACCGGTACGGGCCGCGGGCCACGCTCCGTACCCGTTTCCGTCGGCGGGCGGCGGGCGTCACGTTCGAGCGGATGCTCCGGACGGCCCCGGGCCAAGGCGGACGCGGCGGGCGGCATCGACTGGCTGGTGCCGGTCGGCTCCAGGCGCCTGGGCCGAGAAACACGCCGAACTTCCTGCGCAGTGCCGTGACTGCTCCTGTCACCGCACGAGGAACAAGCCGAAGGCGGAGCACCGGTGAACCGTTGCGCGCGCAAGGGCCGAGAGCGCTCCGGTCGCGTCCGGCTTGTCGCGGGTGCTATTCCCCCCGTACGCGCAGGGATGGTCCCCTGGGTGGCTCTGTCCGCGAGAAGGGATTCTCGTGAACAGAGCCATCGGCACGATCCTGAACCCGGATGTTCGCCCTGGGGGCGTTCGAGTCCATCGGCCACCCTCGGACGGGCAGGCGGGTGCGACCGGAAGGCTGGATGCGCTCGCGCTCTGCCTCGCTTGGGGGAGGAACCGGTCACCCTTCAGGCTGACGCTTCCGAGGATGACGTCTCAGTAGCTTGATCATATGAGTCAGCGCACCGACCTCGGTCAGTCGTACATCCCTCCTTCGACAGCCGTTGCTTGGGTGGCGACCGCAGGAGCTGTCGGAGCCCTGCCCTATGTCGCGATGAAGGCGTACTGGGCGTGGGGCGGGACCATGGGGAAGCCCGAGCACCTCAACATCGCCGACGAGTTCGAGAAGAACGGCGCTCCTGAACTCCTGGTCTGGCTGGAGCGCCATGGCATCGACTTCACTGCCGTCGGCATGGCTTTGGGCATCACCCTGCTCGCCGGGCTCACCCGGCCGTGGGGCCAGGTCTTCCCCCGGTGGGTGCTCTTCCTGCGCGGCCGGCGAGTCCCTCGTTGGTTACCGCTCACGCCCGGCTGGGCCAGTGCGGCGGCCGTCGGCTCCTACGGTGCGGTCGGGCTCAGTCAGATCCTGACCGGCAACCTGGGCACCAAGCACCTTGCCGGCATGTCCCCGCCCGTCTTTGTCATGGGCTTCGTGGGATTCTTCTCGATCGGCGTCTCGCTCGGCGTGTGCTCCCTGTCGTACCAACGCCGGACCAGACCGCAGCGCACAGCCATCAGCCCCGCCTGACCGCCTGCACACATCCTCGACGCCGCCTCGTCCACCGGGCGTTGCCGATACGCGACGGAGTCCAGACCTGGTAGGCACCCCGAACGGAAGCCGCGACGAGGTCGCTCACCCATCGCGACCGACCACAGAAGTCTGAGCCAGAACCGCTTCTCGTGGACGAAGCCAGGCCCGCCGCTGTGAACTACCTGCGGCGTTGTCGCACGATCGAGGGGCGGTCTCCGTGAGACCGACCCCGCACCACCGGAGTCCCGTCGCACTCCCGCCACTCGGCGAAAAGACCAGGCCAGGCAGCGAAATCCTGCTGGAGCACCAGGGCCTGTCCGGCAATTCCCGTCGGATCAGCGAGCGTCTGCCGAGCCGGCAGTCCGGAGGTGCGCCGACATCTGGCGGGTGTTGCCGTGCAGGACCTGTGAACGGCGGGCCAGCAGGTGGGCGTCGAGGAAGCCCCGTTCGGAGGCTGGATCGTGGGGCAGCCGGGCGAAGGGAACGAGTCCGGCATCGGCCAGCAGTTCGGCGAGGCGGTCCGCCGGCCAGCTGTAGGCAGGCGCCGCTTTGTGGTCGAACCGGACCGGCTCCGGTCCGTCGGTCCCGAAGAACCCGATCGCCCGTCTTTGCAGCACCGGGATTGCAGCCAAGGCGGACGACACCGGAGCCAGCTACCACGCCTACCTCACCACAAGCAAAGATTCACTTTCACAACAGGCCCTGGTCTCCCGCCTCGGCTGCGGACCCCTTGCTGAGGAACTGTTTAGCTGCCTCAACCGCTTCTCCGTTGAGTTCCTCGACGGAGACTCCCCAGCTCTCCTCCCAGCCGTCGAGGTTGTGCGCGCAGTGCACAAGGGGTTCCAGCTCTTCGGGATAGCCGAGGTCATAGGCGATGTCTGCCCAGATGAGGTGAGTACCGGCGGCGGGATCCAGGGATCCGTCGACGATCTGACCGGCGATCCAGTAGGCCGTCGCCCACTTCGCGGCCCGGGGGTCCGCGGGCGGGCGGAAGAGCAGTCCCAGCTCCTCCAGTACCTGGTCGAAGAGCTCCGGCGCTTCGGGCTCTTCGCTCCGGAGGAGTCCCGCCAGCATGGCCAAGGAAGGGCTCTCGATCCCAGCAATCAGCGCGTCCAGACCTGCCTGAATGAGCCGGTCCGACCCGACATGCCTGCCAAATGCCCGCTCACGCGCGATGTGCCTGAGCTGATCGAGGGCGTCGTCGCTGGTCATCAAGGTCTTCTCCGTCGGCATCTGGAAGAGGAAGGCTTGCACATCCGCCGACGCCGCTGCCATCGAGTTCCGCCCGCTTCGTTCGGTGATCAGGACATGAGAACCCGCTTCCGCAGGAGCGCGAAGCCTGCGCGGCCGAACACCTGGC
This sequence comes from Streptomyces sp. NPDC004284, assembly GCF_042874035.1. Classification (NCBI taxonomy): domain Bacteria; kingdom Bacillati; phylum Actinomycetota; class Actinomycetes; order Kitasatosporales; family Streptomycetaceae; genus Streptomyces; species Streptomyces sp. NPDC004284. The sequence goes on along the minus strand of NZ_JBIAMJ010000026.1, from coordinate 49,083 downwards.
GCTTGAGCATCTTGATCCGGTTGACGTGCCCTTCCACGACGCCTGAGCTCCAGGGCAGGGTCAGACCGGCGATGACGGCGTGGCGGTCGCGGTCGATGCCGGCGGCGAGGGTGTGGAGGCTGGGCAGGTCGTCCCGCCGGACGGCGTCGAGCCAGTCGGGCAGGCGCTCGCCCTGGCGCTCAGCGAGCATGGTCGCGAAGGAGCGGACGTGTCCGGTGAGGGCGTCGAGTTCGGAGCAGTGCGTCCGAACGACCTTGAGCCGGAGTTGCTCGGTCTCGGTGAGGGTGCCCGGACGGCGGAGGATCCATCCGGCGACGGTCCGGGACGAGGGCGGCCGGGCGGTCACCGGCTGCGGTGAGGTGCGCTTGTCGTGGAGGTGGGCGTGAACGCGCTGGTGGCTGTCCTGGTAGCCGAGTGACACGATCTTCTCCCACAGCTTCCAGGCGTTGGCGCAGTCCTCGATCCAGCGGTCGTCCAGGTAGGGCTTGTAGCCGTCGAGGAGGGAGGGCCGGTTCTGCCACTGACCGGTGAACAGCTCCTCCGGCGTCGCGGCGTCGACGAACTGCTTGATGGTGCGGTAGGCCATCCCGAGCTGCCGCTGGACCGAGCGCCGGCTGTGTCCCGCCGTCAGCAGTGCGTGGACGGCGCCATGCCGGTCCCGGGTCCGGTCGGCGAATCGGCGCCCGCGCGGCCAAGGAAAAATGGATGGTGACGAAGCGGCTCGTCATCAGTGCGCCCAGGGCAGACGAACCGCCTCGATTTCAAAGTCGTTCAGCAACGCGTCAATGAGGGCCGGGGGCCCGGCGATCTTGGTGGCCCACAGGTCGTAGTCGGTGCACAGGACCCAGGAGTGGTCATCGGCCCAGAGGTTGGACGGGCTGAAGTCCGCTTCAGACTGGTCGTACAGGATCTCGGCGTCGCCGAGCCGCCCCCCGCGCACGTGGAGGTTGTCGAAGTCGGCGGCTCCGAGCATCAGCGGGTTGTAGTAGGCCAGGCAGCGGGTGTCGGGACCCGCAGGGCTGTACTCGGTGAGGATGGCGATCAGCCGGTTCCAGGTCTCACGGTCCAGGCTCCCCTCGGTCGGCGGGACCATGCCCAGCGGCCAGCTGCCCTCCTTCTTCACCGAGGGAAAGCAACGGTAGGAGGGCATCAGCCCGTCGGGCACGGCCGGGTCGCCGGTCCGCCGGGCAAGCTCGGCCCAGCGCAGCCGCCGCCAGCCGGGACCCGGGTGCTGGGCGCGGCCCAGACCTCCTCCCGTGGCGACGCCCACGGCATCGAGGTCGATACCCGCGACGACATGGGGCAGGATGCTCCCATCTGCCAGACGCTCCTGGTGGTACTCGTGGTACTCGTGGTACGACACATCGGCCGGCCCCTGCGCATGCTCATACATGGCGTTGAGCACCCACACCGCGTCGGGCATCGCCGGAGGCATGAAACCGGTCAAGCCGTCACCGCACAGCTCCAGCAGCCAGTCGGCTGCCCCGGACGGCACGAGCGGCCACAAGCTGGACATCAGGTTCGGTTCCTCGGGCATCCGCTCATGCTCCCAGGCACGAATCCGCCCTTCCGCGAGGGGCCGTCATGACGCCGCACCGAACCTCGCCGCCCGAGCCCGTTTCCAGGCACCCGGCCGGGATGGCGAGGCGTACCTCAAGAACCGACAAGCCGACCGCTGACTGACGATCCACACCCATGACAACCGCCCATGACCCGTGTGAGTACCCCGAGAACGGGTCACAGCAGCCCTTTGACCAGCGACTTCAAGTTGGCGGAGGCTCTGTGACATTGCTGCGGCCCTGGTCCGGGGCTGGTTGGTGGTGTGCCCGCGTACTGAGGCATGAGTACTGAGCAGGCTGAAGCCGATCTGATAGAAGCCGTTGCCGTACCGATCAAGGAGCTTGTTGATCGAACGGGGGTACGCGGAGCGGTAACCAGCTGGTTATCGCTCCATCCGCCGCCTCGTCCTCGGCGGGCATCGCCTCGCAGGCGATGCCCGCCACTGGTGCCAGACCTGTCGTGCGGAGCGGGGACGCCTCTATCCTGCCGGGATGATCTCCAAGCCTTCACCGTCTGGTGTCCCGTCGGTGGTCCTGCGCGGCAGTGGGACGGTCGCCCGGTTCGCCGAGGGCCTGGTGGTGGTGGAGGAGCGCGAGGTGCACCACCGGATACCGCTCACCGCCATCGAGGGTGTCGAGGCCGACGCCGACGGGACGGGCACAGTACGTATTCGGCTCGTGGTGGGCAGCGGACCGGTGGGTGGCTTCGTGATCCGCCAGCGCAAGGTCGGGGCCGCTCAGGCCTTCGCGCGTGCCGTTTCAGCGAGCTTGCCGGGGGTGGACCGGCCAGGCCGCGTGGAGTCGGTCCCGGTGGAGCGGTCCCACTGGGTGCCGAGGCAGCTGTCGCGGGCGGCGGCCACTTGGGCCGGCGCCGGGTCTTTCCTTCGTGCGGCCATGGTGGCCTTCGGCATCTGGGCTGTGGGGATGCTGGTCATGCTCGTTCTCAGCATCGGCTGGGACAACGGCAATGCCTTGCCCTGGCTCCCCACCCTTCCACTCCTGATCGTCGTCGCCGCTTCCAGCGACGATTCGGGCCTGCCCTACCTGTGGCTGCGCTGGGCACTGTGGCGGCGTGGGATCTCTGTGATGGCCACGGTCCAGCACGTGCGGACCACGCATGGGAGCCATGGTCGCTATGTGCGCCATGCCGTGTACGGGTTCGTCGACGCCGAGGGCCGACAGCAGACCGGAACCGACCGGCACACCAGCGTCCAGTTCGACAGCGGGACGTTCGAGATCACCTACGATCCTCGAAGGCCATCCCGCGTGCTCATTCGCGGACGCCAGGCGGGGAACGTGTACAGCTCGTGCTTTGTGACGCTGCTGGCGGTGGCTGCCGGGTTGGCGGCCGCGTTCCTTGCCTTGGTGGCCGTTGGCGCCATCGACGGCTGAGAAGCCATTGACCGAACAGGGTCCCCGGCCGAGTGATCTTTCGGCGGGCGGGCATGAGAACAGGGCCTCTTGGTAGCTCGAAGGTCGTCGAAGCCGTTCGAGGTTCCAGGAAGCCCTGGTATCACGGTCTTCCGTACCGCTGCCCGTCGAGTCCAACTCGACTCACCTGCAGTGTGATTGCGTCGCGCACAGGTACGGGAACGCGGCCGATCAGTCGGCGAGGCGGCGCCGGTACCCGTCGGACATGACGGATGAGGAGTGGGCGGTTGTCCGCGCGTCGCTGCCGCTTCCGGGGTGGCTGGAAGGCCGGGGCGGGCAGCCGGAAGACTACTGCCGCCGACAGATGTTCGCCGCCGTGCGCTACCTGGTCGCCGACGGCATCTCATGGCGGGCGATGCCCGTCGACTTCCCCGCGTGGGACCGGGTCTACGCCTTCTACCGACGCTGGCGCGACCAGGGCTTGATCAAGGAACTGCACGACCGGCTGCGGGGGCAGGGTCCGCGAGGCCGACGGGCGGGATCCGGAGCCGACGGCGGGGATCATCGACTCGCAGTCGGTGCGGGCCGCCGCGTCAGTGCCGCGGGCCACGTCCGGCTACGACGGCGGGAAGAAGGTGCCGGGACGCAAGCGGCACATCGTAGTGGACAGCCTCGGGCTACCGCTGGCCGTGGTCGTCACCGCCGCGCCCGTCACCGACCGCGACGCCGCCCGAACCCTCCTGGCCCGGCTGCGTGAGCGGTTCTGGCGCCTGACCCGGGTGTGGGCGGACGGCGGCTACACCGGCCGCCTGGCCCACGTCGCCGCGAGTGCCTGGCGGATCGCGCTGATGGTGGTCAAGCGCAGTAACGACACCACCGGATTCGTCGTGCCACCGAAGAGGTGGCTGGTGGAGCGCACATTCGCGTGGCGGATGCGCTCACGACGCCTCGCCCGCGACTACGAAGCCCGCACCGATACCGCCGAGACGATGATTCTCTGGTCGATGACCATGGTCATGAGCCGTCGCCTGACTGGCCGGCGATGCTGAACCGGCCCGGCACCCCCTCGGCCGGCGCCAGCCGCGCTCGACCAGCCGCTTCGCCTTCGACCTTCGCCGGGACCACGTCCAGCCCCAGCCCGGCCGCGATCTCCTGGCAGCCCATCGCCCCGCTCGATCCCAAGTATTGACGGTCCGTCAGAAGGTAGACGATCCGCTGCTAGTCCGGTGCCGGCGCGGTCGCGTCCAGTCCGTCCCGGCCCACCGGCACCACCGACCCGGCCACCGCCGCCCGAACCGGAGCCCGGCCGGCCCGCTCCGAGGGCTTGTCTGCGGGCACCACCGCCATCTCTTGCCCGCGCGGCGCGGACAGGACCTGATCGACCCTTTCCCGGGCGATCACCCACCGCTCCCAGTCGGTCTCCGCCTCTGCCAACTCGGCCTTGATCCGGTCCGCAGCCTCGCGCAACGACTCCACCCGCTGCCGCGCGGCCGGCTCCCGCTCCTCCAACAGCCCCACCACCGACGCCATCCGGCGCCTCCACCGACGAGACGATCCCGATGGACCAACCCTGCCGTCCGGCCGCCGACACTACGCCTCACCAGCGGAAATGCACCGACCACGTCCGATAAAACAACGGCTTCTAACTGAGACGACCAGCACATCGGCCAACTGTGGTAACAGGCTGACCAGTTCAACAGGGCGCAACCACAGGCTGGCCGTTATGCCGACCGTGCCACCGAGATGATCTCTGCCTACGAAATTCTCGCCAGAGCCACGTTCACGTATACGCCGACATCAAGCAGCCTCCGTCAGCCCCCCCGCCGTGATCGAGGCGTCCACGTGCACGGTACGCACCGACTGGCGGTCGACGCCGTGCGTGGACACCACGGGCACCAGGTCAGTCTTTCGCCTCGTTGGGCATCACTTTGGTGACCTTGCCCGTGGGGTCGGCTTCGATGCGGCCGCCCTGGTTGTAGGCGTTCGAGACGTAGACCGACATGTGCTTCGGGTCGCCGAAGGTCGGGTCGTCGCCCGTGACAAGCAGATACCGCGTCGAGATGTCCTTGACGTTCAATTCCTTGTCCGCCCGTTTCAACAGGGCGGGAAGAACGTCCCAGTTGAACTCGTCCATGCTGAACGGGCTGTCCATGGGGCCGACGCTGCCGCTGATGATCCCCTTTTCGGCGCCGTTCCCGGGACGGTAGGTCCAGCTGTCGTAGCGGCTCTTGCTGCCCTTGACCATGACTTGGGCCGAGACGTGTTCCGGGTAGACCGTGAGGTCGCACACCTGGTTTGTGCCCGTGGCCTCTTTCAGTGCCTTCAGCGCTGTGCGGATGCCGTCCGGGGTCAGCAGGTTCTGTGCCGCCGGTTCCCCGATGTCGTCACCCGTGTTCTCAGGCGCATCTGCCGTTCTCGAGGCGCTGGGTGCGCCGGTGCGGGGGCCGGACGTGGTCGGGCCGGGAGACTGGGCGCCCTGGTCCTTGGAACCGCCGAAGCCGGGGACGAGAGTCCAGGCGAGGAGGCCTGCCAGCACCGTCGCGGCGACGGAGGAGCCGATGGCGATCCCGCGGACGCGACGCCGGGCCTGTTCGGTGTGCCCTCGCTCGTGCGACCCGTGCGGAGCGATCTGCGGCACGCCGTCCCACGGGGCTCGGTCCGGCGTGGGGTGGGCGGTGGGACCGGCCGGATAGGGCGTCGGCCTGGCGGAGGGGTGGGGCGTCCCGTCGGACGGCCATGGCGTCGCCGGGCCGAAGCCAGGCGCGGGCGGGGGCGCCGATGCAGGTGCGGCGGCCGTCGCGGGCGGGGCGAGGTGGTACGAGGTGGACCTGGCGGCGCCCGGGACCGTGCCGGGGGACAGGTCTTCGGCGGCTGCGGCGAGGAGCGCGTCCAGACCGGCGGCGTCGGGCCGCGCCGTCGGGTCCTTGACGAGGGCGGCGGACAGCGCTGTCGTGAGCACTCCCGCCCGGCGCGGCGGCGGCAGCGGCTCGCTGAGGACCGCTGCCAGTGTGGCCAGTGCGGATCCCCTGCGCAGCGGGTGCGCGCCTTCCACAGCGACGTACAGCAGCATCGCGAGTGACCACAGGTCGGACGCGGGACCGCCCTCGTCGCCGGAGATGCGCTCAGGCGCCATGTAGTCGGGGGTTCCGATGATGGAGCCGGTCGCGGTCAGTGCGGTCGACTCCCGGATGGCGGCGATGCCGAAGTCGGTGAGCACGGGACGGCCGTCAGGCCGCAGCAGCACGTTGGCCGGCTTCACGTCCCGGTGCTGGATGCCGACGTCGTGCGCGGCCCTCAGTGCGGCAAGCAGTTCGCGTCCGAGTCTGGCCGCGGCGACGGGTTCCATCGGCCCGATTGCCAACTGGTCCGCGAGCGAGCCGCCGGTCACCAGTTCCATGACGAGCCAGGGGTAGGTGTCTTCGCCGGCGTCCACGATGTGGTGGATGGTCACGACACCGGGGTGTTCGACCCGAGCGAGCGCCTGCGCCTCGCGCAGCACCCGGTCGCGCAGCATGCGAGCCGCCTGCGGGTCGTAATCGGCGAGTCCGGGGTCGGGTGGGCGCACCTCCTTGAGGGCCACGGCCCGGTCGAGCACGATGTCCCTCGCATGCCACACCGTGCCCATCCCGCCGCCGCCGAGCCGCGTCTGGAGCTCGAAACGGCCGTCGATCACCCGTCTGCCGGGCTCCCCGTCGTTCATGGGCGGGAGCTTACGCGGCGTCGGTGACATGCCGCAGAGCGGGCGGCGGATCGCACCCCTGCTTCTCTCCTTGACGACCCTTGACGATGGCTGGTCATCGGGGTGCGTTGGTCGCGTCACTACGGGTGTGATCCGCACTGCCCTTGACCAGCAGCGACCAGCCCCGGCGACTTCTCGCAGTGGAGCGAAGGCCCGTCCGGTACAGGCGACTGCCGTCGAACCGGCCAGGGTAATGACGGCGCTGGGGGTGATGGTGATCGAGGCTCCGATGGGGGACCGGTTGAGGTCACTGAGGTTGAACTCGTGATGTCGCCAGGTTGCTCAGGTGGGTCTGATGGCCAGGCCGGTCTCGGCGAGGCGGCCGTCTATGAGCTCGCTCCGGTACTGGGATGTGCCGTAGGCCGCGTCGGACGCGCCGGACGAGGTGTTCAGGGGTGCTGAAGGCGACGTGGGAGAGCCAGCCGCGTCGCAGGAGGGACCAGATCCCTTCGACGGGGTTGAGATCAGGCGCGTAGGGCGGCAGGTAGCAGATGGTCAGCCAGTCCCGGGAGGCGGCGAACTCCCGCAGGCCGGCGGCCTTGTGGACGTTCAGGTTGTCCCAGAGGAGCACGATCGGGCCGCCGAGCTGCTGGTGGGCTGCGATCAGCAGGCCGCGGTAGTCGCGCCAGGAGAAGCTCTTGCGTCCGTCGCGCCGGCCGTCGTCCCGGCATGGCCGGTAGATCAGTCGGGACGGGTGGCCGGGTTTGTAGCAGGTCAGCGCGGCGATCGCTATCCGTCTGCGGGAACGGTCGCGGACCCGCACCACCAGGGTCCGGCCGCGCTGCGACCAGGTCTTCGCCTGCGGCGGCGTCATGGAGAACCCGGCCTCGTCCTCGAAGACCAGCCAGGCTCCACGGGCCGCCGCGAGTCTTCCGCGCAGGTCCACACCTCCTTGACCCACCCGGCCACCGCCTCGTCGTCCCTCTCGATCGCCCGTCGGGCCGGGACCTGGCAGGACCAGCCATTGCGCACCAGGAGTTTTCGCACGCCCTGGACGGTGTAGGTCAGGTGGAAACGCCGGCCGATCACGGTCTTGACCCGAGACAGCGTCCACCGCTGATCCTCCCAGCCGTGCGCGGCCGGCCCCTTCGCCAGCTCGGCTTCCAGCTGGGCGAACTGCTTCTCACTCAGCCTCGGCAGCGACGCCGGCCCCTGCGACCGCAGAGCCCGTGGGCCGCCCTCCAAGGCTCCGGTACAGCTGTGATCGACCCTGAGGAAATGGCTTGTCGACTGACGGAACTTCCGCGTCTGGCAGGAGCAGCTGTGAGCCGACCTGCGTCGTTGGCAGGCGCAGCACCAGGAGCCCGCCCGCTTGTTGAGCGGATCCGACCTGGAAGTGGTTTGGCGATGGCTTGCCGAGCACCCCGAGGACATCTCAGCCGATGAACAGGTGTATATCCGGCTCAGCTGCCGCCCCCACTCGCGCGTCCGTAGGGCAGTGCAGGCGGCATCCGAAGTATGGGAAGGGCGGCGACGCCGATGAGACCGGACAGGGAATCGGAGGGCCGGCCACACCGGCAGGTTCTGGCGGCTCTCGGTCTGCGGGGTGCCGTCTTGCTGGCTTCCGCGTCGATCGGTGTGCGTGAAGTACTCAACAGCTCCCAGCTTCCAGCTTCACGCGAGGCTTGGGCCCTCCGATACGCCCGCGGTGGTGACGGCGATCGTCGCCCTGGCCACAGCCACCGGCACTTTGATCGGTGTCACTCTGACCGCTTACGCCAAGTACGTACAGGCCCGGGGACAGGCCGATGCGGATCTCATGCGAGCAAGGGCCGAGATCATGCGTGCGGAAGCCGATGTCACCAGAGCTCGCGCAGGGCTTCCGCCGCACGATCCCTCCGTCGACGACGACTCGCCGGCTTCCACGTCGCCTGCCGGGCAACCGCACCGGTGATGGGCCGCTGGGTGCTCGGTGGTGACCGACGTGGCTGGTCTTTCTGGCTCAGGGTTGGTGGTGCTGGTCCCGTAGGGGTGTGGGGTGGTCGCCGATACTTGAGTTGGATCATGAAGCCATCCCGCAGCAGGACGGGGCGCGGTCTCTTCGGATCGGAGACTTGAGGCGATCCGAGAGACCGAATTTCGTAAAAGGGGCGGCACTGTGCTGCGAGCTGGACAAACGACTTCCGTCCTGACGGTCGGGGCGGCGACGGCCGTGTTGGCGGCGCTCACGCCGACGACCGCGTTCGCGGCCCAGGAGCCGCTTGAGGGGTTCGGGCGGCAACAACTGCGTTGGGAGCGCTGCTCGGAGGACCAGCCGCCGTCTTTGGAGTGCACGACGGTGAAGGTGCCGCTGGACTACGGCGATCCGCACGGGCGGAGCATCGGGATAGCGGTGTCACGGATGAAGGCGGGCAGTGCGGCGAAGCGGCGCGGTGTACTGCTGATGAACCCCGGCGGACCGGGCGGTTCGGGGCTGACCATGCCGGCCGAGATGGCGCCGCTGCTGGCGGCGGGGGTGCGTGAGCGCTTCGACCTGATCGGCTTCGACCCGCGCGGCGTCGGACGCAGCGCGCCGCTCAACTGTGCTCTGTCGGCGGACGAGCAGACCCTTGACCATCCTTACTCCGCCGGGACGTTCGGGCAGGACGTGGCCCGGGCCCGGAGCGTGGCGGACAAGTGCTGGGCGAAGGTCGGGGACCTGCTGCCGCACATCACCACCCGGAACACGGCGCGGGACATGGATGTGGTCCGGGCCGCGCTGGGGGAGAGGAAGATCTCCTACCTGGGGCACTCGTACGGTACCTACCTGGGTGCGGTCTACACCCAGATGTTCCCCCGGCGGGCGGACCGTTTCGTGCTCGACAGCGCGCTCGACCCGGCGCTGGTCTGGAGGGGCGTGCTGCGCGGGACGACCGAGGCGGCCGAACTCGCCTTCACCCGCTGGACGGAGTGGACCGCGGCCCGCGATGCGACGTACGGGCTGGGTGCGACCCCGCAGGCGGTGCGCGCGGCGTTCTGGGACCTGGTCGCGAATGCTGACCGCACGCCCATCGTGCTGGAAGGCCAGCCGTTCGACGGTGACGCGATCCGTGCGCAGTACCGGGCCTTCGCGCAGGTCGAGGCCGTCACGCCGTTCATCGTCGCGCTCAAGGCTGCGGCGGCGGGCGCCGCGCCCCCGGCCGGGTCGAGTGCTGCCGTGCCTGCGGCGACCGAGGCGGCGGCCGAAGCGCCGGACGTGGACAACGTGGTGTCGGTCGCCTGGGCCGTTCTGTGCGGCGAGGGCCGGAGCTGGCCGCGCGATCCCGAGCAGTACCGCCGCGACGCGATCCGGGACCGCGCCGCCCGCCCCCTGGCGGGCGACTTCGGCGCCAACGTCCAGCCCTGCGCGTTCTGGAAGTCCGCTCCGCGTGAGGCGGCCACGGTGGTGGACAACGGCGTCGACGCTCTGATCGTGCAGAACGAGTGGGACCCGCAGACACCGTTGGCGATGGCCAAGGGCATGCGGCGCGCCCTGCACGGCTCCCGCATGGTCACGATCGCGGGCGGTGAAGGCCACGGGGTACTGGTGACCGGCCGCCCGTCCTGCGCCGACGCCGACGTCACCCGCTACCTGACGACGGGGCGGCTCCCCGCGAAGGACCGCACCTGCAGCTGATCTGCGGACTTGCCCCAGCAGGAAGCGCGGCGGCAGCCGACGAAGGTCCGGGCTCGCGGCCGGGCGAGCGCCATCGGTGACGCCGCCTCGGTTCGATCACCCACCCGCGGCGCCCTAGTGATCTGAGTCAGAGATTCGTCGTCAGTCGCGCATGAGTCGGGCATGAGTCGTCCAGGTCCGAAGATTCCGCCGTTGTCGGTCACCGACGTCCAGCGGGCGGTGCCGGAGGGCTGGTCACGGCGCCGCACGACGGCCCCGGCTTCTGGCCCATCCCTCCACCGCCGCCACAAGGTGGCGGAGTTCGAGAAGTTCCTCGCGAAGCTGGACAAGGAGGTCCCGGCCGGCCTGCAGGTTCATCTGATCCTGGACGACTACGCGACCCACAAGACGCCCGACATCAAGAAGTGCTGCTGACCCACCCGCGGTTCCACCGACGCTTCACGCCGACCAGCGCGTCCTGGCCGAACCTGGTCGAGCGGTGGTTCGCCGAGCTGACCCAGAAGAAGCTCAAGCGTGGCGTCCACCGCTCGGTCCAGGCCCTCGAACGCGACATCCGGGCCTGGCTCGCCGACTGGAACGAACACCCCGGACCGTTCGTCTGGACCAAGACAGCCGACGAGATCCTCGACAAGGTCGCCGCCTACTGCCGACGAATCTCTGACTCAGATCACTAGGCCCGGGTACTCGCTCCGGCCGTGCGAACGTCCAGAGGGACGCCGCCGATGCGGTAGCCCTGTTCGTCGAGGAGATGGCCGCTGAGCTTCAGCGGCCACAGCGCGACGGCCCGGTCGGTGATCTCCAGACCGGGAACGCGCTGGGCGAGTCGTACCTCGAAGCGCTGCACGTCGGTGAGGGACTTCACCCAGGCGATGATGAGGACGTTGTTCCGGCCGGTGACGCCGGCGCACAGCCGCACCTCCCGGGCCCCGGTGACCCCCCGCGAGACACGTTCCAACTCCCCCGCGGCCGCGCGCCCCCATTGGATCACGGTGACCGGCCATTCCGACAGGGGGCGTGCGACCTCGCAGCGGGTCTGGAGCATGCCGGCGGCAAAGAGCCGGCCGAGTCGTCGGCGGACCGTGTCCGGGCTCGCCCCGCAGGCGTCGGCGAGCGCGCGGTAGGTGGCGCGGCCGTTCATGGAAAGGGCGGCGACGAGGGCGTGGTCCAGGTCGGTGAGCGGGAAGACGGGGGCATCGGTGCGGGCGGTTTCGGTGTCGGCGAGGCGGGCGATCTGGGTGCGGTCGAGGGCGCGCAGCCGCCAGCGGCTGCCCTCTGTGTAGACGGTGCTCGCGAGGTGGGTGCGGCTGGCGATGACGCCGGGCATGGCGCCGATGCCGTGGGTCATCCAGTGGGTGAGTGCCGCGAGGTCCGGCGTCATCACGGTGAGTAGCAGGTCGCGGTCTCCGCTGACGTGTTCGACGGCAGTGACGTGGGGCAGCCGGGCGAGGGCCTGGGCCACGGTCAGCAGGCTGCCGTTGGCGCAGTCCACTTCGACGAAGGCGAGTAGTCCCTGTCCCGCCGAGGCGAGGGCGGGCGACGGCGAGCAGCTGATCCAGGCGGCGCCGGCTTCGGTGAGCCGCTGCCAGCGTCGTGCCACGGTCACGGCGTCGAGGCCGAGTACGGCGCCGATCTCGTTCCACCCGGCCCGTGGGGCGATCTGCAGCGCGTGCACCAGGGCCTGGTCGACGTCGTCGAGCGCCCGTACCGCACCATGCGCGGAATGCTGCGTCATTCGATGTCCCTTGCGTGTTTCCTGCGATTCAGGGCCGACGGAACGGTGAGTACTTCAGTCTTGCCCCACCGAAAGCCGGACCGTATCAGGAGGTCGACGCAGCATGTCTGTACTGGAACGCGCCAGGGAACTCCAGCCCGATCTCGTGCGGCTCCGCCGCTCGCTCCACCGCGAGCCGGAGCTCGGTCTGCGGCTGCCGCGTACGCAGGAGAAAGTCCTCGCCGCGCTCGACGGTCTCCCGCTCGACATCACGCTCGGCCGGGAGCTGACCTCCGTCACAGCCGTGCTGCGGGGTGGCCGTCCCGGCGGGGCGGTCCTGCTGCGGGGCGACATGGACGCACTGCCGGTGGACGAACTCACCGGGGTGGAGTACGCCTCCGAGGTGCCGGGCCGGATGCACGGCTGCGGGCACGATCTGCACACCGCCGGACTCGTCGGCGCGGCGACGCTGCTCGCGAACCGCAGGGAGAGCCTCCAGGGCGACGTGGTGTTCATGTTCCAGCCGGGCGAGGAGGGACACAACGGCGCGGGCGCGATGATCGACGAGGGTGTCCTGGACGCGGCGGGCAAGCCGCTCGACGCGGCCTTCGCACTCCATGTGTCCGCCAACCGGCTGCCGGGCGGCTGGGTCGCGTCCCGGCCCGGCACCGTCATGACGGCGTCCGACGTCCTGCGGGTGACGGTGCGGGGCGAGGGAGGGCACGGTTCGGCTCCGCACCATGCCAAGGACCCGGTGCCCGCGGTCTGCGAGATGGTGACCGCGCTGCAGAACTGGGTGACGCGCACCTTCGACGTCTTCGACCCGGTGGTGGTGACCGTCGGACGGTTGCACGCCGGTACGCAGCAGAACGTCATCCCGGACACGGCCGAGTTCGAGGCGACCGTACGCAGCTACTCGGAAGCCAACCACGAGCGGCTGGCCCAGGGGCTGCCGCGTCTGGTGCGCGGGATCGCGGCCGCGCACGGCCTGGAGGCGGACGTGGAGTACCAGATGCTCTACCCGGTCACGGTCAACGAGCCGGCCGCGACGGAGTTCGCCCTGGAGACGGCACGCGACCTGTTCGGCGCGGGCGAGGTGTGGCACGCCCCGCAGCCCGCCAACGGTTCGGAGGACTTCTCCCTGGTGCTGAACGAGGTGCCCGGCGCGATGCTGATGGTCGGCGCGGCGCCCGAGGGCGTGGACGTGGAAAAGGCGCCGCAGAACCATTCCCCGCGGGCCATGTTCGACGACCGGGTGCTCCACCGCCAGGCGGCGCTGCTCGCCGAGCTCGCGGAGCGGCGGCTCGCCGCAGGGGCGTCCGCGTGAGAGCGCCCGGCGGGACGGAGGAGGTGGCGGCGCCCCGGGTCACCGCCGTCGTCGGTCTGCTGGTCGTCTTCGAACTGGTCGGTGGCTTCCTCCAGGGGTCGGGCCCGGCGCTGGTGCCCGCCGTGCAGGACTGGCAGTCCATCAGCGCCTCGCAGGCGCAGTGGTACATGGCGGTCCAGTTCCTGGCCGCCGCGGTGGGGGTGCCGGTGTTCGGGCGCCTCGGCGATCTGTACGGGCACCGTCGACTGGTCCGGATCGCGCTGGTCTGCATCGCGGCGGGCACCGTCCTGGTGGCCCTCGCACCGGATCTGACGGTGCTGCTGGTGGGCCGTGCCCTCATGGGCCCCCTGGCGGCGCTGCTGCCGTTGGAGATCGGTCTCGTACGGGACCGGCTCGACCTCGAGGGCGCGCGGCGGGCGGTGGCGCTTCTCGTCGGCGCGCTCACCTTCGGCTCGCTCCTCGGCCACGGCCTGGCCGGCCCCCTGCTCGAACTCACCGGTGGCGTCCAGACGACGCTCTGCGTCCTCGCCGCGATCGCCTGCGCCTGCGTGGCCCTCTCGTACTGCGCGATCCCCGAGTCCCGGACGCGCGCGCCCGGCCGGATGGACTGGGCAGGAGCACTGCTGCTCGGCCTGGCGCTGCTGCTGTTCCTCGGCACGACGGCGCGCGGCCAGGCGTGGGGTTGGACCTCGCCGCTCACCCTGGGCGGTCTCGTTCTCTCCCTGTCGCTGCTCGCCTGGTGGGCCCGGCTCGAACGGGACCGGCCGCACGCCCTGGTCGACGTCCGGGCAGTAGCCCACCCCCGGTCCGCGCCGTATTACGTCTCCGGCTTCTTCTTCGGCGCCGTGATGCTGGGCGGGCAGGCAGTCGGCATTTCGTACCTTGCCGCGTCGACGGCCGACGAGGGGTACGGCTTCGGGCTCACGGCCTGGGAGATCAGCGCGTGGGGCGCGGCGCCCCACGTCCTGGCCTTCGCCGGGGCGAGCCTCGTGGCCCGAGTGGCGGCCCGCACCGGCTACCGTCGCGTCCTGCTGCTCGCCTTCACGCTGATGGCCGCCGGCAACGTGGGGATGATCGCCGGCCACACCACGCTGCCGCTGTTCGCCCTGGCTTCCGCCGTTTCCGGCTTCGGCATGGGCCTGGCCTTGGGCGGCCTGCCCACACTGATCGCGGAGCGCAGCACCTCGGACCGCACGGCGAGTGCGACCGCCGTCTACAACAACCTCAAGACCCTGGGCGGCAGCCTCGCGGGCGCGGGCTCGGCCGTCGTCCTCGGCTCCCTGACCGTCAGGGACACGGACGCCCCAGCGCTCTCCGCCTATCTGACGGTCTGGGGACTGAGCGCCCTGCTGTGCGTGGGCGCACTCACCCTCCAAGTCCTGACCAACCGTGAGACGGATGCCCCGGGTGCGGCAAAGAACCGCCGCTCAGACACTCGTCCGCACAGCGACGCGGGCACGCCAGCCGGAGCGTAGCGGGCGATACCGGAGATCCATCCCAGCGCCTGGACGAACAGCTGCCGGGCCAACGTCAGCGGCAGGCCTGACGACGTGCTCTGCTCCCCACTTGCGCGGGGCGGTCTGTGTTCCGGTCGCATCGGTCGCTGTGTTCTGCACCGGTGTGGTGAGTGTTGCTCGGTGTACTGACCATGCCTACGGGGTGCTTACCGCCGCGCTTACCATGGCTGCTCCCCGCTCGCGCGGGGATGGCCCCCATGGGGCTGCCCCACGGCATTTTGATCTTGGCCCGGTGAGTGTGGATCTGTGTCGTGTTTCCCCTGCCACCCGAGTGGGTCTTCGCCCGCAGGCGGCAGATCGGTGACCGGATCCGGGCCGTACGGTTCCGGGCGAACCTGGCGCAGGAATAGGTGGCGCACCGCATTCCGATGGACCGCTCCACCTCCGTGTGCATCGAGCAGGCCAGGCCGCTGCGCTTCTCGATACGCTGCTCCGCATCGCTGACGCGATCGGTGACCCTCTCGCGGAGTTGGTGCGGGGTGGCCCCGGCCGGCGGCGGGGGACTGCCGGCCGGGGTTGCAGGGCCTGTCCGTGGACGGCCTGCGCTCATCGCCCACGGACAGGAGCTGCCAGGTTCGTCGGCGGCCATGTCCTGGTACTGGGCGATATCGATGAGTGGGTCGCCCGGCGGGCCCGCGAGTTCCTGTGGGTGGTTGGCGCAGGCCTACACATCCCGCCCGTTCACCACGGCAACGATCACGACAGGTGCACCGTTCGGGCTGGTGGCTTTGTGGCAGCGGGCGCATCAGCCCCAACCGCATGAGCATCATCACCAAAGCCGTCCTCACCCTGGAGAGGCACCGCTGAAAACGCGCAGGGTCTCCACCTGCTCGGCGATCTCGTCGAAGGCGGTGGTGTGCTCCCGCGCCGCCTGGGCGTGCTCCCGGTCGGAGGCGGCCTGGGCCGACCGTACGCGGTCGACGGCCCGCCGGTGGGCGATCGTCGCCGCCCAGGTCGCCCCGCGCGTCGGCGCCGGGGGCACCGGAGGGGAGCGGCCGGGTCACCTGGGCGGCTCCGGACGTCGGGACCGGACGGAGCCGCCGCCTCGAGCGGTCGTCCTCGGAGCGGGGAGCCATCGCATGCTGGTCCTTCGCGGTTCGGCGGGCCGGTGTCCGCCCTTTCGGCAACCCGGCGGAGAGCCTGCGGACAGCTCCCCGGGACACTTCGGCGCGGACGCCCTCCCGGGTGGGTCGGGAAGGTCACGATGTCGTCGCGGTGTCGGTGGCGCTGCGTCCTCCTCCGTGGCGGTACCCGTCCGGTGGGACCCGTCCACCGGGCGGTCGCTGCCGAAGGACCGGATGTGAGCAGCTTCGGAACACCCTCGGCCTCCTCGCGCGGAACACCCTCGGCCTCCTCGCGCGGGGCGCGCTTGGCGCCCCGGCGTTCGGGATCGTCGGCGCCGCCGCCGTAACCCTGGCGGCTCACCGGACTCGACAGGGCGGCCGTTGACCGACAAGGCGGCCGTTGACCACCCGGGCGCGGTGGTCGCACTCTCCCCGGGGCCGGCCTGCTTCAGAGGGCTTCGCGGCACCACCTGACCTGCGGTGTTCCTCGCTTGCATCGATACACGGAGCTTTCCGATGCGAAAACGATGCGAGTTGTGGGCGGGGAGGTGCCGGGCGGAATGTGAAGTGCACGGGGTCATCGAGGTCCCGGAGCCGCCGCTCGCGAAGCGCATGCGGCACACCCGGTGCACGCCCGAGCCACCACCTGGAGGAGGAAGCGCCATGACCGCACACCGGCCGACCGGAGCCCCTGCCCCCGCCCCGTCCACGGCAGCCATCACCGCGGATACCGCCACCGCCCGTACCGAGCCGACCGTGGCCACGGACGTCGCTGCCGCCACCGACGGCCGGATCGCCCGGGGCCTGGTCGGCGGCGACGAGCAGTGCCCGGCCGTCGCCTACCGGCGCTGGGGCCGCCTGGTGCACACCCGCGTGGCCCGTGCCCTGGGCGACCACCGTGAGGCGGAGGACGTCACCAGCGGGTGTTCGTCGCCGCCTGGCGGGGCCGCGCGCACTTCCGTCCCGACCGGGGAACCCTGCCGGCCTGACGCACCGGCATCACCCGACGCAAGATCGCCGACGCGCTGACCGCCCGCACCCGGCGGACCGAACTCGCGGCGAGCCTCGGCGCGTCCCTGGAGTACGAGAGCCGGGCGCACGAGGAACCCGAGCGGGTCCTCGACCGGTTGGTCGTCACCCAGGAGCTGTCCCGGCCGCCCCATGTCCAGCGGGACGTCCTGGAACTCGCCTTCTTCGCGGACCTGACCCGGGCCCAGATCGCCGACCGCGCCGGCATGCCGATCGGCACGGTCAAGAGCCACGCCCGCCGCGGCCTCCAGCGCATGCGGCGCAGCCTCGAACCGGCCGGCGCCGGCGTAGGCCGCTGACCGACCCGCCACGGCCGGCCCACCGGAGCACCCACCCGAGCGCCCGGTCGATCCGGTCGTCGATCGCCGTCGATCCGGTCCCGAATCCGTTCGCGATCCGACCCATCCGGCCGGCCGACGGCTCCGAACGATTACACGGCCCGTCGGCCCGTCGGCCGAGCACAGCACACGACACGCCGTCGCCCCCCGCACGGGGGCGCCGCACAAAGGGGATGGGAAACGATGAACGGACGCAGCGTCGCCGTGGTGGGGGCGGGGGTGGCGGGCCTCACCGCCGCCCACTACCTGTCCCGCACGCACGACGTGGTGCTGTACGAGTCGGACGACCGGCTCGGCGGCCACGCGCACACCCACGAACTGCCCGCCGCCGAGGGCGGGACGCTCCACGTCGACACCGGCTTCATCGTCCACAACGAGAACACCTACCCGCAGCTCCTGCGCCTCTTCCGCGAGTTGGGCGTCGCCACCCAGGACGCCGAGATGAGCATGTCCGTGCGCTGCGACGGCTGCGGCCTGGAGTACGCGGGCGCGCGCGGCCTCCGCGGCCTGCTCGGCGGTGGCAACGTCCGCCGGCGCAGGCACCTGCTGACGCTCGCCCACGTCCCCGGGTTCCACCGTGCCGCCCGCGGCCTGATCGCCGCCGACGACATGACCCTCACCTTCGGCGACTTCCTCCGCTCCCACCGCTTCTCCGCCCACTTCGTCAGCCACTTCGCGATCCCCCTCGTCTCCTCCGTCTGGTCCTGCGCCCCCGACACGGCCCTGCGGTACCCCGCCGTGTACCTCTTCCGCTTCCTCGATCACCACGGGCTCCTCTCGGTGACCGGATCCCCGCAGTGGAAGACCGTCACCGGCGGATCCGCGGCCTACGTCGAACGCCTCGCCAAGTCGATCCCCTCCGTGCGGACCGCCACCCCGGTGCGCGCCGTGGTCCGGGGTGACGACCGTGCCACGGTCGTCACCGAGGACGGCGAGTCGGCCGAACACGCCGCCGTCGTGCTCGCGGTCCACCCCGACCAGGCTCTGCGGCTGCTCACCGACCCCACCGAACAGGAACGGCGGGTCCTCGGCGCGTTCACCTACTCCCACAACCCGACCGTCCTGCACCGCGACACGAGCCTGCTGCCGCGTTCGCCCCACGCCCGTGCCTCCTGGAACTACCTCCTGCCGTCCTGTACCGCCCGCCCGGGCTCCGTCCAGGTCAGCTACGACATGAACCGGCTCCAGCGGCTCCGCACCGGCGAGCCGCACGTCGTCACCCTCAACCCCGGCGACCGCGTCGACCCCGCGACCGTGCTGGCCCGCATGACGTACGAACACCCCGTCTACACCCCGGAGTCGGTGGCCGCCCAGCGACTCCTGCCGACCCTGCGCACGCCCGTCACCGTCTACGCCGGCGCCTACCACGGCTGGGGCTTCCACGAGGACGGCTGCCGCTCGGGCGTCGAGGCCGCCCGTCACCTGGGAGCCAGGACGTGAGGACCGCTGCCCCGAGACCGCCCCTCGTGCCGGCCCTGTACGAGGTGGAGATCGCGCACACCCGCGTCATCCCGCTCCGGCACAGGATCCGGCACCGCACGTACATGTGGCTGGTCGACCTCGACGACCTGCCGGTCCTGCCGCGTCCGCTCCGGCCGCTCGCCCGCTTCGACCCGGCCGACCACTTCGACGGCGACGCCCCCACCCTCCGGGCCGGGCTCGACGCCCGCCTGGCCGCGCACGGCGTGCACGACGCGGATGGCCGGGTCCTGATGCTCGCCCACGCGCGCGTGCTGGGACACGTCTTCAACCCGCTCACCCTCTACTGGTGCCACGACCGGGCCGGCCGGCCCGTCTGCGTCGTCGCCGAGGTGCACAACACGTACGGCGGACGGCACACGTACCTGCTGCGTACCGACGCGGAGGGCCGCGCCGAAACGGCCAAGGACTTCTACGTCTCGCCGTTCCTCGACGTCGCCGGCACCTACCGGATGCGGCTGCCGCTCCCCGGCGACCGCCTCGACCTGACCGTCCAGCTCCGCCACACCGACGGCACCCGCCCCCTGACGGCCACCGTCCGCGGCACCCGGCGGCCCGCCGACCCCCGCAGCCTCCTGGCGGCCACGCTCCGCCACCCGTGGTCGACCGCCGCCGTCTCCTTCGGCATCCGCCGCCACGGCGTCCACCTCTACCTCAAGGGCGTCCCCGTCCGGCCCCGCACCACCCCCACCCCGCAGGAAGGCACCCCGTGACCCTCTCGCCCCCACCGCCCGCCACCCACGACGCCCAGGCCACCCACGACGTCCACGGGGGCCGCGTCGAGGTCGACCCCGACCGCTGGCCGGACGTCGCCCGGGCGCCGCACGCCTCCGCCGTGCGCACCACCGTGGCCCGCCTCATCGTCGGACGCGCGTTCACCCGGCTGCCCCTGCGGACAGTGACGGACGGTCGCGCCACCGCCCCGGCGCCGCGGAACGGTGACGCCGGCGCAGTGCCGACGCTCACGCTCCACGATCCCGAGGCCTTCCACCGGCGGATCGCCGCCGACGGGCTGATCGGCTTCGGGGAGTCGTACATGGCCGGCGAGTGGGACGCCGACGACCTCGTCGGCGTCCTCACCGTCCTCGCCCGTCACGTCGACGACCTCGTCCCCGCCCCGCTGCACCGGTTCAGGGGCGCCTGGGTCCGGCGCAGGCCGCGCGCCGACCTCAACACCCCCGAGGGGTCCCGCGAGAACATCCGCCGTCACTACGACCTCTCCAACGAGCTCTTCGCCCTCTTCCTCGACCCCGGACTCAGCTACTCGTCGGCCGTCTTCGATCCGCTCCCCGACACCCCCGACGTCCTCCCCGACGCGGCCTTCACCGCCGCCCAGCACCGAAAGATCGACCGCCTCCTCGACCTGGCGGAGACCGGCCCGGGCACCGAACTCCTCGAGATCGGCACCGGTTGGGGCGAACTCGCGATCCGCGCCGCGGCCCGCGGCGCCCGCGTCCGCACCGTCACCCTCTCCGAGGAGCAGCTCGCCCTCGCGCGCGACCGCGCCGCCCGGGCCGGCGTCGCCGACCGCGTCACCGTCGAACTCCTCGACTACCGTGCCGTACGCGGCCGTTACGACGCCGTCGTGAGCGTCGAGATGATCGAGGCCGTCGGCGCCGAGTTCTGGCCCGACTACTTCACCGCGCTCCGCCGCCTCCTCGCCCCCGGCGGCCGGGTCGCGCTCCAGGCCATCACGATGCCGCACGAACGGATGCTCGCCACCGCCCGCACCCACACCTGGATCAGCAAGTACGTCTTCCCCGGCGGCCTGATCCCCTCCCCGGAGGTCATCGCCCGCGAGTCCGCCGCCGCCGGACTGCGCATCACCCACGACACCGGGTTCGGCGGCCACTACGCAGAGACCCTCCACCAGTGGCGCGCCCGCTTCCGGCACGAGGAGGCCGCCGTCGCGGCCCTCGGTTTCGACCGCGTCTTCCGGCGCATGTGGGAGTTCTACCTCGCCTGGTCCGAGGCCGGGTTCCGCGCCCGCCACCTCGACGTCCGCCAGCTCCGGCTCACCGCCGACGACACGGGCACGGCGTCCTCCTCCCCGGCGGACCGGTACGGGGAGGCGCCGTGAGTCCCGTCGACACCACGGCGCTCGGTTCCGTCCTGGCCGCCTCGGCCGCAGCCGCCCTCGCCGTCATGCTGGTGGCCTTCGCCGTCGGTACCGCCCGACGGATGCACCGGATCGTCGACGTCGCCTGGGGGATCGCGTTCGCGGGCGTCGCATCGGTGTCCTGGTTCCTGGCGGACGGCCACGGCGACGACGTCCGGCGGAGCGTCGCCGCGCTCGCCACCGTCGTCTGGGGACTGCGGCTCGCCGTCCACATCGCCCGCCGCGGTCGCGGCCACGGGGAGGACCCCCGGTACGCGCGCATGCTCGCCCGCGCCCGCGGACACCCCGCCCTCTACGCCTTGTGGAAGGTGTACCTGCTCCAGGGCGCCCTCGTCTGGCTCGTCTCCCTGCCCGTCCAGTTCGCGGTCCTGCTGCCCCAGCCACTGGGGGCGACCGCGTACCTCGGGCTCGCCGTGTGGGCGGCCGGCCTCGCCTGTGAGGCGGTGGGGGACCACCAGCTCGCCCGCTTCAAGTCGGACCCGGCGAACCGGGGGCGCGTCATGGACCGGGGACTGTGGAGCTGGACCCGGCACCCGAACTATTTCGGCGACTTCCTGGTGTGGTGGGGCCTGTACCTGACGGCCTGCGCCACCTGGCAGACCGCCCTGCTCACCCTGGTCTCCCCGCTCGTCATGAGTGGCCTCCTCATCTGGGGCAGCGGCAAACGGCTCCTTGAGGCCCACATGGGGGACCGGCCGGGGTACGCGGAGTACCGGGCCCGGACGAGCGGCTTCGTCCCCCGACCACCCCGCCCGCACCGACCACGGATGTCGGGCGCGCCCCGTCCCTGAGGCGTCCGGGGCCGGGGTCAGCCACCGGCCCCGACGACCCCTTCCTCCTGCCCGGCCCGCTCCTCGACGCCCTCGTCCTCCCCGTACAGCCGGGAGATCACGGCGAGCGCCTCGCGCAGGCCGGTGGGACGTACCGTGCCGGGCGCCGGCGTCCGGCCGAGCCAGCCCGGGCCCGCGAGGAGGACCAGGGGCGAGGTGCGCGCTCCCTGCATCCCGAACGCCGTCCGCGCGACGTGCCGGGCGAGGGCGTGGTTGGCGGTGGAGCGGGACTGGGACCAGAGGACGACGGCGGCGGGCCCCGACCGCCGCACCGCCGCGTCGAGGGCCTCGGCGGGCACGGCCGCGCCGAACATCCTGGTCGGCAGTCCGCGTTCGGCCAGGCCCGCGGCGAGCGCCTCCAGGGGCAGCGTGTGCTGTTCCGAAGGGACGCACGCCAGCACGGCCGGAGGAGCCTGCGAGGTGACCGCGGGTCCGGAGACGGCGGCCCGCCGCAGCGTCGTGGAGATGTGCCAGGAGAGCAGGTGCTCCACCTCGACGTAGCGGTCGTCCGACGACGCCCACTTCCGTCCCACCGCATGCAGTGTCGGCGCCATGATCTCCTCCCAGGAGGTGACGAGGCCGTACTCCGCCAGCGCCGCCCGGAGCAGCTCTTCCAGGGCGGGCGCGTCGAGCCGCACGGCGGCACGCGCCAGCCCCTGGCACTCCTGCCGGACGTCTCCCAGCGGCAGGCCGCCGCCGGCCACGGGCCGCCGGGAGGGCGACGCCGGTTCCGACACGGGTTCCGACGCCGGTTCCGACGCGGCTTCCTCGACGGGGGCGACCGGCGCGGTGGCGGCGGCCCGGGCCGGAGCGGCGACACTCACGGCGGGCGCGTCCGGCGAGGAGCGCTTCCGTCGTGCGGCCCGCGCCGCCTCGGCGGGCGGGACGCCGGACGCCGTGAGACGGCACATCTCCTCCAGCATCGCCACGTCCGCGGGGCTCCACCGCCGGTGGCGTCCGTCCCCGCGGTCGGCCGGGCCGATCCCGTACCGCCGGTCCCAGGACCGCACGGTGGTCGGGGAGACGCCGAGACGCCGGGCCAGGGCGCCCGTGGTGATGCCGTGATCGGTGTCGTGCATGGTCACCACCGTGGGGTGCGGAAACGATGCGAGCAGATGGGTTCGGAGCCGGGGCGCACGGTCAGGAGTGCCACGCCACGGCCGCCGGCGGAAGGCGGTCGGCCACGCCGTCGGCCATCCGCTCGAATTCCCCGCGCAGGAACGGCGCGGCCAGCCGTGCGAAGCCCTTGAAGGTGAGCGACGCACGGTACGTCAGCCGTGTCGCCGTCCCTTCCTCGGCGAACCGCAGGTCGTCCAGCGCCGTCACGGTCTTGTTCTCGCCGCGGAACACCAGGCGGAAGGGCTCCCGGACGACGAGTTGGTACCGCAGCTCGGTCGTGCGGCCCCGGAACCGAGACGTGTTCCGCCACCGGGCGCCCTGCCGCACGGGCCCGTCGTCGAGCCGCACGCAGCGTACGGTGCCGGGGTCCCATTCCTCCGCACGGCCGAAGTCCTCCAGGTAGGCCACGACCTCCGCCAGGGGCCGTCGCACCACGAGCACCCGCTCCACACCGATCACCGTACGGCCTCCTCCACGTCGTACCGGTCCGCGCGCCGGCTCCGGTCATCCGGGGTTTCCGGCCGGGCGGCCGGACCGGATGCACCCGACGCGAAGGCCGCGCCCGCCCTGGTGAACCGACGACGGGCCGGTCACCCCAGCCGACGGTCAGCCGCGCAGCGTCGTCGCGGGGGAGCAGCCGTAGGCGGCGCGGCTGCCGACCGGCTCACCAGCCCCACGTGTCGGGACCGCCCTTGAAGGGACCCTCGATCTCGCGGGTGATCCACCCGCCGTAGAAGTCGCCCTCCTGGGCGACCACCGGCTCCCCGTCGACTGCGCAGCCCACCGCGGACGGATAGAAGGCCAGGTGGCCGCGGAGGGCCTCGTAGGCGTCGAGGGGCCGCTCGTAGCTCCATGCGGCGCGGGGTACGACGAAGTCGCCGACGACGACGTCCCAGTAGGACGCGGCGCCCTTCCACTCGCAGTGGGTGCGGCCAGGCCGGGGGCGCAGGAACTCCGCGCGCACGTCGCGGCGGGGCAGGTAGAACGTCGGCGGGTGGCTGGTCTCCAGGACTCGTAGGCTCGCGCGCGTGTCCGCGACGACCCGGCCGTCCACCGTCACCGTCACGCGGCGGTCGTCACCGACCAGCCGGGGCGGTCGCGGGTAGTCCCACACGCACTCCGTCGGCCGGCCGCCGGGCCGTGCGAGCCCTCGGGGGCCGCCCGCCACGTCGTCCGCGTCGTCCATGGGGTCCTCCTCGCCTTTTGTCGCAGCTCTGCTGCCGGTTCTTCTCCCGCGCACCGGTCCGCGGATGCAACGGGGCCGCCCGACGGGGGCGGACGGGTGAACGGCTCGCTGTCGGACGGTGAGGCGCATCCGGGCGCTCTGGTGACGAGAAAAAGGCATTGAAGTATCACAAAAGGCGCTTCAGTGCATGTTCGTTCGCGCGGAGCCCGATCCGTACGGCGGTGGCCCCGGGCGACGGACGGAACCACGGACAGGCAGGGGAACGACTGTGCGGCTCAAAGACGAACTTCCTGTGGACCACCACCTCGCCACCGTGTACCGCTGGGGCGCCGCCCTCTGCGGTTGCGTCCTGCTCGTGTTCGGCTGCCTCGGCTTCGCCGACGCACTCAGCCCCTTCGACACCTCCGGTGAGCGGATCGCCGGGATGACCACCAACACCGCACTGAGCTGGATCTCGGTGCTGACGGGACTCGCCCTCCTGGCCGGTGCGGTCGCGGGCGGGAACATCGCCTCCACCGTGAACATGCTCGTGGGCGGCTCGTTCCTGCTCAGCGGCTTCTACCACCTGTTCGTGCTCGACCGGCCCGCCAACTTCCTCGATTTCGGCATGACCAACGTGATGTTCAGCTTCCTCATGGGGCTGCTGATCCTCACGTTCGGCATGTACGGGCGGGTGTCCAGCAAGCTGTCGCACGACAACCCCTACTGGCGCAGGCGCCACCCGCGCGAGGCCGCCGCGGAGTCGCTCGCACGCCGCCGCCTCGCCGCCGCGTCCCTCCCGCCCGGGGCCGCGCGCACCACGGCCCCGACGCTTCCCGGAACGTCCGGTCCGGCGATTCCCGAAGGGCCCCCGCGGTGAACGCGGTCCTGGTCGTGGGAGCGACGGGGACGGTCGGCGGCCTCGCCGCGCGGGCGCTGCACCGTCAGGGCGCGTCGGTGGCCCTGGCCGGCAGGAACGCGGAGCGGCTCGCCGACCGGTCGCGGCTGCCGGGCGACTGCCCCCGCCGTGTCTTCGATGCCTACGACCTCGACGGCTGCGCGGCGCTCGCACCATGGGCGGCCCGTTCCCTCGGACGCCTGGACCGCGTCGTCGTGGCCGTCGGAGTGGCGGGCTTCGGGCGGGCCGAGAGCGTCGACGAGGCCGCCGCCGAACACCTCATGACCGTGAACGCCCTGGCGCCCATGGCAGTGGTCCGGGGCGCCCTGCCCGTGCTGGAGGCCGGAGGCGCGATCGGTGTCGTCACCGGCTCGGTCGTCGACGCGCCCCCGCAGGGCATGGCCGACTACGCGGCCGCCAAGACGGCCCTCGCCACCTGGCTGGGCGTGGTCGGCAGGGAACAGCGGGCCCGGGGCGTCCGGATCGTCGACGTGCGCCTGCCCCACCTGGAGGGCGGGTTCACTGCCCGGGCGGTGACGGGGGAGCCGCCGACACTCCCGCCCGGCGCAGACCCGGCGGCGGCGGTCGAACGGCATCTGCTCGCGCTCCTGACCGGCGCCCCGGGGCGCCCGCACTGAGCGCCCCCGGGGCGGAGCGTTCGGAGTGGTTGCCGCGTTCGGTTGCGGCGCGCTCCAGGACCTGTCTGGCCATGGGCGTCGGATCAGGCCGGGCGAACCCGACCCGACGGGAAAGAGCAGACAGGCCCCAGGACGGACCCTACGGACGGGGCGTCCCGTCCGACACCGGCGTGGCCTGGTGGTAATAGAGCCGGAACTCCCCGGCGGCGTCGCGGCGCCAGATCGACGAACGGCGGGCCTGCCGGTCCTCGATGCGGGTCTCGTAGGTGAGGTGGACGATCCCGGGGGCGAGGACCGTGCCCTCGAAGTGCTCTGCGGTGATGGGGGTGCTGTTCTCGGCGCCGCCGTGGAGCGTGGGCAGGGCGGCGACCATCTCCGCGTGCGTCCACCGCCGCCCGGAGGCGCCGACCTCGATGAAATCGGGGTCGAAGAGGGCTTCGGCGAGGAGGCCGGAGAGACGGACGGAGGGGTCGTGGAGGCGTCGCTCCCGGACGATCGCCTCGGTGACGTCCGGATGCTGCGGGCGTGCCTCGGGCGCGTGCCGGTCGTTCTGGATCATGGCGACATGATGCCCGGTCGCGGCCGGCGACCCCTCGGTGGCCGGACGGCCTTCAGCGGCGGCGGGCCCTGGCGCCGTCTGATGGTTGATGCTGTGGTGGGACGCGGCGAGCTGACGGATGCGGCATGGGCGCGGATAGCGCCTCTGCTGCCGGGTGTTGATGGGCGAGGGCGTCCGTGGCGGCATCACCGGCAGGTGATCAACGGGGTGTTGTGGCGGTTGCGGACCGGTGCGCCGTGGCGTGACCTGCCAGAACGCTATGGGTCATGGCAGACGGTCTATGAGCGGTTCGCCCGCTGGGAAGCGGACAGCCCCTGGGCCGACCTGCTCGAGCAGGTCCAGGTCCGGGACGACTCCGTCGGAACCGTGGAGTGGACGGTGTCGGTCGACTCCACGGTCAACCGAGCCCACCAGCACGCCGCCGGAGCCCGCAAAAAGGGGCGGCGGGGGACGAACCGGAAGATCCGGCACGCGCGACGGCTGACCAGGCGCTCGGCCGGTCCCGCGATGGGCTGACCACGAAGATCCACCTCGCCTGCGACGACCGCGGCCCACCCCTGGCCGTCGTCGTCACGCCTGGCAACGTCAACGATTCCACCGTCTTCGACGCCGTCCTGGAGGAGCTGAGGGTGCCCCGGACCGGCGCCGGACGACCCCGCCGCAGGCCCGACGCGGTCATCGCGGACAAGGTGCATTCGTCCCGGGCGATCCGCCAGTCCTTGCGGCGCAGGGGTATCCGGGCGGTGATCCCGGAGCGGGCGGATCAGAAGGCCGACCGCCTGCGCCGCGGACAGGCCGGCGGCAGGCCGCCGGCCTTCGACCGAGAGCTCTGCAAAGCCCGCAACGTGGTCGAACGCTGCCTGATGCGGCACTAGGCCGTGTATCGAAAGTGGATCTTGGGCTGTGAATGATCACGGTTCATGGGTCGGGGAGATCTCACGGACGAGCAGTGGGTGGTGTCGGAGCCGTTGTTGCCGAGGGGGACGAAGGCGGGGTGGCCGCCCGTCCGGCCCCGGCGGCGGCTGATCGACGGCATACGGTTCCGGGTCCGGACCGGAGTCCCGTGGCGGGACGTCCCCGTCGAGTACGGACCGTGGAACCGGGTCTACGACCTGTTCCGCCGGTGGCAGCGCAACGGCACCTGGCACCGCATCCTCGCCCGGCTCCAGTCCTTGGCCGACGTGGCGGGTGCGATCACGTGGGACCTGAGCGTCGGCTCCACGGTCTGCCGCGCCCACCAGCACGCGGCCGGGGCCCGCAAGCAGGGCGACCTGCGGAAAGAGCCGCCGGGCGGCGTGTTCACCGAGCCTGGAGACCACGGGCTGGGACGCTCGCGCGGCGGGTTCACGACCAAGCTGGACCTGGCTGTCGAGCAGGGCCAGAAGCCCATGTCGATCGTGGTCACGGCCGGGCAGCGCGGCGACTCGCCGCAGTTCGAACCCGTGCTGGACAAGGTCCGCGCGCCCCGCGTCGGACCGGGCCGGCCACGTGTCCGCCCCAACCGGGTCCGCGCGGACAAGGCGTACGCCTCCCGCAAGAACCGTGCCTACCTGCGCCGCCAGCGAATCCGCTGCACCATCCCCGACAAGACCGACCAGGCGCGCAACCGCCAGAAGCTCGGCTCCCGCGGTGGCCGGCCGCCGCATTTCGACCCGGTCGACTACCGCGAGCGCCACGCGGTGGAGTGCGGGATCAACCGCCTCAAGAGGAACCGTGCTGTCGCCACGCGGTACGACAAGCTCGCGGTCCGCTACGAGGCGACCGTCCTCGTCGCGGCCCTCAACGAGTGGCTGTGACCCTCGGCCATCACAGGTTGGGGTCCACGTTCCACGCCTCCGGCAGATCACTGCCGCAGAAGACGCAGACGAAGTCGTCCTCGCGCACGATGTTGCGCTCCTGGCAGCCAGGGCACCGGCGGAACTCCACTTCGTGGGTGAAGCCGGAGGGACGTTCGAGCCCTACGTCGTCCAGAGCACGAGCGACTTCCGACCAGGAGGTGATGTCAGGGCAGTACCCGGTGGACTGGTTGCTGACCTCGCCCACGGCCCACCGGCCCGCCTCGCGCACGAAACCGATCTCGCCGGCGCTCAGAACCATGGCTCCGCCGGCACAGGCCACGTGCTCACTCCGCCGCGGCGCCAGCCGAAGCACACCGTCCGTGCCGACCACGAAGGTGAACGGCTCTGCCAGCTCCGCCGCCGATTGCCCAGCGATCCAGTCGCCGAATTCAACTGCCGAGCCGATCCGACACCCGCCACTACCAGGCCGGACGGCAGCCTTCAGCTCGACCGGTCCGACGTATCGGTAACTCCGCCCCCGCGCACTCACATCAGCCAACCTAGAGCACTTCCGACACACGCCCTAGTAGGGCTTCGCCAGGACGTGGGCGGCGCCCGGGACGCCGACCTCCAGGAGCGCGTCCTCCTCGGGCGTCGTCGGCGCGCCCATCTCCTGCTTGAGGACCGCCCCGGACAGGGCCTGCACCCACAGGGCACGGGGCCGGCGGCGCGCCTCCCAGGCTTCCAGGGCCTCGGGGACCGAGTCGGCGGTGTCCAGGGACTCGGCGAGGACGAGGGCGTCCTCGACGGCCATCGCGGCGCCCTGCGCGAGGTGCGGGGTGGAGGCGTGTGCGGCGTCGCCGGCGAGCACCACCCGGCCCACGTGCCACGGTTCCTCGACCGTCACCTGGGAGATGCGGGAGTACACGACGGCCGCCGGGTCGGTGACCTCGCGGAGCGCCTCGGCGACGGGCCCGGAGAACACGGCGAGCCGCTCGGCGAGCTGTTCGTGCGCGCGTGCCGGGTCCGGCCGGTGGTCCTCGGTCTCGGCGAACACGGCGCCCAGGTACATCAGTTCGTCGGTGATCGGGGTGAGCAGGGCCTTCGCCTCCTTGCCTGCCGTGGCCATGACGACGCCCCGCACGTCGGGGTGGCGGGGCACGGTGACGCGCCAGTTGGCGAATCCGGTGTACGCGGGCGCGTACCGGTCCCCGTAGATCCGGGTCCGCAGCGGGGAACCGATGCCGTCGAAGCCGACGACCAGGTCCCAGCGACCGGTGGCTCCATCGGAGAGGGCGACGGTGGCTCCCGTGCCGTCGTCGTCGAGTCCGGTGACGGTGACGCCGAAGCGGATCTTCGCGCCCGCGGCGAGGGCGGCGTCGCCGAGGACCCGGGCGAGGGCGGGCCGCGGGATGCCGTTGGCGGCCGGCAGGTCGTCCATGCGGGGCTGGGGTATCCGCGCCAGCGTGTTCCCCGCGGGGTCGGCGATCGTCAGGACCTCCCATTCGAAGCCCGCCGTGAGGCACTCGTCGAGCACGCCGAGCTCGCGCATGACGTGCAGGGCGTTGGACGGCTGGATGATGCCCACGCCGAGGGCGTCGAGCTCCTCACGGATCTCGGCCACCTCGACGGTGTGGCCGCGCCGGGCCAGGGCGGTGGCGAGCGTGAGGCCGCCGATGCCTCCGCCGTGGATCAGGACGCGCAGGGTTGATGCCATCTCGGAAAGCTCCAGGTCTCCAGTACGAGATCGAACAGGGGCGCCGGAGTGTAACCCGGGGGTGCGTACCTGGGGTTGTGCAGGGAAAAGGCCCGGGATTCACCCGGGTCCTGCGGCGTGCCGACGCGCGCTGTCGGGGTGCGGGCACGGAGCATCGCCATGCGAGGGCCTCGGGCGGGCAGGCGTCCAGCAGGTCGCCGACCCGCGAGGAGGAGTACGCCATGCCGCACCCGTGGCGCCGATGGAAGTGGTGGCAGCGGTGGGGACGGGACCCGGTGGTGGTGCAGACGCTGCGCTCCACGGCCGCCGCGACGATCTCGTACGTCGTCGCGCTCCGGCTGAGTTCGGAACCTGCCCCGCTGACCGCCCCGCTCACCGCGCTGCTCGTCGTCCAGGTGACGCTGTACTCGACGCTCACGACGAGCCTGAGGCGGGTGAACTCCGTCGTCGTCGGCGTCCTCATCGCCATCGCGTTCAGCGCGCTCGTCGGGCTCACCTGGTGGAGTCTCGCCCTGGTCATCCTGGCATCGTTGGTCGTGGGCCGGTTCGTCCGGGTGGGGGAGTTCGTGCCCGAGGTGGCCATCAGCGCGATGCTGGTCCTCGGCGTGACGCAGGTCGCGGACACGGCGTGGGACCGCGTCCTCGAGACCCTGATCGGCGCGGTCGTGGGCCTGCTCTTCAACGTCGTGCTCGTCCCGCCGGTCTGGGTGGACACCGCCGGCGACTCGATCGTGGACCTGGCGCGGCGGATGCGCAGGCTGCTCCTGGACATCGGCGAGGAGCTGGCGGACCCGGATGCGCGGCCCGAACCCGCGCCGGTTCCGGAGGCGGCCGCGCCCGCTCTCGTGGAGCGGGCCGAGGCACGGCTGTACGAGGCGCGCCGCCTCGACAACGACGTCGCGGATGTCGACGCGGCGCTGCGTCAGGCGGAGGACAGCCTCCGGCTGAACCCGCGCGTGAAGGAGGGGCTGCTCCACCGCATCGTGCTGCGCACGGGCCTCGACACCCTGGAGATCAGCGCGGTCGTGCTGCGTGTCCTCGCGCGTTCCCTGACGGACCTCGCGAAGGAGCGTCAGGGGGCCCGCCTGGTGCGCCGGGAGGCGGGTCTCGCCCTCCGGGAGACGCTGCGGCACCTCGGAGACACCCTCGTGAGCTTCGCCGATCTCGTCACCTCGCATTCGAGCGACGGTGCGGAGACGGCGGAGGACCGCCTGGGCGAGCAGCTCGAAGCGGCCCACGCCGCCCGGGACGGCGCCGCCGGGCTCCTCAAGGCGGAGGCGGCGCACGATCCGGAGCGCTGGCAGCTGTACGGCGCGCTGCTCACCGAGATCGACCGGGTGCTCGACGAACTCGATCCGGACCACCGCGGCCGTCGGCTGATGGAGGAGCTGGACCGGCACACGCGCGCGCGTGAAGAGCGGCGCCGCCGCGTCACCTCCCTCGCGGCCCGGGTACGCCGTACGCCGTGACGGGCCGCTGGACGCCCTCCTCCCGGAGGGTGTCCGGGGTCGGGGAGCCGTCGACGGCCAGGATCAGGTCGGTCTAGGCGAGGAGGGAGCGCAGGACGTGAACGATGCCGTCCTCGCCGCCGAGAGCGAGGCCGTACGCGTACGGGCGGCCGATGCCGACGGCCGTGGCACCCAGGGCCAGGGCGTGCATCGGGTCGTGATCGATCTGCGGGATTCGCCCTCGTCTCGGGGGGCGAAGCGGGTACTGCGGTGTGCATGACGCGGAGACGGTTGACGGACGAGGCTGCCTTTCGAAGGCTCGGTCTCATAAGTGTTCCTTTCGGGAACGGACCGGAAGACGCGTCTCATCGCTCCCGGTGACATCGACTTTCCGCTGGTGGGCGTTGTTGCGCAGCCTCGCCGCGGTGGTGAATCGATCTCGGTTCGTCCTGCTCGGCGACGTGAAAGCGCCTTGTCTCCGGGGCTGGTGCCGGTTGAGCGCATGATCGGCAGGCGAAGCGGCGGATGGTGCCGCCGGACGAAACGGGGTGGGGTGTGGGGCGTCAGGAGAAACCGCTGGATCCCGGGGCCGGACCGGTGGCGCGGCTGGCGCACGAGCTGCGTGAACTACGACGGGAGGAGGGAGGCCCCACCTATGCCGCACTCGCCCGTCGGGCCGGGTACTAGGCGGCGACGCTCTCCCGCGCGGCGTCGGGGGAACAGCTTCCGTCCCTGCCGGTGGTGCTGGCATGGGCGACGGCCTGCGGCGCCGTCGGCGCCGTGTGGGAGGAACGGTGGCGTGCCGCGTCCGCCGAGCCGGCCGCGCGGGAACAGGTGGACGATGCCCCGTCTCCGTATCAGGGGCTGGCGCGGTTCGAGCCGGGCGATGAGGAACTGTTCTTCGGCAGGGAGGCACTGATCGAGGAGCTGCATGCCCTGACGCTCAAGGAGCGCGTTGTCGCGGTGCCGGGCCCGTCGGGAAGCGGCGGCCGCCTGCTGTGGGCATCACCCGCTCCGCCCGGCTCCACCCACGACCTGACCGCCGCCAGGACCCACGGGATCGTCGACGCAGTCGCCGCCGCAGGGCTGAAGTGCTGGGCGGACAAGGCGTACCAGGGCACCGGCCGCCCGGCCCGGGTGCCCTTCCGCGGCCGTCGTCTCAGGCGATGGCAGCGCGGGCACAACAGCTCCCACGCCAAGATTCGATGCCTCGGCGAGCAGGCCATGGCCACTTTGAAGGGATGGCGACTCCCGCGGAAGCTCCGCTGCAGCACGAACCGGATCGCCGACGTGGTGAAGGCCGTTCTCGTCCTTCACCACGCGACAGCATGAGGTTGGAAAACCCTCACTGGCGCCCTGATCCAGGCAGTCCTGGGACGATCCTGCCGTGAATAGCGTGATCACCACTTCGAGCTCGTAACGCGATCTTGTTGAACCGCGCTGGCCGGCCGTGCCCGATGCGATGATTCGGCCGTTCGGGAGGGCGTGAGTGCCCGGCCGTGGATCGTGGGCGATGACCTGTGGGCGCGGATCGGCCCGCTGCTGCCGCCCTGGCCCAAGAAGGCTCCTGGCTCGCAGCCGGTGCCGGACCGGTTGTGCCTTCAGGACATCCTGTACGTGTTGCACAACGACATCGCCTGGCAACTGCTGCCCCTGGAGCTGGGATTCGGCCCGGGCCAGGCCTGTTGGCGGCGGCGGGATCGGTGACAGAAGGCTGGTGTCTTCGACCGGTTGCACCGGATCCTGCTCGCCGAGCTGAACGCGACCGGTGAGCTGGACTGGTCCAGAGCATGCGTCGACGGCTCCCGTGCCCGCGCGGAAACAGCGAAAAGAGCGACCAATGACCACCACGGCCCGCGCGAACGCGCAGCACGCTCCTGCCATCGTCGATCCGTGCGCTTCTTTTCGGTCTCGCCCCGCCCGTCCGCGCCGGTACCCGGCTCCCTGGCGTTCCCGCCGCGCCGCGCCTCCTGACGCCGCGGCGGGGAGCGGGGAACAGGGCGGTCGGCGTGTGTCGGTGCTCAGGCGTGGCGCCTGATGGTCCTCCGGATCCAGTCGGCGTAGGCCGGCACGTTGGTGTAGAGGCCCGGCCCGGCCGAGCACGCGACCCCCGGGACACCGGGACCCGAGGTGGTCCCTACGAGCTCCCACCGTCCCTGCCCGTCCTTCTGGAGCTGCGGCCCGCCGGAGTCCCCGAAACACGCCATGGCCCCGGGCACACGGCTGACCGTGCACAGCCGGGTACGGCCCGCATAGCCGGGGGCGCACTCGGCCTCGGTGCCCCTGCGCGTCTTGAGCTCCTGCAGTCGCTCCGCGAACTTCAGGCCGGTGTCGACGGTGGTTCCGAACCCCAGGATCCGTGTCGGGGTGCCGGGCTGCCCGACACGCTTCGCGATCCGTACGGGCTTCTCGGTCACCGGGCGATCCAGACGGACCAGCGCGATGTCATCCTGGTTGGCGGCCTGCCCGTCACCGTTCACATAGCCCGGGTGGACGACGGTGCGCACGATGGCCCGGACAGTCCCCCCGGACTTCCGCTCCTCGCTGCCGATCCGGACGATGCCCTCCAGTTCGAGCCCGTCGCCCTGCACGCAGTGAGCCGCGGTCAGTACCCACTG
Organism: Streptomyces sp. NPDC004284; assembly: GCF_042874035.1. Lineage (NCBI taxonomy): Bacteria > Bacillati > Actinomycetota > Actinomycetes > Kitasatosporales > Streptomycetaceae > Streptomyces > Streptomyces sp. NPDC004284. The sequence continues at coordinate 15,465 of NZ_JBIAMJ010000026.1, read as the reverse complement.
AGGATCGATCAGCGACGCCCCGCAGTTGCCGTCGTGCACCCCCTGCTCCGGAGCCGATTCCGGGATCGCCGCCATGAACGGGTAACGCTCGGTGGAATCGGTTCCGTTGACGATCGCTCCGGCGTTGTCGGTCATCAGGGTGGTGCACATGGCGACGGCGAGAGCACCGACGGCGGTGGTGCGCGCCGCGCGGCGGCCGACGGACTGCAAGCTGAACATGAGGGGCCTTCCCGTAGGAGTCCGGTGGTGTCCGCCCACCCTGCCCGTTTCAAGATCCACGGACCATCCGGGTAGCGGTCCGAGCTCAGTGGGGGTACCCCCCTCGTGTTCCTCGGGCGAGTGCCGGGGGTTAACCCCCGGCACGTACCAGGGACGACCCCTGGAGGAAGTCGGTGGACCACCCCAGCGCGGTCCGCTCCCCAGCGCACGAAGATCACTTCATCGGCGCGGAAAGCCGCCGCACGCAAGGAGCGATCAGCATGCACGGGTACAGGAAGAAGACCGGTCGGCGAGGGGTGCTCGCACTCACGGGAGTGGTCGCCGCCACGACGCTGGCCACCACAGTGGCTTCCGCGGCACCGGCCGTACGAGCGGTCCCGACCGCACCCGTCGCATCAGCCGTCTCGATCGACACACCCCCCACGCCGGCCGTATCGGCCGGCCTTGTGGCAGCAGGCCGGGAAGTAGCTGTCGTACGGTCCCTGGAACGGCTCGCGCACCCGCTGAGTGCCACGGACCCCGGCGGCCGGACCGCGGATCTCCGGGCGCTGAGCAGTATGGTCGGGGACGCGAAGGTGGTGGGGCTGGGCGAGGCCACGCACGGTTCGCACGAGTTCTTCGCCATGAAGGAACGCGTCTTCCGGTACCTCGTCGAGGAGCGCGGCTTCACCACCTTCGCCCTGGAGATGAGCTGGTCGGCAGGGCTCCGGATCGACGAGTACCTCCAGGGCGGGCCCGGCAACCCGCGGCAGATCGCGGAGGCGACGCTGGCCGGATCCCCCTGGGAACGCAAGGAGTTCGTGAGCCTGATCGGCTGGATGCGCGAGCACAACCGCCGCCACCCCGATCACCGGGTCCACTTCATGGGGGACGACCTCGGAGCGCCGAAGCTCGGCGACGCCGTCTTCGAGCGCGTGCTGTCGTCCGTACGCGAGACCCGGCCGGAGGCGCTGCCCCGGCTCACCGAGCTGTACAGCCGGCTGCGTCCCTTCGACGACGTGTTCTCCTACCTGCGCAAGCCGGTCGCCGAGCGCCGGGAGAACGCCGCACGCGCCCAGGAGGCGTTCGACCTGGTCGCCGGGCACCAGGGAACCGACGGCGACGACGCCTACGCCTGGACCGTGCAGCACGCCCGGAACATCGCGCAGACCTTCGCCTTCGCCACCGTCGACCTCGCCGACCCGGCCTCGGTCACCGCCGCCGAGCGCCTGCGCGACCAGGCCATGGCCGACACCGTGCTCTGGTGGCAACGCCACACCGGCCACAAGATGCTGCTGTCGGCCCACAACGGCCACGTCGGATACCTCTCCACCCATCCGGACATCTACCCGCGAACCCAGGGGGCGGTACTGCGCGACCGCCTGGGCCGCGACTACACCGCGATCGGCTTCAGCTTCGCCGCCGGCTCCTTCCTCACCAAGGACACCTCCCTCGACGGGGACTGGAAGCCGGTCACCGTCCCCGCCGCGCGCCCCGGCATGAACGAGCACACCCTGGACCGGGTCCGGTACCAGGACTTCTACCTCGACCTGCGGACCGCCCCCGCCGCGACCCGCGCCTGGCTCGACCGCGCCCGCCCGGTCTACGACGCCGGCTCGACCTTCACCCCAAACCCCCTGCCCACCCTGGCCCTCGGCCGGGCCTACGACATCCTCATCCACCTCCACCAGGTCCGCGCGGCCGACAAGCTCGAATCGCTGCCGTACGAACCGGCCGGCTGACCACGCCGGACCATCAGCCGGATCACAGAGCCCTGCTCAACGAGCGGAAGATCCTTCAGCCTGCGCTGGTAACGATCGTGGACCCGGTCCGAGAAACAGCCACAGCCCGGACGCACCGCCCCGGCCGTGCGGCCTCTCGCCACTGGCTATGACGACTTCCGGGGGAGTCGTTTGCCGAGGAGTTCGGGAGGCGTGTGGCCCGGGGTGCAGTGATCACCATCGACGATTTCCGATGTCGCTAGCGTGTGCGATCGCGGGTTGTGGGGTCTGCTTCATAATCCAGCTGTGGACATATCCGATGAGGGACAGCCGCTCGCTCTCGTCTGGCTTGAGATCAACAACAACGTGTGTGGTGGCCTGGCAGGAGCCCCGAGTGCATCGTTGGTGACCGAGCAGTTCATCGGGGCCGGCTGGAGCTCCAGATCAGGCTCGTCGTGGGAGTCGTATGAGGTCGAGACCAGCTGGTGCCGCATCGAGGTCGACCCGACCGACGGGGACACACTCCTGAACGGAGTTGTCGATCCTCAACGGTTCGAGGATCTGGCTGTGCTGCTGACCCGGTTCGGTCTGCGATTCAGTCTTGAGCTCTGTGACGACGACGGAGAACTGCTGCGAGAGATCGAAACGGGAACCCCGTCAGCGCCTCATGACACAGCTCCGCGGTCTTTCAGTCGGCTGCTCGCTCCGCTTGGGCTTTGGCCGCGGCGAGGCGGTAGGAGTCGGTGCCGGTGAAGGTGTTGGTCCAGCCACCGAACGACTCGTTCGAGGCGATCGCGACGCTGCTCTTCTCCTCGCGTTCGGTCAGGACCTGGAAGAGCAGTTCGGCGCCGTGGCGGTCGAGTTCCGTGGAAGAGGTCATCTCATTTGGCTGAGTCGATAGGCCACAGGCCGTGGTGGGGATCGTCGAGCGGCTGGTGCCGGACGAGTTGTGGGACTTGTTCCAGCGGCTGGTGCCGGAAACTCCTTCGCGGCCTCAGGGCGGTGGCCGGCGTCGGCATGGTGACTGGGAGGTGCTGGCCGCGATCGTGTTCGTGGCCACGTCGGGCTGCACACGGCAGCAGCTGCCGTCCGCGTCGTTCGAACCATCGGGAGCGACGGCCCACCGGCGCTTCTCTGAGTGGACGAAGGCCAGGGTGTGGGCCAAGCTCCACCGCCTGGTCCGCGACGAGCTGGGGTCCCGAGGCGAGCTGGACGCGAACCTGCACGACGGCCAGGCCCCGATCCCGCTGGTGAAGGGCACACCGCCGATCCAGTCCCGCCGCGGGCCCCGGCGGCGCAAGCCGGGCAAGCCGAAAGGCGACAAGGGATACGACTACTCCCACCTGCGACGATGGCTGTGCGAGCGCGGCATCGCCCATCGCATCGCCCGCAGAGGCATCGAGTCCTCGCAGCGGCTGTGCCGTCATCGCTGGACCGTCGAACGCACCATGGCCGGGCTCGCCGGCTGCCGCCGACTCCACCGACGCTACGAACGCAAAGCCGACCGCTTCCTCGCCTTTGCCAGCATCGCCTGCACCCTCATCTGCTACCGCAGGCTCGCCTGCTGATGTGGGTGCGCAGAAGCTGAACCGCCAGGTCATGGGCATAGAAAATGGCCACGTCCAACGGTGTCCGACCGTCGGGATCTGTGAGTTCCGGGTCCGCACCGAAGGCCGGCAGCACGGCAGTGGTGTGCACAGTCAACGGCTGGCCACTCTGCAGGGCGCCATCCCCCTCGGTGTCGATCGCGTGCGTCAGCAGCGTCATGTTGCTGAAGACCTCATCGGGGTCGGAACCGCTGGCGAGCAGGCGGGCCAGGGCTTCCGCATCCTCGTGCTCGACCGCGTGATGGGCTGGCGTCCAGTAGCCACTCACCAGGGCATTCAACAAGGATCGAAACGTATCTACCAGCGACTATCAACGTTGCCGGTCACCAATTGAGATGACCTCTAAGAACGCCGTCGTGGAATACGGCGCCGCCCTGGGAATCGACGTCGACATCGTCCGCCGCGACCCCGCGACCCCGCGACCCCGCGACCAAGGGTTCGTCGTCCAGCCACGCCGCTGGGTCGTCGAGCGCACCCTGGGTCGGCTGATGAACCATCGCCGCCTGGCCCGCGACTACGAAGCTCTCCCGGCCCGATCCGAAGCCATGATCCACATCGCGATGATCAGCCTCATGACCCGCCGCCTCACCGGAGAAAACGCACCCGCCTGGCAAGGCACCTGAGCCACCAAGCCAGAGACGAAACACCCAGTAAGGTCACATGCATGTCGAGGACCACACCGCCGCGCCCGCTCGATGTCGAGGCGCTCTTCCCAGAACTGGTGGCCTGCCGAGGCACCACCACCCGGCTCCACCCACGCCCAGGCCGACCGGACGTGGCGGACAGTTCCGTGGGCGGTCCGCTGCTGTGGCCGACGAATGAACCCTGGCCGGTGTGCACCGAGCCGCACAGCCACGCGCGTGGCCTGCGCCCGGCGGACATCCACCTGCAGCGGCAGATCCTGGCTTCCGCATGGCTCCGCGAACCGAACCCGGGCCCCACAGACGAAGAACGGCAACTGCTGCAAGAACTAGGTCAAGAACACCGCATCAAAGAGACTGCTGCGAACGATCCACTGCCGCTGATCGGCCTGGCTCAGCTGTACCGCAGAGACATCCCCGACCTGTCGGCCGGACCAGACGACTGCGATCTGCTACAGGTGTTCTGGTGCCCCTTTGACGCGCACGGCCCGACCGGCTACGGCATGCTGCTCGATCTGCGCTGGCGCCGGTCGTGGGAGGTCGCCGAGGTGGTGACTGCGCAGCCGCAGCCACAGGTCGTCGGCTTCCACGGGTACGTGCCCGAGCCGTGCGTGCTGCACCCGGAGCAAGTGGCCACCTACCCGTTCGCCGGTCTCCTTCCGGAGGACCTGCGCGCCCGGATCGACGCTTGGGAAGAAGCGCTGGAGGAAGAGGCCGAGCAGTCGGCGGACGAAGACGCCGACGAGCCGGTGGGCTATCAGTACGACCTGTCCATCCCACCAGGCTGGCGTGCCGGCGGTTTCGCCTCCTGGCACCTCACCGACCCGCACCCCATGGACTGCCTGACCTGCTCGACACCGATGCACCTGCTACTGACCATCGACAGCTCGGAATGGGACGGAGGCAGCGGCAGCTGGAAGCCGCTGGAAGAACAGGACTTGCCGACACACCTGTACGCCTGCCCGACCGAGGTCACTGTTGGCCGCTGGGGCGAACTCAGCATCTTCGCCTGCCCCGAAGAACCCAGCCACCCACACCGCTGGAGCATCCAGTAAGCCGCTCGGTCATGACCAATGCGCATACTTGAGGAAGGCCATTCCCCTGGGCTGCGGCTTTCGAACGCCGCTGTGGCTGGCGGCCGAGTGCTGTCGTTTTCTCGGGTTCTGGCCTACTTTCCGTGAAACCACGCCGGCCGGGCTCGCGCGCGCCTCTGAGTAAGCCGCCGACCTGCCGGTTCACCAGGGTCGCCGACACCGGACACCGAGGATCGACTCAACCGTGGGGGACGGTCCCCCTTCTGAGGCCGTGCGGGCCAGGACTCAGGACTGCTCCCCGCTCGCGCGGGGAGGTTCCCAAGCTGGGGACCTGGCGCGCGTGGGCGTGCCCGTGCTCCCCGCGTTTGCGGGGACGGTCCCGACATGTGGTTCGCGTACGCCGTGCTCGCGTGCTGTGGATCCCTGCGTCATGACAGGTTGCGGATTTCCTGACTGGTACTCCAGCCGTAGATCGTGATCTTCAGGTCTGATTCGCGGCTTGTCGGCGGTAATGGCTGGCCTGGGCTCGGGCCTGATGGCGGCGTCGCCAGTCGAACCAGCCGAGGCGGTGGGCTGCACCGTGCACGGGCCGAACGACGAGCGTGGTGAATAGTCGCTGGATCTCGTTGCAGGTGAGCGGGATCAGCCCGTCCGGGGCGGAATGGCGTGCGTGTTCGTCAGCGCGGACGACGGCGAGAAAGGCGTGGGCGAGCATGACCAGGGTGACCCAGCGAGACCACGAGGTGAAACGGCGGACCTGGTGCTCGTCCAGTCCGGCCAGGCCCTTTCCGGACTGGAAGGTCCCTCCACCCGCCATCTCGACCCGGCAACCCAGCAACCCAGCAACCCGGCGACCCGGCGACCCGCACCAGCGTGGCCAAAGGCACCGCAGCCGGCGACCAGCAACGGCAGTAAGCCAGTTCACCGGTGGTGCGGTTGAGGCGGATCAGCAGTTGGTGGCTGCCGAGCCGGGGTTCGGCCAGGTCGATGACGGCCCAGTCGTAGAAGTGGTGTCCCTTGCCGCCGGCCCCTGCCGACAGCTTCAGCCAGGCCCACTTCGGCACCTTCACGGCCAGGGCATCCGCGCGTAACTTCCCCGCGCCCGTGGTGACTTCGGCCGAGCGAGCAACGGCGAGCACGTAGCCGGCCTGGTGCTCTTCCAGCGCGGCCCGCAGCTTGGGGTTGCCGCCGTAGACCTCATCGCCCGCGACCCAGCCCACATGGTGCCCGGCGTCAAGGAGCCGGCCGATCATGCGGGCGGCCGGCTCCGGCTTGGTCGCGAAGACGGTGTCCTCGCCCAGTCCCGCCGCCCGGCAGTGGTCCGGGTCGCACGTCCACGAGCGCGGGACGTACAGCTCGCGGTCGATCGTCGCGTGTCCGCGGTGGCCTGCATAGACGAGGTAGACAGCGGCCTGAGCGTTTTCTATTCTCCCGGCCGTGCCGGTGTACTGGCGCTGGACACCCACGGTGTCCGTGCCTTTCTTCACGTCCCCGGTCTCATCGACGACCAGCACCGCATCGTCGTCGTGCAGATGTTCCAGCACGTACTCGCGCACGTCATCGCGCATGGTGCCGGCATCCCACTTAGACGTCGTTTCTTATGGCGTGATCGTTCGTTGATTCGTGCATGACTGATCTCGCTGAGCGGCTGGTGCCGGACGAGTTGTGGGCGTTGTTCCGGCGGGTGGTTCCGCCGACTGAGGTGATACGCCCGCAGGGCGGTGGCCGACGCCGGGCCGGTGACCGCGAAGCCCTGGCGGCGATCATCTTCGTGGCGACGTCGGGCTGCACCTGGCGGCAACTGCCGCCGGTGTTCGGCCCGGCCTGGCCCACGGTCTACCGCCGGTTCGCTCAGTGGAGCCAGGACCGGGTCTGGGCGAGGCTCTACCGCGTGATCCTTGACGAACTCGGAGCGCGGGGCGAGCTGGACTGGTCGCGGTGCGCGATTGACTCCGTCAGCCTGCGGGCCGCAAAAGGGGGCCACTGACGGGACCGAATCCGACCGACCGCGGCAAGCTGGGATCGAAGATCCACCTAATCACTGACCGGAACGGACTGCCACTGTCCCTGGGCATCTCCGGCGCGAACATGCACGACAGTCTGGGCCTGGAGCCGCTTGTGCGCGGCATCCCACCGATCCGGTCCCGCCGTGGTCCCCGGCGTCGGCGGCCGACGAAGCTGCATGCGGACAAGGGCTATGACTACGACCACCTGCGCCGATGGCTCCGCGAACGCGGTATCCGCCACCGCATCGCCCGCAGGGGCGTCGAGTCCTCGCAGCGGCTGGGCCGGCATCGGTGGGTGGTCGAGAGAACCGTGTCCTGGCTGGCCGGCTGTCGGAGGCTCCACCGCCGCTATGAACGCAAAGCTGAACACTTCCTCGCGTTCGTCGGCATAGCCGCAGTCCTCATCGGCTACCGCCGGTTGATCCGGTGAGCCGGTCGGTCGGGAGCAACAGTCTGCCGGCACCGGTGATGTCAGTGGCAGCTCGTAGGGTGCGCTGGTATTCGACGAGGAGGTTCGATGGGCTTTTCCGGTCATCTGGTCTTTGCGCGCAGCAAGCGCCCACTGCTGGAAGCACCCATGTTCAACAGCACCGGTCCAGGGCTGAGGGACGACGTGCACGAGTGGCAGCCGCGACTGGGCGGCTGGCAGACCCTGCAGTTGGAACAAGGCCTCTGGGAGGACGAGTACCTGTCCACCTTGGTCGAATGGACCGGAGCGCCGGCCTGCGTCGCCGACGTCTCTGACAGCAGCATCGCCCTCGTGACCGGCCTGGACGCCGACGGGCACCGCTGGCAGGCATGGCTCAACCTGGACAACGCCGCCGCTCTCCTCGTCGAGGAACCGGAGGACGTAGACGACGTGAGCCTGTGGATGGCCACCCCGGAGTTCGAAGAAGCCATCGGACACAAGCGTGCAGAGCTCGATGCGGATGTGCCGGTCGACGCCGAAGGCGCTCTCGTGTGGGCTTCAGCGGCTGGTGTCCAGGCCGCGGCGCAGCGGTCTCGGATCGAGGAACTGCTACGCGCACAGGAGACCTTCGTGGAGGAGCTGTTCGACGCGCTGCTGGACGAGCTGGGCTTCCCTGAAGCCGTCCACCCCGCACCGCAGCCATAAGAAACGACGTCTTAGCCCGGCCGAGCAGGTGCTGCATTCCATGCGGACTGGCCTGCCCGGCCCACTCGGCGATGCTCCAGCAGTTCTTGCGCGGCAGGTCCGACAGCAGCCCCAGCACCAAGTCCCGCACCCGACGCCGGGGTTCAACCCGCGCGAACCGACCCGCTATCCGGGACATCGGGACCTCGAACGCCTCCTGCCAGTGGGCAGGGCCTACGCTGTGACTCGCGGCCACCGCATGATCTCCAGTCTTCACACACCGATGATCAACAGTGGCCGCGCCCGTCTTCACCGCCTCTCGGTCACGATGTGCGAAGACGGGGCCGCATCCCTTCCGTGTCCCGCACGGGGCACGCAGCGTTCGCCCGCCGTCTCGTGCCAGGAGGACACATGCAACGCGGTGAAGTCTGGTGGGTCGATTTCGATGAGCGACGCCCGGTCGTGCTGCTCTCGGACGAGGAGTCATCCGGGTTTCAGGCGATGCAGGTCGTTGCGCCAGCGGGCGTCGACATCAGCGGCCTGGGCGTTGAAGTGGCCGTAGGAGCCCCGGAAGGACTGCCCTTCGAAGGCGTGCTGCGGTTCGCGTTCCCGCGTCCGGGCTTCACTCCGTGCACATGGCTGACCGCTGTGGTCCGGGACGACCTGATCGAGCGGGCGGGCGTGTTGTCCTCCGTGAAGCTCGGCGAGGTTGGAGAAGCCCTCCGTGCCGCTGGAGAGAGGAGGGAGTGGACCCCGATGACGGTTGCCAGGATCAGCGAGATCAAAGATGCCCGCCGTCTCGAAGGACTGGAGTAATGGACGCCTGTGCTGCTCAGCTCGATCTCGTCGACGACTGACCGCTGCCCCTTCTCCACCGCACTTCAGCAACAAGAACGCATGGGCTGAGGAGCCGACGGAGGAGTGCCGGAGGGCCCTGGATTGGATGAAGCGGAACTCCTTGCCTGTCAGCGATCTCGCGGAAGCTGATGTGCGGCGACGGGCGCTGGACGCCCTGTGCCGCAAGCTGGACGGAAAGGCCGCTGCGGCCAAGACGGCACGGCGCAAGAGGGCTGCCTTCAATGAAGTCCTCAACACGGCAGTGGAGAAGGGATACTTCACGGAGAACCCCCTCAACGGCCTCCGGCGGAACGCTCCGGCGGTAAACGAGGAGGTCGACCCGGCTGCCGTTCCCAATCCGGCACAGGTTGCGCGGCTCCTCGTGGCAGTTGCTCAGCAGTGCGGGCGGGGCCCTCATCGGGAGGGGTTCTTCGGTTGCATGTACTACGCGGCGATGCGGCCAGCGGAGGTCATTCACCTCCGGCTCGAGCAGTGCCATCTGCCCGAGACGGGGTGGGGCACGCTCAACCTGTCGGGTGGTGTCGTCACCGCAGGCAAGGAGTGGACAGATGATGACGCGGTGCATGAGGTGCACTCGCTCAAGCGTCGCGCAGCTACCGCGACTCGGCCTGTGCCCATCCCGCCGCAGTTCGTGCGTATCCTCCGCGCACACATCGAACGCCTCGGTGTGGCACCGGACGGTGGGCTGTTCCGGAACCAGGCCGGCACCTACGTGGACCCGGCGGCCTATGGCATGACATGGGCGCGGGCGCGGACGTACGTTCTGACCCGCATGGAGCTCGCTTCCGGGCTGGCAAGCGGCCCTACGATCTGAGGCACGCTGGCATCTCGTTCTGGCTGTACTCCGGTGTGGACCCGGCCGAATGTGCCCGCCGCGCCGGCCAGAGCATCGAGGTTCTCTTCCGCCACTACGCCAACTTCCTGGACGGCGTCAGGAGTGGGATACCGGTGGGATGAACTGGAGTTTCGACGTAAAAGCGACCCTTCCCTGCACTTGGCGAGCGAGAGGCGCCTGACGGGTAAAAGCCCAGGTCAGGCGCCTCTCTTTGCCCCCCTAGAAGAAGCCGAGCTTCTTCGGCGAGTACGACACCAGGAGGTTCTTCGTCTGCTGGTAGTGCTCCAGCATCATCTTGTGGGTCTCCCGGTCGATGCCCGACGGCTTGCAGCCGCCGAAAGCACTGTGGGCGGAGTTCGGTCGAACTCCGTATAGGTGGATGGTGGATGACCAGGCATGATGACGGATCAGGAGCGGCTTGATCACTCTCTCGGGGGTGGGTCGTGCGGTTCAGCCAGGCCGTGGCACCACTGCGAGATGATGTTGTCGCCGAGCGCGAGATCCGTCAGGGCGGCGCGCGGCTTGGCGGCATGCTGAAGGATGCGGGCGCGGTCCACGGATCAGATGGCGCTGATCGAGGCGCCTTCGGGGGCGATCCGGTTCCGGGCCTGCCTGGCCTTGTGCAGGGCGTCCATGTCCATGGCCCGGCCCATCACATGTGCGGCCAGGCTGTGCAGCGTGCCGCCCAGCAGCTTGTCGACGGGGACTGCAGCGACGGCCTCTTCGAAGGTCGTGGCCGGGTCGGCTTGATGGGCGGCGATCAGGTTGTCGACGCGGAGGAGGTACTGGCACTGGTCCTCTGCATCCTCGACGGCGGCGTACTCGTGTACCAGCTCGTGCTTGTCGGCGATGGACTTCAGGGTGGAGATACGACTCCTCCACTGCTCCATGCAGCCTTGGGGGTACGGGTACTTCTTTCCGCGGACCTGTTCGAGGGCAGGGTCGGCGGCAAGGTTCGCCTGCAGGCGAACGCGGTGACCGAGAGACCGAGTTGCTCGGCGACGTATCCACCACGACGTCTGGCGCGTCTTCCAGGTCGCCCAGGAAGGTGCCCAGGTCGCGCACTGCCCCGGGCGGGCTCGCGTGGCCGAGGCGATTGCGGGAGTCGTTGGCGGCCGTCGCCCGGTGCCGTGCGGTCTGGTCGAGGAGGGAGGAGTCGGCGAGCCGGTCCTCGTCGGGTATCTCGGTGAAGCGGCCGTAGCGTTTGCGCCGGTCCTCGGTCAGGAAGCGGGTGGGCACCGCGGGGCTCCTTGAGCATCGAGGCGCTCGCGCGCGATCCCCGTGCCTGGCGCGGGCCCCTCCGGGGCCCGGAACGAGCCGGCAGCCCGGGTGCGCGCGGGGGGCGTACCCGGGCTTGTGGGGGGAGGGGGTCTCAGGCGGCGAGGGTGGTGTGGAGGGCGTCGAGGCCGTCGCGGTAGATGGTGGTGAACAGGGCTACGGCTTCGTCCTCGGTGGCGCCGTCGGGGTTGAAGCGGCCGGACCACTGGACCTCGGCGGCGTTCTCCTGGCCGGGGACGGCGTGGACGCGGATCGTGGAGACGTAGCCGTTGACGGGGAACGGGGCTTCCAGGATGGCGTAGCTGTAGTGGCGCTCGGCCTCGTTGAAGGCGACGAGGCGCTCGATGATGATCCCGCCCTCGGGGTTGCGGAGGCGGCGGACGCGGCCGCCTGCGAGGGCGGTGCTCTCGGGGATGTACGGGAGCCAGTCGGGGAGGGAGTCGAAGCCGCCGATGAGGTTCCACACCTTGTCGGGGGAGGCGGGGACGATGCGGCTGACGGAGGTGGAGGCCATGATCGATTTTCCTGACGGGTCGGGGGTGGTTCAGGCGCCGTAGGGCAGCGGGGCGGCCGGGCTGACGAGATCGGCGGCGCGCAGCTCCTGCCAGAACGCGGCGGGGACGGTCTCGTTGAGCGCCGCCTGGTCCTCGGCGATGCGGCTGGGCTTGGTGGCGCCGGCGACGACCGCGGCGGTGACCGGGTGGGCGAGGGAGAACTGCAGGGCGGCGGCCTTGATGCTCACGCCGTGCTTCGAGGCCAGGTCCTTGAGCCGGGTGACGCGCTCGACGATGTGCGCAGGGGCTTCCTGGTACTCGAAGTGGGTGCCGCCGGCGAGGATGCCGGAGCTGTAGGGGCCGCCGACGACCATGCCGACCCCCTGCTCCTGCGCCATCGGCAGCAGGCGCTGGAGGGCGTGCTCGTGGTCGAGGAGGGTGTAGCGGCCGGCGAGGAGGAAGCCGTCCGGACGGGGCTCGTCGAGGGACAGGGTGAGCTCGATCGGCTCGGTCTTGTTGACGCCCAGGCCCCAGGCACCGATGACGCCCTCGTCGCGCAGGCGGGACAGGACGCGGAAGGCGCCGGTGCGGGCCTCCTCGAACTTGGCCAGCCACTGGTCGCCGTGGAAGTCCTGGGCGATGTCGTGGACCCAGACGATGTCCAGGCGGTCGGTGCGCAGGCGCTTGAGGCTGTCCTCGATGGAGCGCTCGGTGGCCTCGGCGGTCCACTCGTGGACCATCTTGTTGGGGTTGCCGTGCTCGAACAGGCCGCCCTTCTCGCCGAGTTCGCGGGCGCCCTCCTCCAGGTCGTCGAGGATGACGCGGCCGACCTTGGTGGAGAGTACGTACTCGTCGCGGGGCTTGGCGGAGAGGACCTCGCCGAGGCGCTCCTCGGCGAGGCCGGCGCCGTAGAAGGGGGCGGTGTCGTAGTAGCGGACGCCCTGCTGCCAGGCGGCCTCGACGGTGGCGAGCGCCTCGGTCTCGGGGATCGCGCGGAACATGTTGCCGAGCGGGGCGGTGCCGTAGCCGAGCTTGCCGGGGAGGAGTTCCTTGAGGGACATGGTGGTGCCTTTTCGAAACGGAGGGTGGGGGGGGTGCAAGGGCCATTCGATAGATGCGAGCGCGCTTTGCATGCCTTAACAATAATTGCAGACGCTTGCTAATGCAAGGGTCCTACACGTCGGATGTGGCGAAACGCGGCAGGACGTACTCCGCGAGCTCCTGCAGCAGCTCCTCCACCGGCCGGTCGTTGGGCCGCAGGTTGAAGGAGACGTGCGAGACCCCGAACAGCGCCATGGTCTCCAGGTGCTCGATCAGGGCGTTGCGGCCGGTGCTGAGGCCGAGCCGGATCGGACGGGCCGGGGCGTGCGGGTCCTCCTGGAGGGTGAGCACCATCGGGGTCACGTACGGCTTCTCCCCGGCGAGTTCGCGCCACTGGCGGGTCCGCAGGCGCAGCGCGCCCAGGTCGCGGGGGTAGTTGAGCGAGGCGTCGGCGTGCTCGGCGATCCACTCGGGCGTCTGCTGGGCGCCGCCGGCGACGGCGATCGGGATGCCCGCCGCCTGCGCCGGCTTCGGCAGGACCTCCAACTGGAAGTCCGAGCCGAGCCCGGCCCCGGGCAGTTCCAGCGGGCCCGGGCGCCAGGCGGCGCGCAGGGTCCGCAGTCCCTCGCGGAAGGCCGCGCCGCGGGCCTCGAAGTCCCGTCCGAAGAGCGGGTATTCCACGGGACGGTCGCCGCTGGCGAGGCCGAGCAGCATCCGGCCGCCGGAGAGCGCGTCGACGGTGGCGGCGGCCTTGGCGACGAGCAGCGGTTCACGCAGTGGCAGGACGACGGCGCCGGTGCCGAGGACGGCGTGCTCGGTGACGGCGGCGAGGTGGCCGAGGTGGGTGAAGGTCTCGAAGACCGTCCCGGCGTCCCCGAAGCGGACGGGGTCGAAGAGCGGGACGTCGCGCACCCAGAGGCCGGCGAAGCCGAGCCGGTCGGCGAGCCGGGCGAGACGCGCGTGGTCGGCGAGGTCCGGGACGCCGTGGGGGCGCCCGGCCGCACGGTCGGCGGCCTGCCGGGAGGGGCCCCAGTCGTTGTCGAGGGGGAGTTCCAGGCCGAGGGTGAGCCGGCCCTCGCCGGGGGCGAGGCGGGCGAGGGCGGGGTGACGGGGTGCCATGGGTGAATCGGTCCTCAGAGCGGGGCGAACGGGCGAAGCCCGCTGCGGATCGGCCGGGAAGGGCCGGCCCGCAGCGGGCTTCCGGGGGCGCGGGGCGGATCAGGCGGCGTTGAACTCGTCCGGGTGCGGGCCGGTGCGCAGGCCGCGGTCGGTGGCGGCGATGGCGGCCATGTCCTCGTCGGTCAGCCGGAAGTCGAAGACGTCCAGGTTCTGGCGGATGCGCGCCGGGGTGACGGACTTCGGGATGACGATGTTGCCGAGCTGGAGGTGCCAGCGCAGGACCACCTGGGCGGCGGACTTGCCGGTGCGGGCGGCGATCGCGGTGATCGCCGGGTCGTCCAGGACGGCGCCCTGGGCGAGCGGGCTCCACGCCTCGGTGGCGATGCCGTGCTCGGCGTGGAAGGCGCGCAGCTCGGACTGCTGGAGGCCGGGGTGCAGCTCGACCTGGTTCACGGCCGGCATCAGCCGACCGTTGTCCAGCAGGCGCCGGAGGTGGGCGGGCTGGAAGTTGGAGACGCCGGCGGCGCGGATGCGGCCCTCGGAGGCGAGGCGCTCGACGGCGCGCCAGGAGTCCAGGTAGAGGTCGCGGGCCGGGGTGGGCCAGTGGATCAGGTAGAGGTCGATCTGCTCCAGGCCGAGCTTGGCGAGGCTGGCGTCGAAGGCGCGCAGCGTGGCGTCGTAGCCCTGGTCGGCGTTCCACAGCTTGGTGGTGACGAACAGCTCCTCGCGCGGCAGGCCGGAGGCGGCCAGGGCGCGGCCGACGCCGGTCTCGTTTCCGTAGATCGCGGCGGTGTCGATGCTGCGGTAGCCGGCCTCCAGGGCGGCGCTGACGGCGGCGGTGGTCTCGTCGTCGGGGACCTGGAAGACGCCGAAGCCGAGCTGGGGGATCTCGACGCCGTTGTTGAGCTTCACGGTGGGGATGGTGGGGTTGCTCATGGTGCGCACTTTCAGAGAGGGCGGTCGGTGAGGGTGTAGCGGACGGTCTGGGCGCTGATGAGTCCGTCGCGGAAGACGAAGGTGTCGGTGCCGTCGGTGCCGTCGGTGACCTGGTGAGTGGCGGTGGCGGCGGTCCACTGCAGGAACAGGACGCCACCCGCGAACTGCGGAGTGAGCTGCCAGTCGGCGTCGGGCAGGTCGGTCAGGAGCCGGCCGATGCCCTCCTTCACGCCCTCGCGTCCGTTCAGGACGCCGTCAGGGGTGACGAAGACCGCGTCCTCCGTGTAGTTCCGGCTGATCAGGTCGAGGTCGCCGGTGCCGAGGCGGTTGCCGTGGTCGGCGAAGACTTCCTGGGGCGTACGGGCGCTGGTGTCGGTCATCGGGAGAGCTCTTCGAGTGCGGTGGTGGCGAAGGAGTGGTCCTGTTCGGGGGTGCCGCCGCCGATGCCGATGGCGCCGATGAGGCGGCCGTCGCGGTGGACGGGGATGCCGCCGGCGATGAAGAGGAGTGGCTTGTCGAGGGCGGTGGGCAGGGTGTGGAACGGTCCGTCGGGCTTGACGAGGTCGGCGAGGTCGGCGGTCGGGGTGTTCAGCTGGAGGGCGGT
>NZ_JBIAMJ010000025.1:0-85730 GCF_042874035.1 Streptomyces sp. NPDC004284 | reverse complement strand
TCGCCCCGCCCCCGCTGTCCCTGTGGCAGCAGGTGCTGCGCGCGGCCGAGGCCGCCTTCCCGCACCGCCCGGCCCCCCCCGCCCGGACCGCCCCGACCGGCGGCCCGCCGGCCCCCCCCCCCCCCCCCCCCCCCCCGCCCCCCCCCCCCCCCCCCCCCCCCCGCGTCCGTGTCCCTGACGCGGGAATCGTTCCGCAACGCCGCCTTCCAGCCCGGGTCCAGGACTCGGAGGACAGCGTCGAGGTGCTGCCGCCCTCCAGCGCGGTGACGAACCGGGTGAGCGCAGCCTCGTCGAGCTCCGGGTACAGACCTGCCGACGCCATGTTGCCACCGCCCTCTGAAGTCGTGGCGGTCCACGTCTGTTCGTCGAATGCCCAGGTCACCCACGCCGTGGAACACGACACGGGGCCCGGACCGGGGTCAGTGCCGACAGACCGGCATGCCGCATGAGCGGGCGCTTCGGGACGGATCAGAAGTGATCAAGAGGGATCGGGTAGAGCGAGCGTTTCCGGCCTTGGACTCCATTCCAGCCGCTCCCGGGTTCCGTCACGCGGCCGCGAGGACGACCGTGAGGCCGACCGCGATCAGGCAGAGCGCGAGGCCGGTGACGAGCGCGCGGGCCGGGGCGGACAGGCGGCGGACGGCGGGCGTGCGGAGCAGGCCGATCGGTACGGCCGCGATGGCGAGGGGGATCGGTGGCCAGTGGAGCGGGAGCCCCTCGGTGGGCCCGGCGTCGGCCTCCGCCCACAGGGCGATGAACCCCAGGAGCCCGAGCTGGGTCAGGGCGGCCGACCACAGCAGAACCGCCACCACGGCGACGCCGATCCCCCGGCGGGACGGCGCCGGGCGGGCGGGACCGTAGAGCGTCGCGTACGTGTCGGGGTTCATGGGGGCGGCTCCTTCGGACGGGGTGACCTCATCGTCGGGTCCGGGGCGCCGCCCGGGCATGGGCGCGGCTGCTCATCTCGCGGGCGGGTACGTACTCAGTCCTCCTCCTGGAGGACCGGGAAGCGGCGGGGGGCCAGGGTGAGCAGGGCCAGGAGGGCGAGGGCAGCGGCCCCGGCCGCGCCCAGGTAGACCCAGTCCACGGCCGCGGCGACCGCGCGGCGGACGGAGTCGGTGGCGGCGAGGGCGGGGGCCAGGGCGTCGAGGTCGGTGTCGGTGCCGAGGCGGGCCGCGAGGACGCCGTTGGCGATCGCGCCGAAGAGGGCGGCGCCGACGCTCTGGCCGACCTGGCGGCAGAAGAGGACGGAGGCGGTGGTCGTACCGCGCTCCTCGTACGGGACGGTCGACTGCACGCCGACGATCAGCGGCAGTTGGAAGAGGCCGAGGGAGCCGCCGAGCAGCAGCATCAGGAGGGCCGGCTGCCAGGGTTCGCCGGGGAACGGCAGGAGCGGGAAGGCCAGCAGGAGGAGCAGGGCGAGCGAGATGCCCAGGATCGCCGTGAGGCGGAAGCCGATGCGGGTGTAGACCCGGTTCGACAGCGCGGCCGTGATCGGCCAGCTCAGGGTCCAGGAGGAGAGGACGAAGCCGGCGGCTATCGGGCCGAGGCCCAGGACGGACTGGGCGTACGTGGGCAGGAAGACCGTCGGGGCGACCATCAGCAGGCCGAGGGCGCCGAGGGCGAGGTTGACGGCGGCTATCGTGCGGCGGCGCCAGACCCAGCCGGGGATGATCGGTGCGGCGGCGCGGCGCTCGATGGCGACGGTGAGGGCGGCGAGGGCGGCGGCGGTGCCGAGGAGGCCGAGGGACGGGGCCGAGAGCCAGGGCCATGCGACGCCGCCCTGGACGAGCGCGGTGATGAGCACGGCGCCGGTGGCGAAGATGGCGAGGGCGCCGGCCCAGTCGACGCGGACGCGTTCGCGGGGGGCCGTGCGGGCGGGTTCCCGCAGGTGGCGGGCGAGGAGCCAGAGGGCGAGCAGGCCGACGGGCAGGTTGACGAGGAAGATCCAGCGCCAGTCGGCGTAGCCGGCGAGGAGGCCGCCGAGGGCCGGGCCGGCGATCGAGGAGGTGGCCCAGACGGAGGACAGCTTCGCCTGGATCTTGGGGCGTTCCTTCAGCGGGTAGAGGTCGGCGGCGATGGTCTGGACGGTGCCCTGGAGGGCGCCGCCGCCGAGGCCCTGGACGACGCGGAAGGCGATCAGGGAGGCCATGTTCCAGGCGGCGGCGCAGAGCACGGAGCCGATGAGGAAGAGGACGGTCCCGGCGATGAGGACGGGCTTGCGGCCGAAGGTGTCGCTGAGCTTCCCGTACACCGGCAGGGTGACGGTGACGGCGAGCAGGTAGCCGGAGAAGAGCCAGGAGAAGACGGAGAGTCCGCCGAGGTCCCCGACGATCTGGGGGACGGCCGTGGACACGATCGTCCCGTCGAGGGCGGCGAGCCCCATGGCGAGCATGAGGGCGAGGACCACGGGGCCGCGGCGCGCGGGAGCGGGAGCGGGGGCGGACGCGGGCGCCGGATCGGCTCCGGCCCGCGTCGTGGACGGTTCCGTCACCGCACACCTTTCCTTTCTTCGTACACCTAAATGGGCGCGGCCAGGGTCTCACTAGGACCACGGGTGGAGAAGCCCCTAGGGGAACCTCCCCCCATGCGGCCCAGGGGTCGTTCGTACCGGCGGAGGAGGTGAAGTGCCGTGCCCGCTCCTTAACTTGAACGTACGCATCCCACCCGTCGCTCCAAGGAGAAAACCGTGACCACGGCTGTGACCATCCCCAGGCACGGGGGTACTGGAGGGCGTACGGCCGTCGCCGCGCGGGCGCGTCAGGTCGTCAAGGCGTACGGCTCGGGGGAGACCCGGGTCGTCGCGCTGGACTCCGTCGACGTGGACATCGCCCGCGGCCAGTTCACCGCGATCATGGGGCCGTCGGGCTCCGGCAAGTCGACCCTGATGCACTGCCTCGCCGGGCTCGACACGGTCAGCAGCGGGCAGATCTTCCTCGACGAGACCGAGATCACCGGCCTCAAGGACAAGAAGCTCACGCAGCTGCGCCGGGACCGGATCGGCTTCATCTTCCAGGCGTTCAACCTGCTGCCCACGCTGAGCGCCATCGAGAACATCACGCTGCCGATGGACATCGCCGGGCGGAAGCCCGACGCGGAGTGGCTGCGGCGGGTCGTCGACACCGTCGGGCTGTCCGAGCGGCTCAAGCACCGGCCGAACGAGCTCTCCGGCGGTCAGCAGCAGCGCGTCGCCGTGGCCCGGGCGCTCGCCGCACGGCCCGAGATCATCTTCGGCGACGAGCCCACCGGAAACCTCGACTCGCGGGCCGGCGCGGAGGTCCTCGGCTTCCTCCGCACGTCCGTGGACGAGCTGGGGCAGACGATCGTCATGGTCACCCACGACCCCGTCGCCGCCTCCTACGCGGACCGGGTGCTCTACCTCGCCGACGGGCGGATCGTGGACGAGATGGAGCGGCCCACCGCCGACGCCGTACTCGACCGGATGAAGGACTTCGACGCGCGCGGGCGGACGTCGTGACCGTCCTCAAGACCTCGCTGCGCAACTTCTTCGCGCACAAGGGCCGCATGGCGCTCTCCGCCGTCGCCGTCCTCCTGTCCGTCGCCTTCGTCAGTGGGACGCTCGTCTTCACCGACACGATGAACACGACGTTCGACAAGCTCTTCGCCTCCACCGCATCCGACGTCACCGTCAGCCCGAAGAGCGATGCGGACCCCGACGAGCTGCCGCAGAGCGGTCGCCCCGAGGCCCTCCCCGCCTCGCTCGTCGAGCGGGTCGGGAAGGTCGGGGGCGTCGAGGAGGCGCGGGGCTCGGTCACGTCGACGAGCGTCACCGTCGTCGACGCGAAGAACGAGAACGTCGGCCCGGACGGCGGCGCCCCGACGATCGCCGTCAACTGGTCGACCGACGCGCTGCGTTCGGTGGAGCTCGCCTCCGGCCACGAGCCGCGCGGCCCCACCGAGGTCGTCGTCGACGGCGCCACCGCCGAGAAGCACGGCCTGAAGCTCGGGGACGAGCTGCGGACCATCGCCGTCACCGGCGACTTCACCGCGAAGATCTCCGGCATCGTCGACTTCAAGGTCACCAACCCGGGCGCCACCGTCGTCTACTTCGACACCGCCACCGCTCAGCGTGAACTCCTGGGCAAGGAAGGCGTGTTCACCGAGGTCACCGTCGACGCGAAGCCCGGTGTCGGCCACGACGCGCTCAAGAGGGACATCGCCGCCGCGCTCGGCGGCGGCTACAAGATCCAGACCGCCGCCGAGGTCGCCGACGCGGGCCGCGCGAGCATGGCCGGATTCCTCGACGTCATGAAGTACGCGATGCTCGGCTTCGCCGCGATCGCCTTCCTCGTCGGCATCTTCCTCATCGTCAACACCTTCTCCATGCTGGTCGCCCAGCGGACCCGCGAGATCGGCCTCATGCGGGCCATCGGTTCCAGCCGCAAGCAGGTGAACCGTTCCGTCCTCGTCGAGGCGGTCCTCCTCGGCCTCGTCGGCTCCGTCGCCGGTGTCGCCGCGGGCGTCGGCCTCGCCGTCGGGCTCATGAAGATCATGTCCTCGATCGGCATGGAGCTCTCCACCCGCGACCTCACCGTGAAGTGGACGACCCCCGCCGTCGGCCTCGCCCTCGGCATCGTCGTCACCGTCCTCGCCGCGTACGTCCCCGCCCGCCGGGCCGGGAAGGTCTCCCCGATGGCCGCCCTCCGCGACGCGGGCACCCCCGCCGACGGCAAGGCCGGCCGGGTGCGGGGCCTCCTCGGGCTCGTCCTCACCGCCGCCGGAGCGGCCGCCCTGGTCGCGGCGGCCCGCGCCGCGGAGGCCGGACCCGGCTCCCTCTGGCTCGGCCTCGGCGTCGTCCTCACCCTCCTCGGCTTCGTCGTCGTCGGCCCGCTCCTCGCCGGCTTCGTCGTCCGCGGCCTCGGCGTCGTCGTCCTGCGGATCTTCGGACCCGTCGGCCGGATGGCCGAGCGCAACGCCCTCCGCAACCCGCGCCGCACCGGCGCCACCGGCGCCGCCCTCATGATCGGCCTCGCGCTCGTCGCCGGCCTCTCCGTCGTCGGCTCCTCGATGGTCGCCTCGGCCACCGAGGAACTCGACCGCTCCGTCGGCGCCGACTTCATCGTCCAGTCCGGTACGGGACAGCCGATCGTGCCGCAGGCGCAGGCCGCACTGGCGAAGACGCCCGGCCTGGACCACGTCACCACCTACAAGTGGGTCGACGTCACCGTCACCGACCCGCACGGCAAGGCCGACGAGCTCAACCTGTCCGCCACCGACCCGACGTACGTGAAGGACGTCCGCCGCGAGATCACCGCGGGCACGCTCGCCGACGCCTACGGCAAGAACGCCATGTCCGTCGGCAGCGAGTACGCGACGAAGCACGGCGTGAAGGTCGGCGACGTCCTGACCGTCGCCTTCAAGGGCGGCGACACGGCGAAGCTGAAGGTCGCCGCGATCACCACGGACACCGGGCAGGTCGACAACGGGGCGATGTACACGAACGTCTCCACCCTCTCCCGGTACCTCCCCGCCGACCGGGTGCCGAGCAGCCTGCTCATCCTGGCCGGTGCCGAGGACGGCCAGGAGACCGCCGCGTACGAGGCCCTCAAGGACGCCCTCGCGCCGTACCCGCAGTACAAGGTCAGCAACCAGGCCGACTACAAGGAGCAGTTGCAGAACCAGGTCGGCCAGCTGCTCAACATCGTCTACGGGCTCCTCGCCCTCGCCATCGTCGTCGCCGTCCTCGGCGTCGTGAACACCCTCGCCCTCTCGGTCGTCGAGCGCACCCGAGAGATCGGCCTCATGCGCGCCATCGGCCTCTCCCGCCGCCAGCTGCGCCGCATGATCCGTCTGGAGTCGGTCGTCATCGCCCTCTTCGGCGCGCTCCTCGGCCTGGGCCTGGGCATGGGCTGGGGCACCGCCGCCCAGAAGCTCCTGGCGCTCGAAGGCCTCGGCGTCCTCGACATCCCCTGGCCGACGATCCTCACGGTCTTCATCGGCTCGGCCTTCGTGGGGCTCTTCGCGGCGCTGGTCCCGGCGTTCCGGGCGGGGCGGATGAACGTCCTGAACGCGATCGCGAGCGAGTAGCCCTCGCGGGACGGAACGGGGGGCGCGGCCCCGGTGGACCCTGCCAGGTCCGCCGGGGCCGCCGTGCTGCCGGGACGATCGCCCGCACGGCGGCGGCACGCGTTCCTTCGGGCGCGTGACAGTGGCACGTCGTAGGCTGGGGCGCGTCGGGCCGTGGGGGTCCGGCATCACCCGGCCCGTGAGACGTGTCGGGTCGTTCGCGTTGTCCGAACCGGGGATGGAAGTCCATGAGTCTGCACGGTCTGCTCGACGTCGTCGTCAAGGACGCCGCCCTCGCCGAGGCGGTGAAGGCCGCGGCCGACGGGAACCGCCCGCAGGTGGACCTGGTCGGGCCGGCGGCGGCGCGGCCGTTCGCGGTGGCCGCGCTGGCCAGGGATTCGGGGCGGCCGGTGCTGGCGGTGACGGCGACCGGCCGGGAGGCCGAGGACCTGGCGGCGGCGCTGCGGTCGCTCCTCGACCCGGACACGGTCGTCGAGTACCCCTCCTGGGAGACCCTGCCGCACGAGCGGCTCTCGCCCCGCTCCGACACGGTCGGGCGCCGGCTCGCCGTGCTGCGGCGGCTGGCGCACCCGAGCGGGGACGACCCCGCCGCCGGTCCCGTCTCGGTCGTCGTGGCGCCCATCCGGTCCGTGCTCCAGCCGCAGGTCAAGGGCCTGGGGGACCTGGAGCCGGTGGCTCTCAGGAGCGGCCGGACCGCCGATCTGGACGACGTCGTCGAGGGGCTCGCGGCCGCCGCGTACTCCCGTGTGGAGCTCGTCGAGAAGCGCGGTGAGTTCGCCGTGCGCGGCGGCATCCTGGACGTCTTCCCGCCGACCGAGGAGCACCCGCTCCGGATCGAGTTCTGGGGCGACGACGTCGAGGAGATCCGGTACTTCAAGGTCGCGGACCAGCGGTCCCTGGAGGTCGCCGAGCACGGGCTGTGGGCGCCGCCCTGCCGGGAGCTGCTGCTGACGGACTCCGTGCGCGCGAAGGCCCGGGAACTCGCCGAGGCCCACCCCGAGCTGGGCGAACTCCTCGGCAAGATCGCCGAGGGGATCGCGGTGGAGGGCATGGAGTCCCTCGCGCCCGTCCTCGTCGACGACATGGAGCTGCTGCTCGACGTGCTGCCCAAGGGGTCGATGGCCGTCGTCTGCGACCCCGAGCGGGTGCGGACCCGGGCCGCCGACCTCGTCGCGACCAGCCAGGAGTTCCTCCAGGCCTCCTGGGCCGCCACCGCCGGCGGCGGCGAGGCCCCGATCGACGTCGGCGCGGCCTCGCTGTGGGGGATCGCGGACGTACGGGACCGGGCGGGCGAGCTGGGCATGGCCTGGTGGTCGGTGTCGCCGTTCGCGGCGGACGCGGTGGACGTCGGCGGGGACACGCTGACGCTGGGCATGCACGCCCCCGAGTCGTACCGCGGCGACACGGCCCGCGCGCTCGCCGACACCAAGGGCTGGCTGGCCGACGGCTGGCGGACGGTGTACGTGACGGAGGCGCACGGCCCCGCGTCCCGTACGGTCGAGGTCCTCGGCGGCGAGGGCATCGCCGCCCGCCTCGACGCCGACCTGGCGGAGATCTCGCCGGCCGTCGTGCACGTGTCCACCGGCTCCATCGACTACGGCTTCGTCGATCCGGCGCTCAAGCTGGCGGTGCTGACGGAGACCGACCTGTCGGGGCAGAAGGCGGCCGGCAAGGACGGGCAGCGGATGCCCGCCAAGCGCCGCAAGACGATCGACCCGCTGACCCTGGAGGTCGGCGACTACATCGTGCACGAGCAGCACGGCGTCGGCCGGTACGTCGAGATGGTGCAGCGGACCGTGCAGGGCGCGACCCGCGAGTACCTCCTCGTCGAGTACGCGCCCGCGAAGCGCGGCCAGCCCGGCGACCGGCTGTACATCCCGACCGACCAGCTGGAGCAGGTCACCAAGTACGTGGGCGGCGAGGCGCCGACCCTGCACCGGCTCGGCGGCGCGGACTGGACGAAGACGAAGCAGCGCGCGAAGAAGGCCGTGAAGGAGATCGCGGCCGATCTGATCAAGCTGTACAGCGCCCGCATGGCGGCCCCCGGTCATGCCTTCGGCCCGGACACCCCGTGGCAGCGGGAGCTGGAGGACGCCTTCCCGTACGCGGAGACGCCCGACCAGCTGTCCACCATCGCCGAGGTGAAGGAGGACATGGAGAAGACGGTCCCCATGGACCGTCTGATCTGCGGCGACGTCGGCTACGGCAAGACGGAGATCGCGGTGCGGGCCGCCTTCAAGGCCGTCCAGGACGGCAAGCAGGTCGCGGTCCTCGTTCCGACGACGCTGCTCGTGCAGCAGCACTTCGGCACGTTCAGCGAGCGGTACTCGCAGTTCCCGGTGAAGGTGCGGGCGCTGTCCCGGTTCCAGACGGAGACCGAGTCGAAGGCGACGATGGAGGGGCTGCGGGAGGGCTCGGTCGACGTCGTCATCGGCACCCACCGCCTCTTCTCCTCCGAGACGAAGTTCAAGGACCTGGGCCTGGTCATCGTCGACGAGGAGCAGCGCTTCGGCGTCGAGCACAAGGAGCAGCTGAAGAAGCTCCGGGCGAACGTCGACGTGCTGACGATGTCCGCCACCCCGATCCCGCGCACCCTGGAGATGGCGGTCACCGGCATCCGCGAGATGTCGACGATCACCACCCCGCCGGAGGAGCGGCACCCGGTCCTCACCTTCGTCGGTCCGTACGAGGAGAAGCAGATCGGCGCCGCGATCCGGCGTGAACTCCTGCGCGAGGGCCAGGTCTTCTACATCCACAACCGGGTCGACTCGATCGACCGGGCGGCCGCCCGCCTTCGTGAGATCGTCCCCGAGGCGCGGATCGCGACCGCCCACGGCCAGATGTCGGAGCAGGCGCTCGAACAGGTCGTGGTCGACTTCTGGGAGAAGAAGTTCGACGTGCTCGTCTCGACGACGATCGTCGAGTCCGGCATCGACATCTCCAACGCCAACACCCTCATCGTCGAGCGCGGCGACAACTTCGGCCTCAGCCAGCTCCACCAGCTGCGCGGCCGTGTCGGGCGTGGCCGGGAGCGGGGGTACGCGTACTTCCTGTACCCGCCGGAGAAGCCGCTCACGGAGACCGCGCACGAGCGGCTCGCGACGATCGCCCAGCACACCGAGATGGGCGCCGGCATGTACGTCGCCATGAAGGACCTGGAGATCCGCGGCGCGGGCAACCTGCTCGGCGGCGAGCAGTCCGGTCACATCGCGGGCGTCGGCTTCGACCTGTACGTGCGGATGGTCGGCGAGGCCGTCGCCGACTACCGGGCGCAGATGGAGGGCGGCGTCGAGGAGGAGGCGCCCCTCGAGGTGAAGATCGAGCTCCCGGTCGACGCCCACATGCCGCACGACTACGCGCCGGGCGAGCGGCTGCGGCTCCAGGCCTACCGCTCGATCGCCTCCGCGAACTCGGAGGAGGACATCAGGGCCGTACGCGAGGAGCTCACCGACCGGTACGGCAAGCTGCCCGAGCCGGTGGAGAACCTGCTCCTGGTCGCGGGCCTGCGGATGCTCGCGCGCGCGTGCGGGGTCGGCGAGATCGTCCTCCAGGGCTCCAACATCCGCTTCGCGCCGGTGGAGCTGCGCGAGTCCCAGGAGCTGAGGCTGAAGCGCCTCCACCCGAAGTCCGTCATCAAGCCGGCCGTCCACCAGATCCTGGTGCCGCGCCCGACGACCGGAAAGATCGGCGGCAAGCCGGTGGTGGGGCGTGAACTCCTCGCGTGGACGGGCGAGTTCCTGACGACGATCCTCGGCGGCTGAGTCCGGAGCCGTCGCGCGGCGCCCCCTGTCTCAGGGGGCGCCGTGCTGTTTCCCGGCCTGCGAGAAGAGCAGGCCGGTGAGCGAGCGGAAGTACTCCTCGGGGTCGAGCTCGCCGATCGCCTCCCGCATGTTGTGGGTGAGGAGCAGCGTCGCGAAGCCGTGGGCGAGCGACCAGGCGGCGATGCCGGCCGTGCGGGTGTCGGGGACGTCGCGCAGTTCGGCGACGCCCGCGCGGAGTTCGGCGGAGGCGCGCTCCTTGGCGGCGAGGAGGTCCGGGTCGTCGGCGCGCAGCAGCTCCGGCTGGAACATGACCTGGAAGTGCGCCGGGTGCTCCACCGCGAAGCGCACGTAGCGCACTCCCCGTTCGCGCAGTTCGGGCGTGCCCGCGAGGCCGGCGGCGAGGAGCTCGTGGCCCTGGGCGGCGATCGCGGTGAGCAGGCCCGTGCGGTCCTTGAAGTGGTGGGCGGGCGCGGCGTGCGAGACGCCCGCGCGGCGGGCGAGGTCGCGCAGGCTCAGCGCCCCGGGGCCCTCGACGGCGATCACGTCGAGGGCGGCGGTGAGGATCGCCTGCCGCAGGTCGCCGTGGTGGTAGGTGCTCCGGCCCGCCCGGCCGCCCGGTCCGTCGCCGCCGGTCCTGCCGTTGTCGGTCCTGTCGCCGCCGGTCCTGTCGCTGTCCGTCCTGCCGTCGCTCGTCTTGTTCTCGCTCGTCATGGCAGCAGCCTAGCCCTCATCTTGTCATTGACAAGTTCGCACCCCGGCGCGCAATCTTGTCGATGACAAGATGTTGTCGGTCGAGGGAGGACCCCGTGGACACCGCTCGCGTACGTCAGATGTGGCACCTGCTCGAACCCCTGCACTCCGTGCTCTACTACGCCCCCGAGGCCTTCGACGAGGCCGGCGCCCTCGGGTACGGGACCGCCGACCGCTGGCCCTCCTACTTCGCGTGGCGCGCCGCCGCCCTCGGCCCCGTCGGGCCCGTCCGGGTCACGTCCGCCTTCTACGGCTTCAGCCCCGAGAAGGTCGCCCGGCACGTCCCCGCCGCCTGGGAGGTCGCCGCCCCCGCCGACGTCCTCGCCGCCCGGCTCCGGGCCGTCGACCGGTCCTACCGGGCCCTGCTCGGCGAGGAGGTCGTCGAGGGCCCCGCGTTCGCGGAGGCCGCCCGGATCGCCCGCCGGGCCGCCGGGTCGGCCGGTCTCGAAGGCCGTCCGCTCGCCGCCGCCCACGCCGAGCTGCCCTGGCCCGACGCCCCGCACCTCGTCCTCTGGCAGGCGGCGACGATCCTCCGCGAGCACCGGGGCGACGGCCACATCGCCGCCCTGATCGCCGCGGGGCTCGACCCGGCCGAGTCGCTCGTCTCCTTCGCGGCCGTCGGGGCCGCGCCGGAACCGGTCTTCGAGACCCGGGGCTGGAGCGCGGACGCCTGGGAGGCCGCCCGCGAGCGCCTCGCCGCCCGCGGTCTCCTCGACCCGGCGGGGACGGTCACCGACGCCGGCCGCGCCCTGCGCGCCGAGGTCGAGCGCCGTACGGACGAACTGGCCGCGGGGCCGTGGGAGGCCCTCGGCGCCGAGGACACCGCCCGGCTCGACGCCCTCCTGGGCGGGCCCTGGCTCACGATCGTCGGCTCCGGCCTGCTGCCCTCCGAGAACACCCTCGGCATCGGAAGGATCTGACGGCGCGCCGACGGAGGGATCTGACGGCGCGTCGATCCCGGGCCTTCGGTCCGTCCGATTCGGGACCGAAGATCCCAAGGGTCCGGTGCGCCGCGGCCTAGGATCCCAGGGTGCTGACACGTCGAACGATCCTGCCCGCGGCCCTCGCCGTCACCGTCGCGCTCACGGCCGGCGCCTGTTCCCGGAGCGGGGGCGGCCCGGGCGCGAAGCCCGCCGCGCCCGGCACGGCGCTCGCCGCCGTGGACACCCTCACCGTCAAGGGCCGCGCCCCGAAGACCGGGTACGAGCGGGAGAAGTTCGGCCGCTCCTGGGTGGACGTCGACAAGAACGGCTGCGGCACCCGGGACGACATACTCAAGCGGGACCTGACCGGCGTCCGCTTCACGGACGGCCACTGCAAGGTCGCCTCCGGGACCCTCACCGACGACCCCTACACCGGCACCACCGTCCGCTACGTCCGGGGCCGCTCCCAGGTCGACATCGACCATGTCGTCGCGCTCTCCGACGCCTGGCAGAAGGGGGCGCAGAAGTGGGACGGCGAGACCCGGCGCCGCTTCGCCAACGACCCGCTCAACCTCCTCGCCGTCGACGCCGCCACCAACCGCCGCAAGTCCGACGGCGACGCCGCCACCTGGCTGCCGCCGAACCAGGCCTACCGCTGCACGTACGTGGCCCGGCAGGTCGCGGTGAAGAAGAAGTACGGGGTGTGGGTGACGGCGGGGGAGCGGGACGCGATGAAGCGGGTCCTCGGCGGCTGCCCGCGGCAGAAGCTCCCGTAGGGGCCCCGCGGGAAAAACGGTTGGGCACTCCGTGAACGATCTTTAACCTGGCCGCATGGACCTGAACATATCGACCCTCGCCGAACGACCCGAGCTCGAAGGGGCGATGTGGTCCATGAAGGACCTGTGGCCCGAGTTCGTGCTGTACGACCCGGTCGGCTGGGCCAACATGGGCCGGATCGTCCGGGAGTTCCCGGAGTACGTGCTCGTCGCCACCGACGCCGGGGGCGCGGTCGTCGCCCGTGGCTTCAGCGTGCCCTTCCGGCTCGGCGCGGAGGGGCGCGGCGAGCTGCCCGCCCGGGGCTGGGACGAGGTCCTGAACTGGGCCTTCTCCGATCTGCGGCACGGCCGGGAGGCCGACACCGTGAGCGCGATCGAGATCACCGTCGACCTCGGTCACCTCGGCAAGGGCGTCTCGTACCAGATGCTCGCCGCGATGCGGGAGAACGTCCGCCGGCTCGGTTTCGCCGAGCTGGTCGCCCCGGTCCGCCCCAACGGCAAGCACCTGGAGGCCGTGTCCTCCATCCACGAGTACGCCTTCCGCACGCGGGAGGCCGACGGCCTGCCGCAGGACCCGTGGCTCCGCGTCCACGTGCGCGCGGGCGGCGTGATCGACAAGGTGGCCCCGGCCTCCATGACCGTCTCCGGCTCCGTCGAGCAGTGGCGGAAGTGGACCGGCCTCCCCTTCGACGCGGACGGCCCGGTCGAGGTCGAGGGCGCGCTGGTCCCGGTCCACTGCGAGGCCTCGCGCGGCTACGCGGTCTATGTCGAGCCCAATGTGTGGGTGCGTCACCGCGTCTGATCCGCCGAACCGTCCGAGGGACGGGTGAGAGGGCCGTTCCCCCCGGGTGGCGGCCCTCTCACGTACAGGGGGTGTCGGTCAGTCGGTCTCGACGACGTCCTTCGCCGCCGGGGCCTCGGCCACGACCGGCTTTCCGTAGTGGGAGAAGGTGATCGTCCCCGGCTCCTCGCCGCCCTTCGTGACGATCTTCAGGATGTACGGGGTGCCCTCCGTGGCCACGTGGACGGTGGTGCTCTCGCCGTCGCCGTCCGACTCCGTCAGGGTCAGCGCCTGCTGCCCGCCGACCGTGGTCTCGGCGCCCTTCACGATGTCGCTCGCGCCCGGCTCGAACTCGCCGAGGAGGCCCTTCAGGTCGCAGAGCGCCAGCATGTCCTTGCTGTCGGGGTCGGAGACGGGCGACTTCACCCAGCGGCCCTTCAGCTGCTTGACGGTGGCCTCCTGCACCTCCGGGCTCTCGTCCTTGACCTGCTCGCGCAGGAAGGCCTCGTCGAAGCGCAGGTAGACGTTCCTGTCGTCGACCTTGACCAGTTCGGCGGTGTCGTTCGTGCCCATGGTCAGCGTCCCGGCGCACTTCCCCCGGCCGTCGAGGGAGAGGTAGCCCTTCACCGGCTCCTCGGGGGACCTCAGGTCGACGTCCACGGTCAGGGACTTCGCGTTCTTCGTCGCCATGAAGGCCTCGTTGACGATCTGTGCACCGGTCAGCTTCCCGAAGGGCCCGTCCGACTCCGGTTCGGCCGAGAAGCGGGCGCAGGCGGTGGTGCCGAGGGCGAGGGCGGTGCACAGGACGGCCGTGAGGGCGGCTCGACGGGGGCGGAGGGCGGCGTGCATGGTGGTTCTCCGGGAGGGTCGTACGGCGGGTGGGGCCCCGAAGGGCCCCGGTCCTCGTGGTGCGGGGTCCGGCCTGGGTCAGCCGACCTTCAGCTCCCACTGGGAGGCGTTGTAGTTGAAGCCGGGGTTGACCTCGACGGTCAGGTCCTCGGCGTCCTTGGGGGCGTCGAAGGCGACGGTGACGGTGGCCTTCTTGCCGGGCAGGATGCTGCCCTGGAAGCCCGTGCCGACCTTCTCGTCGAAGATCTGCTCGGCGGCGACGCCGTTCTTCCCGGCCCGGCCGGTCAGGGTGACGCCGACGGCGTCGAACTTCTTCTTGGAGCCGTTCTCGATGACGACGGTCACCTGGTAGGCCTTGTTGCCCGCGGTGTGGCCGGCCGCGACCTCGCTCGGGGAGTACGGCTTCGGGTCCGCGACCGTGACCTTGAGGTTGTCGTCGTAGACCGAGCTGTCGCCGTCCGCGAGGTTCTTCGGGGCCGGGTCCTTCGGGGCCGCGTCCTTGATGCCCTTGTCGATCTGGTCGACCGCGTCCTTGACGGCCGTGAACGTGATGACCGCGCCGACGACCGAGAGGATCAGGGCAGCGAGGCCCAGGATCGCGCCGGTGAGCGCCACTCCCTTGTTGTTCGCCTCGTGGCGCTTCACGCGGCCCTTGCCGACGAGGCCCAGGATCAGGGCGATCAGGCCGAGGATGCCGGCCAGCCAGAAGAAGAGCGGGATGAGACCGGACAGCGTGCCGATGATGCCGAGGATCAGGGCCGCGGTGCCGAGGCCGTTGCGCATGGCCTGCGGGGCGGCGGCAGGCGGGACCTGGGTGTCGTACGACATGGGTGTGTCCTCCCGGACGAAGGCGATGTCTGGTGCGATGGGTCAATCACAGCAGAGCCTGTGAACCGAGTCAACACGGTTCACGAAAAAGGGATCGGCTCACACTGTGAAGTGGTGTGGCGGGCGTCCGTCGCTAGGATGGGTGTCACAGCCAGAGGGGCGAGCCAGGGGAGTGAGTCACGTGCCGGAGAACGCAGCAGAGGCGGGTGCGGAGCAGCCGGGCGGCACGGCGGAGGTGAACGCCGCCGAGGTGAACGCCGCCGGGATCGCCCGGCTCGCCGGGGTCGGCCGGGCCGCCGTCAGCAACTGGCGCCGCCGCCACCCCGACTTCCCCAAGCCCGTCGGCGGCACGGAGACCAGCCCCTCCTTCGCCCTCGCGGACGTCGAGCGGTGGCTCCGCGCCCAGGGCAAGCTGGCCGAGGTGCCGCTCAAGGAGCGCGTCTGGCAGCAGGTCGCGGGCCACCCGGCCGGCGCCGTCACCGCCCTCGTCCACGCGGGCTGCGCCCTCCTCCTCGTACGGGACAGGTCCGCGGCCTGGCCCACGCTCGCCGAGCTGTCCGACGAGCGGCTCGCGGAGGTGCTGCCCGTCGCCCTGGAGGAGACGCTCACCGAGCGCCTCGGCCCCGAGCGGGCCGTCCTCACCCCCGGCGCCCCCGCGCTCGCCGTCTCCGTCCCGCTGGTGCGCGGGGCCGCCGAGCTCGCCGCCGAGACCGGGGTCCGCGCGGCCTTCGAGTTCCTGCTCGGCCGTCACCTCGACGCCAACCCCCGGCAGTACACGCTCACCCCGCCCGGCCCCGCCGCCCTCATGGCGGCGCTCGCGGCACCCCCGAAGCCGGAGCACGACGGCGTCCCGCTCACCGTCCTCGACCCCGCCTCCGGGACCGGCGGCCTGCTGAGCGCGGTCGAGCGGCCCGGCGCCGTCTGCGGCCAGGACGCCGACCACGACCTCGCCGCGCTCACCGCCCTGCGCCTGGCGCTCGCCACCGACGCCGACATCCGCGTCCGGTCCGGCGACAGCCTGCGCGCCGACGCCTTCCCGACGCTCGCGGCGGACGCCGTCCTGTGCCACCCGCCGTTCAACGAGCGGAACTGGGGCCACGACGAACTGGCCTACGACCCGCGCTGGGAGTACGGCTTCCCGGCCCGCACGGAGTCCGAACTCGCCTGGGTCCAGCACGCCCTGGCCCGCCTGCGTCCCGGTGGCACCGCCGTCCTCCTCATGCCGCCCGCCGCCGCCTCCCGCCGCTCCGGCCGCCGCATCCGCGCCGACCTGCTCCGCCGGGGCGCCCTGCGCGCGGTCGTCGCCCTCCCGGCCGGCGCCGCCCCGCCGTACGGCATCCCGCTCCACCTCTGGGTGCTGCGCAGGCCCGTCCCGGGCGAGCGGCACCCCGCCGAACTCCTCCTCGTCGACACCGCGTCCGAGCACGCGGGCCCGGCCCGCGACACCCGCGACCGGATCGACTGGCCGACCGTCCACACCGCCGTACTGGACGCCTGGACGGCCTTCGACCGGGACGGGACCCTCGCCGGGACCCCGGGCGCGAGCCGCTCCGTGCCCGTCATCGAACTCCTCGACGACGACGTCGACCTCGCCCCCGCCCGCCACCTCCCGCCGCCGGCCGCCGCCGAGGGCGCGGCGCAGCTGTCCGGGGTGCGCGAGCGGCTGGACCGGACCCTGCACCGGACCCGCGAACTGACCCCGCCGCCCGTGACCGACCCGGCCCCCGGCGGCGGCCTCGGCCGGCCCACGACCACCGTCGGCGAACTCGCCCGCGCCGGAGCCCTCGCCCTGCGCGCCGGCGGCGCGGGCACCGCCCCCGCCGGAGCCCCGGTCGCCGTCCTCACCGACCACGACGTCCTCGCCGCCCAGCCGCCCTCCGGGACGCTGCCCGACGGCCCGCCCGAGGAGCCGGTCCTCCTCGAAGCCGGGGACGTCGTCGTCCCCGTGCTCGGCGGCGGCGCGGCCGTCCGGGTCGTCGACGCCTCCGCCGAGGGCGCCGCGCTCGGCCGCAACCTCCAGCTGCTGCGCCCCGATCAGGCGGCCCTCGACCCCTGGTTCCTGGCCGGGTTCCTCCGGGCCACCGCCAACACCCGGCAGGCCAGCAGCTACGCCTCCACCGCGACCCGGCTCGACGTGCGCCGCCTCCAGCTGCCGCGCCTGCCCCTGGCCGAACAGCGCCGGTTCGGGGAGCGGTTCCGGGCGCTCGCCGAGTTCGAGGAGTCGCTGCGGCTGGCCGCCCGCCTCGGCGACCAGCTGGTGCAGGGCCTGTACGACGGTCTGGCGGACGGCACGGTGGCCCCGTAGGCGACCGCTCGGTTCGACAACGGTTCCGGGTATCCCGGAGCCGTTGTCCGCAGGGGTGTATACGCTCGTCTCCGCACCCGATCCGTCCGAGCAGGAGCAGCAGGATGTACGGCCCTCCGCAGGCCCCGCAGGTTCCGCAGCCGCCGAAGAGCCCCGTCACCGGTGGCCGGGTCGGGCTGCTCGTCCTCTTCTGCGCGCTCGCGCTGCTCAGCTGCGGCTTCCTGGCCTGGGCGCCGATGCTGCGGGTCGCGGTCCTCACCCGCAGGGCGCTGGACTGGGTGCTGTTCGGCGTGACGTTCGCGGTGGCGGCGGGCCTCTTCACGTACGCGGGCGTGACCGGCGACAAGGAGGCCACCACCGCGGAGGCCTTCGCCGCCGTCGGCATCATGATGCTCCTGGTGGCGGGCCCGGTCACGTACTACCTGGTGACGGAGATCCGCCGCCTGGACCGGGGCGGCGCGGTTCCCGCGTACCGCCCGCCGGGGTACGACCACGCCTCCGCCGTCACGGTCCCGGGCGCGCTCGGCGACCAGAACCCGTACGCCCGCCCGGTCGCCCCGCCGCCCGTCACGCCCGCCCCCCGCATCGACCAGGTCCGCGCCGAGCTCGACGAGCTGAGCGACCTGCTGCGGGGCAACAACTCCGGGGAAGGCGAAGACCGCAGGTGAACGGGCGGGTCATCGGCGGGCGTTACGAGCTCGCCACCGTCATCGGCCAGGGCGGGATGGGCCAGGTCTGGACGGCGTACGACGGACGGCTCGACCGCCGGGTCGCGGTGAAGCTGCTCCGCCCGGCCACCATGACCGGCCCCGCCACCGCCGCCGAGGAGCTGCGGCGCCGCTTCGTGCGGGAGTGCCGGGTGACCGCGCAGGTCGACCACCCCGGCCTGGTGACCGTGCACGACGCCGGCAGCGACGGCGACGACCTCTACCTCGTCATGCAGTACGTGGAGGGCTCCGACCTCGCCGACCACCTCGCCGAGCACGACCCGTACCCCTGGGAGTGGGCGGTCTGCGTGGCCGCGCAGCTGTGCGCGGTGCTCGCCGCCGTGCACGCGGTGCCGATCGTGCACCGCGACCTCAAGCCGCGGAACGTGATGATCCGTCCGGACGGCACGATGACCGTCCTCGACCTGGGCGTCGCCTCCGTCCTGGACACGGACACGACCCGGCTCACGCAGACCGGTTCGCCCATCGGCAGCCCGGCGTACATGGCGCCGGAGCAGGCCATGGGCGGCGCCGTCGGCCCGTCCACCGACCTGTACGCGCTGGGCGTCCTGCTCCACGAACTCCTCAGCGGGAACGTGCCGTTCGCCGGATCCACCGCGCTCGGCGTGCTGCACCGGCACCTGTACGAGCCGCCCGCGCCGCTCCGGCAGCTGCGGCCCGAGGTCCCCGAGGCGCTCGAAGCGCTGGTCCTGCGGCTGCTCGCCAAGGACCCGCAGGCGCGGCCGTCCGGCGCGCACGAGGTGTACGAGCACCTGCTGCCGCTGCTGCCCGCGCGCGGTGCCCCGGCGGGGCCGCTGGACCCGACCCGGCCGTTCCTGCGCCCGCACGCGCCCTGGCCGGACCGCGCGACGGCGAGGGCGGCGCACGTGCCTCCCCCGGTTCCGCCGATGCCCCCGTCCGCGCCGGCGGCTCCCCGCACCGATCCGAGGACCGATCCCCGTACCGACCCCCGGATCTACGCGAGCGGGTCGCCACCGCCGCGAACCGACGTCGCCGCGGCCGTCGACGAGGTGAAGCGGCTGCTCGGGGAGGGCTCGCTCACCCAGGCCGTGGACCTGCTCGGCGACATCCTCCCCGCCGCCGCGGCCGAGCACGGCGAGCGGTCGCCGGTCGTCCGCATCCTGCGCAAGCAGTACGCGTCCACGCTGATGGACGACGGCCAGTACCGGCGCGCGCTGCCGGAGCTGCGCCGGCTCGCGGAGGACCGCGGCGCGGAGGCGGGCCCGACGGACCCGCAGTTCCTCCAGTTCCGTTACGACGCGGCCCTGTGCCTGGAGCAGTTGGGGGAGACGGCCGCCGCGCTCGCGGAGTTCCGCACGGTCCTGCCGTACTACGCGCAGGACCTGGCCCGGTCCTTCGACATCCGGCAGCGGATCGGGCTGCTGCTCCTCGCGGCGGGCGAGCACGCGGCCGGCCAGGACGAGCTCCAGCGGCTCCTGTTCGACGCGGAGCGCGCGTACGGCCCGTACCACGCGCTCCCGGTGGACCTGCGGCGTTCCCTGGACCACCAGCGCCAGCTGGGGCGAAGGCCCTGAAACGGCTCCTTCGGGTGGACGGATCGTGACCCTGGCGAGGCGAGGGGATCACGACTCGACAACTGATCGTGAAGTGGATCTTCATGATCCTTTTTGCCTGTTTTGGTGCATGTAACGTTCGCGTCTGATCAGGTCCACGTCCAGCAAGGAACTTCCATGCTCAAGAAGGTCGGCGGCGTCGTCGTCGCGATCATCGTCGCCGTCGCCGTGAAGCTCGGCATCCCCTACCTCACCGGCGACGCCCCGGTGCACGCCAAGGCCGGCGACTGCGTCACGGTCAGCGGTCCGGAGAACGACCCGAAGGTCGACTCGGTGGACTGCTCCTCCGGCAAGGCCGACCTCTACAAGGTCGTCAAGGTCGTCGACAACACCTTCGACCTCGACAAGTGCGGCGAGGTCGGCGAGGTCGGGCTCGCGCAGCAGTGGGACGCGGACAAGTTCGTCCTCTGCCTCGACGCGGTCAAGAAGTAACTCCCGCACAGCCGAGAAGGCCGGAACCGATCGGGTTCCGGCCTTCTCCGCGTCCTACGGCGACCCCACCGGCCGGGGCTCCGAGACGGACGGGGCGACCGGGGACGAAGGAGTCGTCGCGGGCGTCGGGAGAGTGCCAGTGAGCGCCGGGGGACGGGCGGGCGGCACCGGCTCCGGGGCCACGGGCCCGCCCCGGAGCAGCGCGAGGACGCACACGGCGGCCGCGGCGGCGGCCGTCCCGAGCACCGCGAACGCCACCGAGGCCACCCGGTGCGTCCCCCACCGGCGTCCCCGCGGAGGCGCGTCGCGCCTCAGGTCGCGGGAGGTGACGAGAGCGGCGCGGGCG
Source organism: Streptomyces sp. NPDC004284 (assembly GCF_042874035.1). NCBI lineage: Bacteria > Bacillati > Actinomycetota > Actinomycetes > Kitasatosporales > Streptomycetaceae > Streptomyces > Streptomyces sp. NPDC004284. Next base: position 65,629 of record NZ_JBIAMJ010000025.1, on the reverse strand, counting down.
GCGAGAGCGGCGCGCAGCCGCTCCTCGACAGGGGAGGTCATCGACCCGTCTCCGTTCTCTCCATGAGCTTCCGCTCCAGGGCGTCGAGCGCACGGCTCGCCGTGGACTTCACCGTGCCGCGCGAGAGCCCGAGCGTCCGCGCGATCTGCTCCTCCGACAGCTCCGACCAGTAGCGCAGCACCAGGACCTCGCGCTGCCGCCGCGTCAGCTCCGCCAGCGCGTCGAGCACGTCCCGGTGCTCCTCGGCGAGCAGCAGCCCCTCGTCGACGGGCGCGCCGGTGCCCGGGTGGGGCGGGATGTACGCGCGCGCGGTGCGGCGCCGGCGCAGCACGGAGCGGGCCGCGTTGACGACGGCGGTGTGCAGGTACGCCCCGGGGTCCTGGAGCCCGTCCAGCGAGGTGCCGTAGGCGCGGCACACGGCGGCGAACGCGTCCTGCACGACGTCCTCGGCGGTCGGCAGGTCGTCCACCAGGAACAACGCGAGCCGCACCATGTCGAGCCGCCGCGTCCGGTAGAGCTCGGTCAGGGTCGGCGGGGTGGTTCCCCCTCCGTGCGGGGTGGCTCCCCCTCCGTACGGCGTGGCTCCCCCTCCGTGCGGGGCGACGGCGCGCAGCTGCGGTCGACGCTCCCGCACCGGCACGCGCGCGAGCAGCCGGGACCACCAGGACGGCGCCAGGGGCAGGGGAAGGGCGTACGGCATGGGCCTCGATCCGTCGGAGCGGGCGGGCCCTTCCCGGACCCGCCCGCTCGCCTGGTACTGCTACTTGCCGGGGGCGATCACGCGGGGCGCGTCACCGGCGCGCGCGGGGGCGGGCGCGGGCGTGGACGCGGGGACGGGCTTCGTCGCCGCCACCGGCTCCGGGGCGGCGGGCGCGGGCTTCGGGGCCGCCCCCGGCTTCGGCGCGGTCACGACCTTCGGCGCGGCGGGCGCGGGCTTCGCCGGGACGGAGTTCGGCTTCGGCACGGTCACGACCTTCGGCGCGACGGGGGCCGGCTTCGGCGCGGTGTCGGCGACGGCCTGCGCGGCGAGGCCGCCGCCGAGGAGCAGCGCGGCACCGATGGCGACGGCCAGGATCCTGGGCTTGGCGTGGCTGGACATGGGGTTCTCCCGAGGAGGTGTCGGAAACACGGTCTGGAACATCAGCTGAAGGGCGCCTTCAACCCACCAGACGTGCGGCACCGCCCGAGGTTGCGGATCGTGTCCGAGAAATTTCCCCCGGGACGCCCCTGAGGCGAATGAGGGGGGATCGGCGAGGAGGGACGACACACCTCCCGCTCTTTTAACGTATAGCGCACAGGGGGGCTTGCGGCAAGGCCCCCTCGGGGGCGCAGAATCGCACCTCGAAAGCCAGCCGACCGAAAGCGGGAGATCCCCTACATGACGTCCCTCATTGCCGGTGTGTTCGACCTCGCCGGCAACCTCGCCCCCAAGGCCGACCCGGCGCTCATCGCCGCCGACGAGCAGCACTTCGCGGCCATCGCCCGCTGCCTCGACGAGACGATCGCCGAGCTGTCCGAGCAGCTCGACGCCGAGCGGAAGGCGCCCGGCGGGGTGGGCCGGGAGGCGATGGACCGGGACGCGGAGATCCACCGGCTGAGCGGCCGCCTGCGGACGCTGCGCCGCTTCGGCCTCGACCTGTGCCTGGGGCGCGTGGTCGGCGCGGACGACGCCGAGCCGGTCTACATCGGACGCCTCGGCCTCACCGACAGCACCGGCCGCCGGCTCCTCATCGACTGGCGCTCCCCGGCGGCGGAACCCTTCTTCGCGGCGACGCACGCCACCCCGATGGGCCTGGCGAGCCGCCGCCGCTACCGCTGGTCCGGCGGCCGGATCACGGACTACTGGGACGAGGTCTTCACCGCCGAGGGCCTCGAAGGGCACGCCGCGCTCGACGACCAGTCCGCGTTCATCGCCAGCCTCGGCGGCAACCGCTCGCCCCGGATGCGGGACGTCCTCGCGACGATCCAGTCCGACCAGGACGCCATCATCCGCGCGGGCTCGCGCGGCGCCCTCGTCGTCGACGGCGGCCCCGGTACGGGAAAGACGGTCGTCGCCCTGCACCGCACCGCGCACCTCCTCTACTCGGACCCGAGGCTCGGGCACCGCCGCGGCGGCGTGCTGTTCGTCGGCCCGCACCAGCCCTATCTGAACTACGTCGCCGACGTCCTGCCCAGCCTCGGCGAGGAGGGCGTACGGACCTGCACCGTGCGCGACCTGGTCGCCGAGGGCGCGAAGGCGCCGGCGGAGACCGACCCGGAGGTCGCCCGTCTGAAGTCGACGGCGGACATGGTGAAGGCGATCGAGAAGGCCGTCGCGTTCTACGAGGAGCCGCCCACCGAGGGCATGACCGTCTCCACCCACTGGTCGGACATCCCGCTGACGGCCGCCGACTGGGCGGAGGCCTTCGACGCGGCGGAGCCGGGCACCCCGCACAACGAGGCCCGCGAGCAGATCTGGGAGCACCTGGTCTCGATCCTCTTCGACAAGTACGACGGCGAGGAGGTCCCCGAGGCGCAGTTCCGCAAGTCCCTGCGCCAGGACCGGGAGCTCACCGGGGCCCTGCACAGCGCCTGGCCGATGCTGGAGGCGGCCGACCTCGTCGGCGACCTGTGGACGGTCCCCGCGTACCTGCGGATGTGCGCGCCCTGGCTGGGACCCGACGAGGTCAAGCGGCTGCGGCGCGCGGACGCCCAGGCGTGGACGGTCTCCGACCTGCCGCTCCTGGACGCGGCCCGGCAGCGCCTCGGCGACCCGGCGACCGCCCGGTTCAACCTCCGGCGCAAGGCCACCGTCGCCGCCGAACGCGAGCGCATGGCCGGCGTCATCGACAGCATCGTCGCGGCCGACCCCGACGGCGAGGGCGCGGTCACGATGCTCCGGGGCAAGGACCTCCAGGAGACCCTGGTCGACGAGAACGCCCTGCCGACGGCCGAACGGGAGCCGCTGGACGGCCCCTTCGCCCACATCGTCGTCGACGAGGCGCAGGAACTCACCGACGCCGAATGGCAGATGCTCCTCCTCCGCTGCCCCTCCCGCAGCTTCACGATCGTCGGCGACCGCGCCCAGGCCCGCCACGGCTTCACCGAGTCGTGGCGCGAGCGCCTGGAGCGCGTCGGCTTCGACCGCGTCGACATGGCGTCCCTGAGCGTCAACTACCGCACCCCGGAAGAGGTCATGGCGGAGGCCGAGCCGGTCATCCGCGCCGCCCTCCCGGACGCCAACGTCCCCACGTCCGTCCGCGCCAACGGCATCCCGGTCACCCACGCCCCGGTCGCCGACCTCGACGCCGTCCTCGACGCCTGGCTCGCCGAGAACGCCGAAGGCGTCGCCTGCGTCATCGGCGCCCCGGCGTTCCACGAGCGCCCCCGCGTCCGCTCGCTCACCCCGTCCCTCTCCAAGGGCCTGGAGTTCGACCTCGTGGTCCTCGTCGACCCGGACTCCTTCGGCGAGGGCGTCGAGGGCGCGGTCGACCGGTACGTGGCGATGACCCGCGCGACCCAGCGCCTGGTGATCCTGACGAGCGCCTCGACGGGCCGTCCCTGAAAAGGGAATGAGCGCCGCCGGGCCCCCTTGCTACGGTGGCCCGATGACAGCGATCAAGGAACTCCAGGTCACCATCGACTGCGCGGAGCCCATACGCCTCGCCGCTTTCTGGTGCGAGGTGCTCGGGTACGTCCTCCCGCCGGTCCCCGAGGGCTTCGACACCTGGGAGGAGTACCAGAACTCGCTGCCGGCCGAGAAGCGGCCCGTCTACTTCGGGTGCACCGACCCTTCCGGCAAGGGTCCCCGCGTGCTCTTCCAGCGCGTCCCCGAGGGCAAGGCCGTCAAGAACCGCGTCCACCTCGACGTCCGCGCCGGCACCGGCCTCGTGGGCGACGAGCGCCTCGCGGTCCTCGAGGCCGAGTGCGCGCGCCTGGTCGCGCTGGGCGCGACGCACCTGAAGACGCTGTACGCCGACGGGGAGAACGAGTCCTGCATCAACATGCAGGACATCGAGGGCAACGAGTTCTGCCTCGACTGAGCGCCTGACGGCACGCGAAACGGCCTCCACCCGTCACGGGTGGAGGCCGTTTCGCGTGCCGTCAGGGAAGCGGGGCCCGTCCGGCCCGCGGCGACCGTCAGGCGGTTCGCGGGTCCCGCTTCATCGACCACAGGACCGGGCCGCCGCCGGGCAGGGAGAACTCGCCCCGGACCGTGAAGCCGAAGTGCTCGTAGACCGGGAGGTTGTCCGGCTTGGAGGACTCCAGGTAGACCGGCAGGCCCGCCGCGTCGGCCTTGGCGAGGCCGGAGCGGAGGAGGGCGGAGCCGTGGCCCAGGCCCCGGGCGGCGGGGTCGGAGCCGATGACGGCGAGGTACCAGTGGGGTTCGGCGGGCCCGTGCTCGGCGGCCGCCATGACGGCCTGCTGGAAGACCGGGGCGCGGTCGCCGAGGATCTCCACGAGCTCCTGGATGGTGTCCGCGTCCGGGACGGCCTTGTCCGCGCCCTCGGGCGACACCCAGAAGGCGGCGGCCGACCCGGTGCGCTCGCAGACGCCGTGCAGGCCGTACTGCCGGGTGAACAGGGTCGTGAAGTAGCGGCCGAGGTCCGTCTCGCGGGAGGCGTCGTCGGGGAAGAACCAGCGCATCATCGGGTCGTCGCCGAAGGCGGAGGCCAGGGTGCGGCTGACCGTGCGAGCGTCGTCGATCGTGGCCGTCTTCGGTGCGTTTGACAGGGTCATACGGGTCATTCTGCACCCGTGATGATCTTGGTCGGGCGGTGGGTGACTGCCTGCGCCTCCGGCCCTGGTCAGGCGGTCGGGGGCTGGGCGCGGAGCAGGCGTACCGCCGCCGTGGCCGGCAGGGCGATGCCGATGGCGAGGATGACGAGCAGCTCCGTCGGGCCGAAGCGGGCGGCCAGGAGGAAGCCGCCGAGCGCGACCACGACCGGTGTCGCGAGGGTGAGGGCGGTCGCCAGGACCTTGGTGCCGCGGTCCCACGCGTCGGACGTCCACAGCAGGACGAGGCCCACGATCAGGGCGACCACGGCGGGGAGGGAGCCGGCGAGGCCGGCGAACCCCGTCATGCCGAGCAGGACGGCCGTGACGACCGTGCGCGTCCGGTTCTGCTGCGCCTTCGGGACGGCGGTGGTCGCGGCGGCGGGGGCCTCCGGCTCCTCCGCGCGGGCGGCGGCCACGATGGCGGCGGGGCTGCCGAGCCGTTCGAGGGCCGTGCGGACGGCCTTCGGGTCCTCCTCGTCCCCGACGGCGACCGCGAGGTGTTCGCGCAGGTCGGCGAGGAGCTCCTCGCGGCGGCCCGCGGGCAGGAAGGACGCCTCCCGCTCGATCGTGGCCAGGTAGTCGGTCACGAGGGGGTGTTCGGTGCCGGTCATGCGGAGCCTCCGTGGGGTGCGGTCAGGAAGTGGTCGACGCCGTCGCGGAAGCGCGGCCAGCTCTCGGCGAACTCGGTGAGCGCGGTCCTGCCCGGCGTGGTGAGCGTGTAGTAGCGGCGGGCGGGGCCGGTGGCCGACTCGCGCAGCTCGGTGTCGACGAGCCCGTCGCGGCGGAGCCGGGACAGCAGGGGGTAGATCGTGCCCTGGCTGGTGGTCATGACGCTGACCGCGGCCAGTTCGTCGAGGATCTCGACGCCGTAGCGCGGGCCGTCGCGCAGCAGGGCGAGGACGCAGTACTCCAGTACGCCCTTGCGCAGCTGACTGGCGACCTTTCCGGCCGCCGTCTCAGATCTTGCTTCGCCAGGAACCATGTAATGCAAGATACCTCCGAGTGTGCCGCCGATCAACGCCCCACGACCGCGTGCGACGATTTCCGGATGCGCGAACTGAGCGAGCTGACCGAGGTCGACGAGCCGGCGTGGCCGCTGCTCGAAGAGGAGCTGCGGACGGCGAAGGTGCCCGTCGAGGTGCTGGACGCCGACCCCGGACAGGCGGCGTCCACCCTCCTCCAGACACAGGTCACCGTCCGCTCGTACCTGGGGGCGTTCCTGTTCCGCACCGGCGGGGCGCTCGTCGACGACGGCTGGCTGCGGGTGTACGGCAGCCCGGCCGCCCACAACGACCGGCGCCTGCCCGGCCTCGCCCGGATCAACGGCTACCCCGCCGAGCCCGACGCCGACTGGCGGCCCGCCGCCGCGCTCGTCGTCGCCCACGACGTCCTCGGCGGGGCCTTCGCGATCCAGGGCGGCACGGAGGAGGAGACCGGACTGCCCGGCAGCCCCGGCGAGATGGTCTACTTCGCGCCCGACTCGCTGCGCTGGGACGCGATCGGCGCCGGATACGGGGCCTGGCTGTCCTGGGTCCTCGGCGGCGGCATCGAGGAGTTCTACGAGGGCCTGCGCTGGCCCGGCTGGCGAGAGGAGGTGCCCGGACTGACCGGCGGGGAGGGGCTCAGCCTCTATCCGCCCCTGTGGTCCGCCGAGGCCCACCAGGACCTGGCCGGAACCAGCCGTGCGGTCGTCCCCCTGGAGCAACTCCTCGGACTCGCGCACGACACGGCCCTCCAGCTCGACGGGACCGACCCCGGCTTCCTGGGGACCGTGTGAGCGACGGCCCCGGGGACGCGACCGTACGGACGGCCCGCCTGGACCTCGTCCCCCTCGCCGTCGCGCACGCCGACGAGATGGCCGGGGTCCTCGCCGACCCCGCCCTCCACGCCTTCATCGGCGGCGCCCCGCTGACCGCGCCCGAACTGCGCGCCCGGTACGAGCGGCTGGTCGCCGGATCGCCGGACCCGGCGGTCGTCTGGTGCAACTGGGTGGTGCGGCTCCGCGCCGGGGAACGGCTCGCCGGCACCGTGCAGGCGACGCTCACCGACGACGGGCGGACCGCCGAGGTCGCCTGGGTGACCGGGACCGGGTGGCAGGGCAGGGGCATCGCCCGCGAGGCGGCCGGGGCGCTGGTGGACCTGCTCCTCGCCCGGGGCGTCCGCACCGTCGTCGCCCACGTCCACCCCGCCCACACGGCCTCCGCCGCCGTGGCCCGCGCGGCCGGCCTGACGCCGACGGACGGGGAACAGGACGGCGAGGTCCGCTGGGAGCGGACCGCCTCCCGGGACCACCCCCTATAAGGAGGTGCGGTCGGCGGGGGCGGCTCGGCAGACTCGCCCCCATGCTCAGTGATCACTGGCCCCTCATGGCCCTCCGCGTCCGGTCCCCCCGCCTGGAGCTGCGGCTCCCCACCGGGGAGGAACTCGCCGAGGTGGCCGACGTCGCCGCGCGGGGCGTCCACGCGCCGGGCGCCCGCCCGTTCCTGACGCCGTGGACGGACCTGCCGCCCGCCGAGCGGGCCCGGCACGTGATCCAGCTGCACTGGAGCCGCCTCGGACGGTGGACCCCGCAGAACTGGGCGCTGAACCTCGTCGCCTTCCACGAGGGCCGCCCCCTCGGCATCCAGGACGTGCGGGCCGTCGACTTCGGCGTCCGCCGCGAGATCGTCTCCGGCTCCTGGCTCGGCCTCGACCACCAGGGCAAGGGCCTCGGCACCGAGATGCGCGTCGCCATGCTGCACCTGGCCTTCGCCGGACTCGGCACCGTCTCGGCGACCTCCCTCTCCTTCACCGACAACCACTCCTCGGCCACCGTCTCCCGCAAGCTCGGCTACCGCCCCGACGGCATCACCCGCGACGTCCTCCACGGCGAGGTCGTCGAATCCCTCCGCTTCCGCCTCTCCCGCGAGGACTGGACCGCCCAGGACCACCCACCGGTGACGGTGACCGGCCTGAAGGGCTGCGAGGAGTTCTTCGGGATCGAGGCGCCGTGAGCGCGGAGACCTTCTTCTTCCGGTTCGTGGACGGCGAGTCGGTGGCGCTGGACGTCGAGGCGTTTCGCCGGGCGGTCGAGCCGTACGTGGTGGCGGGTTCGGTGGACGCCGGTGAAGTCCTCCTGCGGGCGGAGGACGGAGGCGAGGCGGAGTTCCACGTCCCCACCGACGGAGCCGTGACGTCCCTGACGGCGATGCACATCTCGCTCGGCGCCATGCCCGACGTGGTCGCCGGCATCGCCGACGCGCTCGGAGCCGTCATCTTCCCCGTGGGCGGACCAGCGGAGATCCGCCACGAGGACGAGCGGCGCCACCTTCCGCCGGAGCTGCGGGGCGAGGCGATCGTCCGGTCCTGACGCCCACCACGACCAGGCCCAGGAGCGCTGCCGCCCCCGCCGCCAGGCCCGCCCGCAGGCCCGGGGGCCGGAAGGTGCAGGAGAGTTCGGTGAGACCGTCGCGGACCGGGACGGCGAGGAGGCCGCCGTACGAGGTCGCCGGGGCGCCCGCGCAGTGCCAGCCCGCGATGTGCGGGGCCGCCACGACCGCCGTGCCGGTGGAGCCAGGGGGGAGGGTGGCCCGGATGCCGTCGGAGGTGACCCGGACCGAGGTCGCGGCGCGGGCGCGGAGGGCCGCGACCGCCGTGCGGAGCCGGTCGTGGTCCAGGCAGCCGAGTTCGCCGGGGCCCGGCAGCTCGGGCTTCAGGCCGGGGGTCCGCTGGACGCCGAGGGACGTCAGGGCGGCGCGGCGCTTCGGGGTGCCGCCCAGGAGGTGGGTCTCGTGGTCGCCGAGGCGGGCCGTGCCCGTGGTGTCGGGGGCCCAGAGGAAGACCTCCGTGCCGACGGGGCACGCGCCCGCGTGCGGGGGCTCGTAGACCTGGGAGCCCAGCAGGAGTTCCTGGTTGCGGAAGGGCGACCGGCCGTAGACCGGGGGCGGGCCCGGGGGCCGTACCGTCACGAGGGGGAGGCGGACGTCCGTGCGGACCACCGCGCCGTCCCGCCAGCGCGCGCCGACGCCGAACAGCGCGTCCGTCACCGGGTTGTCCAGGCTCAGCAGGTTCCGGCCGCGTGAGGTCCAGCCGCCGCCGAGCGCGGCGAGGGTCTCGGTGAGGACCGCCGGGGTGTGGCTGCTGTAGTACGCGGCGCCCTGGCCGCCCAGGAGCAGCGGATCGTTGCCCGCGACCCGGGGGAGGCCGGAGTCCGTGCGGTACGCGGGCCAGCCGTCGGCCGCCGCGAGGGCCGCCGCCCGCCGCTCGTGCTCCGGGCCCCACGGCGGGTAGTCGTCGAGCCGGACGAGCCGCTCCCGGTCCGCGTACGCCGTGGTCGCCGCCGCCTGCCCGAGCAGGGTGCCGGCGACGAGCAGCGCGGCGAGCAGTCCGTACCGGCCCCGGCGGGGGAGGAGGAGCGCGCCCGCCACCGCCGCCAGGCCCACGGCCGCGAGGAGCAGGGACCAGGAGGTGAGGAGGGGGCTGGGGAGGGCTCCGGCGGTCAGCGCCAGGACGACCGCCGCGCCGCCGAGGAGCGCGCGGCGGTCCGGGAGGCCGTGCGCGAGGCCCGTCCAGGCGGCGAGGACGAGGACGCCGGACAGGACGAAGGTCTGCCGGTACGGGCTGCCGTTGGGGGTGGCGAAGACGTGCCAGGCCAGGTGCGTCGGGGTCCACTGCATCGACAGGGCCACCGCCGCGCACAGGCCGCCCCACAGCCACCGCTCCCTGCCCCGCACGTCCCGGCGGAAGAGCAGCGCCCCCGCAAGCAGCGGCACCGCCGTGCAGACGAAGGCCGCCGGGGTCATGAAGCTGTACGTCACCGGCAGCAGCCGGGCCAGGACGTCCGTGCCGGCCGCCGGGGCGAAGTCCCGGACCACGCCCGGGTAGGCGTGCCGGGAGCCGAGGAAGACGGGGACGAGGACGGGGGCCGCGAGGCCGATCCCGACGCCCGTCGTCAGCACCGCCCGGAGCAGGGTCCGCCACCGGAAGGCGTCCGTGACCGCCAGGCGGACCAGGAGCACCAGGGCGGCGCCCAGGGTCGCCATGTAGGCGGTGTAGAAGTTCGCGAGCCAGCAGACCGCCACCACCAGCGGGCCCAGGAGCGGCCGCCGGCCCTCCCGCGCCCACTCGCCGACCAGGCAGAGCAGCGGGAAGGCGATCAGGCCGTCCAGCCACATCGGGTTGTACGTGCCCTCCGCGAGCGACCAGCCGCACAGCGCGTACGAGGCGCCCAGGACCGACGCCCACCACCAGACGCCCGGTCCGAGGCGGCGCAGCAGGAACGTCATCGCCGCCGCCGCGACCGCCGTCTTCAGGACGGTGATCGCGTACACCGCGTACTCGACGTCCCCGCGCGGGAACAGCGCGACGAGCGGCGCGAAGGGGCTCGACAGATAGGTGCCGTAGTCGGGCAGGAAGCTCGTGCCCCAGCCGGCCCCCCAGTCGAGCAGCGGCCCGCCGTCCGCCCGGCCGTGCAGCAGGTCCCACAGGTGCGCGTGGAACGGTACGAACTGGTTGGCGAGGTCGTTGACGGCCCGGTGGCGCGGCCCGAAGGGGAACACCCGGGCGACGGCGTCCCCGCCGCAGACGGCGAGGGCGGCGAGGAGGGCGGAGAGCAGGTACGAACGCTTGGTCTTCGGCATGACGGATCGAATATGACAGCGGACACAACGGAAATGACCGTCCCGGCGGGCCAGTTCACGTGATGGTCGCCTGCTCGCCATCCACCCGGACCGGCCGGGTCACCGGGCTCCGTTGTCGTGGTCCGCGTGCTGCTCTCGATCGTCGTCCCGTGCTTCAACGAGGAGGACGTCCTCGCCCGCTTCCACGACCACGTGACCGCCGAACTCGCCCATCTCGACGGTGAGTTCGAGCTCGTCTACGTGGACGACGGAAGCCGGGACCGGACCCTCCCGATCCTCCAGGAGCTCGCGGGGCGCGACCCCGACCGGGTCCGTTACCTCTCCTTCAGCCGCAACTTCGGCAAGGAGGCCGCGATGCTCGCCGGGCTCCGGCACGCCGCCGGCGACGCCGTCGTGATCATGGACGCGGACCTCCAGCACCCGCCGGAGCTCGTGCACCGCATGGTCGCCCTGCACGCCGAGGGCTACGACCAGGTCGTCGCCCGCCGCACCCGCGAGGGGGACCGGGTCACCCGCACCCTCACCGCCCGCCTCTACTACCGGGCGATCAACCGGCTCGTCGACGTCGAGCTCGTCGACGGCGTCGGCGACTTCCGGCTGCTCTCCCGCCGTGCCGTCGACGCGGTCCTCGAACTCGGCGAGTACAACCGCTTCTCCAAGGGCCTCTTCTCCTGGGTCGGCTTCCCCACCACGACCTTCTCCTACGAGAACGCCGTCCGTGAGCAGGGCCGCTCCAAGTGGACCTTCGGCAAGCTCCTCAACTACGGCCTCGACGGGCTCCTCTCCTTCAACAACAAGCCCCTGCGGGCCGCCGTCCACCTCGGCCTCCTCCTCACCGTCGTCGCCCTCGGCTACGCGGCCTGGATCGTCGGCGACGCCCTCGTCAACGGCGTCGACACCCCCGGCTACGTCACCCTCCTCGTCACCGTCACCGCCCTCGCCGGCATGCAGATGGTGATGGCCGGGCTGATCGGCGAGTACGTCGGACGCATCTACTACGAGGTGAAGCGCCGGCCGCACTATCTGCTGAAGGAGACGGGCGGAGGTGCGGAACCGGCCGACACCCGGGTGACGGGTGAGTCGTTGTGGGAAACAGTCGCTCCGAAGTAGTGGCTCCGGCCCCGGCGACTCCCTACCATCGATCACCGCAAGGTCGTTCAACTGACGCACGACCAGCCCGGGAGGCTCCTTTGCACCGCCGCACTGCGCTCACCGTCTCCGCCGCCCTCCTCGCCGCGGCCCCGCTGCTCACCGCCTGCGGCAGCGACGCCCACCCAGGAGCGGCGGCCGTCGTCGGCGGCGAACGGATCGAGGTGTCCAGCCTCCAGGCCCAGGTCGAGGACGTGCGGGCCGCCCAGAAGGCCTCGCCGCAGTCCGCCCAGCTGGTGGCCGCCACCGGTGACCTCAGCCGCCGCAAGCTCAACGCCATGATCTTCGACCGGGTCGTCGACAAGGTCGCCGAGGACAACGGCGTCAGCGCCACCCGCGCCGAGCTCCAGCAGACCCGGACCGCCTTCGTCCGCCAGTCCGGCGGCGAGGACCAGCTCGCGGCCGTCCTCCTCCAGGAGCAGGGCGTGGCGCCCGGCCAGATCGACGACGTCGTCCGCCGCAACGTCCTCATGAACAAGATCGCCAAGAAGCTGGGCGTCACCGACGACCCCGCCGGCCAGAAGAAGCTGACCGAGGTCTTCTCCGCCGCGGCCAAGGACCTCGCCATCGACGTCAACCCGCGCTACGGCCGCTGGGACAACGCCCAGATCCGGCTCGACACCGGCTACGACGGCGCGCCCTGGCTCCGCCAGATCAGCCAGGACCCCACGGCCGTGCAGGCGGGCGCCTGACCCGGGGTAGGTTCGAAGGGTGACTTCTGAGAGCCCCGGCCGCATCGTTCTGCTCACCGCCAGCCACCGCGTGGCCCCCGGACTGCTGTCCTGGCCCGCCTGGCAGGCGCTGCACGGGGCCGACCGGGTGCTCTGCCCCGACGAGGACCACCCCCAGCTGCCGTACCTGCGGGAGGCCGGGGTCGCCGTCGAGCACGCCCGGCCCACCGCCGAGGAGCTCGTCGAGGCCTGCGCCGGAGGCCGTACGGTCCTGCTGCTGCCCTCCGGCGAGGGGGACAGGGCGCTGACCGACGGCCTCGCCCGGCTCGCCGGCTCCGGCCGGGTGTCCATGCCCGACCTGGAGCTGCTGCCCGGCTCGTACGACCTGCCCGGCGCCCGGCTCCTGGACCTCGTGCAGGTCATGGACCGCGTCCGCCGCGAATGCCCCTGGACCTCGCGCCAGACCCACCGGGGGCTCGCCAAGTACGCCATCGAGGAGGCGTACGAACTCGTCGAGGCGATCGAGGAGGGCGACCGGCGGGAGCTCCGCGAGGAGCTCGGGGACGTCCTGCTCCAGGTCGTCTTCCACGCCCGGATCGCCGAGGAGGACGCGGAGGAGCCGTTCTCCGTGGACGACGTCGCCGGGACGCTCGTCGAGAAGCTGATCCACCGCCACCCGCACGTCTTCGGCGACGCGACCGCCGAGACCCCCGAGGACGTCCAGGCGCACTGGCAGCGCACCAAGGCGATCGAGAAGCAGCGCGAGTCCCTCACCGACGGGATCCCGCTCGGCCAGCCGGGGCTCGCGCTCGCCGCGAAGCTCGCGGGCCGGGTCCGCGCGGCCTCCCTCGACGTGAAGCTCCCGGCCGGCGACGGCATCGGCTACGAACTCCTCGCCCTCGCGGCCCGTGCCGAGTCCTCCGGCGTGGACCCGGAGGCGGCCCTGCGCGCGGCGGCCCGCACGTACCGGGACGCGATCCGCGCCGCGGAGGGTCTGGAGCCCTAGCCGCGCGGCGCCCGGGCCTCCGGGTCGTGCCAGAGGGGGGCCGGGGGGCCCAGGAGGCGTTCGGCGGCGGTGCCGGGGCGGGTGGTGAAGCGGCCCACGGACGGCAGGGCGTCGTGGTGGATCCGGTCCGGGTCGGTGCCGAGCTCCTCCAGGACCTCGGCGACCTCCGTCACGAAGCCCGGCGGCCCGGCGAGGTAGACGTCGTGCGCGGGCCAGTGGCCGCAGGCCCGCAGGGCCTGGAGGAGCCGCTCGGTCGCCCGGTCCTTGCGCTGCCGGGGCGCGGCCGTGATGTAGGTGACGTTCAGGCCGGGGAGGCGTTCCTTCAGGCGCTCCGCGTCCTCGCGTCCGTAGAGGTACTCCCGCGCGCGGGCCACCACGAACAGCCGCCCTTCGAGCTCCGGCTCGGTCTCGGCGGCCTCCGCGAGCAGCGCCCGCACCGGGGCCCAGCCCGTACCGCCGCATATATAGGTGCGGAGTCCGCCCGGCGCGGTCCGCGCGGTGAGCCCGCCGCCGGGGGCGCTGAGCCGCAGCACCTCGCCCGGCCGCGTCTCGTCGACCAGCGCCGTGCTCATCGCGCCGCCCGCGATCCGGCTCACGTGCAGCTCGACCGTGCCGTCCGGGCGGGGCGCGTCCGCGAGGGAGTAGGTGCGCCAGACGCGCGGGACCCGCAGCGAGCTGACGCCGACGTACTGGCCGGGGAGGTGGGGGAGGGGCTGCCGGGGGCGGAGGGTGAGGACGGCCAGGTCGTCGCCGTACCGCTCGTGCCGGACGACGTCCGCGTCCCACCACGCGGGCTCCCCGGCCGCCTCCGCCTCGGCGGCCCCGGCCAGCATCAGATCGGCGACGAGCCCGTACGCCTCGGTCCAGGCCTTCTCCGCCTCGATGGTCCAGGCCGAGCCGGTGGCGTGCGCGAAGGCGGCGAGCAGGCTCTCCCCGACCCCGGCGTACAGCGCGGGGGAGGCGAGGAACTTGCGGTGGTCGCGGCCCAGCCGGCCGAGGTAGCCGGCGAGAGAGGGGTCCTCCAGGTGGGCCACCACATGGGTGAGCGCGGCGAGGAGCCGGTCCCGCTGGGGGACCATGTCCTCGGGGAAGAGCTCGCGCACACCGGGGTTGTTCCAGAAGAGGTGCGAGTAGAAGAACGCCACGGCGTGCTCGGCGCGTCTCTCGACGACCGCGAACGTGCTTCTGAGCAGCTGGTGATCCACTGGCAAGAATCTAAGGCACGACCCGCACCGCCCGGGTGCGGGTTCTCCCCGGACGTGTCGCCCGGGCCGCCCTGTACGGTCGTGACGTGAGTACGACCCCCGGCCCCGCCCCCGCGCCCGACCTCTTCACCTGGGAGTTCGCGAGCGATCCGTACCCCGCCTACGCCTGGCTGCGGGAGCACGCGCCCGTCCACCGGACGACGCTGCCCAGCGGGGTCGAGGCCTGGCTCGTGACCCGGTACGCGGACGCCCGGCAGGCCCTCGCGGACCAGCGGCTCTCCAAGAACCCGGCGCACCACGAGGAGTCCCCGCACGCGAAGGGGAAGACGGGCATCCCGGGCGAGCGCAAGGCCGAGCTGATGACGCACCTGCTCAACATCGACCCGCCGGACCACACCCGGCTGCGGCGGCTCGTGTCGAAGGCCTTCACCCCGCGCCGGGTCGCCGAGTTCGCGCCGCGCGTGCAGGAGCTGACCGACCGGCTCATCGACTCCTTCGTGGAGCGGGGCAGCGCCGACCTCATCCACGAGTTCGCCTTCCCGCTCCCCATCTACGCGATCTGCGACCTGCTCGGGGTGCCGGCGGAGGACCAGGACGACTTCCGGGACTGGGCCGGGATGATGATCCGGCACGGCGGGGGGCCGCGCGGCGGGGTCGCCCGGTCGGTGAAGAAGATGCGCGGCTATCTCGCCGAGCTCATCCACCGCAAGCGCGAGGAGCCGGGCGACGACCTGATCTCGGGGCTCATCAAGGCCTCCGACCACGGCGAGCACCTCACCGAGAACGAGGCCGCCGCCATGGCGTTCATCCTTCTCTTCGCCGGATTCGAGACGACGGTCAATCTGGTGGGGAACGGGCTCTACGCGCTCCTCCGTCATCCCGAGCAGCGCGCGCGGCTCCAGGCCTCGCTCGCCGCCGGGGAGACCGGACTCCTGGAGACCGGGATCGAGGAGCTGCTGCGGTACGACGGGCCCGTGGAGATGGCGACCTGGCGGTACGCGACGCGGGCGCTGACCATCGGCGGGCAGGAGATCCCGGCGGGCGACCCGGTGCTCGTGGTGCTCGCCGCCGCCGACCGGGACCCGGAGCGCTTCGACGGGCCGGACGTCCTCGACCTCGCCCGGCGCGACAACCAGCACCTGGGCTACGGGCACGGCATCCACTACTGCCTGGGCGCGCCGCTCGCCCGCCTCGAAGGACAGACGGCGCTCGCGACCCTGCTGACTCGCCTGCCGGACCTGCGACTTGCCGCCGATCCGGCCGAACTGCGATGGCGCGGCGGGCTCATCATGCGTGGTTTGCGCACGCTTCCAGTGGAGTTCTCCCCTTCCGTACCCCTCTTGGTTACTGACGAACCATCAGAAATGTGATCTTCGCGTGATCGGCGGTCCATCGACTTGTGACGGACATTCGAATGCGGCTACGTTTCCCGGCAGTCTCAGCCGTCACGCGAAAGGCGCTTCTATGCGTTCCGGGAACGGACGACACCGTCGCCCCCGTCAGGCCCCCGCCCTCGTCGTCGCCGCGGGCGTGACCGGATCCGCCATGGCGCTGCCGCTGCTCGCCACCGGATCCGCCTCCGCCGCCGACGCCTCCACCTGGGACCGGGTCGCCGAGTGCGAGTCCGGCGGCCAGTGGAGCGCCAACTTCGGCAACGGGATGTACGGCGGCCTCCAGTTCACCCAGGACAGCTGGGAGCGCAACGGCGGCCTCGCGTACGCGCCCAGCCCCGACCTGGCCAGCCGCGCCCAGCAGATCGCGGTCGCCGAGAAGGCGCTCGACAGGGGCAGCGACGAGTGGGCCACCTGCGCGCCGATCGCCGGCCTGAAGAACGACGGCAAGGCCACCGGCGTGAACCCCGGCCCGACGGCCGTCCCGACGACCCCCACGGGCCCCCTCCCCGAGTCCAACCGCACCGCGGGGACCGAAGGGGCGGCCGAACGGTCCGCCACGTCCGTGACCCCCGCCACTCCCGCGACCCCGGCCGCGCCGACCGGCCCGGCGCGTTCCGCCGCCTCCGCCGTGCCGGCCACCCCGGCCGCGCCCACCACCCCGGCGGCCCCGGTCACGCACGATGCGTCCGTTACGCCCGGTACGCCGGATTCTTCTGACGCGCCGAAGGGTGACGTGTCGTCGGCCACGCCCGGCACCGGCAAGCACCGGGGCGAGGCCGCCCCGGAGGAATCCGGCAAGGTGGACAGTTCTACTGAATCCGGTCGGCACGCATCGAGCGCGGACAAGGCCGCGGGGGCGCTCGGCACTCCCTCGGCGACCGATGCCGCGAAGGATTCGGGCACAACGGACAGTCAGGGCACTTCGGGCGAATACACCGTGCAGCCGGGTGACAGCCTGTCCGGCATTGCGGAGGAGAACGAACTCCCCGGAGGCTGGGCCGCCCTCTATGACGCCAACAAGAAGACGGTCGGCGTCGACCCGGACCTCATCCTCCCTGGTCAGAGCCTTGACCTGACGGAGGGTTCGACGGCGACGGCAGGTTAGTTCGCGGGCTTATGTCCGGTTCTGGGCAAGTGAGACATGGGTCTCTTCGCCCCAACTGGCGTGCCACGTCCGCAAACTTTGCTCCCGTCACCTCTCACCTGCGCAAACGCCACCCACCGGAGGGCAAGCAGGGGCGATATTTCCGCAATCGGCCTCTTTGAACTTCCGGTGGGTCTGTGTCTACGGTCGTCACCGCTCGCCACCGCGGGCCCCGTCGACCGAAACGCCGAATCCTGCCGTCGGCCGATGGGAACAGTCGTCGCGCAAGCGCCGAAGGCAGGAGTGGGGGACCCAAGGTAAGTGCCGGTCCCGGCCGTTGAGACAGACGGACGGACGACCGGCTTGGGGTGAAGCCGCGTGCCAGGACACGCGGCCGGGCAACTTTCCGGCCCGAACCCGACAGCTCACCTCACAGGCGTCGGTGAGGAGAATCCCCATGCTGTTTTCCGCCAAGGGCAAACACCGTCGTTCCTCCAGGGCCGCCCAGGTCGCCGCGCTCGTCGGCGTCACCGGTGTCGCCGTCGCCGCCCCGCTGCTGACCGCGGGCGCCGCCTCGGCCGCCACCACCTCCGAGTGGGACGCCGTCGCCCAGTGCGAGTCCGGCGGCAACTGGGCCATCAACACCGGCAACGGCTTCTACGGCGGCCTGCAGTTCACCAACTCCACCTGGGCCGCCTTCGGTGGCACCGCCTACGCCCCGCGTGCCGACCTGGCGTCCAAGTCCCAGCAGATCACCATCGCCGAGAAGGTCCTCGCGGGCCAGGGCAAGGGTGCCTGGCCGAGCTGCGGCGTCGGCCTCTCCAGCGCCTCCTACGACGGCGGCGCCGCCGAGAGCACCCCGCAGCAGAGCGCTCCGGAGCAGACCCAGCAGTCCGCCCCGCAGCAGCAGGCCGCCCCGAAGCAGCAGGAGCGTCGCGCCGAGCAGCCGACCACCCGCAGCGAGCACCGCAAGGCCCCGAAGGCCGACGCCAAGAAGACCGTCACCACGCCGACCGGCAAGAAGGTCAAGAAGGGCGACGGCGAGTACAAGGTCGTCACCGGCGACACCCTCAGCAGGATCGCCCAGGCGCACGGCGTCGAGGGCGGCTGGGCCAAGCTCTTCGAGCTGAACAAGGACGTCGTCGAGAACGCCGACCTCATCTACCCGGGCCAGCAGCTCCACCTGAAGTGAGCCCGGCGGCCCGCGTGAGTCCGGCGGCTCACGCGGCCCCGACGACCCTCCCGCGGTGACCACCCCGGTCCGGCGTGCCCTTCCCCCGTGCGCGCCGGACCGGGGTTCCCCTCTTTGGGGGCCCCGACGGTTACCGTCCAGTAGATCTGGGGCCCTTCGTCCCGTGATGCGTGCCCTTGGGTCCTTTTTCGTCCCAGGGGGCGGGCGCGCGGCGGGCCGGAGCCCCCGCGCCGGTTAGGCTCTTGTCGCAAGGCCAAGCGACCCTGCATCGACCTTGCGTCACATCCAGCGTCACATCCCAGAAGGAGATGCTCGTGCCGTCCATCGACGTCGTCGTAGCCCGGGAAATCCTGGACTCCCGAGGCAACCCCACGGTCGAGGTCGAGGTCGGCCTCGACGACGGCAGCACCGGCCGTGCTGCTGTTCCGTCCGGCGCCTCCACCGGTGCGTTCGAGGCCATCGAGCTTCGCGACGGTGACCCCAACCGCTACCAGGGCAAGGGTGTCGAGAAGGCCGTCCTCGCCGTCATCGAGCAGATCGGCCCGGAGCTCGTCGGCTACGACGCCACCGAGCAGCGCCTGATCGACCAGGCCATGTTCGACCTGGACGCCACGGAGAACAAGGGCTCGCTCGGCGCCAACGCCATCCTCGGCGTCTCCCTCGCCGTCGCGCACGCCGCCTCCGAGGCCAGCGACCTCCCGCTCTTCCGCTACCTGGGCGGCCCGAACGCGCACCTGCTGCCCGTTCCGATGATGAACATCCTCAACGGTGGGTCGCACGCCGACTCCAACGTCGACATCCAGGAGTTCATGATCGCCCCGATCGGCGCGGAGTCCTTCTCCGAGGCCCTCCGCTGGGGCACCGAGGTCTACCACACCCTCAAGGCCGTCCTGAAGGGCAAGGGCCTCTCCACCGGCCTCGGCGACGAGGGCGGCTTCGCCCCGAACCTGGACTCCAACCGCGAGGCGCTCGACCTCATCCTGGAGGCCATCAAGCAGGCCGGCTACGTCCCGGGCAAGGACATCGCGCTCGCGCTCGACGTCGCCGCGTCCGAGTTCTACAAGGACGGCAAGTACGAGTTCGAGGGCAAGTCCCGCTCGGCCGCCGAGATGACCGAGTACTACGAGGAGCTCGTCTCCGCGTACCCGCTGGTCTCCATCGAGGACCCGCTGTTCGAGGACGACTGGGCCGGCTGGAAGGTCATCACCGACAAGCTCGGCTCCAAGGTCCAGCTCGTCGGCGACGACCTCTTCGTCACCAACCCGGAGCGCCTCGCCCGCGGCATCGAGGAGGGCACCGCCAACGCCCTCCTGGTCAAGGTCAACCAGATCGGCTCGCTGACCGAGACCCTGGACGCCGTCGAGCTCGCCCAGCGCAACGGCTTCAAGTGCATGATGTCGCACCGCTCCGGCGAGACCGAGGACGTCACCATCGCCGACCTCGCCGTCGCCACCAACTGCGGCCAGATCAAGACCGGCGCCCCGGCCCGCTCCGAGCGCGTCGCCAAGTACAACCAGCTCCTGCGCATCGAGGAGATCCTCGACGACGCCGCGGTCTACGCCGGCCGCAGCGCCTTCCCGCGCTTCAAGGGCTGAACAGGCCTGACGCTGTAGATACGTCCGTCCCCGCACCCGGTCCCGTACCGTGTGCGGGGACGTACGCGTGAACAGGGGAGGCGACACGACATGGCCGCGAAGGACCGGGACCGGTTCTCGACCGCGACCCGGATCAGACTGCTCGGCGAGCAGACAGCCGCCCGTGTCTACCGCTCCCAGACCCGCCGCCAGGCCCGCCGCTCGCGGCTCACCGGCCGCGCGGCCTTCCTCGCCCTCGTGGTCTGCTCCCTCGTCGTGGCGCTCGCCTACCCGATGCGGAGCTACGTCTCCCAGCAGGGCGAGATCGCCGAGCAGGAGCGCCGGGCCGCCGAGGCCGCCCGGCGGGTCGAGGAACTGAAGGACGAGAAGGCCCGCCTCCAGGACCCGGCCTACGTCCGCCGCCTCGCCCGCGAGCACCTGCACTACCTGCTCCCCGGCGAGACCGGTTTCACCGTGAACGACCCCGACGCGGAGCAGCGGCCCCGCGCCGACCAGGGCGCGGAGGACCGCCCCTGGTACGACAACCTCTGGGACGGCGTCGACCACGCCGACCGCCCCTGACCCTCCTCCGCGACACACGAACAAGGCAGACATGGACACGCCCCCTCCGCAGACCGACCGCACCGAGCCCACCGAGACGGACATCGCGGCCTTCGAGCTCCAGCTCGGCCGCCCGCCCCGCGGCCTGCGCGCCATCGCGCACCGCTGCCCGTGCGGCAACCCGGACGTCGTCGAGACCGCGCCCCGGCTCCCCGACGGCACGCCGTTCCCGACCACGTACTACCTGACCTGCCCGCGGGCGGCCTCGGCCATCGGCACCCTCGAGGCCAACGGGGTCATGAAGGAGATGCAGGCCCGGCTCGCCACCGACCCGGAGCTCGCCGCCGCCTACCGGGCCGCGCACGAGGACTACATCGCCCGCCGTGACGCCATCGAGGTCCTGGAGGGCTTCCCGAGCGCCGGCGGCATGCCGGACCGGGTCAAGTGCCTGCACGTCCTCGTCGGCCACTCGCTGGCCGCCGGACCGGGCGTGAACCCGTTCGGCGACGAGGCGCTCGCGATGCTGCCGGAGTGGTGGGCGAAGGGCCCGTGCGTGAACCCGTGCACCGACGAAGGGAAGTCCTCCGAATGACCCGGGTCGCCGGAATCGACTGCGGCACGAACTCCATCCGCCTCCTCGTCGCCGACGTCCACCCGGAGACGGGTGACCTCGTCGAGCTGGACCGGCGGATGACGATCGTCCGGCTCGGGCAGGGCGTCGACAAGACGGGCCGGCTCGCCCCCGAGGCGCTGGAGCGGACCTTCGCGGCCTGCCGCGAGTACGCCGAGGTCATCAAGGAGCTGGGCGCCGAGCGGCTCCGCTTCGTTGCCACCTCCGCCTCCCGCGACGCCGAGAACCGCGAGGACTTCGTGAACGGGGTCGTGGAGATCCTGGGCGTGGAGCCCGAGGTCATCACCGGCGACCAGGAGGCCGCGTTCTCCTTCACCGGCGCCACCGGCGAGCTGCATGGCGACGACCGCCGGCTGGTCGTCGACATCGGCGGCGGCTCGACGGAGTTCGTCGTCGGCAACAAGCACGTCGAGGCCGCCCGCTCCGTCGACATCGGCTGCGTCCGGCTCACCGAGCGGCACGTCCGCCACGACCCGCCGACCGCCGAGGAGGTCGCCGCGATCCGCGCCGACGTCCGCACCGCGCTCGACCTGGCCGCCGAGACCGTCCCGATCGGCACCGCCGAGACCCTCGTCGGGCTCGCCGGCTCCGTCACCACGGTCGCCGCCATCGCCCTCGGGCTCCCGGAGTACGACTCCGAGAAGGTCCACCACTCCCGGATCTCCGCCGAACAGGTCGCCGAGGTGACCGACCGCCTCCTCGCCTCCACCCACGACGAGCGGGCCGCGATCCCCGTCATCCACCCCGGCCGGGTCGACGTGATCATCGCCGGGGCGCTCGTCCTGCGCGAGATCGTGGAGCGCGTCGGAGCCCGCGAGGTCGTCGTCAGCGAGCACGACATTCTCGATGGGATCGCCCTATCCGTGGCATAGCGGGCGGCTATCGAGCCCTTCCGGGACGGTCTTTCGATAGAAGTTCGTGAAGTTCTTCACAAGGAAAAGGGCCCTGATGGCGCCGGAGGAAGGTCTTTAGGCCCTCCGAGGGGCGTCTCAGGGCCCTTTCGCAGGTGCGAGGGCTACTTCGCTCGCTGTTTCCATCGCGTGAACGCACCGTGCGGTTCGAGGTGAACAGGCCCTCTCCAGGCCAGTTCACAAGGGGTGAACAACGTTCGCCCTTGCACCCTGGTTCCTTTGCAACACCATGACATGGATCACGTGGGCGGCGGAGTGTAGCAGAGGTGTCTCCGAACCTTGTGAAGGGGCGCACGAGCACCCCCCTCAGGCGGGGTGGATACTCGATCCCATGAGCACCACGGAGCGTCCCAGGATCCTCGTAGTAGGCGGCGGGTACGTAGGCCTGTACGCAGCTCGGCGCATCCTCAAGAAGATGCGCTACGCGGAGGCGACCGTCACGGTCGTCGACCCGCGGTCGTACATGACCTACCAGCCCTTCCTGCCCGAAGCCGCCGCCGGCAGCATCTCGCCGCGTCACGTCGTCGTCCCGCTGCGGCGCGTCGTGCGTGGAGCGGAGGTGCTCACCGGCCGGGTCACCACCATCGACCAGGACCGCAAGGTCGCCACGATCGCGCCGCTCGTCGGCGAGTCGTACGAGCTGCCGTTCGACTACCTGGTCATCTCGATGGGCGCGGTCTCGCGCACCTTCCCGATCCCCGGCCTCGCCGAGCAGGGCATCGGCATGAAGGGCATCGAGGAGGCCATCGGCCTGCGCAACCACGTCCTCGAGCAGCTCGACAAGGCCGACTCGACCACCGACGAGGAGGTCCGCCGGAAGGCGCTGACCTTCGTCTTCGTCGGCGGTGGCTTCGCCGGCGCCGAGACGATCGGCGAGGTCGAGGACATGGCCCGCGACGCCGCGAAGTACTACCAGAACGTGTCGCGCGAGGACATGCGCTTCATCCTGGTCGACGCGGCCGACAAGATCCTTCCCGAGGTCGGCCCGAAGCTCGGCCAGTACGGCAAGGAGCACCTGGAGTCCCGCGGCATCGAGATCTACCTCGAGACCTCCATGGACTCCTGCGTCGACGGCCACGTCGTCCTGAAGAACGGCCTCGAGGTCGACTCCAGCACGATCGTCTGGACCGCCGGCGTGAAGCCGAACCCGGCGCTCTCCCGCTTCGGTCTGCCGCTCGGCCCCCGCGGCCACGTGGACTGCAACGAGAAGCTCCAGGTCAACGGCATGGACTACGTCTGGGCCGCTGGCGACAACGCCCAGGTCCCGGACATGGCCGCGATCAAGGCCGGCGTCCCGCGCGAGCGCGCCTGGTGCCCGCCGAACGCCCAGCACGCCCTGCGCCAGGCCAAGGTCCTCGGCGACAACGTGGTGGCCGGCATGCGCGGCTTCCCGCAGAAGGAGTACAGCCACGCCAACAAGGGCGCGGTGGCTGGCCTCGGCCTGCACAAGGGCGTCGCGATGATCGTCATGGGCAAGATGAAGATCAAGCTCAAGGGCCGTCTCGCCTGGTACATGCACCGTGGCTACCACGGCATGGCGATGCCGACGTTCAACCGCAAGATCCGCGTCTTCGCCGACTGGACCCTCGGCATGTTCCTCAAGCGCGAGGTCGTGTCGCTCGGTGCCATGGAGACGCCGCGCGAGGAGTTCTACGAGGCGGCCAAGCCCGCCCCGGCGCCGGCCGCCCCGGCGCAGGAGAAGGCCAAGGCCTCGTAAGACCCCCGCAGGAGCAGTACCAGCAGGACCAGCAGTACACGCAAGGCCGTAAAAGGGCCGTCCGCCATCCGTGGTGCGGACGGCCCTTCGCGTGTTTTGCCGACTTGTTGCGCGGTGGCGGGACTGGAAACGCCTACGGACGGTGTTCCCTTGGTGACGAGCATTTCTGGGGCACGAGATCACGGAGGTGTGCACCATGGCCGACGCCGCGTCGCGGCTGACGACTCTCGCCGAGGAACTCCTCGGGGGACCGCTCCCGGTCCGTCTGCGAGCCTGGGACGGCAGTGAAGCAGGCCCCGCGGACGGCCCCGTCCTGATCGTCCGCGACCGCCGGGCCCTGCGGAGGATGATCTGGAAGCCCGGCGAACTCGGCCTGACCCGCGCCTGGGTGGCCGGCGAGATCGACGTCGAGGGAGACCTCTACGCCCTCCTGGACCGCCTCTCGGGCCTCCTGTGGGAGCGCGACGGGGAGACCAGGAGCCTGCTCGACTCCGTGCGCGATCCGAGGCTCCGGGCCGCCGCCCGCGGACTGCTGCGGCTCGCCGGGCCCCTGCCGCCGCCGCAGCCCCCGGCCGAGGAGATCCGCGGCCGCAGCGGCAGCCGGCACAGCAGGCGCCGCGACAAGCAGGCGATCAGTCACCACTACGACGTGGGCAACGACTTCTACGAGCTGGTCCTCGGCCCCTCGATGGTCTACTCGTGCGCGTACTGGACCGAGGACGGCACCCTGGAGGACGCCCAGCGCGACAAGCTGGACCTCATCGCCCGCAAGCTGCACCTCAAGGAGGGCGACCGGCTCCTCGACGTGGGCTGCGGCTGGGGCTCCATGGCCCTCCACGCGGCCCGCGAGTACGGCGTGAAGGTCGTCGGCATCACCCTCTCCCGCGAACAGGCGGCCTACGCCCGCAAGCGGATCGCCGACGAGGGACTCACCGACCTGATCGAGATCCGCGTCCAGGACTACCGCGACGTCACCGACGGTCCGTACGACGCGATCTCCTCGATCGGCATGGCCGAGCACGTCGGCACCGCGAAGTACCGGGAGTACGCCGACGACCTGTACGGCCTCCTCAAGCCCGGCGGGCGGCTCCTCAACCACCAGATCTCCCGGCGCCCCGAGCCCGACGAGGAGGCCTACGAGGTCGACGCCTTCATCGACGCGTACGTCTTCCCCGACGGCGAACTCGCCCCCATGGGCCGCACCTTGACGACCCTGGAGGACGCCGGCTTCGAGGTGAGGGACGTCGAGGCGATCCGCGAGCACTACGCGCTCACCCTGCGCCGCTGGGTGGCCAACCTGGAGGCCGACTGGGACCGTGCGGTCCGGCTCACCTCGCCCGGCCGGGCCCGGATCTGGCGGCTCTACATGGCGGCCTCGGCGGTCTCCTTCGAACGCAACCGGATCGGCGTGAACCAGTTCCTCGCGGTGAAGACCCCGGTCTCGGGGGCGAGCGGGACGGCGCTGCGGCCGCGCGTCTGGCAGGAGTGAGAATGCGCGAAGGGCCGGTCTCCCCGACGGGGAGACCGGCCCTTCGCGCATCCGTACTACTCGGCCTTGATCGCGGAGAGCATGTTCAGCTTCGCCGCGCTGCGGGCCGGCCACAGGGAGGCGAGGACGCCGACCAGGGCGGCCAGGACCAGGAAGAGCCCGATCCGGTCCCAGGGCAGGACCAGGGCGTAGCCCGGCAGGCTGCTCTTGACGGTCTCGCCGATCGCCCAGCCGAGGAACGAGCCGAGGCCGATGCCGACGACCGCGCCGAACACCGAGATGACCACGGCCTCCAGACGGACCATCCGCTTCACCCGGCGCCGGTCGAGACCGATCGCCCGCAGCATGCCGATCTCCTGCTGGCGCTCGAAGACGGACATCGCGAGGGTGTTGACGACGCCGAGGACGGCGATGATCAGGGCCATGCCGAGCAGGCCGTACATGACGTTGAGGATCATGTTGATCGGGCCGCCGAAGGCGTCACGGATGTCCTTCTTGTCCATCACGGTGATGGCCGGGTTGTCGCCCATGGCCTGCGACAGGGCCTTCTCGCCGGCGGCGGAGGCGCCGCCGTCCATCTTGACGAAGATCTGCGGGACGTACGGCTGCTGCTCGTGCGCGTCGAGGAGCTTCTTGTCCATGAGGACGGGCGAGACGAAGTCGCTGCTCTCGTAGATCGCGCCGACGGTCAGCCTGGCCTTCTGCTTGTCCATGTACTCCACGGGGACCGCGGCGCCGACCTTCAGGCCGCGCTTCTCGGCGGTCTTGCTGTCGACGGCGATCTGCCCCTTGGCGAGGGAGTCCATCGAGCCGTTGACGACGTCGATCTTGAGGACCTTCTCGATGGCGCCGGGGGTGACGCCGGAGGCGGAGGTGAACTTGCCCTTGATGTCGAGGGCGCCGGACTGCTGCGGGGAGACCGCCGTGACGCCGGGGGCCTTCTCCAGGGCCGTCAGGGCCTCGTCGCTGAGGCCGGTGCCGCTGGCCATGGTGACCATGTAGTCGGCCTTGATCTGGTCGGTCGTCGCCTTGTCGAGGGCCGAGCCGACCGTGGCGCCGAGCACCGAGAGGCCGGTGACCAGGGTCAGGCCGATGGCGAGCGCGGAGGCGGTGGCGCCGGTGCGGCGCGGGTTGCGGACCGCGTTCAGGCCGGCGAGCTTGCCGGAGACCCCGAAGACCGACACGAAGAGCGGGCGGATCAGGGCGATCACGGGCCGGGACAGGAAGGGGATCAGGACGATCACGCCGATGAGGGTGGCGAAGGCGCCGCCCGCGATCAGCATGCGGCCCTGGTCGCCGCCCTGGCCGGCGCCGAGCACGATCAGGACGGCACCGATCGCGGTGAGCACGGCGCCGATGGAGTTCCGCACGACGAGCGACTTGGTGCTGGCGGTGGCGTGGACGCTGCTCATGGCGGCGACCGGCGGGATCTTCGCGGCGCGGCGGCCGGGCAGCCAGGCGGCGAGCATGGTGATCAGGACGCCGACGCCGAAGGCGGCGAGGGCGGGGGCGGCTTCGAGGACCAGCGGGCCGTCCGGGACCTTCAGGTCGAAGGCGGTCATCGCGGAGCGCAGGCCGACCGCGAGGCCGACGCCGCAGGCGTAGCCCAC
The DNA here is from genome assembly GCF_042874035.1 of Streptomyces sp. NPDC004284. Lineage (NCBI taxonomy): Bacteria > Bacillati > Actinomycetota > Actinomycetes > Kitasatosporales > Streptomycetaceae > Streptomyces > Streptomyces sp. NPDC004284. Next base: position 39,059 of record NZ_JBIAMJ010000025.1, on the reverse strand, counting down.
GGCGGAGGCGACCAGACCGACGAGACCGGCCTCGGCGAGGACGGAGCGGGTGATCTGCTTGCGCGAGGCGCCGACCGCGCGCATCAGGGCGAGTTCCTTGGTGCGCTGGGCGACCAGCATCGTGAAGGTGTTGGAGATCAGGAAGACGCCGACGAAGAGCGCGATGCCGGCGAAGCCGAGGAGCACCTGGTTGAGGGTGCCCATGCCGTCCTCGATCTGCCGGGCCTGCTCGTCGGCGAGGGCCTGGCCGGTCTGGGCGGTGGCGGCCTTCGGGACGACGGTGAGGACCTCGTCGAGGAGCTTGTCGGCGTGCGCGCCGGAGGCGGCGACGACGTTCAGGTCGGAGAAGTAACCCGGCTTCAGGTAGAGCTTCTGGGCGACCGGGGTGTCGAACAGGACCAGGCTGCCGCCCGCGTTGACGGCGCCGTCCTCGGTCGTGAAGACGCCGGAGAGGGTGTACTCCTTCACCGGGCCGTTGGTGGCGACGCGGACGGTGTCGCCGACCTTGTAGCCGCCCTTGTCGGCGGTGGCCTTGTCGAGGGCGATCTGGTCGGCCTCGACCGGGCCGTCGCCGGACGCGAAGGCGTACGCGGCGTCCTTGCCGTCCTTGCTGGGGGCGAAGTTGGCGCCCTTGTTGGCCCAGCCCAGGCCGATCAGCTTGCCGTTCTTGTCGGGCACGCCGGCGAAGCCGTCGACGCGGGGGGTGACGGAGGCGACGCCGTCGAGCTTCGCGACCTTGTCGACGACCTGCTGGGAGAGGCCGGGGGTCTTGCGGGCCTCCTCCGGGTCGGGCCGCAGGCTGACGGCGACGGCGACGTCGTCGTAGCTCTTGGCCGACTGGTTGCGGAAGGCGCTGGAGAGGGTGTCGGTGAAGACGAGGGTGCCGGAGACGAAGGCCACGCCGAGCATCACGGCGAGGACGGTCATCAGCAGCCGCGCCTTGTGCGCGAGGACGTTGCGCAGGGCGGTACGGAACATGGCGGGGTCCTGAAGTTCGGGAAGGCGGAGGGCGGGAGCGGCTCGGGGCCGCGTCAGCTCGTACGGCCCTTGGCGTCGAAGGCCTTCATGCGGTCGAGGACGCCGTCCGCCGTCGGGCGGATCATCTCGTCGACGATCCGGCCGTCGGCGAGGAAGATCACGCGGTCCGCGTAGGAGGCGGCCGTCGCGTCGTGGGTGACCATGACGACGGTCTGACCCAGCTCCCGCACCGAGTTGCGCAGGAAGCCGAGGACCTCGGCGCCCGAGCGGGAGTCCAGGTTTCCGGTCGGCTCGTCGCCGAAGATGATCTCGGGGCGGGAGGCGAGGGCGCGGGCCACGGCCACGCGCTGCTGCTGGCCGCCGGAGAGCTCGGAGGGGCGGTGGCTGAGCCGGCCGGAGAGGCCGAGCATGTCGATGACCTGCTGGACCCACTGCTTGTCGGGCTTGCGGCCCGCGATGTCCATCGGCAGCGTGATGTTCTCCAGGGCCGTCAGCGTCGGCAGCAGGTTGAAGGCCTGGAAGATGAAGCCGATCTTGTCCCGGCGCAGCTGGGTGAGCTGCTTGTCCTTCAGGGTGGAGAGCTCCGTCTCGCCGATCCGGACCGAGCCGGAGGAGAAGGAGTCCAGGCCGGCGACGCAGTGCATGAGCGTCGACTTGCCGGAGCCGGAGGGGCCCATGATCGCGGTGAACTCGCCCTGGCGGAAGTCCACGGTGACATGGTCGAGCGCGACCACCTGGGTCTCGCCGTGACCGTAGACCTTCGTGAGATCCGTGGCGCGGGCGGCCACCGCGGTGGCGCGGGACACGGTGGGGGTGGTGGTCACGGGAGGACTCCTGTCACTGCGACTGCGATTCGGGAACCCCTCCATCGTGTCGAGCGTTCCGCTTCGGGTCGTCCGCCCACGTGCCCGTTCTGGGGGCAGTCTCGAGTCTGACCGGAGGTCCGGTCTCTCCTCCTTTGGGATGACGGGAGCCCCGAGTCCGTCCGGCGGGGAACCCGCCGGACGGAGGTGACAGACCTGCGGCGACTTTTCGTCATTCCAGCGGGTACGGCTTTGCGCCTGCGACCCCCGTCACAGTTTGGCGAAAGGCCTCCCACCTGCGCTGACGCACCCTCAGACGTCAATAAAATAAGACAACATCGGGACGACGTTCCGCTGATCGGGGGAAAGCGTCCCGATAGGCTCATGTGCCGACGCGGAGCTTCGCGGCGACGCCCGGATGGTGGAATGCAGACACGGCGAGCTTAAACCTCGCTGGCCTTCGGGCCGTGCCGGTTCGAGTCCGGCTCCGGGCACCACGGTGTCGCTAGGACGGCAGGCGCTCCAGCAGCCAGGAGCCGTACTCCTCGGAGAGGAGCGCGCCGCTCCCGTCCGCCTCGCCGGTGATCACGTCGTCGGCGATCTCGTCGTCCTTGCCCAGCCCGTCGTCCACGCCGCTGTCGACCATGCGCAGGAAGAGCGGCCGCTGCGGACGCCCGCCCGTGCGGTCCAGCTCGGCCTCGTCCTCCAGCGCGGGGGCGGCGCCGTCGTGGGAGAAGTGGACCGAGGTCTGGTGGTCGATCCGCTGGTACTCCATGGTCGCGAGGCCGTAGCGGGCGGCGAGGGCGCCGTGGCCGGTGCCGCCGACGACGAGCGGGGCGGAGCCGTACCGCTCGGCCGTCGCGCGCAGGACCGTGTTCTGCACGGCGCCGCCGTCACCGGTCATGGAGCCGCCCTCGGAGAGGGCGAGCAGGATCAGGTCGTGGCCGCGCGCGTGGAGTTCGGAGCGGAGGGCGTACGCGTCGTGGTCGGCGGCCTCGGTGAGGGTGGCGAGGTCGGTGCCGGAGTCGCCGACGAGGATCACGGGCTTCGTGAGGTGCTCGCCCGCGAGGAAGACCCACGCGGTCGCGTTGCGCAGGGTCCAGACGGCGTTCGGTACGGCGGTCATGTGGCTCTCCTGGGGAGGGGTTCCTGACAGGGGCGAGCCTGGTGGAGCGGGACCGGCCGTCGTCGACGAAGATCGAAAAATGACGGGAAAAGATCCTCCTGGAGCACTAGGGAGTTTCTTTTGCCTACCCATTACCCTTGACGCAGGGCCGCGCCGTGCGGTCCGCCATGGAGGAGTGAGATGAGGAGCAGCAACCCGGTCTTCTCGCGACGGGGGTTCAGCCGCGACGCCGGCTACGCCGGTTTCAACGCGCAGCAGCCGCAGGCCGGGGGCCCCGCCGTCGGAACCAACCCGTACGCCCAGGGCGCGGCGAACCCGTACGCGACCAACCCGTACGCCCCGCAGGACGTCCAGCTCGGTGCCCCGCAGCAGGCCCGCGGCAACGTGATGACGATCGACGACGTCGTGAGCCGTACGGCCATGACGCTCGGCACGGTCGTGCTCACCGCCGTCCTGTCCTGGCTGCTGCTGCCGGTCGACCCGGCGAACCTCGGCAAGTCGTACGGCATCGCCATCGGCGCCGGCCTGGTCGCCATGGTCCTGTCGCTGGTGCAGTCCTTCAAGCGCAAGCCGTCGCCCGCGCTGATCCTGGGCTACGCGGCCTTCGAGGGCGTCTTCCTCGGCGTGCTCTCCGCGGCCGTCTCGACGTACATCGCCGACGGCGTGGTCGTCCAGGCGGTCCTGGGCACGATGGCGGTCTTCGCCGGTGTGCTCATCGCCTACAAGATGGGCTGGATCCGCGTCACCCGCCGCTTCTACGGCTTCGTGATGGCCGCCGCCATGGGCTTCGTGATCCTCATGGCCGTCAACCTGCTCTTCTCGGTCTTCGCCGGCGGTGACGGCCTCGGCTTCCGCAGCGGTGGCCTCGGCATCGTCTTCGGCATCGTCGGCATCATCCTGGGCGCCTGCTTCCTCGCCCTCGACTTCAAGCAGGTCGAGGACGGCGTGACCTACGGCGCGCCGCGCGAGGAGGCCTGGCTGGCCGCCTTCGGTCTCACCATGACCCTGGTGTGGATCTACCTGGAGATGCTGCGTCTGCTGTCGATCCTCCAGGGCGACGACTGACGCGTCGCGCTCCGAACGACGGAAGGGCCCGTCCGGCTTCGCGCCGGGCGGGCCCTTCCGCATGTCCGGGAAGGGGCGTGTTGGCACGGGTGCCGGGCGGGCGCGTAGGGTCGCGGCGTGCACGATACGAGTGAATTGACCGCCGCCGTCGAGCGGTTCGCCGACCGGCTGCGGGCGGCCCCGCACAGCCGCCTCCAGAAGGGTGCGGCGGCCGAGGGGCTGGCCCTCGCGAGGGAGTTGTCGGTACGCGCCCAGCGTGCCGAGAACCCGGACCGGGAGCCGAGGACCATGCCGGACGCGGGCCTGTTCGCGGTGGGCGACCAGCTCACCGTCGCCGGGAACGATCTGGCCGAGATCCTGCGAACGGCCCCGGCCGGCTCCCACGAGGGGGAGCTGGACGAGGCCGTGAGGCTGGTGCGGGAGGCGACGGAGCGCTCGGGGCTGTAGGGGGACGGCTCCCTGGGGCCCCTGGGGGGCTTGCGGGGGCTTACAGGGAGGCGATGACGCGGTCCGCGAGGATGTAGACGTTCTCCTCGTCCGAGTCGCCGTACGAGAAGGTCAGGGCGAAGGCGCCCGAGACGCCCGAGCCGCCGAGCAGGACCGGGGTGCGGCCCGCGCGCAGGGCCTCCGCGAGGCGCTCCGCGGTCTCGCGGTGCCCCGGGGTCATACAGAGCGTGGTGCCGTCCGCGAAGACGTACACGTCGAGGGTCCCGAGCGGGCCCGGACGCACGTCCGTGAGCGCGGTGCGGGTGTCCGCGAGCTCCTCCAGGCGGGCCACCGTCCGCTCGTGGTCGGTGACGACCGGCGTCTGCACCGGCACGAAGTCCGGGTGCGAGGGGTGGCGGCGGCGGGCCGCGGCCAGCTCGGCCGAGTCCTCGGGGTACTCGTCGAAGGCGTCGAAGGCGTCCAGCGGGTCGGGGCCGTCGAGCGCGGCGGCCTCCGCCTCCATGGCCTCCAGGGCCATCGCCTCCAGGCCCACGAAGTCGGCCTGGCGCGGCACGAAGAAGGCGCCCTCGTCGGCCGGGCCGACCGGACCGCCGAGCAGGGACGGGGCGTCGGCCGCGTCACGGGCCTCCTGCGCGGCCCAGAAGGCGCGCGCCTCGGCGAGCTCGCGCTCGCGCTCCTCGGCCAGCGCCTCGGCGACCGCGGCCCGTATCTCCGCGGCGGGCGTGGCGCGGGCCGCGGGGACCGTGGCGCCGTGACCGGCGGCCAGCTCGCCCCGCAGGGCGCCGACCTCCTTGCGGAGACCGTGGACGGCGTGCAGGGCAGCAGCGCCCACGGCCGTGGCAGCGGCCGTGGTCAGCAGCAGGGCAAGAGACATGGCGCTCACTGACGTACTCCCGATTCCGAGTCGATCCCCCGACTTCCTACATCAGCTTGTCCCGGGGCGGTGCCCGCTGTCAGTGCATTACGTCACGAATTGGACAGGTATTTCTACCAGGTGTTTAGTCCCGGAACTGCTCTGACCTGGGAAAACGAACTCCCCCGGGATATAGGTCACATCCTGGGGGAGATTCGGTCACGGCTCGGACGCGGTGCGGTTGACGCACCCGGCCATGGGTTAGCTGAGGCGCTCGATGACCATCGCCATGCCCTGGCCGCCGCCGACGCACATGGTCTCCAGGCCGAACTGCTTGTCGTGGAACTGGAGGCTATTGATCAGCGTGCCGGTGATGCGGGCGCCGGTCATGCCGAAGGGGTGGCCGACGGCGATGGCGCCACCGTTGACGTTCACCTTGTCCAGGTCCAGGCCCAGGTCCTGGTAGGAGGGGATGACCTGGGCGGCGAAGGCCTCGTTGATCTCGGCGAGGTCGATGTCGCCGATGGTCAGGCCGGCGCGCTTGAGGGCCTGCTTGGAGGCCTCGACCGGGCCCAGGCCCATGATCTCGGGGGAGAGGCCGGAGACGCCGGTGGAGACGATGCGGGCCAGCGGGGTCAGGCCGAGCTCGCGGGCCTTGGTGTCGGACATGATCACGAGCGCGGCGGCGCCGTCGTTCAGCGGGCAGCAGTTGCCGGCGGTGACCAGGCCGTCGGGGCGGAAGACCGGCTTGAGCCCGGAGACGCCCTCCAGGGTGACGCCGGCGCGCGGGCCGTCGTCCTTCGACACGACCGTGCCGTCGGGGGTCGTGACCGGGGTGATCTCCCGCTCCCAGAAGCCGTTCTTGATGGCCTGCTCGGCGAGGTTCTGCGACCGGACGCCGAACTCGTCCATCTCCTGGCGGCTGATGCCCTTCCAGCGGGCCAGGTTCTCCGCGGTCTGGCCCATGGCGATGTACGCGTCGGGGACGAGGCCGTCCTCGCGCGGGTCGTGCCAGGTGGAGCCCTCGGACTCGGCGACGGCGGCGGTGCGGGCCTCGGCCTCGGCGAAGAGCGGGTTGTGCGTGTCGGGCAGCGAGTCGGAGTTGCCCTTCACGAAGCGCGACACCATCTCGACACCGGCCGAGATGAAGACGTCGCCCTCGCCCGCCTTGATCGCGTGCATGGCCATGCGGGAGGTCTGCAGGGAGGAGGAGCAGTACCGGGTGATCGTGCAGCCCGGCAGGTGGTCCATGCCCATCTGCACGGCGACGATGCGGCCCAGGTTGTTGCCCTGCTCGCCGCCGGGCAGGCCACAGCCCAGCATCAGGTCGTCGATGTCCCGCGGGTCCAGCTCGGGCACCTTGGCCAGGGCGGCCTGGATGATCGTGGCGGTGAGGTCGTCCGGCCGCAGGTCCTTCAGGGAGCCCTTGAAGGCCCGGCCGATGGGCGAACGGGCGGTCGAGACGATCACGGCTTCGGGCATCACGGCTCCATGAGGGTGCGGAGGGGGCGGACTGAACAGGAAGTTACCCGTACGTACCGCACGGGTCACCGCCCGGACGGTGTGACGCGGACCTCTTTTCTAAGCGTACGCTCAGGGCGGTGCCCCGCGGCTACGCCTGGGCGTCCTCCGGGGCCGGGGCCGGAGTCTCCGCGGCGGGGAGGCGCCGCCGGCGGCGGTGCTTGAGGAGGGCCCAGGGGGCGCGGGCCCCCGTGACCTCCGTGCCCGCCTCGCGCGCCGCCTCCGCCGCCGCCTTCGCCACCGGCAGCATGTTCTCCCGCCGGTCCGGCTCCAGGCGGTCCGGCTCCGGCCAGACGCCCAGCGAGGCGCACAGCGTCGGCAGGATCGCCATCGCCGCCGTCGCGTACCCCTCCGCCGAGGGATGGAAGTTGTCGATCCCGAACATCTCGCGCGGGTTCGCCGCGAACTCGGGCCCGAGCAGGTCGCCCAGCGAGACCGTCCGCCCGCCCTGCTCCACCACCACGATCGTCTGCGCCGCCGCCAGCTGCCGCGAGGCCCGCCGGGCGAGCCAGCGCAGCGGCTGGTAGACCGGCTCGATCGTGCCGAGGTCCGGGCAGGTCCCGACGACCACCTCCGCGCCCGCCGTCCGCAGCCGCCGCACGGCCGAGGCGAGGAGCCGCACGGACTCCGTCGGCGCCAGCCGGTGCGTCACGTCGTTCGCCCCGATCATGATCACGCACACGTCCGGGGGCCCGAGCGGCTGCGCGAGCAGCAGCGAGACCTGCCGCTCCAGGTCGTCCGAGCGCGCCCCCGACAGGGCCACGTTCCGCAGCACCACCGGGCGCTCCGCGACCGCCGCGAGCCCCGAGGCGAGCAGCGCGCCCGGGGTCTGACCCGAGCGGCGCACCCCCTGCCCGGCGGCCGTGGAATCACCCAGAAGGGCCAGCCGCAGCGGGTCGTCCGTGCCGAACGCCCGGCCGTAGAGGCCGTCCGCCCCCGGCGGCAGCGGTGCCGGCACACCGTAGACCGAGCGCTTCGCGAGCTGTGCCTCGGCCAGGAGGAGGCCCACCGCCGCCACCCCGATCAGCCCGATGCTCCCGCCGCCGTACGCCGCACCCGCGGCGATCCGCCGCGCCACCCTCGCCCTCGACATGGGGGCCGTCACCTCCTTCAAGCCGTTAAGGGTCTAACTGCCCCGTAAGGCGTCCCGACTACGCATACGCTGGCCACACCATTACGGAGACCCCGGAGATTACGGTGCAATTCCACGACTCGATGATCAGCCTCGTCGGCAACACCCCGCTGGTGAAGCTCAACAACGTCACAGCGGGCATTCAGGCGACCGTTCTGGCCAAGGTCGAGTACTTCAACCCCGGCGGCTCGGTCAAGGACCGGATCGCCGTGCGCATGATCGAGGCGGCCGAGGCGAGCGGCGAGCTCAAGCCCGGCGGCACCATCGTCGAGCCCACGTCGGGCAACACCGGCGTCGGCCTGGCGATCGTGGCCCAGCAGAAGGGCTACAAGTGCATCTTCGTCTGCCCGGACAAGGTGTCGCTCGACAAGATCAACGTGCTGCGGGCCTACGGTGCCGAGGTCGTCGTCTGCCCGACGGCCGTCGACCCGGAGCACCCGGACTCGTACTACAACGTCTCGGACCGGCTCGTCCGCGAGACGCCGGGCGCCTGGAAGCCCGACCAGTACTCGAACCCGAACAACCCGCGCTCGCACTACGAGACCACCGGTCCCGAGCTGTGGGAGCAGACGGACGGGAAGATCACCCACTTCGTCGCGGGCGTCGGCACCGGCGGCACCATCTCCGGCACCGGCAACTACCTCAAGGAGGTCAGCGGCGGGAAGGTCAAGGTCATCGGCGCGGACCCGGAGGGCTCCGTCTACTCGGGCGGTTCCGGCCGTCCGTACCTGGTCGAGGGCGTCGGCGAGGACTTCTGGCCGACCGCGTACGACCGGAACGTCACGGACCGGATCGTCGCGGTGTCCGACAAGGACTCCTTCCAGATGACCCGCCGCCTCGCCAAGGAGGAGGGCCTCCTCGTCGGCGGCTCCTGCGGCATGGCGGTCGTCGCGGCCCTGGAGGTCGCCAAGGAGCTCGGCCCCGACGACGTCGTCGTCGTGCTGCTCCCGGACTCCGGCCGCGGCTACATGTCGAAGATCTTCAGCGACGAGTGGATGGCCGGCCACGGCTTCCTGGAGGACACCACCACCGCCACCGTCGCCGACGTCCTGCGCCACAAGGAGGGCGGCATGCCCTCCCTCGTCCACATGCACCCGGACGAGACGGTCGGCCAGGCCATCGAGGTGCTGCGCGAGTACGGCGTCTCCCAGATGCCCATCGTGAAGCCCGGCGCCGGCCACCCCGACGTCATGGCCGCCGAGGTCGTCGGCTCGGTCGTCGAGCGCGAGCTCCTCGACCACCTCTTCACCAAGAAGGCCTCCCTGGAGGACCCGCTGGAGCAGCACATGAGCGCGCCGCTGCCGCAGGTCGGCTCCGGCGAGCCGGTCGCCGACCTGATGTCCGTCCTCGGCGAGTCCGCCGACGCGGCGATCGTCCTGGTCGAGGGCAAGCCGACCGGTGTCGTCAGCCGTCAGGACCTGCTGGCCTTCCTGGCCAACGGCGGCTCGAAGTAAGCGGTACGAAGCAGTTCGTGCGAATGGTACGAGGGCGACACGTACCCGCAGCACCCGCTTAACACGCGTCCGGCACATTGGTGTCTGTCGGCGTCACGGACCTCCGGAGCGGCTCCCGGGCCTCCACAGACGCCGCGGACGCGGTGACCGGCCCTGACCCGGGCCCGTGTCCCCCGCGGGGACCGCCGTCGTCCCGCCCCCCGGTGACGGGGGTGCGGCGGTCCCCGCGTCCACCCCTCCTCAGGTCAGGACGCCGTGAACACGGAGCGAAGAGGCAGGACCGCGCCCTGGGGCAAGGCCGTGGCCGCGGTCCTGCTCGCCCTCCTCGTGACGCTCGTCGCCCTCGTCACCGTCTCCCGTCTCCAGGAGTCGGCCAGGGAGCGGAACGCCTTCGAGGCCACCCGCGCGGACGCGGACCGGTTCGCCGACGTCCTTGCCGCCGAGGGCGCCACCCCCTCCGAGCAGGACGTACGGGACGCCTTCGACGCGTTCGCCGGCGGGAGCCCGCAGCTCGGGACGGTCGTCGGGGTGCGCCCCACGGGGCACGGCACCCGGGTCCTCGTCCTCTTCTCCCGTCCCTATGAGCGGACCCAGCCGCTGTTCGGTCCGGCCGACGCCATGGCCACCCGCTGCTTCACCATCGATCTCCCGGGGGCCGGCCGGACCCGGCCCGTGGTCACGGCCCACGGTCCGGAGGAGTCCTGTACGGGGACGGCCGCGGCTGCATATCCTTATGCAGAGTCTTCCGTGAGTGAATAGGTGAAGGGGGCGGCATGAGCGACAGCCCGGCCGGTCGGCTGCAGGCGCTCTTCGAGGGGCACCGGCTGACGCCGACGCAGCGGAGGATCGCCCACTCCATGGTCCGGCGGGCCAATGACGTGCCGTTCCTGTCCAGCGTGGAGCTGGCCGAGCTCGCCGGGGTCAGCCAGCCCTCCGTCACGCGCTTCGCCGTCGCCCTCGGGTTCGACGGCTATCCGGCGCTCCGCCGTCACCTCCGCGAGGTCGCGCCGCCCGAGCCGGGCGCCGGCGAGGGGGAGGACGAGGCGCTCAACGAGTACCAGCAGGCCGTCCTCGCCGAGATCCAGAACCTCCGGCACCTCGCCGGGCTCCTCGCCGACCCCGCGCCCGTCGAGCGGGCCGGGCGGCTCCTCGCCGGGTCCCGGACGCTGCCCGTGCTCGGACTGCGGGCCGCCTCCTCGCAGGCGCGGGGCTTCGCCTACTTCGCCGCGAAGGTGCACCCGGACGTCCGGCTCCTCGACGAGGGCGGCTCGATGCTCACGGACCGCATCGACGCGGCCGTACGGGCCGGGGCCACGGCCCTGCTCTGCTTCGCGCTGCCCCGGCACCCCAAGGAGGTCGTCGAGGCCCTGGAGTACGCGCGCAAGGCCGGGCTCACGGTCGTGACCGTCGCCGAGTCGGCGTTCGCGCCCGTCGCCCCCCACAGCGACCTGCTGATCCCGGCCGCCGTCGGCACCGGGCTCGCCTTCGACACCGCCTGCGCGCCGATGCTGCTCGGCCGGGTCCTCCTGGAGGCCATGGCGGACGAACTCCCCGACGCGCAGGCGCGTCTGGAGGAGTTCGACACGAAGGCGGCGGCCCGGGGCCTGTTCGTCGAGTAGCCGTCAGACCTCGAGCTCCGCCTCGATCTTCTTCAGCTGGTGGCGGGCCATCGCCAGGTTCGCGCGGCTCTTGTCGAGCGCCAGGTAGAGGAAGAGGCCGTTGGTGCCGCGCCCCTTGAGCAGCCGGATCAGGTGGTACTGGGAGCCGAGGGTGATCAGGATGTCCTCGATCTCCTCGTTGAGCCCCAGCATCTCCATCGCCCGGACCTTGGCGCGGACGACGTCGGTGTTGCCCGCCGCGGCCATGTTGAGGTCGAGCTCCTTGCCGCCGCCGATCGTGCCGAGCGCCATGCCGCTGGTGTAGTCGACGAGGGCCGCGCCGATCGCGCCTTCGATCGTGGTCGCTTCCTTGAGGGAGGTCTCGGTGTTCGCCATGGTGTCGTACTTCTTCCTTCTCGGTGCTGTTCGGACGGTTCAGTTCAGGTCTTTGCGTTCCAGCGCGCCGTCGACGAGCTCCCCTATCCGGGCGCCGGACCTGCGGGCCTCCAGGTGGAGCCGGCCGACGTTGATCCGGGGTTCGGCGAGCAGGGTCAGGACGGCCGAGCCGCCCGCCGCGTACGTCGCCACATAGCCGTTGTCGCCGCGTACGAGCAGTTCGAGGAAGCGGCCCTGCCCGGTGGTGTCGGTCAGCCGCTGTCCGACGCCGAGCGCCGCCGCGGTCAGCGCGGCCACGGTCTCCGCCTCGCCGTCCGCCGTGTCGTGGGCGAGGACGAGCCCGTCGGCGCTGGCCGCCAGGGCTCCGGTGAGCTGGGGCAGCCGGGCCCGCAGTCGTCTGAGCTCGCCGAGGACCTCGGCTTCTGCGGTCATGAGCTGTCTCCTCTCGGCGCGCATGCGCAGGGCACGCCTCATCACAGGTGTGCCTCCAGGGCGTCACGGAGCCGGCGCAGCAGGGCGATGTCGGGGTCGGCCACCGGCGGGGCGGGTAAGGGCGCCGGCGGTGGCGGTACGGGTTCGGGTTCGGGTTCGGGCGGGGTCTCGACGAGCCCGGCGGCGGCGAGGCGCCGCACGTCGAGGAGCGTGTGGAAGGCGGGCCGGCCGAGCAGCCGGGCCAGCTCCGCCGGGGTCCGCCGCCCGTCGGCGGCGGTGAGCAGCGCGCGCTGCCGGGCCCCCACGGTCTGGCCGGGGGCGGCGGGGCGCGGCACGACGGGGGCGGTGTCGACGGAGGCGTACGGCCAGACGGCGTCGAGGAGTTCGCGGCGGCGGACGGTCTCGCGCTCGACGGCCTCGGCGGAGACCGGCCGCACCGTCCCGAACCAGTGCCCCACCCCGTACCGGAAGCGGGTCGGCCCGCTGGTGGGGGAGAGGGCGAAGAAGGCCGCGTCGAAGACGGCGCCGAGGTGGCAGATCTCCAGCTCGCCGTCGTGGATCCGGCCGCTGTCGACGAGGAAGCGGCCGACCGCGCGGTGCGCCCCGGCCCGGTCGACGGCCTCGTCCCAGCCCTCGCGGGGCAGCCGGCCGCCGGTGGTGAGGAGGACGTCGACGCCGGGGGCGGCGGGGGACTCGGCGTGCACGACGCGGCCGTCGACGAGGTAGAGCGTGCCGTGGTCGCGGAGCAGGGCGCCGGTGGCCTTCTCGGCGGCGAGCCGGACCAGCATGGGGGAGACGCTCATCCGAGGACCAGCTTGTCTGCGAGGTCGCGGAGCCGGAGCCGGGCGAGGGCGAGGTTGCCGGAGTCGCGGTCGAGCCAGAGGTGGAGGAAGACGCTGCTGTCGAAGGAGGTCTCGACGAAGCGGAGGACGTGGTAGCCGGCGCGGGTGGTGACGATGAGGTCCTCGACGGGCGCGCCTTCGGTCTCCCCGGCGGTGAACGAGTCGAACTCGGCGGCCGAGCGGGCGAGTTCGGCGGTCTCGGCGGCCGTCGTCTCGTGGTCGCCGACCGGTGAGTCGCCGGCCGTCCCGAGCGCCAGCCCACTGGTCCAGTCGACCAGGGAGGCGCCCCGGGCCCCGGGCAGGGCCATGGCCTCAAGCAGGCACTCGTCGATTCCGGGCACGCGGATTCCCCTCCCGATACGGCGTGCGGGCGTGCGGCAGTGACGGTGACGCTACTGAACGTTCCGGCCCGGGGGAGGCGTTCTGGCATTTTCCATCGGAACATGCCGCTGTCTGACGTGAATTGATCCGGAAGGATCCGGATCAGCCGCGCGACTCCACCGCGGCGGCGATGTCGGACAGGTCCTTCGTGAGCGCCCTGGCGACCGCCTTCGCCCCGAAGCGGGCGAGCAGGCGGGCGACGGGCCCCGGGGCGCGGCCGGCGGCGGGCCGGGCGGAGAAGGCCATGCGCAGGGTGGTGGCCCCGGTGCCGTCGGGGGTGAGGGTGAGCTCGGAGACGTAGTGCATGCCGTGCGAGTCGGCGACCGTGACGTACCGGTCGGGCGGCTCGCACTCGGTCACGGTCATCTCCTCCGTGGCCTCCTTGCCCAGCATCCGCCGGGTCTCGCGCCAGCGCGTGCCCACGTCGAAGACGCCCTCGGTGAGCACCTCCACCCGGTCGACCCCGGAGAGGACCCGGGGCATGTCCCGCAGGTCGGTGATCGACTCCCAGACCCGCCCGGGGGAGGCGGCGACCCGGCGTTCGACGACGACGGAGGTGGTGTCCGCACGCGTTCCAGTCATGGCCTCATCGAAACCGGGCCGCCCCCGAAGCGCTACCGGACCAGCGCGTCCGCGTGCGCCCCGCCCGCCTCGGCGACGATCTCGTCGAGCGTCTGGGCCTTGCGCACGGTCGTGAAGGTCACCGCCCCGTCGCCGTCGACGGTGAAGCCGTGGACCGCGGGCCGGGGCAGGCTGTTGTACGCGTAGTGGTGGGCGAAGCAGTACGCGCCGGTGTCCGGGACCGCCACGACGTCCCCGGGGCGCAGCAGCGGCAGCGCGCGGCCCCGGGCGAGGAGGTCCCCGGCGAAGCAGGCGGGGCCCGCCACGTCCTGGACGGTGACGTCGCCGGCGCGGGGCCGGCCCTCGGAGTCGTACGCGAGGACGCGCAGGGGCCAGGCCTCGGGGGCGTAGACCGTACGGGTGGCCAGCTGCACGCCCGCGTGGGTGAGGGCGATCGGGCGGCCGCCGGAGGTCTTCGTGTACTCCACGCGGGCGAGGACCGTGCCGTGTCTGGCGAGCAGGGAGCGCCCGAACTCGGTGACGAGCCGGTAGCGGCCGTCGAAGAGCCCGGGGACGGTGTCGGCGAGCAGCCGGGCGTACGCGGCGTACGACGGCGTCTCCTCGTCGGAGGCGAAGTTCACGGGCAGGCCGCCGCCGATGTCGAGGGTGTCGACCTGCTGCCGTCCGGCCGCCCGGTTGATCTCCTCGGCGAGCGCGTACGCCTCCCCGACCCCCTCGGCCATGAGGGCGAGCGGGATGCCCTGGGAGCCGGTGTGGGTGTGCAGCCGGGTCAGCCAGGGCCGCTCCAGGTAGGCCTGCACGACGGTTTTGCGGGCGCCCTCGTCGCGGAGCGCCACGCCGAACTTGGAGGTGGCGGTCGCGGTCGAGAGCGCGCCGATGGAACCGGCTCCGACCTGCGGGTTCACCCGGATCCCGAGGGGCGAGGCGGTGGGGGCGGAGGCGACGAGCGCGTCGAGGCGGGCCAGCTCCTGGAGGTTGTCGGCGTTGACGGCGATGCCGAGCGCGAGGGCCTGGCGGAGCTCGGCCGGGGTCTTGGCGGGGGAGTCGAGGACGGTGCGGCCGGGCGGGACGCCGGCGGCGCGGGCGAGGGCCAGCTCGCCGGGGCTCGCGACCTCGACGCCGAGCCCCGCCTCGTGGAGCAGGCGCAGGACGGGGACGAGCGGGGCGGCCTTCACGGCGAAGGCGTGCAGCACGTGGGCGTCGGTGACGGCGGCGAAGGCGCTGGTCAGGGCGGCGGCGGAGGCGCGGATGCCGGCGGTGTCGAGGAGGGCGACGACCGGTTCGGCGGGGGAGAGGAGTCCTTGATCGACGGTGGCTCGGACGGCGAGATCGCGACGGGAGGAGGCCATGCGGCCCATCCTCGTCCATCGCCCGTCCGGCACGCCCTGTTGACTACAACTATTCAGCAGTCCAGGATGTGAATATCTGAACGACATTCGAGGAGGCACCCCCATGTCAGGTCCCCGCCCCGTGCGAGCCGCCCGCGGTACGGAACTCAGCGCCCTGGGATGGCAGCAGGAAGCCGCCCTCCGGATGCTCCAGAACAACCTCGACCCCGAGGTCGCCGAGCACCCCGACAAGCTCGTCGTCTACGGCGGCACCGGCAAGGCCGCCCGCGACTGGCGCTCCTTCGACGCCATGGTCCGCACCCTGCGCACCCTCAAGCAGGACGAGACGATGCTCGTCCAGTCCGGCCGCCCCGTCGGCGTCATGCAGACCCACGAGTGGGCCCCGCGCGTCCTCATCGCCAACTCCAACCTCGTCGGCGACTGGGCCAACTGGGAGGAGTTCCGCCGCCTGGAGAAGCTCGGCCTCACCATGTACGGCCAGATGACGGCCGGCTCCTGGATCTACATCGGCACCCAGGGCATCCTCCAGGGCACCTACGAGACCTTCGCCGCCGTCGCCGCGAAGAAGTTCGACGGCACCCTCGCCGGGACGATCACCCTCACCGCCGGCCTCGGCGGCATGGGCGGCGCCCAGCCGCTCGCCGTGACGATGAACGACGGCGTCGCGATCTGCATCGACGTCGACCCGCGCGCCATCGAGCGCCGCATCGAGCACCGCTACCTGGACGTCAAGGCCGACAACCTCGCCCACGCCCTCCAGCTCGCCGTCGAGGCCCGCGACGCCCGCCGCCCGCTCTCCATCGGCCTCCTCGGCAACGCCGCCGAGCTGCTCCCGCAGATGCTCGCCGAGGGCGCCCCGATCGACATCGTGACCGACCAGACCTCGGCCCACGACCCGCTCTCCTACCTCCCGGTCGGCGTCGCCTTCGAGGACATGGCCGACGCGGCCGCCAAGGACCCGGCCGGCTTCACCCAGCGCTCCCGCGAGTCGATGGCCAAGCACGTCGAGGCCATGGTCGGCTTCATGGACGCCGGCGCCGAGGTCTTCGACTACGGCAACTCGATCCGCGGCGAGGCCCAGCTCGCCGGCTACGACCGCGCCTTCGCCTTCCCCGGCTTCGTCCCGGCGTACATCCGCCCGCTGTTCTGCGAGGGCAAGGGCCCCTTCCGCTGGGCCGCCCTCTCCGGCGAGGCCTCCGACATCGCCAAGACCGACAAGGCGATCCTCGACCTCTTCCCCGAGAACGAGTCCCTGCACCGCTGGATCAAGATGGCCGGCGAGCGCGTCCACTTCCAGGGCCTGCCCGCCCGCATCTGCTGGCTCGGCCAGGGCGAGCGCGACAAGGCCGGCGACATGTTCAACGACATGGTGGCCGACGGCACCCTCGCCGCCCCGCTCGCGATCGGCCGCGACCACCTCGACTGCGGCTCCGTCGCCTCCCCGTACCGCGAGACCGAGGCGATGCTCGACGGCTCCGACGCCATCGCCGACTGGCCGCTGCTCAACGCCATGGTCAACGTCGCCTCCGGCGCCTCCTGGGTCTCCATCCACCACGGCGGCGGCGTCGGCATGGGCCGCTCCATCCACGCCGGCCAGGTCTCCGTCGCCGACGGCACCAAGCTCGCCGGCGAGAAGATCCGCCGCGTCCTCACCAACGACCCCGGCATGGGCGTCATCCGCCACGTCGACGCCGGCTACGACATCGCCGAGCGCGTCGCCGACGAGAAGGGCGTCCGCGTCCCGATGCGCGAGGGTGACTCCGAGTGACCTCGTCCCACGACGCCGCCGAGGCGCCCCGCGGCTCCGCCCGGGCCGCCTCGGCGGGGCGGGGGGACTCCCCCTCGTTCCACGCCATGTGGCGCAGCCTCCACGGAATCGGCCGCAACGCCGCCTCCGGCGGCTACCGCCGCTACGCCTGGACCCAGGCCGACGCCGACTGCCGCCTCTGGTTCCGGATGCAGGCCGAGGCCCGCCGCCTGGACGTCGAGACCGACCGCAACGGCAACCAGTGGGCCTGGCTCGGCGACCCCACGGCCGGCGACGCCGTCGTCACCGGCTCCCACCTGGACTCCGTCCCCGACGGCGGCGCCTTCGACGGTCCCCTCGGCGTCGTGTCCTCCTTCGCCGCCCTCGACGAACTCCGCGCCCGCGGCGTCTCGTTCAAGCGGCCCCTCGCCATCGTCAACTTCGGCGACGAGGAAGGAGCCCGCTTCGGCCTCGCCTGCGTCGGCTCCCGCCTCACCGCGGGACGGCTGACGAAGGAGCAGGCGTACGAGCTCCGCGACGCCGACGGGATCAGCCTCCCGCAGGCCATGGAGAAGGCCGGGTACGACCCTGCCGGGATCGGCGCGGACCCCGAGCGACTGGCCCGCATCGGCGCCTTCGTCGAGCTCCACGTCGAGCAGGGCCGCGCCCTGGACCTGTCCGGCGACCCCGTCGGCATCGCCTCCTCCATCTGGCCGCACGGCCGCTGGCGGTACGACTTCGCGGGCGAGGCCAACCACGCGGGCACCACCCGCCTGGTCGACCGCCGCGACCCGATGCTCACCTACGCCGAGACGGTCCTCGCCGCCCGCCGCGAGGCCGAACTCGCGGGCGCCGTCGCCACCTTCGGCAAGATCGCGGTCGAGCCCAACGGCGTCAACGCCATCCCGTCCATGGTCCGCGGCTGGCTCGACGCCCGCGCCGCCGACCAGGGCGCCCTGGACCAGGTCATCGCCGGGGTCGAGGCCGCGGCCCGGGAGTACGCCGACCGCCACGGCATCGACCTCGCCGTCGTCCAGGAGTCCTCCACCCCGATCGTGGAGTTCTCGCACGCCCTGCGCGACGAGCTCTCCCGCATCCTCGGCACCACGGGCAAGGTGCCGGTCCTCGGCACGGGCGCGGGACACGACGCGGGCATCCTGTCCGAATCGATCCCGACCGCCATGCTGTTCGTACGGAACCCCACCGGCGTCTCGCACTCCCCGGCCGAGTTCGCCGCCGAGGACGACTGCGTCGCCGGAGTCCTCGCACTCGCCGACGTACTGGAGGAACTGGCGTGCCGCTGACGACGTACTGGCTGGAACACGCCTGGCTCGGCGTGAACGTCGAGCCGGGCGTGGCCCTGACCGTGTCCATCGGCGGCTCCGCCGCGGGCACCTCGGACGGCCGCATCGAAGCCGTGCGCACGGGGGTGGAGGCCCCGCCCCCGGGCGCCGTCGTCCTCCGCGGCCTCACGATCCCCGGCCTGGCCAATGCCCACAGCCATGCGTTCCACCGCGCCCTGCGCGGCACCGTCCAGGTCGGCTCCGGAACCTTCTGGACCTGGCGCGAGGTCATGTACGCCGTCGCCCAGCGCCTCACCCCCGACAGCTACTTCGCGCTCGCCCGCGCGGTGTACGCGGAGATGGCGCTCGCCGGCATCACCTCCGTCGGCGAGTTCCACTACCTCCACCACGCGCCCGGCGGCAGCCCGTACGCCGACCCCAACGCCATGGGCGAGGCCCTGATCGCGGCGGCCGGCGAGGCGGGCATCCGCATCACCCTCCTCGACACCGCCTACCTCTCCTCCGGCTTCGGCGCCGCCCCCGAGCAGCACCAGCTCCGCTTCACCGACGGCACCGCCGAGCAGTGGGCGCAGCGGGTCTCGGCCCTCAAGGACCGGGACGGCGTACGCATCGGCGCGGCGATCCACTCCGTACGGGCGGTCCCGGCCGACCAGCTGTCGACGGTGGCGCGCTGGGCGGAGGACCGGCAGGCCCCCCTCCACGTCCACCTCTCCGAGCAGACCGCCGAGAACGAGGCCTGCCTCGCGGCCCACGGCATGACGCCGACCCGGCTCCTCGCGGAGCACGGCGTCCTGGGCGCGCGGACGACCGGCGTCCACAACACCCACCTGACGGACGAGGACATCACCCTCCTCGGCTCGTCGACCACCGGCACCTGCATGTGCCCGACGACCGAGCGGGACCTCGCCGACGGCATCGGCCCGGCCGTCGCCCTCCAGCGGGCCGGCTCCCCGCTCTCCCTCGGCAGCGACAGCCACGCCGTCATCGACCTCCTCGAAGAGGCCCGGGCGATGGAGCTGGACGAACGCCTGCGCACCCGCACCCGCGGCCACTGGACGGCCGCCGCGCTCCTCCGCGCCGCCACCGCCGACGGCCACGCGGCCCTCGGCTGGGCCGACGCGGGCACCCTGGAGCAGGGCGCCCTGGCCGACTTCACCACGATCGCCCTCGACTCCGTCCGCACGGCCGGCCCCGTCCCGCGCCTCGCGGCCGAGACGGCGGTCTTCGCGGCGACGGCGGCGGACGTGCACCACGTGGTGGTGGGCGGCCGGACGATCGTCGAGGACGGCGCCCACGCCTCCGTACCTGACGTGGGCGAGGCCCTCGCGACCGCGATCGCAGCGCTCAGGAGCTGAGCGGGACCCCGGGTTGTGGGCCATCGTTCCGCAGGGCGGAACGGGTGGGCACAACCCGGCCACCGGCCCGCACCCGAACCACCCGCCCCCACCGGAGAGCACCATGACGACGACGCTGATCACGAACATCGGCAGCCTGGTAACGAACGACCCCACCCTCGGCGAAGGCCCCCTGGGCCTGATCAAGGACGCCGCCCTCGTCCTGGAGGACGAGAAGGTCTCCTGGGCGGGCCCGGCGTCGGCGGCCCCGGCCGCCGACCAGGCCGTCGACGCGGCCGGCCGCGCCGTCGTCCCCGGCTTCGTCGACTCCCACTCGCACCTCGTCTTCGCGGGCGACCGCACGGCCGAGTTCAACGCCCGCATGTCGGGCCAGCCGTACAAGGCGGGCGGCATCCGCACGACCGTCGCCGCGACCCGGTCCGCGAGCGACGCCGAACTCTCCGCGAACGTGGCCAAGTACATGTGGGAGGCCCTCCGCCAGGGCACCACCACCTTCGAGACCAAGTCCGGCTACGGCCTCACCGTCGAGGACGAGGCCCGCGCGCTGCGCATCGCCGCCGAGCACACGGACGAGGTCACGTACCTCGGCGCGCACATCGTGGCGCCGGAGTACGCCGACGACCCGGCCGCGTACGTGAAGCTGGTGACCGGCGAGATGCTCGACGCCTGTGCCCCGCACGCCCGTTGGGTCGACGTCTTCTGCGAGAAGGGCGCCTTCGACGGCGACCAGGCCCGCGCGATCCTCAAGGCCGGCATGGCCAAGGGCCTCCAGGCCCGCGTCCACGCCAACCAGCTCACCTACGGCCCCGGCGTGCAGCTCGCGGTCGAACTGGACGCGGCCAGCGCCGACCACTGCACCCACCTCACGAACGCGGACATCGACGCCCTGGCCCAGGGCAACACGGTCGCCACGCTGCTCCCCGGCGCCGAGTTCTCCACCCGCGCCGAATGGCCGGACGCCCGCCGCCTGATCGACGTGGGCGTCACCGTCGCCCTCTCCACGGACTGCAACCCGGGCTCCTCCTTCACCTCCTCGATGTCCTTCTGCGTCGCGCTCGCGGTACGGGACATGCTGATGACCCCGGACGAGGCGATCTGGTCCGCCACGGCGGGCGGCGCGGCGGCCCTGCGCCGCACGGACGTCGGCCGGCTGGGCGTCGGCGCCCGAGCGGACCTCGTCGTCCTCGACGCCCCGTCCCACGTCCACCTGGCGTACCGCCCGGGCGTCCCGCTGATCGCGGAGGTCTGGCGCAAGGGCGTGCGGGCGGTCTGAACGGTGGGCCGGGCCACCCCGTAGCCTGGTCCGATGCGACCGTCGGACGACGAACTGGCCCGAGCACTGCACGATCCCGCGGATCCGCCACTGCACCCGCTCCCGCAGGCGGTGGCGGACCTCCTGCGCACCCTGGACGCGCCTCCGCGCCTGGCCGCCCATCTGCGTGCCGTCCACGATGTCGCGCGGAGCCTGGTCGTGTGGGTGGAGGCGCACTGTCCGGGCCCGGTCGTCGACCGGGAGGCCGTCCTGTTCGGAGCGGCGACCCACGACATCGGCAAGGTCGTGCACCCCGCCGAACTGTCCGGGCCCGGCTCGCTCCATGAGGAGGCGGGCCGGGAGCTCCTCTCGGCCCACGGCTTCCCCCGGGACCTGTGCCGCTTCGCGGCGACCCACGCCCTGTGGACGGACCCGGGGGCGACCCTGGAGGACCTCCTGGTCAGCACGGCCGACAAGGTCTGGAAGAACAAGCGGGTCCCGGACCTGGAGGACCTCGTCGTGGCCCGGCTGGCCGAGGCGACCGGCAGGCCCCGCTGGGAGGAGTTCCTCGCCCTCGACGAACTCCTCGGACGCCTCGGCGCCGACGCGGACCGCCGCCTCGCCCACCAGGCGTCGTTCAGGCCCTGAGCGCCGTCACCGGAACTCGTGGACGACCTCGATCCCGCCCACGATGTGCGCGTTGAACTCGTCCAGCT
Organism: Streptomyces sp. NPDC004284; assembly: GCF_042874035.1. Classification (NCBI taxonomy): domain Bacteria; kingdom Bacillati; phylum Actinomycetota; class Actinomycetes; order Kitasatosporales; family Streptomycetaceae; genus Streptomyces; species Streptomyces sp. NPDC004284. The sequence continues at coordinate 17,726 of NZ_JBIAMJ010000025.1, read as the reverse complement.
CCTCCGCCGGCACCCACAGCTCCAGGATCGTCCGTCCGCCCGCCTGCCGCACCGGGTACCTGCGGAGGAACTCCGTGTCGACCTCGAAGCGGGTGACGAAGCCGGCGCCGCTGTGCTTGACGTTCCAGTCCCGCGCGATCTTCACCGCGTACTCCTCGTCGAGCACCGGATAGAAGATCGGCTGCTCCGGAAGCCGCGGCGGCCAGGCCCTCCATCCCGACTCCCGTACGAGCTCCAGCTCGACGGGGCCCGTGGGGCGCCACAAGGTGGTCGTCGGTCGCTGCGTGGACATGGCTTCGCTCTCTGTCTCCGTACGGGGGGCGGCTGTCGGGGCCCGACGGTACCGACGGCGATGCCGCGGCAGCCAATGGATTACGCGGACAGCGCCCGGATCAGCTCCGCCGCCGCCCCCAGGGCCGCGACCTCCGCCGCCGTCAGGTTCGGGTCCTTCGCGCGGCGTTCGCGGGCCGCCGGGAGGTGGGGGAGGGCCGGGGTGCGGAGGGCCGGCAGGAGGCCCGCGAGGATCGCGCGGGCGCCGGCGGCGTACGGGGCCGGGGAGACGGCCGCCTCCGCGAGGATCAGCGCGGACATGGCGCAGTCGAGGCCCGGCGGACTTCCCTCCTCCGCCGTCTGCCAGTCGATGACGACGGGGCCGCGGGCCGCCGTGAGGATCACGTTCCCGGGGTGCAGGTCCAGGTGGACCACGCCGTCGCCCGGTAGCGCGTGCAGCCGGGACAGGAGGTCCGCGATCAACTCGCCCGCCGGTCCCGGCTCGTACGCCCCCGTCAGCAGCGCGTCCATGAGCGACGGTCCCGTCAGGCGTTCCATCACCAGGTCCGTGCCCTCCGCGTGGAGGACGGCCGGGACCGGGTAGCCCCGGTCCGCGAGCCGGGTCATCACCACCGCCTCCCGGGTCGCGTCCCAGCCGTCCCGGTACCGCCGCAGCACCCGCCCCTCGTCGAGCGCGTGCACGTCGGCCGTTCTGCCCTGCCCGATGATCTCCAACTCGCCATCCCCTTTCGCCCCTTGGTCGCGGAAAGGGCCCGTCCCCCGGTCGTCAGACCGTGAACGGGCCCTTTCCGCGGCCATCTTGGAGCTTCGGCGGTGCCGGTGTCACTCTTCCAGCGTCAGGCCCCGGCGCAGCCGGGCGAGGGTGCGGGCGAGGAGCCGGGACACGTGCATCTGCGAGATGCCCAGTTCCGCGCCGATCTCCGACTGGGTCAGGCCGGAGACGAACCGCAGCGAGAGGATCCGCCGCTCGCGCGCGGGCAGCGAGGCGATCATCGGCTTGAGGGAGGCGACGTACTCGATCCCGGTGAGCCCGTCGTCCTCGTAGCCGAGCCGGTCGGCGAGCGCGGCCTCGCCGCCGGCGCCGTCCTCCTCGTCGGGCCGCGCGTCGAGCGAGGTCGCGGTGTACGCGTTGCTCGCGGCCATGCCCTCGACGACCTCCTCCGGCGTGATGCCGAGCTCCTCGGCGAGCTCGGCGACGGTCGGGGCGCGGTCGAGGCGCTGGGCGAGCGCCTCGCCGGCCCTGGCGAGGTCGAGCCGGAGCTCCTGGAGCCTGCGGGGCACGTGCACGGACCACGAGGTGTCGCGGAAGAAGCGCTTGATCTCGCCGATGATCGTCGGCATCGCGAAGGTCGGGAACTCGACGCCGCGGGTGAGCTCGAAGCGGTCGATCGCCTTGATCAGTCCGATCGTGCCGACCTGGACGATGTCCTCCATCGGCTCGCTGCGGGTGCCGAACCGGGCGGCGGCGAACCTCACCAGGGCGAGGTTCAGTTCGATGAGGGTGTTGCGGACGTACGCGTGGTCGTGGGTGCCCTCCTCCAGCTCGGAGAGCCGGGCGAAGAGCTGTTTCGACAGGGCGCGGGAGTCGACCGGTCCGATCCGGTCGAGCGGCCCGTCGGGAAGGTCGGGGACAGGGGGGAGGGGAACTGCTGCCGACGGCGCGTCGGGGGTACGCGGGGCGTCGAGCCGGGGTGACATGAGTCTCCTTCGGGTGCTTCTCGCTGCGGTTTGCGGCGCCTCCAGAGCCGGTCGGGTCGGACGTTCCTTCTAGCCCTACCCGCTCGACCCGGATGGTTGCAAGTGGCAATAATCCGTTTCGTACCGATAGGGGAAGAGCCTCGTGTGCACCGGCGGGCGCTCGACTTGTAGGGTTCGAGGCACGTAAGTCGGCATCCGCGAGAGCGAGAAGAGGCACGGCCATGGACCGCGAACACATCGGCAGCGCGCCGCCCGCGCGACTGCGGGTCGAGGTCCGCGACGTGGCCGGGAGCGTGCTCCTCACGCCCGTCGGCGAGCTCGACCACCACACCGCCGAACTGCTGCGCACCCCCCTGGACGCCGCCCTCGACGCGGACCGCGCCCGGCTCGTCGTCGACTGCTCGGGCCTGGAGTTCTGCGATTCCACCGGGCTCAACGTGCTGCTCGGCGCCCGGCTGCGGGCGCAGGCCGCCGGTGGGGGCGTCCATCTGGTCGGGATGCGGCCCGCGGTGGCCCGGGTGTTCCACATCACGGGCGCGGACGCCGTCTTCACCCTCCACGAGACGCTCGCCACGGCGCTCCCCGACTGAGACCGACGTCATACGCCGTCCCCCCCCGTACGTCCTGTCCCCTCTGTCCCGTCGATCGGTGAGGTGAAGCGTTGATGGACCAGGCTTCCGACGTCCGTACGCTCGCCCTCGGCGAGACCAGCGGCACCGTGCCGCTCGCACGCGACTTCACCCGGTCGGCCCTCCACGAGTGGGGCTGGCTCCCGGCCGCCACCGCCGACCGCAGGGCCGCCGCCGAGGACGTCCTCCTCGTCGTCTCCGAACTCGTCACCAACGCCTGTCTGCACGCCGAGGGCCCCGAACGCCTCCGCGTCCTCCGCCTGCCCCGCACCCTCCGCCTCGAAGTCACCGACCGCGGCGCCGGCCAGCCCGCCCCCCGCACCCCGCACCGCTCCGGACGCCCCGGCGGGCACGGCATGTTCATCGTGCAGCGGCTCTGCCTCGACTGGGGCATCGAGCGCACCCCGGGAGCCCCCGGCAAGACGGTCTGGGCCGAACTGGCCGCACCCGCATAGGACTTCCACAACTTCACCCGTTCCCCTGCCTTCCCTCCTCAAGGCCCCGGGCGTACCTTGACGGCCAATCTGAAAGACCGTCAGTTTCGTTGCGGTGAGGGGTGCTCGGGTGTCCAAGGTGCCGAACCGGAGGAGAACGACCGCCGCGCTCACGGCCGCGGTCGCGATGGCGGGCGCGGCCGTGCTGGCCGGGGCGCCGGTCGCCCAGGCGGAGGTCGTCGACGTCAACTACGCCTGTGAGACGAAGATCGGGCCCAAGAGCGCCGTCTCGCCCGTCGACATCAAGGCGGTCAAGAGCGGCAGCGGCTACACGATCACCATGTCGTTCGAGAAGGGCGTCTCCGACAGCCCGGTCGAGCTCCCCAAGGGCGTCATGACCCCGCGCGCCGAGCTCGTCCTCGGCGGCGACGCGAGCGGCACGGTGAAGGTCACGGGCTCGCCGAACACGGCCGCCATCCCGCCCGACACCCCCATCAGCATCGGCACGCTCACCGGCACCTTCACCCCGAAGAAGAACGGCAAGGTCACCTTCACCGCCGGGGTCCTCACCGTGCACGCCCTCGGGATGGACGCGGCCGTCTGCACCCCGAAGAACAACCCGAAGCCCTCGCTGGAACTCCAGGTCACGGGGGTCTCGGGCGGAGGCTCGGACGGCGGTTCGGGAGGCGGTTCGGGCGGCTCCGACACCCCGCCGCCCGCCGGCGACGGCGACCAGCTGCCCAAGACCGGCCCCCTCGACTCCGCCGTGGCCCTCGGCACCCTCGGCGGCACCGTCCTGCTGACCGGCGCCGCCGGAGTCCTCTGGCTCACGCGGCGCACGGCACGCTGATGCGTACGGCGGACCGGGCCGGACGGCGTGCGGCGACGCCCTCCGTACGGCGCCCAGCCGCCCGCACCGGGCTCCTCGCCGCCGCGGCCGCCCTCCTCGGCGCGGTCGCGGCGGCGCCCCCCGGTGCCCGCGACTGGACGGCGGCGCCCGCCGCGGGGCGGCCGTACGCGTACCTGGAGGGCCCGGCGGGCAGCGTCCTCCAGGACACCCTGTCGGTCACCAACCCGGGCACCGCGCCGCTCACCGTGCGCCTCACCGGCCAGGGCGGCGCCCCGGTGTCCTTCGCCGCCCGGACGGTGACCGTGCCGGCCAGGACCCGGGCCGACGTGCCCTTCGCCGTGACGGTCACCGCGGACACCCCGCCGGGGGAGCACCGCGGCACCGTGCGGGCCGCGGCCGCCGGCCGGGAGGTGAGCGTCGACCTGCGGCTGCGGGTCAGCGGACCGCACCTCGCCGCGCTCACCGTCGAGGACGTCCACGTGGACGGGGACACCCTCCGCTACACCCTGGTCAACCGCGGCACCACGGTCCTCGCCCCCCGCCTCGCGGTCCGCGCCGAGGGCCTCCTCGGCACCGTCCTCGACCGGCCGGACCGCCCCCTGCCGCTCACCCTGCGCCCCGGCGAGCGGGCCACCCGGACCGAACCCTGGCCCGACCCGCCCGCCCTCGACTCCGTCACCGTCCGGCTGACGGCCACCGCGCCGGGCGCCGCCCCCGCCACCGCCCGCGCCGAGGCCTCCTTCGCCTCGGGCCCCGCGCTCACCGGCACGGCCGGGCTGCTCCTGGCGGCGGCGGGCGGCGCCGGGTACGCGGCACGGCGGCGCCACGGCAGGTCCCGTACCCAGCGAGCCTCGGCGGGAGCCACACCATGAGGACGATCCGTACCGCCGCCGCCCTGCTCACCGCCCTCGCCCTCGTCCTGCTGCCCACCGCCCCGGCGGCGGTCGCGGCCCCGGGGCCCGTGGTCGAGCTGTCGACGACGGAGGGCGGCAAGGGCGGCGAGATCACCGTCAGCGGCAGCGGCTGGAAACCCGGCGCCCTGCTCATGCTCCTGATCTGCGGCCAGGGAGCCCCCGGCAAGGGCGTCATCGGCGGCACCAACTCCTGCGCCAACACCGAGGGCCGGGCGGCCACCGTCGACGAGCGGGGCGCCTTCAGCACGAAGCTGCCCGTCGCCGAACCGCCCAAGCCCTGTCCGTGCGTGGTGCACGTCGCCGGGGTCACCGGCCAGCAGGACGCCGTCGACAAGGCCTTCACCGTCGCCGGGCACCCCACCGCCCCGCTCCCCGAGCCCTCCGGCGACGGGCGCCTCGCCGTCCTCGCCGCCGTCCGCCTCGACGGCTCCAGCGGCGTCCTCGTCTGGTTCGGCGCGCCCCCGCGCCGCGAGGTCGTCTTCACCGTCGGCAACCTCGGCCCGGCCCCCGTCAAGGACCCCGTCTTCGAGGTCGGCACCAGCCACGGCGTCTTCGCGCCCCAGTACGAGGAACGCCAGTGGCGCGGCACGATCGCCCCCGGCGAGAAGGCCCTGATCCGCCTCCCCGCCGAGCTCACGGCCGGCGCCCACGGCGACTACCAGGTCTCCGTGAAGTACGCGGGCAAGATCCTCGTCGAGCAGCCCTGGGGCGTCGGCCGCCCCTGGGGCGTGACCCTCTTCTGGGCGCTCCTCGCCGTCGTGGTGCCGGCCGCGCTGTTCCGGATCGGCATGGCCGTGGTCGACCGCGCGCGGCCCGCTTCCGGCGCGGGCCGGGCCCGCGCCCCCAGGACCCGGACGGGGCCGCGCCCGCGTCGCCGCGCCCCGGCCCGTACACCCGCTTCCGCCCCCGCTCCGGGGGACGGGGAGACGACCGCGGCCCTGCCGTGGTTCAGCCCTGACTCCGCACCGTCAGCGCCAGAGAGCAGCAGCCCGACGACGAAGGGACATGCGTGAGTACGCAACGGAGGATGAGCGCGGCCGGGGTCGCGCTGATGCTCGGCGGCGCGGGGATCCTGTATGCCGCCGGCCCCGCCCAGGCCGCCGAGACCAGTTACGCGACGGAGTGCATCCCGCCGTCGATCTCCGGCCTTCCGCCCGTGCAGGGCACCACGAAGGTCCTCATCACCGCGCCCGCGGAGGCCAAGGTCGGCGACGAGGTCGAGATCGTCTGGAAGACGGTCCAGGCCGCCTCGAAGAACCCCGACGTCCTCGACCTCGACAAGGACACGGTGAAGCCGTCCGGCGTCCTCACCGTCGGCGGCGCGGCCAGCGGCACCGTCACGATGGAGGGCCCCCGGCAGAACCCGCCGATCCCCAAGAACAGCCCGATGATCCTCCCCGACATGAAGGGGAAGCTGAAGCTGGACAAGGCGGGCGAGATCACGCTGACGCCCGGCAAGTACACGATCAACGTCTCCAAGCCCATCTCCACGGACACCAAGTGCTCCCCGAAGGAGACGGTCCCGGTCGGCGCGACCATCAAGGTCACGGACGGGGGCGGCGGGACGACGACGTCGGGCGGTACGAGCACGTCGGGCGGTACGACGACGTCCGGCGGGACGGGTTCCACGGGCGGGGGCACGAGCACGACGTCCGGTGGCACGAGCACCACGGGGGGAGGCGCGAGCACCACGTCCGGTGGTACGGCCTCCACGGGCGGCGGTACGAGTTCCACGTCCGGTGGTACGACGACCACGTCCGGTGGCGCGAGCACGACGTCGGGCGGTACGAGCACCACCTCCGGCGGCACGGCGGCCGGCGGCGGCACGGCGTCCACCGGGGGAAGCTCCGGCGGGTCCGGCGGTTCCGGTGGGCAGACCGACTTCCCCGGCAAGGAGGTCTCCGTCGCCTTCGCCTGCGAGAGCCCCGGACCGCCCGACATCTCCTCCAAGGTGACGATCAACGCGAAGAAGAACGGCGAGGTGTACGACCTGACGGTCAAGACGGCCAAGGGCGTCATGGACAGCCCCGCCGACCTGCCCAAGGGGGCCCTGAAGCCCTCCATGGCGGTGAAGATCGACGGGGCCGACAACGGCACGGTGAAGGTCACCGGCGCGGCCAACCCCACCCCCCTCACCAGGGGCGCCCCGGTCAGCCTGGAGGACATGAAGGGCACGTACCGGCCCGGCGCGACGGGCAAGTCGACGCTCAGCCCCGGCACGCTCACGATCACGGTCACCCTCGGCACCGTGAACATGGACATCCCCTGCCAGGTCAAGGGCGCCGTGAAGGCCTCCCTGGAGCTGGACACGAGCAAGCAGGCCGGCGGGGTCTCCGGCGGTTCGGACGGCGGGACGACGGCGGGCGGCGGCACGGGCTCCGCCACCGGCGGATCCGGCTCCAGCGGCGAGAACCTCGCCCACACCGGCGCCGACGGCGACGGCGCCCTGCGCGCCCTCGCCCTCGTCGCGGGCACGATCATCCTGGTCGGCGGCGCGGTGTTCACCTTCACCCCCTGGGCGCGGCTCAGGAGGTGAGGCACCGGGACACGACGGAGGGCCCGTCGCACCGGTGCGGTGCGACGGGCCCTCCGTGCGGGGCGGGTGACGTCAGTGGACGTCGCCCATGAGCGCCTTGACCTTCTTGCGGTACATGAAGACCGCGACGGCGGCGACCGTGACGGCCACGGCCTGCAGCGCGATGATCCCGGTGCCGTTCAGGTCCACGCCCGCGAGGGAGAGCAGACCCGTGGTGCAGTCACCGGCGGTGACGGCGAGGAACCAGACGCCCAGCATCTGCGAGGCGTACTTCTGCGGCGCCATCTTCGTGGTGACGGAGAGGCCGACCGGGGAGAGGCACAGCTCGGCGACGGTCTGGATGAAGTAGATCCCGACCAGCCACATCGGGCTGACCTTGGTGTCGCCCGTGGCCAGGCCGATCGGGGCCAGGAAGACGAAGAACGAGATGCCGATGCCCACCAGGCCCAGCGAGAACTTCACGATCGTGCTCGGCTCCTGGTTGCGGCGGGAGAGCCACAGCCACAGCCAGGCGAAGACCGGAGCCAGCGCCATGACGAAGAGCGGGTTGAGCGACTGGAACCAGGTGGCCGGGAAGCTCAGCGGACCGATGTGGTCGGAGGTCTTGCTGTCCGCGAAGAGGGACAGGGTCGAGCCGCCCTGGTCGTAGATCATCCAGAAGACGGCCGCGGCCACGAAGAACCAGATGTAGCCGGTGACCTTGGACTGCTCGGCCTTGTCGAGGTCCTTGTCGCGCTTGATGCGGACGATCACGGCGATCGGGATGAGCAGACCGGCGAGGGTGATCGGGACGAGCGCCCAGTTCAGGGTGTACATGCCGGCGGCGACGACGATGCCGTAGAAGACGGCGACGACGGCGATCGTGGCGCAGACCTTGACGAGGACCGACTTGCGCTCGGCGGCGGACAGCGGGTTCGGGACCACGCTGCTCTTCTCGTTCAGGTGCTTGGTGCCGAGCAGGAACTGGCCCAGGCCGACGGCCATGCCGATGGCCGCGAGCAGGAAGCCGAGGTGCCAGTTGTAGCTCTCGCCGACGGTGCCGATGACCAGCGGGGCGAGGAAGGCGCCGAGGTTGATGCCGACGTAGAAGAGCGTGAAGCCACCGTCACGGCGCGGGTCGTCCGGGCCGTCGTAGAGGTGGCCGACCATCGTGGAGATGTTGGCCTTCAGCAGACCGGAGCCGGCCGCGACCAGCGCCAGACCGACGAAGAACATCGCCTGGCCGGGGATGGCCAGCGAGGCGTGACCGGCCATGATCACGAAACCGGCGATGGTGACGGTCTTGCGAGCGCCCCAGACACGGTCACCGAACCAGCCGCCGGGCATGGCCATCAGGTAGACCATCGAGACGTACACCGAGTAGATGGCCGTCGCCGTGGCCGCCGTCATGGCGAGGCCGCCACCCTGGGAGCCGGTCGCGGCGTCCGCGCCGCCGGAGACCAGGTACAGGACCAGAAGGGCCCGCATGCCGTAGTAGGAGAAACGCTCCCACATCTCGGTCATGAAGAGGGTGGCCAGACCACGGGGGTGGCCGAAGAACGTCTTCTCGGAACCAGAGGTTCCGGTCGAAGTCGTCGTCAGGCTGGACGCCATGTCGATCCTTGCTCTGTCGGGACGCACGCCTTGTGAGCGTGGTGCGCCCGGTGGGGGAGGCCGGCACCGGGGGAATCGTGGAACTCCGCCGGGATCCACGCCCCGGGAGACGCGTCTACGCGCCCCGGGACCCGGCCCACAGGTCATTCACCGTCTCCAGGTTCGACCGAGCCGAACCTAAGCAGAAAGAGGACCTTGGCCCGCGAAGCTGGCTAAAGGTCCCCGATTACCGCTACTGACGTATCGCCACCATACGACACGACAGTGCCGGATATGGAAGGACTTGAGAGATGGATCACAGGTGACGAAGGAACCACGCGCCGTCATTCGAAGGTCGTGAACAAGATGCTCACAAGATCCCCAGGGGCCGTCCCGGCCCGGTGGATCCCGCCCCGGCCCGGGCGCCGTGCGGACTACCATCACCCCATGACCCGTGTACTGCTCGCCGAGGACGACGCATCCATCTCGGAACCGCTGGCCCGCGCTCTGCGGAGAGAGGGGTACGAGGTCGAGGTCCGCGAGGACGGCCCGACCGCCCTCGACGCCGGACTCCAGGGCGGAGTCGATCTGGTCGTGCTCGACCTGGGCCTGCCCGGCATGGACGGCCTGGAGGTCGCCCGCCGGCTGCGCGCCGAGGGCCACACCGTCCCGATCCTGGTCCTCACCGCCCGCGCGGACGAGGTCGACACCGTCGTCGGGCTCGACGCGGGTGCCGACGACTACGTCACCAAGCCCTTCCGGCTCGCCGAGCTCCTCGCCCGCGTCCGGGCCCTGCTCCGGCGCGGCTCCACCGAGCCCAGCGCCGCCCCCACGACGCACGGCGTGCGGATCGACGTCGAGTCGCACCGGGCCTGGATGGGCGACGAGGAGCTCCAGCTCACCGCGAAGGAGTTCGACCTGCTCCGGGTCCTGGTCCGGGACGCCGGCCGGGTCGTCACCCGCGACCAGCTGATGCGCGAGGTCTGGGACACCACCTGGTGGTCCTCCACCAAGACCCTCGACATGCACATCTCCTGGCTGCGCAAGAAGCTCGGCGACGACGCGGCGAACCCCCGCTACATCGCGACGGTCCGGGGAGTCGGCTTCCGCTTCGAGAAGAGCTGAGTCTTCGAGAAGCACTGAGTCTTCGAGAAGCGCTGAGCCTTCGAGGAGAGCCGAGGCTTCGAGGAGAGTCGAGTCTTCGAGAAGCGCCGAGTCTCCGAGAAGCGCCGAGCCGCCGCCCCACCCTGTTCGAAGTCCGAAGTTCGAAACGAGCCGAGCCACCGTTAAGCCATGCGCCGCCGTCTGATCAACTCCACGCTCGCCGTCGTCCTCGTCGTCATCGCCGTCTTCGGCGTCTCCCTCGTCATCGTGGAGACCCGCACGATCTCCAGCAGCGCCCAGGAGAGCGTGGACTCGGAGGCGCTGCGGATCGTCTCCATCGTCGACAGCCGGCTGATCGGCGGCGAGCCGGTGAACCCGGACATCCTCGCCGAGCAGAGCGGCGCCAAGCGGTACGCCCAGATCCGCATCCCCGGCCGCGAGCCCATCGAGCTCGGCGTCCGTCCCGAGGGCGAGGCCATCCGGGGCTTCGCCACGGGCGAGCGCGGCGAGACCGTGTTCGTCGAGGAGTCCCGGTCCACGGTGACCGCCGAGGTCGGCCGCACCCTGCTGATCATCGGCGCGGTGGCCCTGCTCGCGGTCGTCGCCGCCGTCCTCCTCGCCGTACGGCAGGCGAACAAGCTGACGTCCCCGCTCACCGACCTCGCCGAGACCGCCGAGCGGCTCGGCTCCGGCGACCCGCGGCCCCGGCACAAGCGGTACGGGGTGCCCGAGCTGGACCGGGTCGCGGACGTCCTGGACGCCTCCGCCGAACGGATCGCCCGGATGCTGACCGCCGAGCGCCGGCTCGCCGCCGACGCCTCCCACCAGCTCCGCACGCCCCTCACCGCGCTCTCCATGCGCCTGGAGGAGGTCGCCATGGCCGACAACCTCGACTCCGTCAGGGAAGAGGCGACGATCGCGCTCACGCAGGTCGAGCGGCTCACCGACGTCGTCGAGCGGCTCCTCACCAACTCCCGCGACCCCCGTACGGGCTCCGCCGTCGCCTTCGACCTGGACGAGGTCGTCAAGCAGCAGATCGAGGAGTGGCGCCCGGCCTACCGCAGCGCGGGGCGGGCCATCGTGCACTCGGGCAAGCAGGGGATGCGGGCGGTCGGCACCCCCGGCGCGGTCGCCCAGGTCCTCGCCGCCCTGATCGAGAACTCGCTCATGCACGGCGGCGGCACGGTCGCCCTGCGCACCCGCGTCACCGGCAACCAGTCGGTGATCGAGGTCACCGACGAGGGCCCGGGCGTCCCCCCCGACCTCGGCGCGCGGATCTTCGAGCGGGCGGTGAGCGGGCGCAGCTCGACGGGCATCGGCCTGGCGGTGGCCCGGGACCTGGCGGAGGCGGACGGCGGCCGTCTGGAGCTGCTCCAGCAGCAGCCGCCGGTCTTCGCGCTCTTCCTGAGCCGGGAGGTCAGGAGCGTCGCGGAGCCGCCGCGGGAGCGCCCCGTACGCTAGGAGAAGAGCAGGTCAGACCCGGTCGGGCTGGCGGCGGGCCGCCTGTCGCGGAGCCTGCTCCAGGAACGATTCGGCGGTCTGCACGGCCTCCTTGGCGGGCAGCGCGCGGAACACCCAGGTGCGGTACGACCAGAAGCGGAACAGGGTCGCGACGCCGATGCCGAAGAACTTGAAGAAGTTGCTCTGCAGCGGGCTGTCCCAGCCGAAGCCGTACGTCGCCGCGTACAGCAGACCGTTCTGGATCACCAGGCCGACCAGGCTGAAGACCAGGAAGAGGGTCAGCTCCTTGGCGCGGCTGCTCTTGTCCCGGTCCCGGTAGGTGAAGTACCGGAAGCCCAGGTAGTTGAAGACGATCGCGACGACGGTGGCGATGACGCTCGCGCGCACGACCGGCAGGTCCGAGAAGTGGCGGACGAGGTTGAACACCCCGAGGTCGACCAGGACCCCGACGGCGCCGACGGCCCCGAACTTGGCGACCTCCCGGAAGAGCCCCTGGAGTCGCATGCGCAGCGCGCCGGGTTCACTCATGGTGATTGCTCTGTCCCGTCCGTCCGGATGACGTCCGGGCGACGTCAACCCAACCATGCTAACCAGCGCCCCTGTCACCCGCCTGTGTACCGCGCAAACCTGTGGAGAACCCGTACTCCACCTGCTCGGGGCTTGTGCCAAAACACAGCCGGACGAGTGTTCCCCGATGGTGCGGATACCCTAAGAGGGTGACGTTCCCCGTGGTAGGCATGGTCGGAGGCGGGCAGCTCGCCCGTATGACCCACGAGGCGGGTATCCCCCTCGGCATCAAGTTCAAGCTCCTCAGCGACACCCCGCAGGACTCCGCGGCCCAGGTGGTCGGCGAGGTCGTCATCGGCGACTACCGCGACCTGGACACGCTGCGTGACTTCGCGCGCGGCTGCGACGTGATCACCTTCGATCACGAGCACGTGCCCGCGGAGCACCTGGAGGCCCTGGAGGCGGACGGCGTCGTCATCCGCCCCGGCCGCGCGGCCCTCGCGCACGCGCAGGACAAGGGGGTGATGCGCGCGAGGCTCGACGAGCTGGGCGCGCCGAGCCCCCGGCACCGCATCGTGGCCGACCCGGCGGACGCCGAGGCCTTCGCCGCCGAGGTCGGCGGCTTCCCGATCATCCTCAAGACCGTGCGCGGCGGCTACGACGGCAAGGGCGTCTGGTTCGTCCGTACGCCCGAGGACGCCCGCGAGGCCTTCCTCGCCGGGGTCCAGGTCCTCGCCGAGGAGAAGGTCGACTTCGTCCGCGAGCTCGCGGCGAACATCGTCCGCTCCCCGCACGGCCAGGCCGTCGCCTACCCGGTCGTCGAGTCCCGCCAGGTCGACGGCGTCTGCGACACCGTCATCGCGCCCGCGCCCGACCTCGACGAGGAGCTCGCCGGCCAGGCCCAGGAGCTGGCGCTGCGGATCGCCAAGGAGCTGGACGTCGTCGGCCACCTCGCCGTCGAGCTGTTCCAGACCGCGGACGGTCGCGTCCTCGTCAACGAACTGGCGATGCGCCCGCACAACTCCGGCCACTGGACCCAGGACGGGGCGATCACCTCGCAGTTCGCCAACCACGTCCGGGCGGTTCTCGACCTGCCCCTCGGCGATCCGCGCCCCCGTGCGCGGTGGACCGTGATGTGCAATGTCCTGGGCGGCGACTACCCGGACATGTACTCCGCGTACCTGCACTGCATGGCCAGGGACCCGCAGCTCAAGATCCACATGTACGGCAAGGACGTGAAGCCCGGTCGCAAGGTGGGCCACGTCAACACCTACGGCGACGACCTCGACGACGTGCTGGAGCGCGCCCGTCACGCCGCCGGCTATCTGCGAGGAACCATCGTTGAGTAATCCGCTCATTGGCATCGTCATGGGATCCGACTCCGACTGGCCCGTGATGGAGGCCGCGGCACAGGCCCTGGACGAGTTCGAGATCCCGTACGAGGTCGACGTCGTCTCCGCCCACCGGATGCCGCGCGAGATGATCGCGTACGGCGAGGAGGCCGCGGGCCGCGGGCTCAAGGCGATCATCGCGGGCGCCGGCGGCGCCGCCCACCTGCCGGGCATGCTCGCCTCCGTCACCCCGCTGCCGGTCATCGGCGTGCCGGTGCCGCTGAAGTACCTCGACGGCATGGACTCGCTGCTCTCCATCGTGCAGATGCCGGCCGGTGTCCCGGTCGCCACGGTCTCCGTCGCCGGCGCCCGCAACGCGGGCCTGCTCGCGGCCCGGATCCTCGCCGCGCACGACCCCGACCTCCTCGCCCGCATGACCGAGTTCCAGCAGGAGCTCAACGACCAGGCCACGGAGAAGGGCAAGCGGCTCCGGGCCAAGGTCGAGGGCGCGGCGTCCTTCGGCTTCGCCAAGTGAGCGCGGCCCTGAGCGCGGCGGACCGTCTCGACGAGGCCAGGGAGCTCCTGGCCTCGTCGCCCGTGGTCGACGGCCACAACGACCTGCCGTGGGCGCTGCGCGAGCACGTGCGCTACGACCTGGACCGGATGGACATCGCGTCCGACCAGTCCGCCTCCCTCCACACCGACCTCGCCCGGCTCCGGGCCGGCGGCGTCGGCGCCCAGTTCTGGTCGGTGTACGTGCCGTGCCGGCTGGCCGGGGACGACGCGGTCAGCGCGACCCTGGAGCAGATCGACGTCGTCGACCAGCTCCTCGCCCGGTACACCGCCGACCTCGCCCCGGCCCTGACGGCGGACGACATGGAGGCGGCCCGGAAGCAGGGCCGCATCGCCTCGCTCAAGGGCGCCGAGGGCGGCCACTCGATCAACAACTCCCTCGCCACCCTGCGCGCGCTGCACGCCCTGGGCGTGCGCTACATGACGCTCACGCACAACGACAACAACGACTGGGCGGACTCGGCGACCGACGAGCCGCGGGTCGGCGGACTGACCGCCTTCGGCCGCGAGGTCGTCCGCGAGATGAACCGCTCGGGCATGCTCGTCGACCTCTCGCACGTCGCCGCGACGACGATGCGGGCCGCGCTCGACGCCTCGGCGGCGCCGGTGATCTTCTCGCACTCCTCGTCCCTCGCGATCTGCGACCACCCGCGGAACGTCCCGGACGACGTCCTGGAGCGGCTGCCCGCCAACGGCGGCGTCGCGATGGCCACCTTCGTGCCCAAGTTCATCCTCCCCGCGGCCGTCGAGTGGACCGCGCGGGCGGACGAGAACCTCCGGGCGCACGGCTTCGACCACCTCGACACCACCCCCGAGGCGATGAGGCTGCACCGCGCCTTCGAGGAGGCCGACCCCCGCCCGATCGCCACCGCCGCCACGGTCGCCGACCACCTCGACCACATGCGCGAGGCCGCCGGCATCGACCACATCGGCATCGGCGGCGACTACGACGGCACCGCCTTCACCCCGGCCGGCCTCGACGACGTCGCCGGCTACCCCAACCTGATCGCCGAGCTCCTCCACCGCGGCTGGTCCCGCCCGGACCTCGCCAAGCTCACCTGGTCCAACGCGGTCCGCGCCCTGCGGGACGCCGAGGCCGTCTCCCGCGATCTGAAGAGCCGCACGGCCCCGTCGAACGCCACGATCGAGGCGCTCGACACCCCGTAGCCCGCTCACCCGGACGGCCCACTCCACCGAGCCCCCCACGGGGGCCGGTGGCACGGTGGACGGTACTGCCCCGCCGAACTCGGCGGGGCGGTACTGCATCGCCGAGTTCGGAGTAAGACCATGGCGGAACTGCTAGACGACCATCCCCCCACCACCACCCTCCCGACCGTGCCCGCCGCCCCGGAGCCACCTCCGCCGCTCGACGAGACAGCACGCGCCCGGGCCCTCCTCGCCGCCCAGCCCGTCACCGAGGGCCACACCGAACTCCCCGGGTCCCTCGACCCCGAGGACCTGCCGCCCGTCCGCGCCGCGGAGGCCGGGGCGCAGCTCTGGTCGCTGCACGTCGAGACGGACGAGGGCGTCATCGGGACCCTGCGGCGGATCGACTCGGTCCGCGCCCTCGTCGCGGCCTGCCCCGAGGACCTGCGGCTGGCGTACACCACGTCGGAGCTGGCCCACGCCCGCAACTGCGGCCGTGTCGCGGCCCTGCTCGGCCCGGTCGGCTGGACGGCTCTCGGCGGCTCGGCCGCCACGCTGCGGGCGTACCACGCGCTGGGCGTGCGGGCCGTGAACCTCACCCGCTTCGACCGCTTCGCCCGTGACGCGGTACGGGAGATGAACCGCATCGGCCTGGCCGTGGACCTCTCCGGCGCCGACCCGGACACGGTCCGCCGCGCCCTCGCCGTCACCCGCGCCCCGGCGCTGCTGACCCGGGCCGACCCGGAGGCCCTGCCGGACGACGTCCTCGGCCTCCTCGGCGAGAACGGCGCCGTCCTCATGGTCACGGTCACCGACGACCCGGCCGCCGTCGCCGACGTCCTCGACCGGGTACGGGCGCAGGCGGGCCCGCACTGCGCGGGCGTCTCCCACACCACCGCCCCGGACGCCGGCTACGTACCGCTCTTCGCGGAGCTGCTCCGCCGGGGCTGGACCGCCCAGGAGCTGGTCGGCCTCGCCCACGCCAACGCCACCCGGGCGCTGCGCGAGACGGAGTTCCTGTCCCGGACGAACCGGATCAGGCCGGCCGCGGCCTGACCGTACGGACGGACGGAGGGGCGCACCGCGCGGCGGTGCGCCCCTCTCGTCGTCCGGGATCAGGCCGTCGGGCGGCCCATCGCCCGGTACGTCCAGCCGGCCGCCCGCCACCGTGCCCCGTCGAGGGCGTTGCGGCCGTCGAGGATCACGCGCGAGCCGGCGACCGAGGCCAGCTCCGCCGGGTCGAGCTCGCGGAACTCGCGCCACTCGGTCAGGTGCAGGACCACGTCCGCGCCGCGCACGGCCTCCAGGGCCGAGCCGGCGTAGCCGAGGGTCGGGAAGACGCGGCGGGCGTTCTCCATGCCCTTCGGGTCGTAGACGGTCACCTGGCCGCCCTGGAGGTGTATCTGGCCGGCGACGTTGAGCGCGGGGGAGTCGCGGACGTCGTCGGAGTCCGGCTTGAAGGTGGCGCCGAGGACGGCGACCCGGCGGCCGAGGAAGGTGGAGCCGCCGAGGGCCTCGCGGGCCATCTCGACCATCTGGCCGCGCCGCCGCATGTTGATCGAGTCGATCTCGCGGAGGAAGGTCAGGGCCTGGTCGGCGCCGAGCTCGCCCGCGCGGGCCATGAAGGCGCGGATGTCCTTCGGGAGGCAGCCGCCGCCGAAGCCGATGCCGGCGCGCAGGAACTTGGCACCGATGCGGTCGTCGTGGCCGATGGCCTCGGCGAGCTTGGCGACGTCGCCGCCGGCGGCCTCGCAGACCTCGGCCATCGCGTTGATGAAGGAGATCTTGGTGGCGAGGAAGGAGTTGGCGGCCGTCTTGACCAGCTCGGCCGTCGGGAAGTCGGTGACGACGAAGGGAGAGCCCTCGCCGACGGGGACCGCGTACACCTCGCGGAGCGTCTTCTCGGCCCGCTCGCCGCGCACGCCGACGACGATCCGGTCCGGGTGCAGGGTGTCGTCGACGGCGAAGCCCTCGCGGAGGAACTCCGGGTTCCAGGCGAGCTCGACGCCCTCGGGGAGGAGCCGCGCGAGCCGCTCGGCCGAGCCGACGGGGACGGTGGACTTGCCGACGACCAGGGCCCCTTCGCGGACGACTCCGGCGAGGGAGGTGAAGGCGGCGTCGACGTAGCTCATGTCGCAGGCGTACTCGCCGTGCTTCTGCGGGGTGTTCACGCAGACGAAGTGCACGTCGCCGAAGGCGCCGACCTCCTCCCAGGAGGTGGTGAAGCGCAGCCGGCCGCTCGATCCCTCGATGCCGGCGACGTGCTTCGCGAGGAGTTCCTCCAGGCCCGGTTCGTACATCGGGACGCGCCCGGCGGACAGCATCTCGATCTTCTCGGGGACGACGTCCAGGCCGAGGACCTCGAAGCCCAGCTCCGCCATGGCCGCGGCGTGGGTGGCGCCGAGGTAGCCGGTGCCGATCACGGTGATCTTGAGGGCCATGCGGGTCTCCAGTGAGCGTCGGGCGGAATGCCTGCCCGAGCATAGTCGGGCCCTGGCCGGGGGCCCGGTCACGGCCTACCCTTTGTGTTACTTAACGGTAGTTAGCAAGCGTGGGAGTGAGTGAACGTGTCAGGTTCTGCTGATTTCGACCTGTATCGGCCCTCCGAGGAGCACGACATGCTCCGGGAGTCGGTGCGTGCCCTCGCGGAGGCGAAGATCGCCCCGTTCGCGGCGGCGGT
>NZ_JBIAMJ010000024.1:0-100816 GCF_042874035.1 Streptomyces sp. NPDC004284 | reverse complement strand
CCGGTCCTGGGCGCGCGGCTGGGTGGGGGGGCGGGGGCCCTCCCGGTCGGCACACGCCCGCGGGGGGGGGGGGGGGGGGCCGGGGCCCCCCCCCCCGGGGGGGGGGCCCCCCCCCCCCCGGGCCCGGTGCTCCCGGTCCGTCACACGGACCGGGAGCACCGGGCGGTTCAGGCGTCGACCGACTCCGTCAGACGCCCGTCCTGGACCGTCACCGTGTGGTCCGTACGGGCCAGGTGCGCGCGGTCGTGGGTGACGAGGACCGTCGCCGTCTGCCGCTCGACCGTCAGCGTGGCCAGGAGGTCCATGACCGCCGCCCCCCGCTCGTGGTCCAGGGCGCTCGTCGGCTCGTCGACGAGGAGCACCGACGGCTCGTTCATCAGCGCCCGCGCGATGTTCACCCGCTGCCGCTGACCGCCCGACAGCTGGTGCGGCCGCTTGTGCGCCTGGTCCGCCAGGCCCACCGCGTCGAGCAGCTCCATGGCCCGGCCCTGGAACGCCTTCGGCGCGCGCCCGGACAGATGGGCCATCACCTGGAGCTGCTCCACCGCGCTCAGCGAGGGCAGCAGGTTCGGCTGCTGGAAGACGATCCCGATGCGCTCGCGGCGCAGCTCCGCCTTGGCGGCCGGCGTGAGCGACGCCGTGTCCGTACCGGCGACGACGACCCGGCCCGAGTCCGGGGTCACCAGGGTGGCGGCGACCGCGAGCAGGCTGGACTTGCCGGAGCCGGACGGGCCGACGACGGCCGTGAGCGTACCGGCGGGGACGGTGAGGGAGACGGCGTCGAGGGCGGTGAGCCGGCCGTCGCCGTCGGGGTAGGTGAGGGTGACGGTGTCGAGGACGAGGCTCATCGGGCGCTCCCGAGGGCGGTGAGGGGGTCGACGGCGGTGATCCGCCGGATGGACAGGGCGGCGCCGAGGACACCGAGGACGATGATCACGCCGGCCGGGCCGAGGACCGTGAGCGGCTCCAGGACGAAGGGCACGTTCCCCCCGCTGACCAGGGCGCCGATGCCGACCGCGAGCGCGGTGCCGAGCAGGGTGCCGGCGGCGAGCATGAGGACCGCCTGCCCGAGGGCGTCCTTGAGGAGGTACGGCGTGGAGGCGCCGAGCGCCTTGAGGACGGCGACGTCACCGCTGCGCTGGATGGTCCAGACGGTGAAGAAGGCTCCTATGACGAGCGCGGAGATGGCGAAGAGGAAACCGCGCATCAGCTGGAGAGAGCCGTTCTCGGACTGGTAGGACCCTATGGCGGTCAGCGCGCCGTCGAGGGTGCGGGCCTCGGTGCCGGCGGCCTTGTCGCCGGCGGCCCAGTCGACGCCGTCGCCGCTCAGCGCGATGACGGTGGCCTCCTCCTCCGAGGTGGTGCCGTTGTGGCCGACCTTCTGCCAGTCGTCGAGCGAGGTCCACACCACGGGGGTGTGGCTGTACGAGGCGTCACCGGAGACGGCCGTGACCGTGACCTCCAGCTGGCCGAGGCGGACGGTGTCGCCGGCGCTCACGGCCAGCTCCTCCGCGGCCGACTCGGACAGGACGACCTTCCCCGCGCCGACCTTCTCGGGAGCGAGACCCGCGTCCGGCTCCGAACCGAAGGCGGAGACCGCGGCGGTGTGCTCCCCGGCGACGGCGTTGAGGGTACGGATGCCGAGCGGGTCGGCCTCCGTCACACCGGGCTGCTTCGCCCATCCGCCCCACTGCTTCTCCGTCACCGTCGAATTGGTGAAGGAGGCCGACTGCCCCGACGGCGGAGCCGCGAAGGCCAGCCGGTCGGCGGACAGGCCGGTGATCGCGGAGATGTTCTCTCGCGCGAGTCCGGCGGTCAGCCCGGACAGCAATCCCACGAGCAGGGTGATCAGCACGATCACGGTGCCCATGAGGGTGAAACGCCCCTTGGCGAATCTCAGGTCTCTCCATGCCACGAACATGCTGACCAGAGTGGTCCGTGAGGTGCCCCGCGGGCATCGCGCCACGGATTGCTCCGGTATCAAACTTTCGGTTGAGTCCGGATTGTCTCCCGCTGTCTACGCTGGAGGAATCATGGATCCACGCTCGCTCACCCCCGCCCTCCGCGCCCTGCGTCTCTGTCTGCACCTCCTGATGGCGGGCCTGCTCGTCCTGGCGGCGGTCCAGGCGCACTCGACCACCGGGACGGTGCTGGCGGTGGTCACGGGCCTGGTCTACGCGGCCGGCTCGTACCTGCCGGCCGTGCGGAACACGCAGCGGGGCGCCGCCGTCTGGCTGGCGGTGCTCGGAGCGTCCTGGCTCGTGCTGCTCTGGTCCACCCCGGAGGCGCTCTGGCTGGCCTTCCCCCTGTACTTCCTCCAGCTGCACCTGCTGCCCGTGCGCTGGTCGCTGCCGGTGGTGGCGCTGACGGCGGGCGCGGCGATCCTCTCGTACGTGGGACACGGCGCCCCGCTCAACCCGGGGGTCTTCATCGGGCCGCTGCTCGGCGCGGCGGTCGCGGTGGCGACCGTCCTCGGCTACCAGGCCCTGTACCGGGAGAGCGAGCGGCGGCGGCGGCTCATCGAGGAGCTGATCGCGACGCGGGCGGAGCTGGCGGCGGCGGAGCGGCACGCGGGGACGCTCGCCGAGCGGGAGCGGCTCGCACGGGAGATCCACGACACGCTCGCGCAGGGCCTGTCCTCGATCCAGCTGCTGCTACGGGCGGCCGAGCGGGTGCTCCCGCCGGACTCCCCCGCCGCCGGGCACATCGGCCGGGCGCGCGAGGCGGCGCAGGACAACCTGGCGGAGGCGCGCCGCTTCGTCCGGGCGCTCTCGCCGCCGGACCTGGAGCACGGCTCCCTCGCGGCGGCCCTGGAGCGCCTGTGCGAGCCCGTCACCGGAGTCACCCCGGGGGCGGGGCCGCGGGTCCGCTTCTCGGTGAGCGGCACGCCGGTCGAGCTGCCGACCCCGTACGAGGTGGCACTGCTGCGGATCGCGCAGTCGGCGCTGGCGAACACGGTGCGGCACGCCTCGGCCTCGCGGGCCGAGATCACCCTCTCCTTCATGGACGCGTCGGTGACCCTGGACGTGGTCGACGACGGCCAGGGCTTCGACCCCGTCTTTGTACGCCCTTCCTCCGACGGCGGCTTCGGGCTTCCGGCGATGCGCTCGCGCGCGGAGTCGCTGGGCGGCACGTTCACCGTCGAGGCGGCGCCCGGCCAGGGCACCGCCGTCGCCGTCTCCCTCCCCCTCCCCGCTGGAGCCTCCGCATGACCATCCGACTCCTCCTCGCCGACGACCACCCGGTGGTACGGGCGGGCCTGCGCGCGGTCCTCGACACCGAGCCCGACTTCGCCGTGGTCGCGGAGGCGGCCACGGCCGAGCGCGCGGTGGAACTGGCCGCCGCCGGGGACGTCGACGTGGTCCTGATGGACCTGCAGTTCGGCCCGGGAATGCACGGCTCGGAGGCGACGGCGGCGATCACGGCGACACCGGGCGGACCGAAGGTGCTGGTCCTGACCACGTACGACACGGACGCCGACATCCTCGCCGCGGTGGAGGCCGGAGCCTCCGGCTACCTCCTGAAGGACGCCCCGCCGGAGGAACTGGCCGCCGCGGTCCGGACCGCGGCCGCCGGCCAGTCCGCGCTCGCCCCCGCGGTCGCCCACCGCCTCATGGACCGGATGCGGACCCCCGCGGAGGCCCTGACCAAGCGCGAGCTGGAGGTCCTCCAGCTGGTCGGCGAGGGCCTGTCCAACCAGCAGATCAGCAAGGCCCTGTTCCTCAGCCAGGCCACGGTCAAGTCCCACCTCGTGCACATCTTCGCGAAGCTCGGCGTCGACTCGCGCACGGCGGCGGTGGCCGCGGCGACGGCCCGCCGGCTGATCAGGCGCTAGCGGGCGGTCAGGCGCCGGGCGGCGGCGGGGGACCGAAGAGCTCCACGGCCCTCCGCACACCCGCGAGCCCCTCGGCGAGCGCGCTGACGGAGCCGACGCACCCGGCGATGACCAGCAGCGAACGGCGCAGCCGCCGCACCTCGGGGTCGCCACTGAGCGCCATGGCGTCCAGCGCGGCGAGCTCGTTCTCCGCGATCCCCCGGTCGGCGAACTCGACCCGGTGCGCGGCCAGTTCACGCCGCAGTCGGGACACGGCGGACCGCAGCCCCTCCACCCTGGGGTCCACACCCTCGCCGGTCACTCGCCTCTGCCCCACGCCTCGCAACATGGTTCTCCCCCCGCACAGCACTGTGCGCAGAACTCCGTACGACGAACACTCCGAGCCGACCCCCCGGACGGCGGTCGGGCGCCGTGAGTCGCGGGTCAGTTAACTCCTTCGCCACCCCACCGCGCCACCCTTGGTGTACGGAATTCAGGCGACCGTGTGATTCCGCCTCATGAGGTATGCAGTCCCCATGACAACGACACACGATCGCCCCCCCGTCGTCGCCGGACTCCTGCTCGCCGCCGGGGGCGGCAGGCGGCTCGGGGGGCGGCCCAAGGCGCTGCTCCCGCACCGGGGGCGACCGCTGGTCGAGTACGCGGTGGGAGTGCTGCGCGGGGCCGGGTGCGAGGTGGTGCACGTGGTGCTCGGGGCGTCGGCCGACGCCGTACGGGAGCGGGCGGAGCTGCCCGGGTGCGTGCTGGTCGACAACCCGGAGTGGCCGGAGGGCATGGGCTCCTCCCTCCGGGCCGGGCTCGCCTCCCTGGCCGCCGATCCACGCGACGTGGACGCGGCACTGGTCCTCCTGGTCGACCAGCCGGGGATCGGGACGGAGGCCGTGGCGCGGGTCCGGGCGGCGTACGACGCGCGGGACGCGCTCGCGGCGGCCTCGTACGAGGGGAAGCGGGGCCATCCGGTGCTGTTCGGCGCGGACCGCTGGGCGGGGATCGCCGAGGGGGCGGTGGGCGACCGGGGGGCGCGGGACTATCTGGCGGCGCACCGGGATGCGATCACGCTGGTGGACTGTTCGGATGTGGCCGAGCCCTATGACATCGACACGGAGGCGGATCTGTCCCACCTGGATTGAACGGGCTGGCACCGAGCGCCATGTTCTGTCGATCCGGAGAATCTCGACATCAACAAACCATTGAACTTCCACCATGAGGAAACTAGTATCCACTGTTCAGAAGCCCCTGCTAGTTCAGAGGGCGCTCGCGGCCGTATCTCGGCGCCTGCGGCACTCCGTGCCGCCCCGTGACGCCCGGCGGCCGCCTCGCTCCGCCCGTGAAGTCCGCTGAAGGAAGTGACAGTTCATGTCCGCACCAGCGCCGTCGCCCCTGGCCGTCGTCGATGCCGAGCCCCTCCCGCGTCAGGAGGAGGTGCTCACCGAGGCCGCCCTGGCCTTCGTCGCCGAACTGCACCGGCGGTTCACCCCGCGCCGGGACGCGCTCCTCGCCCGACGGGCGGAGCGCCGCGCCGAGATCGCCCGTACGTCCACCCTGGACTTCCTGCCGGAGACCGCCGCGATCCGCGCCGACGACTCCTGGAAGGTCGCGCCGGCCCCGGCGGCCCTGAACGACCGCCGCGTCGAGATCACCGGCCCGACCGACCGCAAGATGACGATCAACGCGCTCAACTCCGGCGCGAAGGTCTGGCTGGCCGACTTCGAGGACGCCTCCGCGCCGACCTGGGAGAACGTGGTCCTGGGCCAGGTCAACCTGATCGACGCGTACACCCGGAACATCGACTTCACCGACCCGAAGTCGGGCAAGTCGTACGCGCTGAAGCCGGCCGACCAGCTCGCCACGGTCGTCATGCGGCCGCGCGGCTGGCACCTGGAGGAGCGTCACCTCACCTTCGACGGACGCCCGGTGCCCGGCGCGCTCGTCGACTTCGGCCTCTACTTCTTCCACAACGCCCAGCGTCTGATCGACCTCGGCAAGGGCCCGTACTTCTACCTCCCGAAGACGGAGTCGCACCTGGAGGCCCGCCTCTGGAACGACATCTTCGTCTTCGCGCAGGACTACGTCGGCATCCCGCAGGGCACCGTCCGCGCCACGGTCCTCATCGAGACCATCACGGCCGCGTACGAGATGGAGGAGATCCTCTACGAGCTCCGCGACCACGCCGCCGGCCTGAACGCGGGCCGCTGGGACTACCTCTTCTCCATCGTCAAGAACTTCCGTGACGGCGGAGCCGAGTTCGTCCTGCCGGACCGCAACGCGGTCACGATGACGGCCCCGTTCATGCGCGCGTACACCGAACTCCTCGTCCGCACCTGCCACAAGCGCGGCGCGCACGCGATCGGCGGCATGGCGGCGTTCATCCCGTCCCGCAAGGACGCCGAGGTCAACAAGGTCGCCTTCGAGAAGGTCAAGGCCGACAAGGACCGCGAGGCCGGCGACGGCTTCGACGGCTCCTGGGTCGCCCACCCCGACCTGGTCCCGATCGCGATGGCCTCCTTCGACGCCGTCCTCGGAGACAGGCCGAACCAGAAGGACCGCCTCCGCGAGGACGTCCACGTCGAGGGCCCGGAGCTCATCGACATCGCCTCGCTGGACGCCCACCCGACGTACGACGGCCTGCGCAACGCGGTCCAGGTCGGCGTCCGTTACATCGAGGCGTGGCTGCGCGGCCTCGGCGCCGTCGCCATCTTCAACCTGATGGAGGACGCGGCCACCGCCGAGATCTCCCGCTCCCAGATCT
This sequence comes from Streptomyces sp. NPDC004284, assembly GCF_042874035.1. NCBI lineage: Bacteria > Bacillati > Actinomycetota > Actinomycetes > Kitasatosporales > Streptomycetaceae > Streptomyces > Streptomyces sp. NPDC004284. Next base: position 94,232 of record NZ_JBIAMJ010000024.1, on the reverse strand, counting down.
GGCAGTGGATCAACGCGGGCGTCGTCTTCGAGAACGGCAAGACCGCCACCCCCGAGCTCGCCCGCGAGGTCGCCGCCGAGGAGCTCGCCGCGATCCGCGCCGAGATCGGCGAGGAGGCCTTCGCGGCCGGCACGTGGCAGCAGGCCCACGACCTGCTCCTGCACGTCTCCCTGGACGCGGACTACGCGGACTTCCTGACCCTCCCCGCGTACGAGCAGCTGGTCGGCTGACCCGACCCGTACGGCTGATTCGGCTGCCCGCACAGCCGCCGACAGCAACCTGAGCAGGGCCCCGCCCCCGGTGTCGCACAGCGCCGGCGGCGGGGCCCTGCCGTCGTTCCTGTGATCGCACAGGCGACGTGACGGAACCGAGATATGCAGCTACCTAGCGGTAATAAGCCACGCCGTGCGAGATTCCGCCATGCCACCGGCCGGCGGCTGTCCCCCACGTCACTGCGTACCGCATACCGCAGGAGCACAGCCATGCCTTCGACCCCCCACCGTGCGCTGCGCGCACTCCTGGCACTGTGTACCGCCGCCGGGCTCGCCTCCGTCGCCGCCCCGACAGCCGCCGCCGCGCCCGGCGCCGGCCCCACCGCCGTCGTCACCATGGGCGACAGCTACATCTCCGGCGAGGCCGGCCGCTGGCAGGGCAACAGCCTGACCAATTCCGGCAGCCGCAACGGCACCGACCGGGCCTGGACGGGCAGTGCGTACGACCCGTCCCGGGTGTACGGCGCCACCGCCGGCGGCTGTGACCGCTCGGACACCTCCGAGGTGAAGAGCGCCGGTCCGATCGCGAGTTCCCTCATCAACCTCGCCTGCTCCGGGGCGACCACGAAGAACGTCTTCCGCGCCTCCCAGGGCGGCGAGGCCTACAAGGGCGAGGCACCCCAGGCCGACCAGCTGGCGGCGGTGGCCGCCGCCAACGACGTCAAGCTGATCGCGCTGTCCATCGGCGGCAACGACCTCGGCTTCGCCGACATCATCTCGACCTGCGCGACCGACTACATCGTCTGGTACTCGTACTGCCACGACGACCAGCAGGCCGAGGTCGACGCGAAGATCGACGGCGTGATGGCCGATGTCGGCCGGTCCATCGACGAGATCAGGGCGGTCATGACCGCCGCCGGATACGCCGCCTCCGACTACCGGATCGTCCTCCAGTCGTACCCCTCCCCCATCCCGCGCGCCGCCGAGAACCGGTACGCGGAGAGCGGCTGGTCCCGTACGAACACCGGTGGCTGCCCCTTCTGGAACGCCGACTCCGACTGGGCCCGCGACTCCCTGGTCCCGCAGGTCGCCGACCGTCTCAAGGAGGTCGCCACGGCCAAGGGCGTGCAGTTCCTGGACCTGCGGAACGCCCTCCAGGGCCGTGAGGTCTGCGCGAAGGCGAGCAAGCAGGTGACGGCGACCGTGCCGCCGTCGGCGACGACGAGCGAGTGGGCGCGCTGGATCGACAGCCAGAGCACGCAGGGCCTCGTCCAGGAGTCGATGCACCCCAACGCCTACGGCCAGCAGGGCCTCGGCCGTTGCCTGGCCCTGGTCTACGCCCGCCCGACGGGGAACCAGAGCTGCCGGAACACGGCGGGGGCGGGGCCGTCGGGGATGTACCTCACGGCGGGGTAGCGGTCACGGTCACGGGAGTGCGATGCCGAGCGGGCGGAGGACCCGCTCGGTCTCGTGCCGGTCCGCGGCGGCCATCGCGCGGACCAGGGCGGCGGAACCGCCGGGCCAGGCGGCCGCCGCCGTGTCGAAGGCGGCGCGGCGGGACTCCAGGGGCCCCTTCTTGGCGGGCAGCGCGTCCAGGACGTGCAGGGCCCGGGCCGAGGTCCGCACCTGGATCGGGTCCGCCTCCTCGCCCCGCTCCCGCAGGGCGTCGAGGGCGTACGCGCCGATGACCGGGTCGCGGAGGGCACCGCGCAGGGCCTCGGGCGGTGCGCCGGCCGTGTCCAGGACGGCGAAGAGACCGCGGGTGGCGGCCGCCTCCTCGGTGCCGGCGTGGACGGTGCCGAGGGCCGCGAGCAGCTGGGACCAGGCGTCGGCGGTGTCCACGCGCGCGCGGAGCCAGGCGGCCAGTACGCGCGCGGCGACGGACGCGGACCAGCCCCCTGCGGCGGCGACCACGTCCGGCGCGGTCCAGGCGAGGGCCTCGGCGGCGTCGGGGGCGGCGACCCCGCGCACTCCGAGCAGGTAGCGGACGACGCCCGCGCCGCGCGGGGTGAGCCCGAAGGCGTCTCCGGCGCGGAAGACCAGGCCGGTGGCGGCGAGGTGGTCGAGGACCGCGGCGAGGTCGCGGGCCGGTCCTTCGAGCCGGGCCCGGTCGTCCTCGGTCGGCTCGGCCGTGCCGAGGAGGCGCGTGAGCTCCGCCAGGGGCGGGACGGTGTACGTGTCGGATGCCGCGTCCGGTACGGGTACGGGCAGGTCCTCCAGGTCCGGGTCGACGGCCCAGTCCTCGTACTCGGCGGCCTTGCGGGCGACGGACTCGGCGGAGCAGCCGCGCTGGTAGACCGCGTACAGCAGGTGCGGCGCCTCGCCCCCGTAGGGCTCGAACTCCTCCTCCGCGAGCTCCTCGACGGCGGCGATGAGGATGTCGGCGTCCTCCTCGACGGGCCCGCTCTCGATCGCGGGCGGCGGGGGCGCGGGGGCCGCGGGGTCCCCGTAGTAGTCGAGGTGCTCGTCGAGGAGGGCGTCGGCGAGGACGAGGTGCGGGAAGGCGTCGGGTCCCGGCGCGAACCGCGCGTACGGGCCGGCGAGCTGTTCGGCGAGCCCCGCGGCGGTCCAGCGGTCCTGGAGGGCGGCGGCGAGCTGCCCGATCCCGGTCGCGACGTCGTGGTCGGTGAGCAGCGGCCCCGAGGCGGGGGGCGTCTCGGCGTCCCGTACGTACGCGCGCGTGAGCGCCTCGGCGAGCAGGACGTCCGCGAGGGCCGTCCGTCCCATGAGGTGGGCGCGGTGCACGCCGTCGGGGAGCGGCGCGCCGTCGAGGGCGGCGAGCCTGCGCCGTACGTCCTCGGGGTCGGCGAGGTCGGCGCCGACGGTCCGCAGGAGCGAGGCGTACCAGCGGTGCCACGTGAGGTTGCCGGGGTCGTTCATGGCGCGTTCGAAGTCCGGCGCGGACTCGGCGACGGCCACCGCGATCCGCTCGTGCCGCCCTCCGTCGAAACGGGTGGCGAGGACTCCGAGGACGGCCGGATAGGCGGCGAGCTCCCCGGGCGGCGCGTACACGAAGGTCGGCAGGTCCTCCACGAGGAGCTGTCGCACGAGCCCCGGCGTCGGCTCGGGCAGCCCTGTCGCCCGGTCCGCGCCCCGCAGCGCGAGCAGCCCCAGGACCGCTTCGGCGGCCCGCGCGAACGCGGGGTCATGATGCTCGGGCGCTCCGTCGAGGAAGCTGTCGAGCCCGGTGTTGGTGAGAACGGTCCCGGCCACGCTTCCCAGGGTAATTCCGGGGGGCCGGTTCCGGCGGGCAAGGGCCATGGGTCAGGAGTGTCGCCGCAGGCCGCGGACCACCTGGGCCATGTGCTGGACGTGGCCGGCCCGCAGCCAGACGGCGGGGGTGCCCGCTCCGGCGGTTCCCGATCCGTCCGCGCAGGAGGCGAGCCAGCGTTCCCCCTCGCTGAACCCCGCTCCCCGGAAGTCCTCCGCTTCGACGATCTCCCGGACGAGCGCGCGGACCGCTTCCGCGTGGTCGGGCCCCTGGGCGGGCACCCGGCCCAGGAGGAAGGTGCGGTCGGTGGTGTAGCGCACGACGCCCCAGGGAGAGCCGCCGCCCGCGGTGCTCGGCCGGTCGACGCCTCCGGTGTGGTCGGCCCCGTAGTCGCCGTAGGTGACGCGTGCGCGCGGCCGTTCGGGTCCGTCGACGAGCATGTGCCAGAGGTCCCAGTCGAACCGCTGGGCCTCCGCGAGCGGAGCCCCGTAGCCCTCGGGGAACGTCCGGGGGAACGAGCCGGCGAGCACGGCGGTCGTCCGCCAGTGGTGGAGGGGGCCGAGCAGGCCGAGGGCGCGCAGCGCCCACTTCTCCGCCGGCCAGTGCTCGTCGACGACCCCTCCCACGTCCAGCAGGAGGTCCACCGGGCAGCGCGCGAACCCGATCCGTTCGACGAGGACACCGACCTCGTCCCGCAACCGCTCGTCGGGGAGCGTGCGCAGGAACACCCGGACTCCGAGACCGTTTCCGCTCGCGCGGGCGGCCTCGGCGGTCGCCACCTGCTGCCGGACGTCCCGCTCGACACCGGTGACCGGCCGGAGCGGGGTCCCCGCCAGGCCGTGCCGGAACTCCGTGACGAGGTGCCACGGCTCGTCCTCCGCGTGGAAGGCGTCCACCCAGGCGGGCAGACCGCGCTGCACGACCGTCAGGCGGCGCAGCGCGGTCCGCAGGTGGCAGGCGAGTGCGGACGGGTCCGGGTCGAGCGGACGGAACGGGCGCGTGCCCAGGGCGCGGGCGCCGCCGACCCGGGGCGGGACGCTCCAGAGCGGCGCCACGCGCGTGCGTACGTCCGGTGCCAGCCGGTCGTAGGCGGCGAGCGCGCCGAGCCGTGCCGGCAGGGCGGGTACGTAGAGCGGTTCGGACATCGGCTCGGTCATCGGCTCGGACATCGGCGCCCCCCAGCGGCCCGTCGCATCCCCTGGTCGCAGGGTGAGGGGCGGCGGGTCTCGGCGAAAGGGGGCGATTCCGGCCAGGGGGCGTGGAGTTCAGCGCACCACCACCGTTCGCGGCGCGGAGAAGTCGCCCCAGGTGCCGTCCGGGAGCTGGGCGCGGAGGGTGAGGGTGTAGCGGGTGCCCGGGGGGTCCTGGACCTGGAAGGTGTAGGTGGCGCGGCCGGGGGGTGGGGTGGCGCCCCAGACGATGGTGGTGGCGAAGCGGCCGTCGAGGTGGAGTTCGTGGTGGGTGACGGGGGCGCCCGTCTTCGGCGGGGTCCAGGTGAGGGTGATCTCGCCCTCGGCGGCCGTGGCGGTGAGGTCGCTGGGGGCGGTGTTGGGCGGGGCCCCCGGGGACGGGGCGGTGGTGAGGTCGGCCGGGGCGCTGTCCGGGGAGGAGTTCTCGGCGGCGTCTCGGGCTCGGACGGTGAACGCGTAGGCGGTGCCGGGGCGCAGGCCGGTGAGGCGGGCGGTGGTGGCGGTGCCGGGGACGGTGTGGATGCGGGTGTCGGCCTGGTAGACGTCGTACGCGGTGACGCGGGTGTCGTCGCGGGCCGGGGACCAGTGGAGGGTGGCGGCGCGGTTGCCGTCGGCGGTGACGCGGAGGGCGGTCGGGGTGGTGGGGGGTGTGCGGTCCTCGGCGGTGGCGGGGAGGGTGGTCGCGGTGACGGTGGTGCTGGGGGGCGAGACGTTGCCCGCGGCGTCGCGGGCGCGGACGGTGAAGCGGTGGCGGGTCGCGGGGGCGAGACCGATGACGTCGGTCATCAGGGTGGTGGCGGGGAGGTCCTTGACCTTGCGGCCCTCGCGGTAGACGGCGTATCCGGTGACGGCGCGGTCGTCGGTGGCCGCGCTCCACATGACGTGGACGGTGCTCGCGCTGCCGGCGGCGGCGGTGACTCCGGTGGGGGCGGTGGGTGCCCGGGTGTCCTTCGGAGCGGGGGCCGCGGTGCCGGCGCAGGCGGCGAGGGTGAGCGTGAGTGCGGTCAACAGGCTTGCGGCGAGCGGGCGTTGCACGGGCCGGCCTCCGTCCGTCGAAAAGGTCCAGACCTATATCGCACAGGGGGCCGGGATCGGGCAAGGGGGCGTTGTCAGTGGGGTGCGCTTCACTGGAATCGTCACGCTCCGTAGTCGACTTTGGGGGAATCATGACGGACCGTACGACCTATGTGACGCTCGCCGGGGTGCGCCGGCGCGGCTGGACCGACGCGATGGTGCGGGACCTGCTCGGCACGCCCGATGTGCAGGGGCGCGATCCGCGCCGCTGGTCCCTCGCGCCGGTGCGGCTCTATCTCCTCGCCCGGGTGGAGACCGTGGAGCGGACGCCCGGGTTCGCCGGGGCGGCCGCGCGCTGCCGGGCCCGGGCCTCGGCCTCCGGGGTGCACGCCGAGCGGCGGCGGGCCGCCGTCCTGACCGCGATCCGCGCGGAGCCGATCGAGGTGCCCCTGCTGCCCGGGCCCGAGCTGGAGCGGCGGGCGGTGCGGCACCGGCACCTGCTGGGGGCCCGGAGCCCCGGGCCGCGGCGGGAGGGAGCCCCGTCCGAGGCGGCGGCGCCCGCCGGGGCGCTGGTGCGGTGGCAGGTGAGCTATCTGCGGCACGCCCTCTCGCGGTACGAGTGGCTGCTCGACGGGCTGTACGGGGAGACCGGCCGGGGCGAGGCCGAGCGGCTGCTGAGGCGGCGGCTGTACGAGGCGATCGCCGCCGCCTATCCCGCGCTGGCCCAGGAGTGCCGGCGGCGGATCGCGGTGGAGCGGTGAGTGCCGCCGCCCGCTGTCAGGCCGTCAGCAAGCGGGTGATCGTGCGGCATGCCGCCGGGATCGGGGCGACGACCCGGACCTCACAGCGGGCCCGGAGCTCCTCGGCCGCCTCTCCGAGCGGGCCTCCGCCGATGACGACGGCCCGGGCCCCGTCCCGTTCGGCGCAGGCCCGGACGGCGCGACCGAGTCGGTCCAGGAGGAGCGCCGGGTCGGCGGAGAGGCGTTCGGGGGCGCCCCCGGTGAGCCGGAGTCCGGTGTACCGGTCCACGAGGCCCAGGGCCGTGACGCGCTCGGCGATGGCGTCGGCGAGGAGCGGGGTGGTGGTGGCGATGCCGAAAGGGGTTCCACCGGCGGCCGCTTCCAGCAGCGCGGCTTCGCCGATGCCGACGACGGGGATCCCGGTCGCACCCGCCGGCGCGGCCGCCCCGGCCGCCCCGGCCATCCCGGGCGCCCCCGGCATCCCGGCCGCTCCCGTCGCCTCCCGTAGCGCGGCCAGGCCCGGGTCGCCGAAGGCGGCGACGAGGAGGGCCGCGCAGTCGCCCTGGGTCAGGACGTGGAGGCCGGTGGCGAGGACTTCGGGGGCGGCGGCCCGCAGGGCGGCGGGGTCGGTGAGCATGCGGGGGCCGCGGGGGGCGGTCACGCCGCGGACGGGGAGGGAGGGGCCCAGGGCGCGGCGGGCGAGGGCGGTCATCATCGCGGTCGTGGCGGTGGAGGTGTTGGGGTTGATCAGGACCACGGTCCCCGGCCTCCGGTGGCCGGAACGCGCCGTGGCCCCGGGCCCCGCGGCGTGTGCGGGGACCGGGGCGGGCGGGGGGACGAGGAGCGGGTTCAGTGGGCGTGCGCCGCCTTCGCCGAGGCGGTGCCGGAGATCTCCCCGCCGGGCTCCATGGGCGCGGTGACCTCGTCGGCGTCGCGGCCCCGACCCAGGTGGTTGAAGACCACGTTGAGCAGGACGGCGGCCACGCAGCCGGTGGAGATGCCGGAGTCCAGGATGATCTGCGCCGTCGCCGGGAAGGCGTGGTAGAACTCCGGCTTGGTGATCGGGATGATGCCGACGGCCAGCGAGACGGCCACGATCAGCACGTTGTTGTCCTTCTCCAGGCCGGCCTTGACCAGGGTCTGGATGCCGCTGGCGGCGACCGAGCCGAAGAGGACGACGCCCGCGCCGCCGAGGACCGGCCGGGGCACGACCGAGATGAGCGAGGCGGCGACCGGCGAGAGGCCGAAGAGGACCAGGAAGCCGCCGCCGCAGGCGACGACGAAGCGGCTGCGGATCCTGGTCATGGCGACCAGGCCGATGTTCTGCGCGAAGGCGCTGCACATGAAGCCGTTGAACAGCGGGCTGAGCGCGGAGCCGAGGGTGTCGGCCCGGAGTCCGGCCGCGATGGTCTTCGCGTCGGCGGGCCGCTCGACGATCTCGCCGAGCGCCAGCATGTCGGCGGTCGACTCGGTCATGGAGACCAGCATGACCACGCACATGGAGACGATCGCGGCGAGGGCGAACTGCGGGGCGCCGAAGTGGAAGGGGGACGGGAAGCCGACGATGTCGGCCTCCCGCACCGGGGAGAAGTCGGTGACCCCGAAGGGTATGGCGATGAGCGTGCCGAGGACGAGGCCGACCAGGACCGCGACCTGCTTGAGGAAGCCCCGGGTGAAGCGGCGGAGCAGCAGGACCACGACGAGCGTGATGCCGGCGAGCGAGAGGTAGGTGGTCGAACCGTAGTCCTCGGCCTTGGGGTTGGGCCCCTGGGCCCAGCCGAACGCGACCGGGAGGAGGGAGACGCCTATGAGGGTGATCACGGAGCCGGTGACGACCGGCGGGAAGAACCGCACGAGCCGGGAGAAGAAGGGGGCGGCGGCGAAGCCGAGGAGTCCGGCGACGATGATCGCGCCGAAGATCACGGGCAGCGCGTCGGCCTTGTCCTTGGTGGTGTCGACGATCGCCAGCATCGGCGCGACACCGGCGAAGGTGACGCCGTTGACGAACGGCAGCTTGGCGCCGATCTTCCAGACCCCGAGCGTCTGGAGGAAGGTGGCGAGGCCGGCGGTGAAGAGGCTCGCGCCGGTGAGGAAGGTGAGCTCGGTGCCGGAGAGGCCGACGGCCGCTCCGACGATCAGGGGCGGGGCGACGACGCCCGCGTACATGGCGGCGACGTGCTGGAGGCCGCTGGTGAGCATCTTGAGTGGGGGCAGCGTCTCGTCGACCGGATGCTTCTCGCGGTCTTCGGGGGCGGAGCCTGCGTCTGGTGCATTGCGAACCTGGGGCTTGGCGGCCACGGCGGTTCCTCCGGTCGGTTACACGTCGGCGGCGACGCGGGGTTCAGGGAGGTGGTGCGATGCGGTGCGAGGTGCAGGAGGTGCGGCTCGTTGCGGGGTGGAGCGGTGCCGCGGAAGGGGTGCGGCGCGTTCCGGGGTGGAGCGGTGCCGCGGAGGGGTGCGGCGCGGGGACGGGTGCCCGGTGTGGGGGTGCGGGCACGCTTCACCGTCCCGGGTGGTGCCGTACGCCGAAGACGTACGGCACCACCCGGTCGGGCTGCCGCGGACCCCGCTCGGGTCCGCGGCGACCGACCGAGGGCCGTCCCCCTCGGTCGGACTCCATGGGGAGGGTCAGCCCTGGGCCGTGATGCGGGCCAGGCGCTGCGCCTCCGCGCGCGCGTCGCGCGCGATCTGCTCCTCGTCGGCGAACAGGAGTCGGTTGTTCTCGACGATCTGCTTGCCGTTGACGAAGGAGGCGGTGACCGGGGCCGCCGCGCCGAAGACGATGGCGGTGACCGGGTCGGCGATCGAGGAGTGGCCGAGGCCGTCGATCTTCCAGAGGACGAAGTCGGCGAGCTTGCCGGCTTCGAGGGAGCCGATGTTGTCGGCGCGGCCGAGGACCTGGGCGCCGCCGTAGGTGCCGAGGCGCAGGGCCTGGCGGGCGTTGAGCGCGGCCTCGCGGTGGGCGCCGAGGCGGTTGATGAGGAGCGCGTTGCGCAGCTCGGTGTGGAGCTCGCCGGACTCGTTGGAGGCGGTGCCGTCGACGCCGAGGCCGACGGGGACGCCCGCCTTGAGCATGTCCGGTACGCGGGCGATGCCGGCGGCGAGGCGCGCGTTGGAGGACGGGCAGTGCGCGACACCGGTCTTGGTGCGGGCGAAGGCCTCGATGTCGGAGTCGTTCATGTGGACGCAGTGCGCCATCCACACGTCCTCGCCGAGGAAGCCGGTGGACTCGAAGTAGTCCGTCGGGCCCATGCCGAAGAGCTCGTGGCAGAACTTCTCCTCCTCCACGGTCTCCGAGCCGTGGGTGTGCATGCGCACGCCGAGGCGGCGGCCGAGCGCGGCGCCCTCGCGGAGCAGCTCGGTGGAGATGGAGAAGGGCGAACAGGGGGCGACGGCGACCTGGGTCATCGCGTCGAAGGAGGCGTCGTGGTACTTGCGCACCGTCTCCTCGGTCGCGGCGAGCGCGCCCTCGGTGGTCTCGACGGCGAAGTCCGGCGGCAGGCCGCCGTCCTTCTCGCTGCGGTCCATGGAGCCGCGGGCCAGGGTGAAGCGGACGCCCATGTCGGCGGCCGCGCCGATGATGGCGCCGGACAGGTCGCCGGAGCCCTGCGGGTAGACGTAGTGGTGGTCCATGGCCGTGGTGACACCGCCGCGGGCCATCATCGCCAGGGAGCCCTGGGCGGCGACGCGGACCATCGACTCGTCGATCCGCGACCACGTCGGGTAGAGCGCGACCAGCCAGTTGAAGAGGTTGTGGTCGGTGGCCAGACCTCGGGTGATCCACTGGTAGAAGTGGTGGTGGGTGTTGATCAGACCGGGCGTCACCAGATGGCCGGTGGCGTCGATCCGGCGGACCACGTTCTCCAGGCCCTCGGGCGCCTTGCCGGCGCCGAGGGACTCGATCCTGTTGTCGGCGACGACGAGGTACCCGGAGGCGTACTCGGTGTCGTTCGCGTCGACGGTCGCGATCGCCGCGTTCTCGATGACGATGCGCTGGGCTGCCGAAGGTGCTGCCATGGCGGTGCTTCCTTCATTCCTCGGGGATGGTTCGGGCACGGCAGGACCCTAGGAGGATTTGAGTGCCGGAACCGCGTGACGGCTCCGGGTGCCGAGATGGTGGAAGAAGAGGTTCAGCAGGACGGCGACGAGCGCGCCCGCGCTGATGCCGGAGCCGAGCACCGTCTGGGCCCAGGCGGGGAAGCCGGCGTAGAAGGTGGGCGCGGCGAGCGGGATGATGCCCGCTCCGAGCGCGACGGCCACCAGGATGATGTTGGAGCTGTCGTCGAGTCCGGCCTCGGAGAGGGTACGGATGCCGCTGACCGCGATCGAGCCGAAGAGGACGATGCCGGCGCCGCCGAGGACGGGCATCGGGACCATGGAGACGACCGCGCCGAGGACGGGGAAGGCACCGAGGACGAGCAGGGCGCCGCCGGCGGTGGCGACCACGTACCGGGAGCGGACCCGGGTCAGCGAGACGACGCCGACGTTCTGCGCGAAGGCGGAGGTCGGGAAGCCGCCGAAGACGGGGCCGAGCAGGGTGGCGATGCCGTCGGTGCGCAGGCCGCGGGTGATGGTCCTCCCGTCGCTGCGGCGCTCGCAGATCTCGCCGAGGGCGAGCATGCCGGCGCTGGACTCGGTCATGAGGACCAGCATCACGATGCACAGGGAGAGGATCGCGGCGGGCTGGAACTCGGGGGCGCCGAAGGCGAAGGGGGTGGGCAGGGCCGCGACGGGTGCCTCGCGCAGGGCGCCGAAGTCGGCCATCCCGAAGGGGATCGCGGCGAGGGTGCCGATGAGCAGGCCGAGGAGCAGGGCGATCTGCTTGACGAAGCCCTTGCCGAAGCGCTGGAAGAGCAGGATGACGACGAGGGTGAAGGCGGCGAGCGCCAGGTACTTCATGGAGCCGAAGTCGGCGGCGGTCTTGTCGCCGCCCTGGGCCCAGCCGACGGGCACGGGCATCAGGGTGACACCGATGAGGGTGATCACGACGCCGGTGACGAGCGGCGGGAAGAAGCGCAGGAGCTTGCCGAAGAAGGGTCCGACGGCGAGGCAGAAGACTCCGGCGACCATCACCGCACCGTAGATGGCGGGGAGTTGGTGTCCGGGGGCGCTGGTCTCGGCGATGGCGAGCATCGGGGCGATGCCGGCGGACGAGGCGGCGTTGACGAACGGGAGCCGGTTGCCGGCGAAGCGTCCGAGGCCGAGGGTCTGCAGGATGGTCGCACAGCCGGCGATCAGCAGGCTGGCCGCGATGAGCCGGGTCATTCCGGCGGCGTCGAGGCCGACGGCCTGGCCGATGATGAGCGGAGGGGTGACGACGCCCGCGTACATGGCGGCGATGTGCTGGAGTGCCGCGGGGACGAGCCGCGAGGCGGGGAGTTTCTCGTCCACCGGGTGGCACTCGGCCGCGGCCGAGGCGGTGGTGGACGGCGGGGTGGAACACGGGCCTTCGGCGGATGCCGGCCCCTTTGCAGGCTGAGCCATTGTTGTTCCCTCCGGTCCGGTGCACCGGCCCCGCCCGACTGCGGGCGGGCGGGGCCGGTGACGCGGATGCCGCTTAGAGGTTGGTCATGTCGACCGGGATGAGCGCCGTGGCTCCGTCGCGGAGGACGGTGGCCTCGATGAGGCCGTACATGCGGTCGGCGGCGTAGTAGACCTCGTTGTCGTTCTTCAGGCCGAAGGGCTCGAGGTCGACCAGGAAGTGGTGCTTGTTCGGGAGCGAGAAGCGGACTTCGTCGATCTCCGAGCGGTGGCTGATGATGCGCGTGGCCATCTGGTACAGCGTCTGCTGGAGGGAGTACGAGTACGTCTCCGAGAAGGCCTCGAGCATGTGCTTCTTGGTCTGCTCGTAGGACCGCTCCCAGTTGGGCATGCGCTGCTCGTCGTCGGTCCAGTTGAACCGCCAGCGGCCGGACACCTGGGTGGCCAGGATGCGGTCGTACGCCTCCTGGAGGGTGGTGTACTGGTCCTTGATGTAGCCCCAGAACTCCGAGTTGGTGGAGTTCATGACGACGAGGTCCTTGAGGCCGGAGATGACCTCCCACTTCTCGCCGTCGTAGGTGATCTGGGTGACGCGGGTCTCCTGGCCCTTGCGGGCGAAGGAGTGGTTGACCTCGTCGGCGCCGATGAACTTGGAGTTGGCGTCGGAGGAGGCGATGCGCTCCCAGGCGTACTCCTCGATCCGGATCCGGGCCCGGTGGATCGGCTCCTGGCTCGTCACGAAGTGACGGGCGAGGTGGATGCCGAACTGCTCGGCGGACTCGATGCCGTACTCCTTGGCGAACGCGAAGACGGTGTTCTTCGTCGTGTCGGTGGGGAGGCAGTGGGCGTTGGAGCCGGTGAGGTGGACGTCGTCGAGGTCGCCGGAGAGGGCGACGGAGACGTTCAGGTCCTTGATGTGGTGGGTGGCGCCGTCCCGCGTGATCTTGACGACGCGGTTCTCTGCTTTGCCGTACTGGTTCTGGCCGAGAATCGTGGGCATGTCTGCTAGCTCCCTCGGTAAACGGAGTAGCCGAACGGGTTGAGCAGCAGCGGTACGTGGTAGTGCTCGCCCGGCTTGACGGCGAACGTGATCGCCACCTCCGGGAAGAACGCACCGCTGTCCCTTACGCGGGGGGCGTCCTGCTGCGCCTCGGCTTGCTTCTTGGCGAAGTACGTCTCGGTCTCGAAGTCGAGACGTACGTGGGTGGTTTCTTCCGGCAGCGCCGGCAGGTCCTTGCAGCGCCCGTCCGCGTCGGTGGCGGAGCCGCCGAGCGTGACCCACTCCGCGTCGGAGCCGCTGCGGGCCGCGAGCGTGATGGCCACGCCCTCGGCCGGGCGGCCGATGCTGGTGTCCAGGATGTGGGTGGACACCGAGGCGGTGGTGTCGGTGCTCATGCTCAGCTCTCTTCCTCGGGAGTCTCTACGAGACGGGTCAGCCGGATGCGGTTGATCTTGCCCAGTTCGGTGCGGACGATCTCCCGCTCCGTCTCGGGCGAGTTGGCGATCCGCTCCCGGACCGCGTCGCGCATCTGCTCGCCGGTCCTGCCGGTGGCGCAGATGAGGAAGACGTGACCGAACTTGTCCTGGTAGGCCAGGTTGAGTTCGAGCATCTCGGCCTTGAGCTCCGCGGAGGCGCCGGCCATCCCGCTCTGTTCGCGGGAGGAGGTCGGGTCCCCTTCCTTCGGACGACCGATCGGCGGGTGCCCCGCCATCGCCTCGGCCAGGTCCTCGGCGGTCAGCTCGGCCATGGCGGCGTCACTGGCGAGGAAGAGGGCTTCGGCGGTGGAGTACGGGCGCTGGGCGAGGACCTTGCTCCCCCACGCCGAACTGGAACACACCTCGTGGAGCGCGGCGACGGCCTCGCTGTCCGAGGAGGTGTTGAACCGGGTGAGGCCCGGTGTCGTACCTGAAGTCACGGGAAGCCTCCGTGGCTGTTTTTCGCTGTGCGTCGGACGGGCTGCGGATAGCTAACGCCCTCCGCAACACAACGTCAACACTTTGTTGAAAACTCGGCCATACAAAAGCCGTCGTCCCGACATCTGGACGACGGCTTGGGGGCCAAACATGATCAACTACTCGCCCTTGGCGGCCTTTTCCCTGTTCAGGGCGGTCTCCCTGTTCAGGTAGTTGTACACCGTGAAGCGGCTGACGCCGAGGGCGCCGGCCACCGTCTCCACTCCGTGACGCACGGAGAAGGCGCCTCGCGCCTCCAGGATCCGGACGACCTCCTGCTTCGCCTTGCGGTCCAGCTCGGCCAGCGGCACCCCGTGCCGCCGCTCCATCGCCGCGAGGATGTGGTCCAGGGAGTCCGAGAGCTGCGGCAGGCGCACGGCGAGCACGTCCTCGCCCTCCCAGGACAGGACGACGTCGTCGCCCTCCGCCTGCGCGGGGACCAGCAGCTCGGCGCCCATGGCGTCCACCAGGGGCTTCACGGCCGCGACCAAGGGGTGCTCGCTCACTTCTCGCCCTCCCCGATCACGTTGACCTGGAGCGAGACGCGCGTGGCACCGGCCGCGAGCGACTTGCGCAGCAGGGTGTCGACGGCGGTGAGCACCGCGTCGGCGCCACCCTCCGCCGTATTGCCGAAGGGGCCGACGTCGACCGCGTCCAGCTCGGCCGACTGGATGACCTCACGCGCCACGACCGCGTGCGCCGGCGCCTCGTCGAGGTCGAACGGCTCGGTCGTGAACTCCACTCTCAAACGCTCCATGGCCCCACGCTACGGCCCGATCCCGCCCCGTGGGAGCCCCGGACCTGCGGGGACCTCTTGACAAGTCGACCGCCCCCCTTGCAACATTCCGTCAGACAGAAACTTACTTCCGCAATACGGAAGGAGCGCCGCCCCTCATGGGATACACGGACCAGCGCTTCGATGTGAACCTGTCGATCCTCTTCACGGAACTCCCGCTCCTGGAGCGCCCCGCGGCCGCCGCCGCGGCGGGCTTCACCGCGGTCGAGCTGTGGTGGCCCTGGATCGACACCGCCACCCCCGAGCAGAGCGAGCTCGACGCCCTCAAGAAGGCTCTTGAGGACGCCGGCACCCAGCTGGTGGGCCTGAACTTCTACGCCGGGCAGCTCCCCGGCCCGGACCGCGGAGCCCTCTCCGTGCCCGGGGAGGAGTCGGACCGCTTCCGCGCCAACATCGAGGTGGCCGCCGACTTCGCCGCCTCGGTCGGCTGCAAGGCGCTCAACGCGCTCTACGGCAACCGCGTCGAGGGCGTGGACCCGCAGGTCCAGGACGCCCTCGCCCTGGAGAACCTGGTGCTGGCCGCCCGCGCGGCCGACCGCATCGGCGCGATCCTCCTCGTCGAGACCCTCAACAAGCCGGAGTCGCCGCTCTACCCGCTGGTGAGCGCCCCCTCCGCGATCGAGATCGTGGACAAGGTGAACGCGGCCACCGGCCTCGGCAACGCCAAGTTCCTCCTCGACATCTACCACCTGGCCATGAACGGCGAGGACGTCAGCCAGGTCATCGCGCAGTACGCCGACAAGACCGGCCACGTCCAGATCGCGGACAAGCCGGGCCGCGGCGCCCCGGGCACCGGCGAGCTGCCGCTGGAGCAGCTCCTCGACGAGCTGAAGAAGGCCGGTTACGACGGCTGGGTCGGCCTGGAGTACAAGGCCGCCGACGCCGCCGCCTCCTTCGCATGGCTCCCGGCCGAGGCCCGCGCCGCCCGCTGACGCAGGCTCCCTCCCCGTACCACCTTGTTTTGAGAGGCACCCTCACCATGAGCAGCAACCTCCCCAAGATCGCTTGGATCGGCCTCGGCATCATGGGCTCCCCCATGTCCGAGAACCTCCTCAAGGCCGGCTACTCGGTCACCGGCTTCACCCTGGAGCAGGACAAGCTGGACCGCCTGGCCAAGGCCGGCGGCTCCGCGGCCGGCTCGATCGCCGAGGCCGTCAAGGACGCCGACGTCATCATCACGATGGTGCCCGCCTCCCCGCAGGTCGAGGCCATCTCCTACGGCCCCGAGGGCATCCTGGAGAACGCCAGGCAGGGCGCGCTGATCGTGGACATGTCCTCGATCACCCCGCAGACCTCGGTCGACCTGGCGAAGAACGCCAAGGAGAAGGGCATCCGCGTCATCGACGCCCCCGTCTCCGGCGGCGAGGCCGGCGCCATCGAGGCCGTGCTCTCGATCATGGTCGGCGGCGAGCAGGCCGACTTCGACGAGGCCCTCCCGATCCTGGAGGCCCTCGGCAAGACGATCGTGCTCTGCGGCCCGCACGGCTCCGGCCAGACGGTGAAGGCCGCCAACCAGCTGATCGTCGCGGTGAACATCCAGGCCTGCGCCGAGGCCGTCGTCTTCCTGGAGAAGTCGGGCGTGGACCTGGCCGCCGCCCTCGACGTCCTCAACGGCGGCCTGGCCGGCTCGACCGTGCTGACCCGCAAGAAGGACAACTTCCTGAACCGGGACTTCAAGCCCGGCTTCCGGATCGACCTTCACCACAAGGACATGGGCATCGTCACCGACGCCGCCCGCAACGTCGGCGCCGCCCTCCCGGTCGGCGCGGTCGTCGCCCAGCTCGTCGCCTCGCTGCGCGCGCAGGGTGACGGCGGCCTGGACCACTCGGCCCTGCTGCGCGCCGTCGAGCGCCTCTCCGGCCAGCAGGTCTGAGCCCGCGCCCCTTCACCGGGGCCCCTGATTTCCGGTCGGCGGCGGCGCTGACAACCTGTCCTGTCGCGCCCAGGCGTCGCCGCCGACCGGAACACCACACTTCATTTTCAACAAACTGTTGACGTGCTGTTCGAGCCGAATTTACGCTCCTCGGACCGTCAGCAGAGCTCCCGTACGGAAGGTCACGATGTCGAAGCGCGTGCTTACGACCGAGTCCGGCGCCCCCGTCGCCGACAACCAGAACTCCGCCACCGCCGGCGTCGGTGGCCCTCTCCTCCTCCAGGACCAGCACCTGCTGGAGAAGCTCGCGCGCTTCAACCGTGAGCGGATCCCGGAGCGCGTGGTGCACGCCCGCGGCTCCGGCGCGTACGGCTACTTCGAGGTGACCGACGACGTCACCGCGTACACCAAGGCGGACTTCCTCGGTGAGGTCGGCAAGAGGACCGAGACCTTCATCCGCTTCTCCACCGTGGCCGACTCGCTCGGCGGCGCGGACGCGGTCCGCGACCCCCGCGGCTTCGCCCTGAAGTTCTACACCGAGGAGGGCAACTACGACCTCGTCGGCAACAACACCCCGGTGTTCTTCATCAAGGACCCGATCAAGTTCCCCGACTTCATCCACTCGCAGAAGCGCGACCCCTTCACGGGCAAGCAGGAGCCGGACAACGTCTGGGACTTCTGGGCGCACGCCCCCGAGGCCACCCACCAGATCACCTGGCTCATGGGCGACCGCGGCATCCCGGCCTCGTACCGCCACATGAACGGCTACGGCTCCCACACCTACCAGTGGACCAACGAGGCGGGCGAGGCCTTCTTCGTCAAGTACCACTTCAAGACGAACCAGGGCATCCGCTCCCTCTCCGCCGACCAGGCCGCCGAGCTCGTCGGCAAGGACGCCAACTCGCACCAGACCGACCTGCTCCAGGCCATCGAGCGCGGTGTGAACCCGAGCTGGACCCTGTACGTCCAGGTCATGCCGGCCGCCGAGGCCGCCGACTACCGCTTCAACCCGTTCGACCTCACCAAGGTGTGGCCGCACAGCGACTACCCGCTGCAGCGCGTGGGCCGCCTGGTCCTCGACCGCAACCCGGACAACGTCTTCGCCGAGGTCGAGCAGGCCGCGTTCTCCCCGAACAACTTCGTGCCGGGCATCGGCCCCTCGCCGGACAAGATGCTCCAGGGCCGCCTCTTCGCCTACGCGGACGCCCACCGCTACCGCCTCGGCGTCAACCACACCCAGCTCCCGGTGAACGCCCCCAAGGCGACCACGGCCCAGAACTACGGCCGCGACGGCGCCATGGCGACCCGCAACGGCTCGCGCCACGACAAGAACTACGAGCCCAACTCGTACCAGGGTCCGGCCCAGACCGACGCCGCGCTCTCCGCGCCGCTCGCCGTCCACGGCTGGACCGGCACCCACGCGGCGCCCGCGCACACCAAGGACGACGACTTCTTCCAGGCCGGCGAGCTCTACCGCCTGATGTCCGAGGACGAGAAGAAGCGCCTGATCGCCAACATCGCCGGCGGCCTGTCCCAGGTGTCCCGCGAGGACGTCATCGAGAAGAACCTCGCGCACTTCGACGCCGCCGACGCCGACTACGGCAAGCGCGTGCGCGAGGCCGTCGAGGCCCTGCGCGAGAACTGACCGCGCAACGACACCCAGACTGCGTACGGCACCTGACGGGAGGTCAGCGCCGTACGTGGTCCGGATCGCCGGCCCGGATGAGGGGTGGTCGGCGAACCGGACAAGCGTGAGGACCGCGGCGGCTCCGAGCCAGTGCGGTGGTAAGGACGCCTGGCCCCCTTCTTGACCTGAAGGAAGGGGAACCGCCACGGCGCCCGTCGGCACCGCCGCGGTCCCAACGCCCCCCTTCCGATGGGCCCCGAGACTCTCTGTACGCACCAGAGCTCCGCCCGGCGGCGCGAACGACCCCTTCTCGACGCCGCCCTCGCACTGCTTCGCAGGCTTCGGACGGCTGCGTCGGACTCCGTCCGCCGACTCCGGAGGCGGGCACATCCCAAGACTCCGCCCGGCGGCGCGAACGTCCTGTCGCGCCAGCCTCGTGCCGTCGGGCGGTCACAAACGGGAGAGCGCGGAACCAGGTTTACGGTCCCTGGTTCCGCGCTCTTCTTCGTTTCCGCCCGGCTTGCCCCTGCCCCAGGGGCAGGGAGCACAGTGGCCGCATGCGGAACGACTTGATCACCATCGGGGAGCTCGCGGCCAGGACCGGGCTCAGCCCCAAGGCGCTGCGGCTCTACGGGGACCGGGGGCTGCTGTCGCCCGCCCGGGTCGATCCGGGGACCGGGTTCCGCCGCTACGGCCTCGCCCAGGTCGAGCGGGCCCGCCGCATCGCGCTGCTGCGCGCCACCGGCATGCCGCTGGCGCGGATCGCGGCCGTTCTCGACGCGGACGGTGCGGAGCCGGTGCGGCTGCTCGACGCGTACTGGCGGGAACAGGAGTCCGCGCACACGGCCCGCCGGGAGGCGGTGCGTTACACCCGGGACGTCCTGAACGGCGAGAGCCCTGCCCTGTACGAGATCGCCGAGCGCGAGGTGCCCGAGCAGAAGGTGCTGTTCACCCGGCGCCACGTGACCGCCGCCGGCCTGCCGGGTTTCCTCGCCGAGGCGGGCGAGTCGCTCTTCTCCCGCCTGCGCCAGGCGGAAGCATGCCTGTCCGGGCCGCTGTTCGCCGTCTACCACGGCCTGGTGAGCGAGGACTCCGACGGCCTGGTCGAGGTCTGCGCCCCCACCCGGAACCCCGTCGAGCCGACGGAACGGACCGGGGTGCGCGTCGAGCCCGCCCACCGCGAGGCGTACACCGCCCTGACCAAGCGGCAGGAGGGCCACCCGGCGATGGCCGCGGCCCACGACGCCGTCGGCGCGTGGCTCGCCGGGCACGGCTACGCCCGCAGCGGCTCCCATCGGGAGGTGTACTACCCGAACTGGGCCACCGCCGAGCCGGGCGAGCACGTGGCGGACGTCGCCGTACCGTTTCACCCGCGCACCGCCACCTGAACGTCTTCCGTCGCGTCCGCCCGGGCCAGCAGGAACGTCACGCCGAGCGAGGCCAGGGCGAGCAGCACCATCCCGGTGCGCGGTGACGTGTACTGGGCGAGGGTGCCGGCCAGGGCCGCGCTCAGCCCCTGGAGCGCGAGCATTCCCGAGGAGTGCAGCCCGAGGGCATGGCCGCTGAGCTCCTCCGGGACCAGGGTCATCAGCTTCTCCTGGTGCAGCAGGCTCGCCCCGTAGCCGACCGCCGACACGGTCACGAGGACGAGGGCGAGGGGAAGCGGCGGGTCGAGGGCGAAGAGCAGGAACGGGGCGGCCAGGAGCGCCTGGAGGGGGAAGCGGATCCGTTCGCGCAGCCGGGCCGGTACGAAGCGGCCGACGGCGGTGTCCCCGGCCAGCATGCCGAGGGCGCCGCAGGCGAAGAGGAGCCCGGCGCGGTCGGGGGCGTACGGCACGAAGAGCGACTCGCAGCCGACGATCAGGCCGTTCGGCACCCAGAGCGCGAGGTAGGTGCGGCGGCGGGCGGGGACGGACAGGAGGCGTCCGTTGGTGCGCCAGGTCTCGGCGACCGAGGGCCGTCCGGCCGCGCGGGGCGGGCGCGCCCCGAGACCGAGGCGGGCGGTCAGCGCGGCGACGAGGTAGAGGCCCGCGCCGACGAGGACCGTGCCGCGGGGCGAGAGCAGGGCGACGAGGAGGCCGCCGGTGGCGAAGCCGCCGATCTGGAAGGCGCCGGCGGCCATGTTCATCACGGAGCGGCCGAGGAGGTACTCCTCGCGCGGGAGGATCTCGTTGAGGAGCCCGTACCGCACCCCGCCGCCCAGCGAGGCCGCGAGCCCCTCGGCGAGCAGGATCACGAAGACCGCCCAGGTCGGCAGGCCGGGGATCGCCAGGACGGCGGTGCCCAGGGCGAAGAAGAGGGCGATGCCGGAGAGCGCGGCGCGCGGCGGCAGCCGGTCGGCGGCGGAGAGCAGCGTGGTCGCGCCGAGGAGCTGGGCGAGCGAGGGGCCGAAGAGGGCCAGGGCGGAGAGGAACGGGGAACCGGTCGCGCGGAAGACGAGCGTGGCGAGACCGAGTCCGGCGACGGTGTTGGCGGCGATGTGGGCGGCGCCGGTGAGGAAGAGCGGGGTGAACTCCGGGGTGCGGAAGAGCGCGCGGTAGCGGGGCATGCGGGGAGTCTCCGGGGCGCCCGGGACCACCGGTACTGTTTCGCGGGGAGGCGAAACATGGGCTGGTGGCGGATCGGTACGGACACCCTGGCGGGCAGCTCGTTCGTGCTCTCGCCGCTCGCCGAGACGATCGCCTCGCTCAAGACGCTGCACGGGGGGAAGGCGACGCACCCGGGCGAGCGGGCCTGGCTCGGCCGGCACCTGCCCGCGTACCGGGAGCGGCTCGCGGCCGAGCCGCTGGACGCGCTGCTCGTGCGGGCGGCGATCGGGCCCACCTGGAACGCGGACTTCCTCACCCCGACCCCGCTGGGCGACCGCGAGCGGAGTTTCGAGGAGGAGGTCGAGGCCGTCCGGGCGGCCGGACCGGCCGACGCCGTCGACCAGTTGGCGGTGGCGATCGGCGGGCCCGTGCCGGAGCCGCTGCGCTCGGCGCGCGATCTGCCGGAGCGGCTGGCGGACGTGCTCGGCTGGGTGTGGCGGGAGACCGTGCGGCCGGAGTGGGCGCGGCGGCGGCGGATCCTGGAGGCCGACGTGGTGGCGCGGACGGCGCTGCTGAGCCGGGGCGGCTGGGCGGCGGCGCTGGACGAGCTGTGCCCGGGGAAGATGCGCTGGCTCGGCGACGGGCGTCTCCAGGTCAACACCCGTGCGTATCCGCCGCGTTCGCTGGACAGGGCGCGACTGCTGCTGGTGCCGGTGACCCCGGCGACCGGCTGGGTGTCGTGGGAGGGGACGGAGCGGTACGCGATCGTCTACGCCTGCGCGGGAGTTCTGGCGGACACGGCCGGCCCCACGGCGCCGGAGGCCTTGGGGGCCCTGCTCGGGGCGGCCCGCGCCGGGGTGCTCGTACGGCTCGAATCCCCGCTGTCCACCAGCCAGTTGGTGGCGCTCACCGGGCAGGGACTCGGCTCGGTCGGCCGGCATCTGAAGGTGCTGCTCGACGCCGGGCTCGTACGGCGGGGCCGGGCGGGCCGCTCGGTGCTGTACGAGTGGACGGAGGCGGGCGCGGTGCTGGTGGCGGCACAGGGAGGCCCCCGCCCCGGTGCTCCTCGGGGCGGGGGCCGTCTCACGGCTCCGTGATCAGACCTGGAGGGCCTTGATCGCGGTCGGCGCGTGGCCCGGCTCGGTGGCCAGGTCCTCGAACTCGGTGACGTCGCTCATGTCGACCGTCTTGCTCATGGCGATGTTGGTGATGCGCTCCAGGATGGCCTCGACGACGACCGGGACCTGGTGCTCGACGGCCAGCTTCTTGGCCTGCTCCAGCGCCTCGCCGAGCTTGTCCGGGTCCTCGACGCGGATCGCCTTGACGCCCAGGCCCTCGGCGACCTTGACGTGGTCGACGCCGTAGACGCCGATCTCCGGGGTGTTGATGTTCTCGAACTCCAGGTTGACCTCGAAGTTGATGCCGAGGCCGCCCTGCGCCTGGCGGATCAGGCCGAGGTAGGCATTGTTCACGAGGACGTGGACGTAGGGGACCTTGTGCTGGGCGGCGACCGCCAGCTCCTCGATCATGAACTGGAAGTCGTAGTCGCCGGAGAGCGCGACGACCGGGACGTCCGGCTGCGCGGTGGCGGCGCCGATGGCGGCCGGGATCGTCCAGCCGAGCGGGCCGGCCTGGCCGCAGTTGATCCAGTGGCGCGGCTTGTAGACGTGCAGGAACTGCGCGGCCGCGATCTGGGAGAGGCCGATGGTGGTGACGTAGCGGGTCTCCGGGCCGAAGGCCTTGTTCATCTCCTCGTAGACGCGCTGCGGCTTCATCGGGATGTCGTCGAAGTGCGTGCGGCGCTGGAGGGTGGCCTTGCGCTCCTGCGCGGAGGCGGCCCAGGCGGAGAAGTCCGGGAGCGTGCCGGCGGCCTTCCACTCCCCGGCGATCTCGATGAAGAGCTCCAGGGCGGCCTTGGCGTCGGAGGCGATGCCGTAGTCCGGTGCGAAGATCTTGCCGATCTGGGTCGGCTCGATGTCGACGTGGACGAACTTCCGGCCCTTGGTGTAGGCCTCCATGTTGTAACCGGTGTGGCGGTTGGCCCAGCGGTTGCCGATGCCGAGGACGAAGTCCGACTCCAGGAAGGTCGCGTTGCCGTAGCGGTGCGCGGTCTGGACGCCGACCATGCCGGCGGCGAGCTCGTGGTCGTCCGGGATGGTGCCCCAGCCCATGAGGGTGGAGATGACCGGGATGCCGGTCAGCTCGGCGAACTCGACGAGGAGGTCGGAGGCGTCGGCGTTGATGATGCCGCCGCCGGAGACGATCAGCGGGCGCTCGGACTCCAGGAGGAAGCTCAGTGCCTTCTCGGCCTGCGCGCGGGTCGCGGACGGCTTGTAGACCGGCAGCGGCTCGTAGGTCTCCGGGTCGAACTCGATCTCGGCCAGCTGGACGTCCAGCGGGAGGTCGATGAGGACCGGGCCGGGACGGCCGGAGCGCATCAGGTGGAAGGCCTGCTGGAAGACGCCGGGGACCTGCGCGGCCTCCAGGACGGTCGTCGCGGCCTTGGTGACCGGCTTGGCGATCGAGGCGATGTCGACGGCCTGGAAGTCCTCCTTGTGGAGCTTCGAGGTCGGGGCCTGGCCGGTGATGCAGAGGATCGGGATGGAGTCCGCGATGGCCGAGTACAGGCCGGTGATCATGTCGGTGCCGGCGGGGCCGGACGTACCGATGCAGACGCCGATGTTGCCGGCCTGGGCACGGGTGTAGCCCTCGGCCATGTGGGACGCGCCCTCGACGTGGCGGGCGAGCGTGTGGTTGACGCCGCCGACGTTCTTGAGCTCGCGGTAGAAGGGGTTGATCGCCGCGCCGGGGACGCCGAACGCCTGGGTGACGCCTTCGCGCTTGAGGATCTCAACGGCCGCTGCGGCGGCGGTCATACGAGGCATGGGAGTGCTCCTGCTTCGGCCGGGCGGATCCAGGTGGGCGCCTCGTCTCGGGAGGCCCCTTCACCTGTTTCCGTAATGCGGAAATGCTGTTCTGCTATACGGAAGCAATGTAGGTCGGGCTTCGGAGAACCGTCAAGAGAAGTCCGCCCGCCGGGATCACGGAACTGGCCGAACCCCCTCCCCCGGGCCGTCGGATGGGGGGACCATGGACGGAACGACAGGGGGGTTGGGCTGTGGCTGAGTCGGTACCGGTGAGCTGCCCGGAATGCCTGCGCACGCAGGCGTACGCACCGCCCGCCTTCCCCTGCGTCTGCGGACACCCGGTCGCACCGACGGTCGAGGCGGGCGCGCCCGCGGAGCCGATCAGGCGCCGGACCTGGGCCGACACGTGGGTCACCGTCCGCTGCGGAGCCTGCGGCCGCGACACCGACTGGCCCCACCCGGAACTGGGCTGCCCGTGCGGGACGGTGCTGCGGGTACCGGTACGGGCGGTGGGGGCGGAGCCGGAAAGGGAGTCGGGAGGGGGACCGGTAAGGGAGCCGGGAAGGGAACGGGCAAGGGACTCGGGAAGGGACTCGGCAAGGGCAGGCGGAGCCGGTACGGGGTCGGGCCCGGGTCCTGCGGCGGCGGCCGGTCCGGGATCCGGGGCAGTGACCGGTCCGGGGCCCGCGGCGGCGGCTGGTCCGGGATCCGGAGCGGCAGCCGGTCCGGGATCCGGAGCGGCGGCCGGTCCAGGGTCCGCGGCGGCGGCCGGTCCGGAGTCCCCGGCGGCGGCCGGATCCGGTGCGGCCCGGTCCTCCCTCCCGGCGCGGGAGCCGGAGGCGCCCCCTTCGCCGCGACCGGCGGGCCCGCACTCGTCCCCGCGAGCACCCGGGGAGGGAGGGGACGGGGACGCGCCCGTCGAGGCCGGCTCCCCCTGGTTCGGGCCGAGCCCGAAGGCCCGGGGAGGGGCCGGTGCGGCGGGGCGCGGGGCCGAGGAGCCCGGTGCGGCGGGACCCCGTAGCTTCGCCGAGCGGTACCCCGCGCACGTACCGCCGCCGTCCACGGTCCCGCGCCCGGCGCCGCTGCGCGGGGCCTTCCGGCCCGTGACGATCCGGACCTCGCGGGACGCGGTCGCGGCGGCGGCCGGGTACCTGCGGTGGCTCGGCTTCAGGGACGTCGTGCAGCCCGAGGAGCGCCCTTCGTCGGGCGTGGACCTGCGGGCGCCCGGTCTGGTCGCCCAGGTCGACCCGAGCACCCGACCCACCGGGCTGCGGGCCGTCGAGTGCCTCTGGCTGAACGGGCTGAACACCGTCGGCGTGAGCGTGTTCTTCTCACTGGCCGGCTACACCCCGGAGGCCCGTTCGCGCGCCGCCGAGGTCGGCCTCCCGCTCTTCGTCCTCGACCTGACGGGCACCCCGCAGCCGGTCAACGGCGCGGCGGACGACCTGGCGGCGGGCGGCGCCTGAGCCGGGAGGCCGGCCGGAGCGCCCACACAACTCCTCGGCATCCGAAATCGGCCATTCACGCGTGACGATCACGCTCCCCCGGGCACAACACCCTCGGGGGGTGGGCGTCATGCCGACGGGGACGTGGTGGTTCATCGGGGCGGCCTGGGGAGAGCTGCTGCTCGCCGCCCTGCTGCTGACGGGCGGCGGAACCCGCAGCGAGGAGACCGGGGCGGCCGCCGTGCCCCCGCCGCAGGCCCTCGCGCTGCTGCGGGGCGGGCGGCGGGCGGCCGTCACCGTGGCCCTGGTGGCGCTGCACCAGCGCGGGGCGGTCGCGGCGGGCCGCAAACATACGATTCGGGCCAATGGCGGACCGGGCCGCACGCGTGACCCCGTACAGCTCGGTGTGCACGGGGCGCTGCACCGGGCGCTCGCGTTACGGACCCTGGCCCTGCGTCCCGAGGCACGGCGTCCGGTGGACGCGCTGCGCGGCGAGCTGCGCGGGGCCGGGCTGCTCCGCCCGCTCGCGCGGCTGCGGGCGGCCCGGGTGCTCCTCGGCTGCGTACCGCCGACCGTGGTGGCGGGGCCGCTCGCGACCGGGGCTTCCGGGGCGGACCTC
Source organism: Streptomyces sp. NPDC004284 (assembly GCF_042874035.1). Classification (NCBI taxonomy): domain Bacteria; kingdom Bacillati; phylum Actinomycetota; class Actinomycetes; order Kitasatosporales; family Streptomycetaceae; genus Streptomyces; species Streptomyces sp. NPDC004284. The sequence goes on along the minus strand of NZ_JBIAMJ010000024.1, from coordinate 68,676 downwards.
GCCGGGGCGCTCGCGGCCGGACTGCCGCCGGTCCTCCTCGCGGTGGCGCTGCTGCGGCTGCCGGACACGACGAGGGCGGCGCGGCGGCTCCTCTCCGCCCTGCGGGAGCGGTATCCGCTGCCGGCCCACCGGCGCGAGGTGACGGACGGGTGGCTCGTCCAGTTGTACGTGGCGCTGTACGGCGATCCCGCCCTGGCCCTGTTCCTGCCCCGTTTCTCGCGCGAGGGCGGGCTGCTCGACCGCCCCCGCGAGGACGACGCCCCCCGGCGGAGCGACTGCGACGACGGCCGGAACCGGCCGCCGCCGGAGGCCGGTCCGGGTCCGGACGGCGCCCCGTGCTGAGGCCGCGCCATACTGTCCTATGCGCATCAGAGCGGCCGCTCCGGCCGAACTCCCGCTGCTCCAGGACATCGAACGGGCGGCGGGCGAGCCGTTCCGTTCTCTCGGCATGGCGGCGATCGCCGACGACGACCCGCTGCCCCTGGACGTCCTGGAGGCCTATCGCAGTGCGGGCCGGGCGTGGGTGGCGGTGGACGCCGCCGACCGCCCGGTCGCGTACCTGCTCTCGGACACCGTCGACGGCGCCGCCCACATCGAGCAGGTGTCGGTGCACCCGGACTCCGCCCGCCGGGGCGTCGGCCGGGCGCTGATCGAGCACCTGGAGGCGGCCGCCAGAGCGCAGGGCCTGACGGCCCTGACGCTGACGACCTTCACCGAGGTGCCGTGGAACGCCCCGTACTACACGCGGCTCGGCTTCCGCCCGCTCACCGACTCCGACCCGGCGCTCACGGAGGGGCTGCGCGAGATCAGCCGCGCCGAGGCGGACCACGGCCTGTCGCTCTGGCCGCGCGTCTGCATGCGCCGGGAGGTCGTCTGAGGGTTCAGGAGCCGTAGGTCTGCCGCAGCTCCACCTTCCGCACCTTGCCGCTCACCGTCATCGGGAACTCGGTGAGGATCTCCACCCTGCGCGGGATCTTGTAGTGGGCCAGCCGGTCCCGGCAGAAGGCCGTGATCTCGTCCAGGGTGGGCGGGGCCGCGGGGTCGCGCGGGATCACGCAGGCCACGATCTCCTCGCCGTACCGCTCGTCGGGCACGCCGACGACCTGCACGTCCGCGATCTTGGGGTGTCCGTAGAGGAACTCCTCGATCTCGCGCGGGTACACGTTCTCCCCGCCCCGGATGATCATGTCCTTGATGCGGCCGACGATCTGCACGTAGCCGTCGTCCCGCATGACCGCGAGGTCCCCGGTGTGCATCCAGCGGCCGGGGTCGATCGCCTCGGCGGTCTTCCCCGGCTCGTCCCAGTAGCCGAGCATCACGCTGTAGCCGCGCGTGCACAGCTCCCCCGCCGTGCCGCGCTCCACGGTCAGCCCGGTCGCCGGGTCGACGACCTTCACCTCGACGTGCGGCATGACCCGGCCGACCGTGCCGGTGCGGCGGTCCAGGTCGTCGTCGCGGCGGGTCTGGGTGGAGACGGGCGAGGTCTCGGTCATGCCGTAACAGATCGACACCTCCGCCATGTTCATCTCGGCGACGACCCGCTTCATCACCTCGACCGGGCACGGCGAGCCCGCCATGATCCCGGTGCGGAGCGTGGAGAGGTCGTACGAGGCGAAGTCGGGCAGGTTGAGCTCGGCGATGAACATCGTCGGCACCCCGTAGAGGGAGGTGCAGCGCTCTTCCTGGACCGCCCTGAGGGTGGCGGCGGGGTCGAAGGAGGCGGCCGGGATGACCATGCAGGCGCCGTGCGAGGTGGCCGCGAGGTTTCCCATGACCATGCCGAAGCAGTGATAGAACGGGACGGGGATGCAGACCCTGTCCTGCTCGCTGTAGGCGATCATCTCCCCGACGAAATAACCGTTGTTGAGGATGTTGTGGTGGGAGAGCGTGGCGCCCTTCGGGAAGCCCGTCGTCCCCGAGGTGTACTGGATGTTGACGGGCTCGTCGCAGGACAGCGGCTCCGGGCGCAGCTCCCCGGGCGTCCGGGCCAGCAGGGCGTCCCAGGTCGGGTCGCCGAAGTAGACGGCCTCGCGCAACTCCGGGCATTCGGAGCGGACTTGCTCGACCATGGCCCGGTAGTCGCTCGTCTTGTGGGTGAGGGTGGCGAAGAGCAGGGAGACGCCGGCCTGCTTGAGGACGTACGCCAACTCGTGGGCGCGGTAGGCCGGATTGATGTTCACCATGATCGCGCCGATGCGGGCGGTGGCGTACTGGACGAGCACCCACTCGGCGCAGTTCACCGCCCAGATGCCGACCCGGTCGCCCTTGCGGACCCCGCTGCCGAGCAGGGACCCGGCCAGCCGGTCGACGTCCGCGCCGAACTGCGCGTACGTCCAGCGGCGCCCTCCGGGGACGTCGACGAGGGCCTCCCGGTCGGGCCAGGCGGCGACGGCCCGGTCGAGGTTGTCGGCGATGGTGTCGCCGAGGAGCGGAGTCTCCGACACCCCGTGCGCGTACGACAGGTTCATGCGAGGTCCCCTTCCACGTACTCCTTGCCGCCGCCCTCCGCCGTCAGCCGGCGCAGTTCGACGCGCCGGATCTTGCCGGAGACCGTCTTGGGCAGGTCGGCGAACTCGATGCGGCGGACGCGCTTGTACGGGGCGAGGACCGCGCGCGAGTGGGCGAAGAGGGCCTTCGCGGTCTCCTCGCCCGGCTCCCACCCGGCCGCGAGGACGATGTACGCCTTGGGGACGGCGAGGCGCAGCGGGTCGGGGGCGGGGACGACGGCGGCCTCGGCGACGGCCTCGTGCTCCAGGAGGGCGCTCTCCAGCTCGAAGGGCGAGATCTTGTAGTCGCTCGCCTTGAAGACGTCGTCGGCGCGCCCGATGTAGGTGATGTAGCCGTCCTCGTCGCGGGAGCCGATGTCGCCGGTGCGGTAGTAGCCGCCGGCCATCGCCTCCGCCGTGCGCTCCGGGTCGCCGTGGTAGCCGGTCATCAGGCCCACCGGGCTGGCGGAGAGGTCGAGGCAGATCTCGCCCTCCTCGACGTCCGGCGTGCCGCTCACGGGGTCGACCAGGGTGACCCGGAAGCCGGGGCTCGGGCGGCCCATGGAGCCTTCCTTGAGCCGCTGGCCGGGGCTGTTGGAGACCTGGACGGCGGTCTCGGTCTGGCCGAAGCCGTCCCGGATGGTGACGCCCCAGGCGCGCCGCACGGACTCGATGACCTCGGGGTTGAGCGGTTCGCCGGCGGCGACGACCTCGCGCGGCGGGGTCTTCAGCTGGCCGAGGTCGGCCTGGATCAGCATCCGCCACACGGTCGGCGGGGCGCAGAAGCTGGTGACGCCGTTCCGCTGCATCTCGTCCATGAGGCGGGCCGGGTCGAAGCGGGTGTAGTTGTGGATGAAGACGGTCGCCTCGGCGTTCCACGGGGCGAAGAGGTTGGACCAGGCGTGCTTGGCCCAGCCCGGCGAGGAGATGTTGAGGTGGACGTCGCCGGGCTTGAGGCCGATCCAGTACATCGTCGAGAGGTGGCCGACGGGGTACGAGGTGTGGGTGTGCTCGACGAGCTTGGGACGGGCGGTCGTGCCGGAGGTGAAGTACAGCATCAGGGTGTCGTCGGCGAGGGTGACGCCGTCGGGCTCGAAGACGTCCGACTCCTGGGCGGCGAGCTCGTACCCCAGCCAGTTCACCCCGTCGCCGCCGACCGAGATCCGGGTGTAGTCCCCGGGGACGTCGTCGAACTTGGCGGTGTCCTCGGCGCGCACGATGACGTGCCGGGCGCGGCCCCGGTCGACGCGGTCGCGCAGGTCGGCGGGGCCGAGGAGCGGGGTGGCGGGGATGAGGACGGCGCGCAGCTTCATGGCGGCGAGCACGGTCTCCCACAGTTCGACCTGGTTGCCGAGCATCAGGATGACGCGGTCGCCGGCGCGGACGCCCTGGGCGCGGAGCCAGTTCGCGACCCTGTTCGAGCGGGCGGACATCTCGGCGAAGCTGACCCGCGTCTCGGAGCCGTCCTCCTCGACGATGTGCAGCGCGGTCCGGTCGTTGTCCCGCGCGATGACGTCGAACCATTCGAGCGCCCAGTTGAAACGGTCGGGCCGGGGCCAGGCGAAGCCCTCGTAGGCCGTCTCGTAGTCCTCGCGATGCTGCAGCAGGAAGTCCCGGGCGGCCCGGAACCTCTCCGTCGCACCGGTCGCGCTCGTGGCCGTCATGTGTCCTCCTCATTGCGGGACTGTCCCGGACATCGTGTAATCGGTGACCCAGGTCTCACTACCCCCGTTCGGGGGTGAAGGAGTGGTTCCGTGCCCGAGATGGTGGAAGCGGTGGAGTTGCGTACGGCGCTGCTGCGGCTGAGGCGCGCCAGCGGGCTGCCCGTCGTCTTCGGCGGACTGCTCCAGGAGGGGGCCGCGGGCCGCGCGGTGCGGATCGCCGAGCTGAGCGGGGCCGTGACGCCCGCGCTGCGCGGCCTGGCGATCTCGGCGGGCTCGGGCCTGGGCGGGAAGTGCCTGGCGCTGGCGCGGCCGTGCGCGGCGACGGACTACCTGGCGTCGCGGCACATCACCCACGAGTACGACGTGCCGGTCTCGGCGGAGGGCCTGCGCGCGGTGATCGCCGTCCCCGTCGTCGTACGGCGCAAGGTGCGCGGGGTGCTGTACGGGGCGCTGCGCGAGTCCCTCCCGATCGGCGAGCGGGTCTTCGACGCGGCGATGGCGGCGGCCCGTGACGTCGAGCAGGCCCTCGCGGTGCAGGACGAGGTGCGCCGGCTGCTCGCTCCCCCGCCGCCCGGCCCGTCCTGGGAGGAGGTGCGCCAGGCGTACGGGGAGCTGCGCGAGCTGGCCCCCAAGGTCGTCGACCCCGTCCTCCGGGACCGCCTCCTCGCCGTCTGCGGCCGCCTCGAATCGGCCTCCGGCACCGCCCCCGACGCCCCCGGCGTCTCCCTCACCCCGCGCGAGGCGGACGTCCTCGCCGCCGTCGCCTCCGGCGCGACGAACGCGACGGCGGCCGGCCGCCTCGGCCTCCGCCCGGAGACGGTGAAGGGCTACCTCCGCTCCGCGATGCGCAAACTGGGCGCCCACACCCGCCTGGAGGCGGTGGTGGCGGCCCGGAGGGCGGGGGTGCTGCCGTAGGGCGGGGGCTCAGGAGTCCGCGTACACGATGTCGTACGGGGTGCCCGAAGGCGTCATGAGCCGGAGGGTCCGCTCCGCCTCGGCCGTGAGCGCCGCCCGCCCCGCGCGGGTCACGTGCGCGAAGGGCGCGAGGGTGAGCGTGGTGCGGTCCTTGCCTTCGTCGAGGTACCAGAGGCCGGCGAGGAAGCCGTCGAGGAGGAACGTGCGGTGGGCCTGGTTGCCGGTCCACGTGCGGGAGCGGTACGCGGCGGGGACCACGCGGGTGCGGTCGGCGTGCGAGAGGAGCAGGTTGTCGAACTCGGGGAGGAGGCGGGGCGGGGCGGGGGTGTCCTCGTCGGGGCGGGGAGCGTCGGGGAGGTCGAAGAGCTCGGTGCCCTGTTCGTCCCGGAAGACGAGGAGCTCCGGCCGCAGCCGCTCGAAGGCCGGGCGGAGGCGGGTGAGGCCGCACCAGAGCTGCATGTCCTTGACGGAGGCGGGCCCGAAGGCGCCCAGGTAGCGCCGTACGGTCTCGTCGAGGTCGGCGGCCTCGTCCACGACCCCGTCGAACCACGTACGGACGGTGGTGAGCGCGACCTGTCCGCTGCGCCCCCACAGGCCGCGCGGGGTGACCTGCACCATCAGGAGCAGGCAGCGGGCGGCGATGGTGAGCGCCTGCGGGTCGGCGTCGGGCCACTCCTGGAGGAGGTGTTCCCGCAGCTCCTTGGGGGTGCGGGGCCGCTCCTCGACGTATGCGGTGGCCAGGTCGGCGAGCCGGTCGAGGTCGACGCCGTCGAGCCCCTTGCGGAACATCTTCAGCTCCCGGTCGATGGCCCCGGCCTGGACGAGCCTGCGCAGACCGACGGCGTCGCGGGCGGTGTGGGTGTGGACGGTGGACCGGAGCGAGACGATCCGGGCGACGGCCCGGGACTCCATCGGCGCGGACAGCCGCTCGGGCCGGAATCCGTCGAGGCGGGCGGCGAGCGCGTAGTACGGAGGCTTGGTGTTCTGGGCCTGGAGGCCGACGAGGTGGGCGACGGCCTCCTCGACCCCGAGCGGGGCGGGGCGCAGAAGCAGCTGCCGGTCGAGGGTGGCGCGGTTCAGGGCGCGGGGGCCGAGCACGGGGTGGGTCGTCTTGAGGGCCATGACCGGCACGCTACCGAGACTTGCGGACATCTACGGTCCTCGATCGGACCCGACGGCTTCCGAGATCCGAACGGCGGCGATTCACCCCATATATCCTGCTCTAGGCCCACAGTCTGAGAAACCCGAGGAACCCGAGGAACCCGAGGAACCCGAGGAGGAGGTGCACGACGCATGTCCGACCGCCGTCCCCGCGCGGCCTGGCGCCGCCGGGCCGACGCGCCGCCCGCGTCCTCGTCCGCGCGACCGCCCTCGGCGGAGGAGCCGGGCGTGGTCCAGCCGAGCGTGGTGCAGTCGGCGCTCTACCGCGACGGCCGCCGGGTCTCCTCCCCCACCACCCTCGCGGACACGTTCCGGCAGCTGCGCGAGCACCCCGACGGCATGGCCTGGATCGGCCTCCATCGGCCGACCGAGGAGGAACTCCACTCCCTGGCCGCCGAGTTCGACCTGCACGAGCTGGCCGTCGAGGACGCGATGGAGGCCCACCAGCGCCCCAAGCTGGAACGGTACGGCGACACCCTCTTCGTCGTCCTGCGGGCCGCCCGCTACCTGGACGCCCAGGAGGAGGTCGACTTCGGCGAGCTGCACGTCTTCGTGGGCCCGGACTTCCTCATCACCGTCCGGCACGGCGCCGCCCCCGACCTCTCCGCCGTCCGCCGCCGCATGGAGGAGAACCCGGACCTCCTGGCCCTGGGCCCCGAAGCCGTCCTGTACGCGATCCTCGACGCGGTGGTCGACGGCTACGCCCCGGTGGTCGCCGGCGTCCAGAACGACATCGACGAGATCGAGACGGAGGTCTTCGGCGGCGACCCCGCGGTCTCCCGCCGCATCTACGAACTCTCCCGCGAAATGGTCGAGTTCCAGCGCGCCACCCGCCCCCTGGTGGGCATGCTCCACGCCCTCATGGCCGGCTTCGCCAAGTACGGCACGGACGAGGAACTCCAGCGCTACCTCCGCGACGTCGCCGACCACGTCACCCACACCAGCGAACGCGTCGACGGCTTCCGCCAGGCCCTGACCGAGATCCTCACGGTCAACGCGACCCTGGTCACCCAACAGCAGAACGCCGAGATGCGCGCCCTGGCGGAAGCCGGTTTCGAGCAGAACGAGGAGATCAAGAAGATCTCCGCCTGGGCCGCCATCCTCTTCGCGCCCACGCTCGTCGGGACCATCTACGGCATGAACTTCGCCACCATGCCCGAGTTGAGCTGGCACTTCGGATACCCCTTCGCGATCGGCTTGATGGGGGTCGTCTGCGTCAGCCTGTACGTGATCTTCAAGCGGCGGGACTGGCTTTGAGGGGGCCCGTGGGGTTCATCGGCCGAGGGCGTCCCTCAGTTGGGCGCGGCCCGTGATGCCGAGCTTGGGGAAGATCTTGTGGAGGTGGAAGCCGATGGTGCGGGGGGAGAGGTAGAGCCGGGCGCCGATGTCACGGTTGGTCAGGCCCTCTGCGGCGAGTTGGGCGATCTGGAGTTCCTGCGGTGTCAGGCCGGCCACGGCTTCCGGGGCGGTGGAGTCGGCCACGGCGACGCCGGCCGCGCGGAGTTCGGCGGTGGCGCGCTCGGTCCAGGGGCGGGCGTCGAGTCGTTCGAAGACTTCGAGGGCGGCGGTGAGCAGGGGGCGTGCCTCGGCGGCTCGGCGGCGGCGGCGCAGCCATTCGGCGAAGTCGAGTTGGGCCAGGGCGTGTTCGAAGGGCCATTGGGCGCCGGCGGGGTCGGCGAGTGCGGCGAGGAAGTGGGGTTCGGCGTCGTCGGGTGGGCTCAGCAGGGCCGTGGCGCGGTGCACGATCGCGTCGAGTCGGACGGAGCGGGGGGCTTCCAGGATGTCCTCGGCCGCTCGGAGCACGGCGCGGGCGTCGTCCGTCCGGCCGGCGCGGACGGCGGCCGCGGCGAGGTCGGCGAGGTAGTGGAGGGAGGCGTGGTGGTGCACGGGGGCGGGCGGGGAGTCCTGGGTGAAGACGCGGCGGAGGTGCTCGTACGCCGCCTTGTGGTCTCCTTCCGCGAGCGCCGCCATGCCGAGGGCCTGGCAGTGACGGACGTACAGGCTGCGGGACTTGCCCAGTTCGATGCCGCGGACGGCCTCGGCCGCCCGCTCCCGCGCGCCGGTGTGGTCGCCCCGGACGGCACGCAGCGTGGCCTGGAGGATCGGGGCCCCCACGGCGACGTTCTCCGCCCCCGCCTCCGCGGCCAGGCCGAAGGCCGCCTCGGCCGCGGACCCGGCGGCCGTCCAGGCTCCGCTGTCGAAGAGGGCGAGGGCGAGCGCCTGGGTGACCGTGCAGTTGGTGCCGGCCGTGGCGGCCGGGCGGAAGTGGTCCATGGCCCGGCCGAGGAGACGTATGGACAGGTCGGTCTCGTCCAGGAGCCACGCGGTGGCGCCGAGCACGATGAGTTCGCCGAGCGTGGTGGGATCCGCGAGCGGGCCTTCCCACGAGGAGCCCGTCACGTCGTGCAGGCGCTGCAGCGCCACCTCCCGGTCCGTGAAGGGGTCGGCGACCGCCTCCACCCACAGCCGGTCGACCCGGTCCGGCTGCGGGGGGATCAGATCACCGATGCGCCGGAGTTCGGAGCGGTAGAAGGGGTCGCCGGAGTTGTAGGCCGGGGTCGCCGCCGTTCCCAGCGCGTCCAGCGCCAGAGCCGGTGCCGCGGTGGCCATGGATTCGGCCACGGGCAGCAGGAATCCGAGCGCGTCCTCATGGCGGAGCGTCACGGACAGCGACCAGCCGCCGCTCAGGGAGGCCTCGGCGAGCAGCTTGGGGTCCTGTGTCAGGGGGCCGACCCGGGCCGCGATCTCGCCCACCCACTGGGGGTACCCGGCGTACATGGCGGAGACGGCGGCGGCGAGCAGGCGTCCGGCGCGGTGCTCCGCGTCCGGGGTGAGTTCGGCGGCCCGTTCGAGCGCGGTGGCCGCGGCCGCGTATCCGCCGCGGCGCCGGGAGCGCTCGGCGCTCTGCGCCAGGGCGTCGGCGACCTCCTCGTCCGGGCCGAACGCGGCCGCCGCGAGGTGCCAGGCCCGGCGGTCGGGCTCGTGCGCGAACGCGGCGGCGAGGGCCAGATGGGCCTCGCGGCGGTCGGCGAAGGAGGCGGCCCGGTGGATCGCGAAGCGGATCAGCGGATGGCGCAGCCGGACGTCGCCGTTCTCGACGCGTACGAGCCCCGCCTCCTCGGCGGGCCGCCAGACCTCGGGATCGTCCAGGGCCGGGACGGCGTGCAGGACGTCGGAGAGCCGGTCCGTGCCGGCGGCGGCCGCCAGGAGCAGCGCGTGGCGGGTCTCCGGCGGAAGGCCGGGCAGGTCGGCCGCGAACAGGCGCTCCAGCCGGGTGGTGAGGGGGAGGGCCTCGATCGCGCCCGGCCTCTGCAGGCCCGGTCCCTTGGCGAAGGCCCGCGCGAGTTCGATGAGGGCGAGCGGGTTCCCGGCGGCCTGTTCGATGATCTCGGCCCGGGCCTTGCCGCGCGGCGGATTCGGCTGCTCGTCCAGCAGGAGGCCCGCCTCCGCCCGGTCGAGGGGTCCGGTCGTCAGATGCGGGAACTCGCGGTCGAAGCGCGCCGGCACCGACTCCTCCCGTGCCGCGAGCAGCAGGGCCATCCGTTCGCCTTCGAGCCGCCTCGCGACGAACGCCAGCACGTCCAGGGAGCCGACGTCCAGCCATTGGGCGTCGTCGACGACGATGAGCAGGGGCCGTTCCGTCGCCGCCTCCGAGAGGAGGGTGAGGACGCCGGACCGGATCACGAGCGGTTCGGGGATCTGGCCGCCGTCGCCGTCGTCCATGCCGAACGCGTGCCGCAGGGCGTCGCGCTGACGCGTCGGCAGCCGGTCGAGGTCGCGGAGGACGGGGTGCAGCAGTTGGTGGACTCCCGCGAAGTCGAGGCCCTGTTCGCCCTCGCAGCCGCGCACCCGGAGCACCCGCCTGCCCCGCTTCGCGGCCAGGTCGGCGGCGTGGTCGAGGAGGGTGCTCTTGCCGGCGCCCGGCTCACCGGTCAGCACGAGCACCTTCGCGCCGGGGCCGTCCGCGGCCTCGACCAGTCTGCCGATCCACTCCACCTCGCGCGCCCTGCCCCGGATACCTCGCGTTCGTGCCTCGACGGCGCCGACGTCCATGCTCTCCCTTGTCCGCCTCACGACCGCCCCGGACCGCCCAGTGGAGCGGGGCCGGCCGTGAAATACCTGTTCACAGCGTTGCCACCATCCTGCCAGGCCTTCTTCCGGCATGACTGGTCACATGACAGAAGCGGCCTGCGCTCCCTCCTGACAGGATCCTCGCAGGGGCAGGAACCAGCCGCCCCGCGCGGGGAGTCGGAGTGCGATGACGGAGTTCGAAACGGGACGCGCGGCCGTGCCGATCGGCCGTGACGAGGAGATCGGCCTGATCCGGCGCTGCCTCGACGTACGTTCCGGGCCGCAGGCTCTGCTCCTGCTCGGGGAGACCGGCACCGGCAGGTCCCGGCTGCTGCGGTTCGCCGAGGAGACGGCCTCGGCGCACGGAGCCACGGTCCTTTCGACGCGGGGCTGGGGCGGGGAGACTCCGGCGCCCCTCAGCTCGCTGCACCGGCTGCTCCTGCCGGTCCTCGACGCTCCGGACCTGCTTCCGGAGGACCGGTGGTCCGTGCTCCGTACCGCCTTCGCGCCGGGCGCGGGATCCGGGCCCCAGGAGCGGCGCGCGCTGTGCGCCGTCACGCTGGCCGTGCTCACCCGTCTCGCCCGGACGGACCCGCTGCTGGTGGCGGTGGACGACGCCCAGGACTGCGACGACGCCTCCCTGGACGTCCTGTTCTCCGTACGGCGGCAGCTCACGCACCAGGCGGTGACCATGCTGTTCACCGCACGCGGCGAGGCTCCCCCGTCCGGGTTCCCGGCCTGCCTTCCCGTCCTGCGGCTCGGCCCGCTGTCCCCCGGGGCGGCGGCCCGGCTCCTGGACGCGCAGCCCGACGCGCCCCGGGGGCGGCTCCGTCTCGACCTGCTCCGGCGGGCGGAGGGCAATCCGCTGGCGGTCGTCGAGCTGAACCGGGCGTCGCGCGTCGGCGCCGGGCCGGCCCCGCAGGCTTTCGCCGCGCGTCTGGACGCCCTCCCGGAGGACACCCGGCGCGCGCTGCTCTACGCGTCGGCCGCGCTGCGGGAGGAGGAACTTCCCGTCGTGATGGCCGCCTTGGGCACCGACGACCTCACCGTGTGGACCCCGGCGGAGGAAGCCGGCCTGATCCGCATCGCCGACGGCCGCCTCGCGTTCGGTCACCCGCTGACGCGTGCGGCGGCCTTCCACCGGCAGCCCGCGAAGCTGCGGCAGCGGGCCCACCGGGACCTGGCGGCGGCAGCGGGCCAGAGCCCTGCGCACCGGGCCTGGCATCTGGCCGCGGCCGCGATCGGCCCCGACGAGGCGGTGGCCTCCGCCCTGGAGCGGACGACCGCCGTCCACGCCCTGAGCGTGGGAGACCGCTTCGCCTCGGCGAAGGCGCTGGAGCAGGCGGCGCGGCTCAGCGGGACCGACGAGGGCCGGGCCCGCCGCCTCGCCGCGGCCATGGCGGCGGTGAGCGATCTCGGGGATCCGGAGTGGGTCCGCGAGCTGTACGACGAGTTCTGCCGGGTCAACCGTGACCCGGACCTGCGGTGCGCCGCCGTCTGCGCCATGGCCGGAGCGCTGGCGCTGCTCTCGTTCCAGCGGGAGGCCTTCGGGCTCCTCCTCGACCTGTGGCGGCACTCTCCCCCGCGTACCGCCACCGCCTCCCTCTCGCTCACCGCGCTCGCGGCGGCGATCGCCCACCAGTCCGGTCTGCCCGAGCACCGGGGGGAGCTGCAGCGTCTGCTCGACCACGCCGGCCGGGTGGTCCGGGAGGAGCCCGGGACGCGGGACGACCGGGCCGGGCGCTCCGGTGCCGCGACGCCCGCCGGGCCCGTGGAGCCCATGGGCCGGGACGGCTGCGGCGGGCTCACCGGCCCCGGGGTGCCGGACGCCATGAAGGCCTATGTGTCGATGGGCATCGGGGGCCACGACGGCGGCACCGCCCGCCGGGCGCCCGTCGCGCTGCCCGGACCGCTCGACGGCCGGGCTTCACTGGCCCGGCTGCTGGCCGACGCCTCGGTGGCGTACTACAGCGACGAGTCGGAGCTGTGCGCGGAGATGCACCGGCAGGCGAGCACCGTGCACGGCGCCTCCTGGGCGTGGGGCCCGCGCGTGTGGGCGCTGCCGAGCCATGTGGACACCCTCATCGCGATGGGCCGGTGGCCGGAGGCCCAGGTCCAGATCGAGGAAGGGCGCTCCCGCGCGGGAGTCCACCGGCTGACCCGCGTCGACATGGACCTCGAAGCGCTGGAGGTGACGCTGCGCGCACTGCGCGGCGACAGCCTGCCGGAGGTCCCCTTCACCGGTCCGTCCTGGCGCTCCGTCAACCTCGGCGAGAACCGCGCCACTCGGGCCAGGATGCTGCGCGCCAGCGGGCTCCACGCGCTGGCCCTGGGGGACGCGGAGCGTGCGTTCCGCCACTTCAGGGACCTGTTCGACGAGGACGGAGCGCCGCTCTCCCCCTTCCTGTCCCCGCGCTCGATCAGCGAACTGGCGGCCGCCGCGCGGCGCGTCGGCCGGAAGGAGGAGGCCGCGCGCGTCCTCGGCGCGGTGCGGGCGGGTCTGGGCGAGCGGCCGACGACCCGCATGACGCTCCTGATGCACCACGCGGCCGCCCTCGTCGACGAGGACGCGGACCCCGAGCACCACTTCCGGCTGGCTCTGGTCAACCCCGCGGCCGACACCTGGCCGTGGGAACGGGCCCAGGCCCGTCTGCACTACGCGATCTGGCTGCGCAGGCGCCGAAGGCCCCTGGAGGCCCGCGCCCAGTTGACCGCGGTCCTCGAAGCGGCGGTCCGGCTCGACGCCCGGGCGCTCGCGGACGCGGCCCGCGGCGAGCTGCGCGCGGCGGGTGTCGCCGACGCCTCCGCGTCCGCCTCCGCCCAGCGACTGGCCGAGCTGACGGCCCAGCAGCAGCAGATCGCGCGGCTCGCCGCGGGTGGCCTGTCGAACCGTGAGATCGGTGAGCGGCTGTTCCTCTCACCGCGTACGGTGGGCTCGCACCTCTACAACGTCTATCCCAAACTCGGCATCAGCAGCCGCCATCAGCTCCGGGACCTCCTGCACGACAGCTGACGTACGACCGACACCACCGGAGAGACCCGAACGAGAGGCGGAACGCATGCGGCCGGACCCCGAGGGGGAGGCACGCGCCGGACGACCGTCGCCCGTGATCCTGGATCCTCTGGTGCAGCGCCTTCTCGACGCCTCGGCGGCACCGCCCTTCCTCCACGAGCTGGAGCCGGAGACCGCCCGCCAGGCCCTGCGGGAGGCCCAGGGCGACCGGATCGACGACTTCGACGTGGACGCCACCTTCCACGCGGCGCCCGTGGGCCCCACCGGCCTGGTGGGCTTCTGGATCTTCCGGCCCACCGGTGTGACGGACCCGCCCCCCACCGTGCTCTACGTCCACGGCGGCCGCTGGATGCTGGGCGACGCCCAGACGCACGCGTGGCTGGTCAGCGAGCTGGTGCGCCACGCGGGCGTCGCGGCCCTCGTCCCCGAGTACAGCCGCACGCCCGAGAGCCGCTATCCGGTCGCCCTGGAGGAGTGCTACGCCCTGCTGACCTGGGCGTCCGGGCAGGGCGAACCGCTCGGACTCGACACCGGCCGGCTCGCGGTCGCCGGCGACTGCGCGGGCGCCACCCTGGCCACGGCGCTCACGCTCCTCGCCCGGGCGCGCGGGGGTCCGGAGATCCGCGCCCAGCTGCTGTACTACCCGCTGACCGACGCCCGTTGCGACAGCCCGTCGCAGCGGCGGTTCGCCACGGGATATCTGCTCACCCGGGAGGCCGTGCGGTCCTACTGGCGGCAGTACGCGGCCGATCCCCGGCAGCGCGACGAGCCGACCGCGTCCCCGCTGCGGGCGAGTACGGCCGCGCTGGCGGGGCTGCCGCCGGCCCTCGTCGTCACGGCGGAGGCCGATGCGACCCGGGACGAGGCGGAGGAGTACGCCGACCGGCTGCGCCAGGCCGGTGTCGCCGCGACCACGGCACGGTTCCAGGGCACGGTCCACGACTTCGCCTCCCTGACCGCGCTGCGCGACAGCCCGCCGACGCGGGCGGCGGTCCGGCTCGGCGGCATGTTCCTGCGCGACCGGCTGCGGTGAGGGCGGCCGCGGGACGCCGTCCCGGGCACTGACGCCTCCGGCGGGAGCGGGCCGGGTCGCCGGAAGAGTCCGGAAGAGTCCGGGCGGGTCCGGGCGGGTCGGGTGCCGGGCAGAGCACCAGTCGGGTGACTGATGGCAACGGGGGCGAGCCGTCCGAGACTGGAAGCGGGAGACGGCCGCATCGTCGGCGGCGTCCCCGAGTCCCGTCCGCGGGAACCGGCTTCGCACCGGTCGCGGGCGCACGTTCCGCTGTTTCCGGCGCTCCTCGGGGAGCGCCGCCCGACCATGCCTAGGGGTCGCGATGTCCGTCGTCCTGTCCACACTGCCGCTCTCGCCGTCCGAGCGGGCGGACTACTGGCACAGTGCGGTCTCCGACACCTTCATCCCGCTGGACGTCATGCTGCACGAGAGAGAGCCCTCGGTGGGGACGATCGCCACCGACCGGCTCGGTCCCCTCCAGATCTCGGTGGTCGAGGCCGGCCCGCAGACGGTGTCGCGGCACTCCTCCCTGATCTCCCGGGGCGGCGGGGAGTACCTGACCGTCACCCTCCAGCACCGGGGAACGGGACGGCTCACCCAGGACGGGGTCGAGGCCCTCGCCCGGCCCGGCACCTTCACCTGCTCCGACGCCGGCCGGCCGTACCGGAGGGAGCAGCCGGACGACTTCCGGTTCACGGCGATCCGGGTGCCGAAGGAGGTGCTGGGCGTCTCGGACACCGACCTGCGGGCGGTCACCGGGGCCGTGTTCGACAGCCGCGGCGGCACGTCCGGAGTGGTCGCCGGATATCTGGAGCGCCTGGCGGACCGGGCCGCCGGGTTCGATCCGTACACGGGCCGGCAGCTCGCGATGACCGCCGCGGACCTGCTGACGGTGCTGGTCCGCGAACGGCAGGGGCGGCTGAACCCCCATGCGTCGGAGGTGGCCCACGGCATGCTGGTGCGCGTCAAGGAGTACATCCTGCGGCACCTGGCCGACCCCGCGCTCTCTCCGGAGAGGATCGCGGGCGCGCACCACATGTCCGTCCGGTACCTGCACAGGCTCTTCCAGTCGGAAGGGACCACGGTGGGCCGCTGGATCCACCGCGAGCGCCTGGAGAGGTGCCGGCGGGAGCTGTCCCGGCCGGCGCGGACGGCGCCCGCCGTGTCGGCGGTGGCCCAGCGCTGGGGGTTCGTGAACCCGTCCCACTTCAGCCGCGCCTTCCGCACCGCGTACGGGATGTCCCCCCGGGAATGGCAGTCGAGCACGCGCCCCGCGTGAACCGGGGGCGCGTGCTCTTCAGGGGCGGGCGCTCACCCCTGGGAACCGGCGGGGTGGGGCGTCACTTCGCCAGGAAGGCGAGGAGGGCGGCGTTGACCTCCTCGGCGTGGGTCCACAGCAGGCCGTGCGGGGCGCCCTCGATCTCGACGTAGTCGGCGGAGGGGAGCGCCTTGTGGAAGGGACGCGCGGTGCCCTCGGCGGGCAGGATGCGGTCGGCCGTGCCGTGCAGGATCAGGGCGGGCACGTCGACGGACGGGATGTCGGCGCGGAAGTCGGTGTACCAGGTCGACGGCGCGGCGGAAGCGGCGAAGGAGCCGCCGCCGGCCGCGGTGTTCCAGCTGTTGCGGACGGCCTCCTCGCTGATCCGGGTGCCCAGGTTCTCGTCGAGGTTGTAGAAGTCGTTGAAGAAGGCCGTGTAGTAGGCGTAGCGGTCGGCCTTGACGGCGGCCACGACCCCGTCGAAGAACTCCTGCGGGGCCACGCCGTCCGGGTTGTCCTCGGACTTGAGCAGGCAGGGCTCCAGCGAGGCCAGGAAGGCGACCTTGGCGACGCGGGCGGAGCCGTACGTGGACACGTAGCGGGCGACCTCGCCGGTGCCCATGGAGAAGCCGACGAGGACGGCGTCGTTCAGGTCGAGGGTCTCCATCACGGTGTTCAGGTCGGCCGCGAAGGTGTCGTAGTCGTAGCCGGTCGTCGGCTGGGAGGACTGCCCGAATCCGCGGCGGTCGTACGTGATCACGCGGTGCCCGGCGTCGAGCAGCGCGGCGGTCTGGCGCTCCCAGGAGTGGCCGTCGAGCGGGAAGCCGTGGATGAGGACGACGGGCTGCCCGGTGCCGTGGTCCTCGTAGTAGAGGTCGATGGCGGTGGTGTTCTCCTGGCCCACGGTGATGTACGGCATGGGTTGTCTCCTTGTTGCGGATCGATGTCGATGTGGATCAATGGGGAATGGGAAAGGGCTGGTCCGCGCCTCTGTGCGGTGCGGAACGCCGTCACGCTACGGACGGGGGAGCGCCGCCGGTTGCCGCTCCACGCACGGCGTCTTGCCTCTGAGCGCAGCGCTCCGCCTTCGCGCGGGGAGGGAGTCGTGGGTGGGGGGATTCGCGTGCGTCACAGACCGAACCGTGCCCGGCGCGTCTCGGGCACCAGGTCGGCGTACTCGGGGTGCTTGTGGATCCAGCCCCGGATGAAGGGGCAGTACGGCAGGACGCGGAGCCCGCGTGCGCGGGCGTCGTCGAGGGCGCCCCGGGCGAGCAGCCCGCCCAGGCCCCGCCCGGCGAACCGGGGATCGGTCTCGGTGTGGATGAAGGCGATCTCGCCCTCCGAGAGGTGGTACTCGGCGAAGCCCGCGGTCTCGGTGCCGTCGTCACCGGCGAGGATCTCGTACCGGGACTTCTCGGGGCGGTCCACCACCTGCGGTTCCATGGGTGCTCCAGTGCGTTTCGGTGTACGGGGGTGAGGAAGCGGATCAGAGCGTGCGGCGCACGCCCGCCTGGCGTTCGAGGTTGCGCAGCTGGACGGCCAGGTCGCCTTCCACGGCCAGGTGGGCGGGGCCGCTGCGGCCGATGGGCAGGACCTGCTCGCTGCGCATGTCCTCCAGCATCAGCGCGAACGCCGTGTACATCGCGACGAGCGCCACCACGAGGCCGAGCGCACCGGACGTGCGCGTCAGCCATTCGGCGCCCGTGATGCCCGCGAGGCCCGTGGCCGCCCAGCGGGGCAGGGAGACCGCGAGGACGAGCCACAGCGCCCGCTTGGGCCCGGTCACCGCGGTCATCAGCGCCCCGAAGCAGAGGAGCGCCAGGTTGAACACGCCGAGGACCCGAAGGCCGTCGGCGGCGCCGGTGAGCATGATGAGCGAGTAGGGCAGCCAGCTGCCGGCGAACACCGCCATCAGCGTCGCGGCGATCACGTCACGGGCACCGAAGGCGAGGAAGCTCACCAGGAGTTGGAGGACGAAGGCCGGAAGCACGCAGAAGGCGACGGCGGCACGGGCCTCCTCCCCGAAGATCCCGAGCTGGAGGCAGCCCGTCATCACGGAGGCGATGGCTATCGTGAAGAAGCCCAACGGCATCGGCGAGGCGATGGGGCGCAGGTTGATCCGGGTCATCGACCGGAGGTCGGGCTCGAAGCGGCGCCCCGGCCCGACGCCGTCGCCGGGGGCGGGGGCGGGGCCGGAGGCGGGGTCAGGGCCGGGGCCGGAGTCAGGGCCGGGCCCAGAGCCGGAGCCGTCGCCGGGGCCGGAGGCCGAGCCGGGGCCGGAGGCCGAGCCGGGGCCGGAGGCCGAGCCGGGGCCGGAGGCCGAGGTGGAGGCGGAGCCGGGGGCAGGGGCGGAGTCGGAGGCGGAGTCGTCGCCGGGGGCAGGGGTGGAGTCGGAGGCGGAGTCGTCGCCGGGGGCAGGGGTGGAGTCGGGGCCCGGCCCAGGGGCAGGGGCGGAGTCGGTACTCATCGTGGCGGTCTCTCGTTCAGTGCTCGAAGCAGGGGTCGAGGAACGGCGGAGGCGTCTCGGGGAGGGAGCCGCGGGCGACGCGCCACCGGCGGTGGTGCTCGGACTCGGCGACGGCCTCGGCCATGAGCGCCGCCTGCCGGGCACCCCCCTGACCCGACTGGTAGCCGCCGAAGTGGGCCACCGGGCTCCACTCCGGATCGACCGGCGGGACGGCCTCGTCCAGTCCCTCGTACTCC
Organism: Streptomyces sp. NPDC004284; assembly: GCF_042874035.1. NCBI lineage: Bacteria > Bacillati > Actinomycetota > Actinomycetes > Kitasatosporales > Streptomycetaceae > Streptomyces > Streptomyces sp. NPDC004284. Next base: position 50,393 of record NZ_JBIAMJ010000024.1, on the reverse strand, counting down.
GCGCTCGCGTAGACGATCCGGCCGCCGACGACGGTGAGCACGGACTCGATGTCGGGGATGACGTCCTCGGGCACGGTGAGGTAGTCGTCGGACAGGATCGCGAGGTCGCCGTAACAGCCTTCCCGCAGGCTTCCCTTGACGTCCTGCTCGCCGGTGATCCGCGCTCCGCCCCGGGTGTAGAGGTCGAGGGCGGTCTCCCGGTCGATCAGGTTCCCGGCCGGGTAGAGCGCGGTGCCGCCGACGGTGCGCCCGGTCACCAGCCAGTGGAGCGCGACCCACGGGTTGTACGAGGAGACGCGGGTGGCATCGGTTCCGGCGGCGACGGTCAGGCCCCGGTCGAGCATGGCCCGGACCGGCGGGGTGTGGGCGGCGGCCTCGGCTCCGTAACGGTCGCGGAAGGCCGTGCCCTGGAAGGACATCCGGTTCTGGACGGACAGGGCGCCGCCGAGGGCGGCGATCCGGTCCAGGCTGTCGGCCGAGACGGTCTCCGCGTGGTCGAAGAGCCAGCGGTTGCCGCCGGGGAAGAGTCCTTCCGCCGCGAGCTTCTCGAAGACGGCCAGGTCGCGACGGATCGTCTCGTCGTACGTCGCGTGGAGCCGGAAGCCCCAGCCGTTCTCCATCAGGAGCCGGACGGCCTGCTCGAACTCGGGCTCGTATCCTCCGAGTTCGGGACGGGGCTCGGAGAAGTTCTCGAAGTCGGCGGCGGCCCAGGTCAGGTTCTCGCCGGCGCCGTTCAGCCGGAGCCACTCGTCCCCGTCCCCGGGCTTGACCATCTCGGTCCAGCGCTTGAGGTCGGCGAGCTCCTGCCCGGCCGTCTGCGGGAAGAGGTGGTAGGCGATCCGGAGGGTCAACTCCCCCGACCTGGCGAGGTCGACGACGGTGGCGTAGTTGTCGGGGAAGTTCTGGAACCCGCCGGCGGCGTCGACCGCGGACGTCAGGCCGAAGCGGTTCAGCTCGCGCAGGAAGTGCCGGGTCGACGTCCGCTTGTCGGCCTCGTCGAGGGCGGGCGCCTTGGCCAGGGTCGAGTAGAGGATGAGCGCGCCCGGCGCCGCGAGGAGGACGCCGTTGGGTTCGCCGTCCCGGCCGCGTACGATCTGGCCGCCGCGGGGATCGGGGGTGTCGCGGGTGAATCCGGCGGCCTTGACCGCGGCCCGGTTCATCAGCGCCGACTGGTACAGGTGCAGGACGAACACCGGGGTGTCGGGGGCGGCGGCGTTCAGCTCGGCGACGGTCGGCATCCTGCGCTCGGCGAACTGTTCGGCGGTCCAGCCGCCGACGACCCGGATCCACTGCCCCTTGGGGGTGCGGCCGGCCTGCTCGCGCAGCATGGCCAGGGCGTGGCGGAGGCTGCGCACCCCGTCCCAGCGCAGCTCCAGGACGTAGTTGAGACCGCCCCGGATGACGTGCAGGTGCGAGTCGTTCAGGCCGGGGATCACCCGCCTGCCGAGGGCGTCGACCACCTTCGTCCCCGGCCCGACGAGGGGGGCGAGGTCGTGGTCGTCGCCGAGGGCCGCGACCCGGCCGTCGCGGAGGGCGACGGCGCGGGCCTCGGGACGGGCGGGGTCACCGGTGAACACCTTGGCGTTGCGGACGAGGAGGTCGGCGTGCGCGTGTTCCCGCCGCGGGGCGGGCACGAGGCCGGCCACCGGCATGCTCGTCGACGGGCCGGTCATGCGAGGGCCTTGCGCAGGGTGTCGGTGGCGACGCCGATGGCGAGTTCGGCGGCCTGCGTCTCGCGCAGCGCGTTCAGCATCACGAAGTCGTGGATGACGCCCTGGACGCGCAGGGCGGTGACGGGGACACCGGCGGCGCGGAGCTTCGCCGCGTACGCCTCGCCCTCGTCGCGCAGGACGTCGGCCTCGGCGGTGATGACCAGGGCGGGCGGCAGGCCGGTGAGCTGCTCGGTGGTGGCGCGGAGCGGGGAGGCGGTGATCTGGGCGCGCTCGGCCTCCTCGGTCGTGTACTGGTCCCAGAACCACTTCATGGCGTCGCGGCGCAGGAAGTAGCCCTCGGCGAAGGCGTGGTACGAGTCGGTGTCGAAGCTCGCGTCGGTGACCGGGTAGAAGAGGACCTGGTGGGCGAGGCGGACGTCGCCGCGCTGCTTGGCCATGAGGGTGAGGGCGGCGGTCATGTTCCCGCCGACGGAGTCGCCGGCGACGGCGATCCGGGTGCCGTCGAGGTCCTTGTGGTGGCCCTCGCGGGCGACCCACTGGGCGACGCCGTAGTTCTGCTCGATGGCGACGGGGTAGCGGGCCTCGGGCGAGAGGTCGTACTCGGGGAAGACGACGGCCGCCCCCGTGCCGACGGCGAGTTCGCGCACCAGCCGGTCGTGGGTGTGGGCGTTGCCGAAGACCCAGCCGGCGCCGTGGATGTAGAGGACGACGGGCAGGAGCCCGGTGGCGCCGCGCGGGCGGACGATCCGGACGCGGACGTCGCCGGTCGGGCCGCCGTGGACGGTGATCCACTCCTCGTCGACGGCGGGCAGCGGGACGCCCTCACCGTTCTGGACGTCGTCGACGGCCTTGCGGCCTTCGGCCACGGGGATCTCGTACAGGAACGGCGGCTGGGCGGTGGCCTCGGCGAAGGCCTGGGCGGCGGGTTCGAGGCTCCGCGTGTTCGGATTCGACATGGGGGTTCTCCTTCGTAGGACGTACAGGGGCTCAGCGGGGGCGGGGGCGGTCACCTCAGAGGCCGTACGCCTCGAGGAGGCGCAGCCAGATCTCGCTGACCGTCGGGAAGGCGGGGACGGCGTGCCACAGGCGCGCGAGCGGGACTTCGCCCACGACGGCGACGGTGGCGGTGTGGATCAGTTCGGTCGCCATCGGGCCGGTGAGGGTGCAGCCGACGACGACTCCTCGGGTCTCGTCGACGACGAGCTTGGCGTGGCCGCGGTAGTCGTCCGAGTGGAGTGCGGCTCCGGCCACGTCGTCGATGCGGTATTCGACCGCGCGCACGGCGATGCCCGCCTCGCGGGCGGAGCGTTCGGTGAGGCCGACGCTCGCGATCTCGGGGTGGGTGAAGACGGCCTGCGGGACGGCGACGCGGTCGGCCCGCGCGCTCCAGGCCTGCCAGCCGCGGGGGCCGGCGGGGCGGCCCGCGGCCCGCTCGGTGATCGCCGCGGCACAGGCGCGGGCCTGGTACTTGGCCATGTGGGTCAGCGGCGCACGGTGGTTGACGTCGCCGACGGCGTAGAGCCAGTCCCCGTCGAGGGCGGTGACGCGGCAGGTGTCGTCGACGGGGAGCCAGTCCCCGGCCGGCAGCCCGACGGTCTCCAGGCCGAGGTCGGCGGTGCGCGGGCGCCGGCCGACGGCGACGAGCACCTCGTCGCAGGCGAGGGTGGCGCCGTCGTCGGTCTCCACGGTCACGGTGCGGGTGGTCGCGTCCCGGGCGACCCGGGTGGCCGAGGCCCCGAAGCGGATCGTGACGCCCAGGCCGGTCAGACCGCGGGTGACCTCTTCTCCGGCACACGGCTCCCAGCCGGTGAGGAGGGCCTGGTCGCGGACGAGCAGGGTGACGGAGGAGCCGAGCGAGCGCCACGCGGTGGCCAGCTCGCAGGCGACCACTCCCCCGCCGATGACGACGAGCCGCTCGGGCACCGTGTCGGCGGTGGTGGCCTGCCGGTTGGTCCAGACGCCGATGCGGTCGAGCCCTTCGACCGGCGGCAGGGCGGGTTCCGTGCCGGGGCCGAGGACGACCGCGAGCCGGGCCCGCAGGGCGCGGACCGTGCCGTCGGCCCCGGTCACGTCCACCCGGCGCTCTCCGGCCAGCCGCCCGTGCCCTCGTACGAGGGGGATGCCGGCGCCTTTCAGCCATGCGACCTGGCCGGTGTCGTCGCCGCGCCCGGTGAAACGGTCCCGGCGGGCCAGGACGTGCGCCGGGTCGAGCGCCGCCGTGACCGCCTGCCGGGCCCCGTCGACCGACCGGGCGGCCTCCCGGGCGGCGCCGGGCCGCAGCAGCGCCTTGCTCGGCACGCACGCGCGGTAGGAGCACTCGCCGCCGACCGCCTCGGCCTCGACGACGACGGCGGTCAGCCCCGACCGGACGAGCCGGTCGGCGACGACCTCGCCGCCCGGCCCGCCGCCGAGCACGACGACGTCGTACGCGTCCTCCATCAGCCGTGCACCAGAGGGGTGTCCACGAGGTGCTCGGCCAGGAACCACACCTGCGCCTCGCCGGTACGGATGACCTCGGAGACGAGCAGGTCGGCGCTGCCCTCGTCGCCCTCGGCCGAGATCCGGGCGGCGGCGTCCCGGGCGTCGATCAGGATCCGCTCGTGCGCGTCGAGGAGCCGCGACAGCATGACGGGCACCGGCTCGACGCCGTCCGGCGGCCTGGGGATCGCCGTCAGCTCCGCGACGTGGCGCGGGTCTCCGACGGCGACGCCGCCGAGGCTCTGGACCCGCTCGGCCAGGGCGTCGACGATGGCCAGCTGGGCCTCCGCGTGCTTGTCGAGCATCAGGTGGAGCGAGTAGAAGGTCGCCCCGCGCATGAGCCAGTGGTGCTTCTTGTAGAGGGAGTACAGGATCTGCGTGTCGGCGAGTACGCGGTTCAGCCGCTGGCAGGCGTACATGCGGGTGTCGTGGCCGAGGCCGATCGGCAGCTGCTTGAGCGTGCCGAACGCCTGGGTCTCGGCGCCCTTCTGGTGCAGCAGCGGCTGGCCGCCGCCGTGCGGGGTCGTGAGGGTGTCCATCGGGTGCTCCTGTACGGGAAGAGGGGGGTGGGGAGGGCCCGGCCGCCCCTGTCGGGGGTGTGCGGGCGGCCGGACCGGTCTGCGGGGCTCGCGCTCGGCGCTCGGCCGGGACGGTGGGCCGGTCCGCCGGGCTCACGCTCGGCGCTCGGCGCTCAGCGCTCGGCCGGGGCGGTGGACCGGTGCAGTACGAACCGGGTGAGCAGCCCGCTGCCGAGACCGGCGACGAGGGCGAGGGCCGCCCACCACAGGGGGTACGGCGTGAGGCCGAGGACCGCGTCGAGGGACCAGGCGCCGGGGCCGGTGGCGGCGAGGGCGGCGGCGGTGCCGATGAGGACGAGCGGGTACTCGTACCCGTCGTTCTGCACCCAGAGGCCGTGGCGCCACTTCACGGTGAGCGCGACCGTCATGACCCCGATGGCCCCGGTCGCGGCGAGCGGGGTCAGGAGGCCGGCGGCGAGCAGCAGGCCCGAGCCGATCTGGCCGCCGCCCGCCGCCAGGGCGGTGAGGGCTCCGCCCCGGAAGCCGTCGGCGCGGAACTCCTCGGTGCCGCCTTCGAGTCCCCTGCCGCCCAGGTGCGAACTGACCTTCTGCACTCCGTGCCCGGCGACGAGCAGGCCCACCAGCAGACGCAGGATCAGAATGCCGGTGTCCACGGAGGTCAGCCGGCCGCGTGCGCGCCGATGACGCTCTGCGCGTACACGACACCCAGGCCGTACGTGCCCGCGTGGGCCTTGACGATCTCCATGACGGCGCCGTACGTCTCCTGGCGCGCCCAGTCCCGCTGCAGCTCCAGGAGGACCTGCACCCAGGTCACCGGGACGGCGCCGGCGGCCACCATCCGCTGGAGCGCGTGCTCGTGGGCGGCCGGGGTGACGCCGCCGGAGGCGTCGGCGACGACGTACACCTCGTATCCCTGTCCGAGGGCGGAGAGCGCGGGCAGCACCAGGCAGACCTCGGTCCACAGGCCCGACAGGATGATCTTCTTCCGTCCGGTCGCCCGGACCGCCGCCACGAGCGCCTCGTCCTCCCAGGCGTTCATGGTCGTGCGGTCGATGATCTCGTGCTTCGGGAAGACCTCGGCGAGCTGCGGCAGCAGCGGCCCGGAGAAGGACTCGGCGGCGACCGTGGTCAGGACGGCCGGCACGTCGAACGCCTTCGCGGCCTTGGCGAGACCCACGGTGTTGTTGATGATCGCGGCGCGGTCGCCGCTGCCGGTGCCGAAGAACATCTGCGGCTGGTGGTCCACGAAGAGCATGACCGAGTTGTCGGGCGTGAGGAGGTCCACGCTGGGGGCGGCCTGCACCTTGTCGATGTCGAACATGAGGGGTCCTCTCGAAGCGGTCGGTACGGTGCCGTCCGCGCTTCGCGGTGCGGCACATCCGAAAACTACGAGCGACCCGGCCGGGCGACTTTTCCCTCCGTGCCCGGGAGCTGGCACGACAGTGCATCGCCCGGTCCCTTCCCGGGGCTCCCGGCCCGGGTCTCGGAAGCGAGACCCGGGCCGGGGGGGTTCAGCGGGTGGGTTCCTGCATCGTGACGCAGTGGGCGCCACCGCCGCCGTTGCCGTAGAGGTTGTCGAGGTTGAGCTGGACGACGGGGCGGCCGAAGGCGGCGGAGATGGCCGACTTGGCCGCCGCGTCCTTGGCGGTGTCGCCGAACTGGGTGGTGATGACGGCCTGGTTGGTCAACGCCCAGTTCATGTAGGAGCTGAGGAACTCGGCCTGCTTGCCCGCCTGGATGCGGGGCAGGGTGTCGGGGCCCTCGATGGTGAGGACCTGGAGGCGGCGGCCCCTGGCGTCGGTCGCGTTGACCAGGGTGTCGCGGATGGCCTGGGCGTTGGCGGTCCAGACGTCGGGGCGTACGGCGCCGGCCAGTTGCACCATGACCACGCCGGGCCGGATGTAGCGGGCGGTTCCGTCGATGTGGCCGTCGGTGACGTCCTGGCCTTTGACGCCGGGGAGCCAGATCATCTTGGAGGCGCCGAAGCGGGACAGCAGTTCGGCCTCGATCTGGGCGCGCGTCTTGCCGGGGTTGCGGTTGCTGTTCAGCCAGCAGCTCTCGGTGGCCATCAGGGTGCCGTCGCCGTCGTACTCGATGCCGCCGCCCTCGCCGACCACGGACGCCTTCGCGAAGGAGACGCCCGCGTAGGCGGCGACCTTCGGGGCGACCGTGCGGTCCTTGTCGTAGGCGGAGGCGGGGAGGCCGTAGAAGGTCGTGGCGTTCTCGCCCCAGGCGTTGAAGTTGAGGCCGAAGGCGTCGAGGCCGCCCGCGTCGTCGACGCGGAACAGCGGGCCGGTGTCCCGCATCCAGCAGTCCGAGACGGGGATGGAGCTGATGACCGTGACGGTGGAGCCGCAGGCGGTCCTGGCCTGCGAGGCGGCCGAGGAGCCGTCCGCGCACATGATGACCGGCTCGTACTTCGCGATCTCCTTGGCGAGCTTGGCGATGTCCGCCTGGATCTTGGACAGCAGGTTGCCCCAGATCGTGTAGCTGGACGGCCAGGCCATCCAGGTCCGCTTGTGCGACTCGTCCTCGCCGGGGACCCGCCAGGACGCGGCCATCGCCGGCTGGATGCCGCCGAGGACGGGTCCGACCGCGAGGGCGGCCGCGGCCGCTCCGGTGCGGGCGAGGAGGCTTCTGCGGCTGATGCCGGGGCGTTCGCCGTCGTGCTCTGTCTTCACGTGGTGCTCCTTCTCTCAAAGGTTCTGTACGTGCAGGCGCATGGTGTTCAGCGGGTTGCTCAGTGGAGTGGGTCCAGCAGCCCCTCCTCCCTGACCAGCCGGCGTTCGGTGGCCAGATCGAGACTTCGGGCGAAGGCCCAGTAGAGGCCTCCCGCCACCGGCAGGCCGACGAGGACCGAGCAGTCGACGCCGCCGAGGCGCTCCGCGGCCGGCCCGACGAAGAGACCGGTGATGACCATGAACGGGGCCATGCAGGCCAGACCGATCACGTAGGCGAGGTTTCCGCGCCAGCCCCATCGGCCGTAGATGCCGCGCGGGTTGAAGATCTCCCTCACGACGTACTGGCCGCGGCGGACGAAGAAGAAGTCGACCAGGTTGATGGCCGTCCACGGGATGAACAGGTACGTCAGGACCACCACCACGTTGGCGAAGAACCAGTTGAACTGGTCGATGCCGACGAGCGTGGAGACCGTCCCGACGGCGGCCAGCATGATCCCGATCGTGGCGATCCGGATCGTCCGGGTCGGCTCGACCGGCCGGAACGAGTCGACGATCGAGATCATCGTGAGGCTGCCGCCGTACTGGTTGATCGCCATGATGGAGAGCAGCCCGACCAGCAGGACGACGACCGCGACCGTGCCGAACCCGCCGAAGAGCCGGTCGGCCGACAGCTTCAGGGCGGTGACCGGGTCCGTGCCCTCGGGGGCGCCGGCCGAGACCACGGCGCCGAGGACGAACACCCAGATCCCGGAGACCGCGCTGGGCAGGTAGGTCCACCAGAAGGTGCTGCGCACGGAGACGTCGGGTCTGAGGTAGCGCGAGTAGTCCGAGACGTACGGCGCCCAGCCCAGCTGGAAGCCGGCGACGAAGACGAACACGAGCATGAACGGCGCGAGTTCGAACGGGCCCGCGTCCCAGACGCCGTCCGGCAGCCCGCCCCCGAACAGGGCGGACGCGGTGACGGCCGCGGTGATGACGACGAAGGGCCAGGTGAGCCACTTGTTGAGCTTGTGGATCCAGTCGTACCCGAAGAGCGCGATCACGGTCGCCACCGCGGCGGCGAGGAGATAGCCGAGCGTGTTGGGGATCCCGGTGAGCAGGTTCATCGCCTGCCCGGACAGCAGCGCGTCGGACGTGTTGAAGGCCACGTAGTTCACCAGGGCGAAGACCCACACCGTGAGCGCGGCGCCCAGATAGCCGAACTGCGGCCGGGACTGCACCAGTTGCGGCAGTCCGAGCTGGGGGCCCTGGGCCGAGTGGAACGCCATGAAGAACGTGCCGAAGAGCGAGCCGAGGACGGTGGCGACCACCGTCCACACCAGCGAGGCGCCCATGGACAGCGTCACGACGCCGGTCGCCAGACCGGTGAGGTTGAGGCTGCCGACGAACCAGATGGCCCCCACGCTCGACGGCTTGCCGTGCCGTTCCGAGAGGGGCACCCAGTCGATCGAGTGCTGCTCGATGCCCGTGCGCGCTTGCCGTCCGGTATCCGCGTGCGGTGCGGAATCACGCGTCGATGAGTCAACTGGCCCCATGTGGGCTCCCGTTCAGAATCAGGGGGGAGTCGAGGAAGCCGTGCGGCGCCAGGTGACCCCCGGCGCCGTGCGGTGCGCTCACCCTAGGGACTGACTTAAATTTCAGTCAATGGCCGGGACGCGCGGTCTGACGAAAATTTCAGCCGCGCGTCTCACGCGCCTCACGCGTCCCGGCGCCTCGGGTCCGTCAGAGTGCCCGGCGGGCCGCCGCGATCGCCTCGGGATCCCAGCCCGGGCGGGGGACGGATTCCAGCAGGAGCCGCGTGTACGGGTGCCGGGGCGCGGCGAGGACCTCGGCGGTGGGGCCGGCTTCGACGACCTGGCCCCGGCGCATGACGATGACGTCGTCGGTGACGCAGCGCACCACGCCGAGGTCATGGGTGATGAAGAGGTAGCCGATCCGGGTCTCCTCCCGGATGTCGGCGAGGAGGTTGAGGATCTGGGCCTGGACGGAGACGTCGAGGGCGGCGACCGCCTCGTCCAGGACGAGGACGGCCGGCTCCACGGCGAGGGCGCGGGCGATGGCGACGCGCTGGCGCTGGCCGCCGGAGAGCTGCCGGGGCCGGGCGTCGGCGGCGCGGGTGCCCAGGCCGACCTGGTCGAGGAGCTCGCGGACGCGCCGGTCGTGGTCGGTGCCGGGGAAGTGCAGGCGCAGGGTCTCGCGCAGGACCTGCTCGACGCTGGCCCTCGGATCGAGGGAGAGGTACGGGTCCTGGAAGACCATCTGGACCTCGCGCGCCCGCGCCAGGCGCTGGGCCCGGCCGCGCCGGCGCGCGCCGCGGGCCCGTCCGCGTACCCGGATCTCTCCGTCGTCGGCCTGTTCGAGGCCGACGACGATCCGGGCCGTGGTGGTCTTGCCGGAGCCGGACTCCCCCACGATGCCCAGGGACCCGCCCTCGGGGAGGGCGAAGGACACGTCGTCGACGGCGCGGACGTCTCCGAAGGTGCGTCGGAGGCCGACGGCCTCCAGGACGTTGTCAGGCATCGGCGGGGCTCTCCGTGAGTCGGTCGCTGTGGTGGCACGCGGCCTGGTGCGCCGGCAGGTCCGGCGCGGCGGCCGGCTCGGGCCTCTGCCGCTCGCAGACCTCCGTGGCGAGGGGGCAGCGGGCGGCGAACGGGCAGCCGGGCAGTTCGCGGCGCAGGTCGGGGGGCTGGCCGTCGATGGCGGCGAGCCTTCCCCCGGGGGCTTCCAGGCGGGGCGTGGAGGCGAGCAGGGCGGCCGTGTACGGGTGCCGGGGGCGCCCGAAGAGGGCTTCGGCGGGGCCGCTCTCGGCGATCCGGCCGGCGTACATGACGTAGACGCGGTCGCTGATGGCGGCGGCGAGGTCGAGGTCGTGGGTGACGAAGAGCAGTCCGGTGCGGAAGCGTGCGCGCAGCTCGGCCAGGAGGGCGATGACCTCGGCCTGCGTGGTGACGTCGAGCGCCGTGGTGGGCTCGTCCGCGAGGAGGAGCTCGGGGTCTCCCATGAGCGCGGCGGCGATCACGACGCGCTGCAGCATGCCGCCGGAGACCTGGCCGGGGTACTTGTCCAGGGCGGAGCCGTCCAGGCCGACCGCTTCGAGGAGTTCGACGGCGCGGGCGGTGGCGTCCGCCCGGGACGTCCTGCCGGTCAGGGTGACGCTCTCGGTGAGGAAGTCGCCGATGCGGCGCAGGGGGTTGAGGGCCGCGCGGGGGTCCTGGAAGATCATCGCGACGGTGTCGGTGCGCAGCGCCCGCAGCTGCTCGCCCCGCATGGCGAGCACGTCCTGTCCGAGGACGCGGACCCGGCCCTCGACGCCGGCCCCGGGGGGCAGCAGGCCGAGCGCGCTGCGCGAGGTGAGGGTCTTGCCTGATCCGGACTCGCCGACGAGGGCGACGGTCTCGCCGGCGGCGACGTGGAGGTCGACGCCGTCGAGGACGGGGCGGGCGGTACCGGGCAGCGTGACGCGCAGCCCTTGGACGTCGAGCGTGTACGGGGATGTCATCGGTCTCTCCTGGCGACGCGGTCGGCCCAGCGCTCGCCCACGACGTTGAAGGCGACGACGGTGAGCACGATGAACACGCTGGGCAGGACCGCGGAGAGCGGGTAGCCCTGCTGGATGGCGGTCTGGCCGTCGAAGACCATGCGGCCCCAGTCGGGGGTGAGGGCGGGGACGCCGAGGCCGAGGAAGGACAGGCCGGCGAGGTCCATCAGCGCGTAGCCGAAGTTGATGGTGGACTGGGCGAGGACGACGGGGGCGATGTTGGGCAGGATGTGGCGCAGGCAGATCTGGAGGGCCGAGTGTCCCTGGACCTGGTAGGCGCTGACGTAGGGGCGTCCGCGTTCGGCCAGGACGAGGGAGCGGGTGAGCCTGCTGACGTACGGCAGGTAGGCGATGGAGAGGGCGATGACGGGGGCGAGCAGGCCCTCGCCGTAGATCGAGATGATCAGGATCGCCAGGAGCATGCCGGGGAACGCGAAGACGAGTTCGGTGCTGCGCGACAGGGCGGAGTCGAGCCAGCCGCCCCGCCAGCCCGCGGCCGTGCCGACCGCGATCCCGGCGAGGGTGGAGAAGGCCACGACCCCGAGGGGTCCCAGGAGCGAGGTGCGGGCGCCGAGGATCAGCCGGGAGAAGGTGTCGCGCCCGGCGGCGTCGGCCCCGAGCAGGTGCTCTGCGGAGGGTCCGGCCAGCGCGTTGCCGAGGTCGACGGCGTTGGGGTCGTACGGCACGAGCCACGGCGCGAGGAGCGCGGCGGCCGTGACGAGGGCGACGAGGCCGAGGCAGGTCAGGTACAGCGGGGACCGGGCGGTGCGGATCTTCGCGAGGCCGGGCCGGCGGGTCAGGACGGCGGTCATACGGAGGAACTCCTCGTCCCGAGGGTGATCCGCGGGTCGACCAGCGGCAGCAGGAGGTCGACGATGAGGTTCACGATCATGAACAGGGCGACGATGATCAGGGAGATGGCCTGGACCGTCGGGAAGTCCTTGGTCGAGGTGGACAGTTCGAGCAGCTGGCCGATGCCGCCGATGCTGAAGGCGGTCTCCACGAGGATCGTGCAGACCAGCAGCGTCGAGACGATGAGGCCGCCGGTGGTGAGGACGGTGCCCAGGGAGTTCCGGAACACATGGCGGCGGATGACCTGGCGCTCGGGGACGCCCCGGCTGCGCGCCACGGTGACGTGCTCGCTGTCGAGGGCGTCCAGCATGGCCGAGCGGGTGACCCGGGCGAGCATGCCGATCAGGTACAGGGCGAGGGCGACCGCCGGCAGGGTGAGGTGCCAGATCTGGTCGAGGAGGCCGTCGCCGGACCCGCTGCTGGGGAACCATCCCAGGTTCACGGCGAACAGGCCCTGGAGGAGCACGGCGGCGACGAAGGAGGGGGTGCCGACGGCGAGCGTGGTCCCGACGAGGACGGCCGAGTCGGTGGCGCCGCCGCGTACGGCGGCGACCCGGCCCAGGACCAGGCCGGTCACCGCGACCACGACGAGCGCCATCACGACGAGCAGCAGTGTGGTGGGGAGGCGGTCGGCCAGGAGCCTGGAGACGTCGGTGCGGTAGGTGATGGACCGCCCGAAGTCGCCGTGCGCGATGTCGCCGAGCCAGCGGAGGTAGCGGACGAAGAAGGGGTCGTCCAGGTGGTACTGGGCGTTGATCGCGGCGAGTGCCTCGGGCGAGGCGGAGCGTCCGGAGAGCAGGAAGCTCGCCGGGTCGCCCGGCGCCAGGTACATGGCGCCGAAGACCACGAACGACGCGCCGAGCAGGGTGGCGGCCATCTCCGCCACCCGGCGTGCGGCGAATCTCAGGAAGTTCACCGGGAGGCCCCCGCGTCCGCCGCGCCGATGTCGGCGGCCCACGGGTGGTACATGTACGAGATGGTGGTGGGGGCGCCGGTGATCCTCTTGTTGAGGAAGACGGCGGTGGGCCACTCGGCGACCGGGATCCACGGCAGCTGCTCGGCGACCCGCTTCTGCATCTCCGCCTCGATCTTCATCCGCTGCTCCGGCTCGTACACGGACGTGGCCTGGTCGACGAGCCCGTCGTAGCCCTTGTCGGTGTAGTCGGCGAAGTTCATGTAGGCGCCGGTCTTGAAGTTCTGCAGCAGGTCCAGCGGGTCGGTGATCGAGTCGTAGTAGGTGAGCGGGAACATGTCGATGCCCTCGCGCGCCTTCGGGTCGGTGAACAGCGCGGTGAAGGCGTTGGGCGCGATGGTCTTGAGGTTGATCTTCAGGCCGATCCGGCTGCCGGCGGCCTGGATCGCGGTGGCGAGGAGGGAGACGTCCTGGCCGATGGGGCTGGTGGCCACGGTCAGCGTCTTCCCGGTGGCGCCGGCCTCCTCGATCAGCGCCTTGGCCTTCTCGATGTCCTGGGCGGCGGGCGGCAGTGCGCCGAAGGCTTCCTTCCGGGTCTGCTCGGAGGCTCCGGCCCAGGCGGCGCGGGTGGTGAGCGAGGTGGTGGCGGTGCCCGCGCCGCCGAGTCCGGCCTTGACGAACCCGGACCGGTCGAGGGCGAGGGAGAGCGCCCTGCGCACGCGGAGGTCGCCGAGCGGGCCGTGCATGTTGGTGATGTCGACGTTGACCGTGCTCAGGCCCTCGCCGAAGTAGAGGGTGCCGACGCCGCTGTCGCGCAGTCGGCCGTAGCTCTCGGTGGGTATCAGGTAGCCGCCGTCGATCTCGCCGCTGAGCATGGCGTTGGTGCGGGCCGAGGGGTCGGTCAGGATCTTGAAGACGGCCTTCTTCGCCTTGGCCTTCTTCCCCCAGTAGCCGTCGAAGCGCTCCAGCTCGATCGACTGGCCCTTGCTCCACGTGCCGAGCTTGAACGGGCCGGTGCAGGCGAGGTCGCCGCTGGTGCCGTAGTCCTTGCCGGCGGCCCGGACGCCGGCCTTGGAGGCGACGACGCCGGCGGCGGTCGCCATGTACTGGGGGAACTGCGAGTCCGGCTTCTTGAGCTTGACGGTGACCTGGAGCGGGCCGGTCTTCCTGATGGAGGTGACGTTCTGGAAGGTCTGCGCCCAGGCGGCGGCGTTGTTCGGGTCCCGCTGCCGGCCGAGGCTGTAGACCACGTCGTCGGCGGTCATCACCTTGCCGTCGTGGAAGCGCACGCCGGGGCGCAGGTCGTAGACCCAGGTCTCGGGGTCGGGGTTGGACGCCTTCCGGGCGAGGCCGGGCTCCATGGTGAGTCCCGGCGTCCAGCGCATCAGGCTCTCGCACACGTTGGACAGGATCGTGTTCTGCGGGTAGTCGAACGCGACCGTGTAGTCGAGGGTGGGCGGCTCCGCGTAGACGGCCCAGGTGAAGGAGTCGATCTCGCCGCGGGCCGGGGGCGTGGAGGCGGAGAGCTTCACCCCGTCGCCGGCGCCGCCCGTACCGCTCTTGGGCGGACCGGCGCAGGCCGCGAGCAGGGCGAACGAGGACAGGACCGCGGTCGCGGCGGCGGTCCGTCCGCGGCGGCGGAAGGGCCGTCTGAGGCCCTGGGCAGGGGAGGTCGTCATCGTCGCGCTGTCTTTCCGTGAGGGGGCGGAGGGGGTGACGGGCCGCGGGGCCGGCCCGTCGGGAGCGGCGGGGCCGCGCTCTACGCGTCTACGCGGCGGAGGGGCGTGCGGCGGGGATCTGCTGCGTGATGCAGTGCACACCGCCCCCGCCGAACGCGATCGCGACCGCCCGCACCGGGACGACCTTGCGGCCCGGGTACGCCGAGGCGATCACGGCGAGCGCCGCCTCGTCCTGGGGCAGCCCGGCCACCGGGACGACGACGCCGCCGTTGGCGACGTAGTAGTTCAGGTACGACACCTCGACCGGTCCGCCCCCCATCTCGGCGAACGCGGTCTGGGGGACGTCGATGATCTCCAGCCGACGGCCGCGGGCGTCCCGGGTCGCCTCCAGAACGGCGCGGTTGGCCCGCATCCGGGCGTAGTCCGGGTGCTCGGGGTCGTCCGGGAGGGAGACGACCACGGCACCCGGGGCGGCGAAGGCGCAGACACCGTCGACGTGGCCGTCGGTCTCGGTGTCCAGCAGGCCGCCGTACGGCAGCCATACAACCTTGTCGACCCCGAGCTGGGATTTCAGCTCGGCCTCGATCTCGTCCCGGTTCATGCCGGGGTTCCTGTTGGGGTGCAGGAGACACTGCTCGGTCGTGATCAGGGTGCCTTCGCCGTCGACCGTGATCGCCCCGCCCTCCAGGATCATGCCGGAGGGGATGCGTTCGACGCCCAGGTGCTCCAGGAGGAGTCCGCTGACCCGGTCGTCGGAGTCGTACGGGCTGTGCTTGCGGCCCCAGGCGTTGAAGCGGAAGTCCACTCCGGCGCGGTTGCCGTCGCCGTCGAGCACGAAGAGGGGCGCGGAGTCGCGGAACCACGAGTCGTCCTGCGCCAGCTCCACCACGGTGATCCCCCGGCCGCACCGCGTGCGGGCGTCCTCTCCGTGACCGGGCGGGGCGACCATGGTCACCGGCTCGAACTCGGCGATCGCGCGGGCGACGTTCGCGTACTCCTCCTTGACGTCGTCCAGCACACTGCCCCACAGGTCCTCACGGACGGGCCAGGCCATGAGGCATCCCTCGTGTTCGGACCACTCGGCGGGCATACGGAATGCAGTCATCACGGGTCTCTCTTCGTTTCGCCAGAAGTACCCGTCGGCGGCGGCCGGCTCGGCCGGGCGGAAGCGCGGGGGACGGGTACGCGGTGTGAACAGCATCCTTCACTCGACTGAAAATTCAGTCAAGGGAAGTGACATGGTTTTGGAGGTTCGGCCGGTCGACCGGGGTCAGAGGAAGTACAGGCGGCTCAGCGAGACCTGCTGCGCGGGTTCGGAGCGCATCGGATCGCCGTCGAGGGTCACGAGCCCGCTGCGCGGATCGACGTCCACCTGTCCCAGGCGGGCGTTGTGCAGCAGGTCCGCCGGACCGATACCGCGGGTGTTCCGTACGGCCACCCTGCGGCGGCGTGTCGACATCGCGTCCGGGCCGAGCTCGACGGCGGCGCGGCTGACGAAGGCGACGGACAGCTCGGCCGGGGCGGCGCCGTGGGCGCCGAACAGCGGGCCCAGGACGAGCGGTTCACAGGTGTCGGTGGCCGCGTTCGGGTCGCCGGTGACCCCGTAGGCGGGGAAGCCGTTCTTGATGACCATCTGCGGCTTCGCGCCGAAGAAGGGCGGGCGCCACAGCACGATGTCCGCCATCTTGCCGACCTCGATGGAGCCGACCTCGTGCGCGAGGCCGTGGGCGATGGCGGGGTTGAGGGTGAGCTTGGCGATGTAGCGCAGCACCCGGGCGTTGTCGTCGTGCGCGCCGTCGCCCTCCAGCGGGCCCAGCTCGGCCTTCATCTTCCCGGCCATCGCGAACGTACGCCGGACGGTCTCCCCCGCGCGGCCCATGCCCTGCGCGTCGGAGGAGGTGATCCCGATCGCGCCGAGGTCGTGCAGGACGTCCTCCGCGCCCATCGTCCCGGCCCGGATCCGGTCGCGCGCCATGGCGGCGTCGCCCGGGAGGTCGGTCTTGAGCGCGTGGACGGAGACGATCATCCCGTAGTGCTCGGCGATGGCGTCCCGGCCGAAGGGCAGGGTGGGGTTGGTGGAGGAGCCGATGACGTTCGGCACGCCCGCCATCTTCAGGACGTTGGGGACGTGTCCGCCGCCGCAGCCCTCGATGTGGAAGGCGTGGATCGTCCGGCCGTCGAGGACGCGCAGGGTGTCCTCGACGGACAGGCACTCGTTCAGACCGTCGCTGTGGAGGGCGACCTGGACGTCGTGCTCCTCGGCGACCCTCAGGGCGGTGTCGAGGGCGCGGGTGTGGGCGCCCATGTCCTCGTGGACCTTGAAGCCGCAGGCACCGCCCTCGGCGAGCGCCTCGACCAGGGGCGCCTCGTCGGAGGCGGAACCGCGGGCGAGGAAGCCGATGTTGACCGGCCAGGCGTCGAAGGCGTGGAACCCGAGCCCGAGGGCCCAGGGCGAGTTGACGCCGACGCCCCAGCTCGGCCCGATCTCCTGGCCGATGATCGTGGTGACGCCGGAGGCCAGGGACGCCTCCATGATCCGCGGGGAGAGCAGGTGGACGTGGGTGTCGATCGCGCCCGCGGTGGCGATGAGGCCCTCGCCCGGGATCATCGTCGTGCCGGTGCCGACGACGACGTCGACGCCGTCGAGGGTGTCGGGGTTGCCGGCCCGCCCGATCGCGTGGATCCGGCCCTCGCGGATGCCGATCGACACCTTGCGGATGCCCTGCACGGCGTCGATGACCAGCACGTTGCTGATGACGACGTCACAGGTGTCCCGGACGGCCGCGGCCTTGAGGTGGAGGCCGTCGCGGGCGGTCTTGCCGAAGCCGGCCAGGAACTCGTCGCCGTACGCCTGCGCGTCCGACTCCACCCGGACGACGAGCCCGGAGTCGCCGAGCCGGACCCGGTCACCGGCACGGGGGCCGTGCACGGTGGCGTACTCCTGCGGGTCGATGTGCCGGCTGTCGCCGGGCGCGCAGTGGTCGGCGTGTCTGGTGGGCCTGCTCATCGCTCCGCCCCTTCCGCTCCGAGGTAGCCGCAGGCGGCGGCGCGCTTCAGGGCCTCGCCCTTCGCGCCGGGCGCGTCCAGCGGCCCGTCGACCAAGCCCGCGAATCCGATGGCGATCCGGTCCCCGCCCATCGGTACGAGTCCCACCTCCACGACGGCTCCGGGGTCGAACCGCGTGGACGATCCGGCCGGGGCGGCGAGCCGCATGCCGTAGGCGGCGGCCCGGTCGAAGTCGAGGCGCGGGTTCGCCTCGAAGAAGTGGAAGTGCGAGGTCACGCTGACCGGGACCGCGGCCGTGTTGCGCACCGGCAGGGTGAGCACCGGTTCCGGCTCCGGCAGGGTGTCCGTGTGGGGCAGTACGGCCCCGGGGGCGCCGTCGTCGTGCTCCACGTCGCCGAAGGGGGCGCTGATGACGGCCAGTCGGGTGCCGTCGTCGAACACCGCCTCGACCTGGATCTCGGTCACGACGTCGGTCACGCCGGGGAGCACGTCGTCCGGGCCGAGCACGCTGCGGCCCCGGTCGAGGGCCTCGGCCAGGTGGAGGCCGTCTCGCGCGGCCTCGCACACCGTGTCGGCGATCAGCGCGGTCGCCTCCGGCACGTTGAGCCGCAGCCCGCGCCCCAGGCGCGTCCGCGCGAGTTCGGCGGCCGTGAAGAGCAGCAGCCGGTCCCGTTCGGTGGGAGTCAGGGGCATGTCGCCCCCTGGGTGAAGGGCCTGGTCACACGCAAGGTGTCCCTGTCCTTTCCATGAAGGGTGGGAGGGGTGCAATGAAGGATGGGGAGGGGTGCAGGGCACCCACTCTCACACTGACTGAAATATCAGTCAAGGTTGTAGGTGTGGTCGTACGGCTCATCAGCGAGCGAGCCGGTGATGAGCCGTACGACCTGTCAGGTCATGCGAGGGGAAGCGCCGGGAGGAACCGCGTCACGGACGGCCGAGCCGCTCGATCTCCGTGTCGATGGCCTCGTTCATCAGGGTCCGGGCGTGGGAGATCTGGAGCGTGCCGCTGAGCCAGCGCATGCTGAGGCCCTCCAGGAGGGCGGTGAGCCGCTCGGCGGACGCCGTGAGGGCGACGGCCGGCGCCATCGGCCTGACCTGGCCGAGGAGCGCCGCCACCTCCTGCACCCAGACGAGGGTGGACCGCGCGAGGTCCTCGCGCAGGAGGTCGTCGAAGACGGCACTGGCCCGCAACTCGCCCCAGGCGGTGCTGTTCTCCCTGACCTCGGTCGTGTCCTGGAGTTCGAGGAGGAGCGTCTGCTCCAGTTCCTCGCGCGGGCCGAGCGGTTCGGCGTCCGGATCGCGGTCGGTCGTGTAGCGCTCGGCGCGGTCGCTGATGAACTCCAGCGTCTTGCTCAGGATCCCGGCGCGGTCCTTGAAGTGGTAGTAGATCAGCGCCGTGGACACCCCCGCCTCGGCGGCGAGCTCCTCCACGCGCAGGCCGCGGACCCCGCGCCGGGCGATCACCCGGGCGGCGGCTTCGAGGATCTGAGTGCTGCGAGACGCCATGGCCCGAACCTTACCGGGCCCGCCCGGTCGGCGGAATCACGGCCCTGACGAGGGGCCGGCCGGTCCTCCGCGGCCCTACGCGGGAGGCGCGACCGGCTGCGACTGGGTGGCGCAGTGGATGCCGCCACCGCCGGTCGCGATGTTGTCGATGTCGAGCTGCACGACGGTCCGGCCGGGGTAGGCGGCCGCGAGGATGTTGTACGCCACGGCGTCGGCGGAGCTGTCGCCGAACTGGGGGGCGATGACGGCGCCGTTGGCGGTGTAGTAGTTGGTGTAGCTGGACAGGAAGGCGGCGCCCCTGTTCTTGCCGCGGATGAAGCGGCGGTCCGGGCCGGGGAGCTCGGTGACGGTCAGGCGGCGGCCCTGCGCGTCGGTCGCGCCGAGCAGGATCCGCTTGGTCTCGTTGTAGACGGCGACCCACTTGGGGTCGGTGCCGGGGCCGGGCTGGTCGAGGATGACCTGTCCCGGTGCGACGAAGCGGGCCAGGCAGTCGATGTGGCAGTCGGTGATGTCCTGGCCGGCGAGTCCGGGCACCCAGATGACCTTGTCGATGCCGAGCGCCGACTTCAGCGCCTGCTCGACCTGGTCCTGGGTCATGCCCGGGTTGCGGTTGGCGTTGACGAGCGAGCTGACCGTGGCGAGCAGGGTGCCCTGGCCGTCGGTCTCCAGCGAGCCGCCCTCCCCGACGAACCCGGCCTGCACGCGCGGGACGCCGTACCGGCCGAGGAGGGTCGCGGCCGCCGCGGCGTCGTTGGCGTAGGGCTGGTAGTAGCTCGTGCCGGTCTTGCCCCAGCCGTTGAAGTTGGTGTCCACGCCCGCGACGGCGCCGGGGGCGACCACGAAGGTGGGGCCGAAGTCCCGGATCCACAGGTCGTCGTTGGCTATCTCGACGACCTCGATGCCGTAATAGGCGCCGGCTCCGCACAGGTACCGCGCGTCGGCCGCCTGCTCGGGGCGGGCGAGCACCACGACGGGCTCGTAGCGGGAGATCGCGTCGGCCACGCGCGCGATGTCGTTGCGCACGCCGCTGAGGTACGGGTACCAGACCGAGGACAGCGCCGGCCAGGCCATGAAGGTGCGCACGTGGGGGTCGTGCTCCACGGGCATCCGCAGCGTGGCGCCCGAGGGAGCGGTGGCGGCGCGGGCGACCGAGGGAAGCGCCGACCCGAGGGCCGCGAGCGGGAGGGCTGCGGCACCGAGCTGGAGCAGCCGGCGTCGGGACGTCGTGGACGTGTCCATGGGACTCCTATCCGAAGGAGGGGGTGGGTGTTCCCCGCATCGTTCCCTAGACTGAAAATTCAGTCAATGATCACTTCGGGACCATCCCTTCGCCGATCGCTCCTGCCGATCGCCGCTACGGATCGCTCCTACCGATCGCTGCGATAGCGCTCGAAGGCCGCCGTGACCGGCCCGCCACCGTCCTGGGCCTCCAGCAGCCGTACGACGACGAGGCCCCGCCCGTCGGAGCTGCGGACACAGAAGGGCCGCTCGTCGGCCAGGTCCGCGAAGGCGATCCGGGTGACCGGCTCCGTGTCGATGCCCCGCACGCAGTCGGCGGGGGTGAGCTCCTCCCCCGGGGAGACGAAGGCGTCGCTGTCCTCGGGCAGGACGAACTCCGACCGGTCGCGCGCCAGGTACCAGGCGGCGGTGTCCGCGGGAACGACCTTCCCGGACTTCAGGTCGAATTCGTAGGTGTCGTCGGGCAGGGTCAGCTCCACCTCCTTGCCGCCGGACACATAGGAGTCCGCCGGGGGGTACGACGGGCCGTAGCCGGCGTCGTCGGTCCCGGCCCGGGCATCGAGGAGACGGACGGCTCCCCCGGCCGCCCCGAGGACCGCGAGCACGGCGAGGGCCGCCACGATCAGGCGCCGCCGGCCCTTCCGCGCCCGGCGCCGGGAGGGCTCGGCCGGAGCGTCGACGGCGCCGGACCCCGGAGACGGAAACGCCGGGGCTGAGGCCGGGACCGCGAAGGGAGCCGGGAAGGGGGCTGGGGCTGGGGCTGGGGTCGAGGCCGGGAACGGGGCCGGGGTCGAGGCCGGTGCCGGTGCCGGTGCC
Source organism: Streptomyces sp. NPDC004284 (assembly GCF_042874035.1). Lineage (NCBI taxonomy): Bacteria > Bacillati > Actinomycetota > Actinomycetes > Kitasatosporales > Streptomycetaceae > Streptomyces > Streptomyces sp. NPDC004284. The sequence goes on along the minus strand of NZ_JBIAMJ010000024.1, from coordinate 29,473 downwards.
GGTGCCGGGAAGGGGACTGAGGCCGGGGTCGGGGCCGGGGCCGGGACCGCGAGGGTGGGCTGTGCGTGGACGGGTGCCGGGCGCAGCGCCCTTCCCGCCACCTCGCTGCTGATCGACTGGGGCAGCCAGCCCTCCGCGAACTCCGGGCGGCCCCCCACCAGGGGATGGGCGTGGACGGCGGCGATCAGGTCCACCGTCGTGGGGCGGTCCTCCGGCCGCTTGGCCAGGCACCAGGCCAGCAGCTCGCGCAGGTCGTGCGGTACGCGGGCGAGGTCGGGCCGCTCATGGACCACCCTGTACAGGGCGGCCGAGTCCGGCCCCGCCCCGAAGGGGTTCTCACCGCTCGCCACGTACGCGATGAGCGCGCCGAGCGCGAAGACGTCGGTGGCCGGGGACACCGGCCGGCCCAGTGCCTGCTCGGGGGCCATGAACGCCGCCGTACCGATGCTCAGGCCCGCCCCGGTCAGCGCGACGGCATCGGCCGCACGCGCGATGCCGAAGTCGATGACGCGGGGCCCGTCCTCCGCGATCAGCACGTTGGCGGGCTTGAGGTCGCGGTGGACGACGCCCGCGCCGTGGATCGCCTGGAGGGCCTCGGCGACGCCCGCCATGAGCAGCAGCACCGTCCGCACCGGGAGCGGGCCGTGGCGCTGGACCACCTGGTGCAGGGACGGACCGGGGATGTAGGCGGTGGCGAGCCACGGGGTCGGGGCGTCCACGCCCGACGCGACCACCTGCGCGGTGAACAGGCCGTGGATGCGCTCGGCGCTGGCCACTTCCTGGGCGAAGCGCAGGCGGAACTCGGGATCTCCCGCGAACTCCTCCCGCACCGCCTTCAGGGCGATCGGACGGCCGCCGGGGGTGTGCGCCAGGTACACCACGCCCATGCCGCCCGAGCCCAGCCGGGCCTGGAGGCGGTAGCCGCCGATTTCCCGGGGGTCGTCGGCCGTCAGAGCCGCGTGGGCGTGAGCGGGCTGTGCGGCTGGAAGCTGAGCGGACATGCGGTGGGCTCTTTCGACGAGGTGGAACGAAGGGCGCGTGTCGAACGAGCGACCGATCCGACTGACGCATAGTGGCTCTAACTAAAGATTCAGTCAATATGCGACACTGCTGGTTCAGACCACTCACGAGGGGGATCACGTGGCGACGGACCGCCGAAGGGCCATCACGGACCGCCGAAGGGCCATCCTGGAAGGCGCCGCCCGGGTCATAGCCCGACGGGGAGTGCGCGGGCTGCGCATGGAGGAACTGGCCACCGAGGCCGGGGTGTCCACCGCGCTGATCTACTACCACTTCAAGGACCGGGCCGGCGTCCTGCGCCACACCCTGGAGTTCATCAGCGACCGGGCCGACCGGTACACGTCCGACGAGGACGGCCCCGACGGGCCGCACGACGCCCTGGCGGAGCTGGAGCAGTCCCTGCTGCTGGAGTTCCAGGACCTCCCCGAGGTCCGCGAGAACAGCACGGCCTGGGGCGAGCTGCGCGCCAGCGCGATCTTCGAGCCCGAGCTGCGCGGGGATCTGGCCAGAGCCACGCTGACCTGGATCCACGACGTCGCGGACCTCCTGGGCCGCATCCGGCCGTCGGCTCCCGCACCGGCCCTCACGGCGGCCGCGGAGAGGCTCACCGGCCTCCTCGAAGGCCTCAGCAGCCGCTGGCTCAGCGGCGCGCTGCCGCTGGACCACGCCCGCGAGCTGGTGAAGGAGGCGGTCTCCGCCGAGGTCGAACGACTCGGCCACTGACGAGAGCCGCCGACGAGGACCACCGGCAAGGACCGCCGACGAGGACCACCGGCGAAGGTCACCGATGAAGGTCACCGACGAGGGACCGCCGACGAGGACCGCCGATGGAGGTCACCGACGAGGGACCCACGGCGGCCGCCGGCAACGACCGCCGAAACGGCCCCTGACGACGGCCGCCGACGACGGGCGTCGACAGCGGCCGCCCGGCGCGGACCTGCGGGCGGAAGCATCTTCGCCAGTTTGACTGAATTTTCAGTCAGTGTCAGAGTGGCGACACGAAGGTCCTCCCCGGCCCGGCGAGCCGGTGATTCAGAGGATCGTGCGTGCACCCTGTTCACGGGAGCAGAGCCACGGTCCATGCCCCTCACGATCGGAGACCCCGATGTCAGCCCTCCACCCCTCCCGCCGCTCGGCTCTGCGCGTGCTCGCCGGAATCGGTGCGCTCACCCTCGGCGCCTCGGCCTGCGGCCCCGGCGAATCCGGCCCGTCCGGAGCCGGGGGCACCACCGGTCCGGCCTCTGGAACCGACGAGGAGATCCGTATGCCCGCCGAGTGGGAGAGCCACGCCCGCACCTTCATGTCGTGGCCCGCGCTGGAGTCCGTGTGGGAGGACGACCTCCCCTATGTGCGCCAGGACATCGCCCGGGTCGCACGGGCCATCTCGGAGTACGAGTACGTCGTGATGATGGCCCGCCCGGAACAGATGGCCGCCGCCCAGAAGGCCTGCGGCAAGGGTGTCGAGGTCATCCCCCTCCCCGTCGACGACCTGTGGGCCCGCGACATCGTCCCCGTGTTCGTCGAGGAGGCCGGGAAGGTCCACGGCGTCGACTTCAACTTCAACGGCTGGGGCAACAAGCAGACCCACGCCAACGACGCCCAGGTCGGCCGGAAGCTGCTGTCGAAGTACGGGGTCCCCCGCGTCCAGGCGCCCCTCGTCGCCGAGGGCGGCTCCTTCGAGACGGACGGCGAGGGCACGCTCCTGATCACCGAGAGCTCGATCGTCAACGACAACCGCAACCCCGGGAAGTCCCGCGCCCAGATCGAGGCCGAGCTCAAGGAGCTCCTCGGCATGGAGAAGGTGATCTGGCTGAAGGGCGTACGCGGCGAGGACATCACCGACGCCCACGTCGACAGCCTCGTCCGGTTCACCGCGCCCGGCGTGATCCTGCTCGACCGGGCCTTCCCGGGCATGCCGGCCGACTCCTGGTCGCGCTCCTCGGACCAGGCCAAGGCCGTGCTCAGCGAGGCGACCGACGCCCAGGGCCGCAGCTTCGAGGTCATCGACCTCCCGCAGCCCGACCCCGACCGGATCACCGGCTACAGCGACGACTTCCTGTCCACCTACGCCAACTTCTACATCGGCAACGACGCCGTCTACATGCCGAAGTTCGGCGACAGGAAGGCCGACGACCGCGCCCGGGGCATCCTCCAGGAGCACTTCCCCAAGCGGGACATCGTGCAGCTGAACATCGACACCATCGCCACCGGCGGCGGCGGGATCCACTGCTCCACCCACGACCAGCCCGGCAAGCCGGTCGACTAGCCGCGATGCGCGTCAGCGGGCCGGGAGCCGGCCGGAGCGAAAGGAGCGGTGGGTCATGGGTGACCTCCTGCTGATCCGTCACGGTGAGACGGAGTGGAGCGCCACCGGGCGGCACACCGGCCGTACCGATCTGCCGCTCACTCCGGACGGCGAGGCGGAGGCGCGGACGCTCGCGCCGTCCTTCGCGGGCCGGTCGTTCGCCTTCGTGCTCAGCAGCCCGCTGCGGCGGGCCCGGCACACGGCCGAGCTGGCCGGGCTGCGGGACGGCGGGACGGACGAGGACCTGTGCGAGTGGGACTACGGCGGGTACGAGGGGCTGACCACGGCCCGGATCCACGAGTCCCGGCCGGACTGGTCGCTGTGGCGCGACGGCGTGCCTCCGCACCCCGACGGGCGGCCGGGCGAGTCCGCCGAGGACGTGGGGCGGCGGGCCGACCGGGTCCTGGCGCGCGTCGCGCCGCTCCTCGCGGGCTCCGGTCAGGACGGTGTGCTGGTGGCGCACGCGCATCTGCTGCGGGTCCTCACCGCCCGGTACCTGGGCCTGCCGGCGTCCGACGGACGGCTGTTCCTGCTGACGACGGCGACGGTCGGCCGGCTGTCGACGGAGCACGGGCTGCCGGTGGTCGCGGGCTGGAACCAGCGCCCCCTCCCCCGCGCGTGACGCCGGGGCCGGGTCCGCTACGGCGACGCCTCCGCCGTCCCGTCCGTGTGGCCGAACGCGAGGTCGAAGATCCGCCGCCACCGGACGGGCGGCACCGACGCGGGGACGCCCGGGCGGTCGCGCGGCACCAGGACCCGCAGCACGCCCGGGCGCAGCGTGCACACGACCGGGGTGGGCATCCGCAGCGCCTCGCCGTCGACCGCCACCGGGATCTCCTCCGTATCGGCCGTCACCTCGACGCGGTGTGCGGTCAGGACGGTGAGGCCCGTGGACTGGGAACCCCGTACGGCCAGGTCGGCGGCCTGCGCCGCGTCCTCCACCCGGATCCCTAGCACTCCCAGCTCGCCGTCGTCGAGGCTGGGCCGGCGGCCGCCGCCGCTGAACTCGTCGGGCGAGACGTACGGGTTGTTGCTGACGAGCAGGGCCTGCTGGGACGAGAGCGGTGTGCCGTCGATCCGCGCGTCGAGCCGTCGCACGCCGTCGCCGAGCAGCAGGTCCGGCATGAGGGCCAGGATCGTGCCCGCCTTGTCGTCGCGGTACTCGGGGCGTTGCACGACGTCGGCGTAGACACCGAAGGACACGGTGTTGACGAAGGGCCGGCCGTCGACGTCGCCGAGGTCGATCCGGAGTTCCTCGCCGTCGGTCAGCGCGTCGAGACACCGCGCCGGGTCGGAGCGGTCGAGACCGAGGTCCATGGCGAGGTGGTTGCGGGTGCCGGCCGAGATCACCAGGAACGGCAGGTCGTGCTCGGCGGCGACCGCCGCGACCAGCGCCTGGGTGCCGTCGCCGCCCGCGACGCCGAGCAGGTCCGCGCCCTCGGCCACGGCCCCGCGGGCCAGCTCGGCGACGTCGGCCGGGGCGGACGGGTCGAGCAGGATCACCCGCGCGCCGAGCCCCTCCGCCCGGTCGACGAGACCGAAGCGGCCGACCTTCCCGCCCCCGGACTTCGGGTTCATGATCAGGACCGGGCGCTTCGGCGGGGGCGCCTGGACCGCCCGCGTCGGCCGGTCCGGACGCGATCTGCGCAGCGCGGCCCGTGCGCAGGCCAGCGTCGCGGCCCAGCACAGGGCGAGGGCCAGCGCCATCGGCCACAGACCGTCGTGGACGAAGAGGACGACGACGCCGACGGGGGCGGCGACCGCGAGGAGCGCCCCGAGGAAGCGCACCGCGCCCCGGTGCGCGACGAACCACCAGATGCCGACGGCGCAGAGGACGAGGCCGAGGAACCCGGCCCCGACCACCAGCAGGCCGCCGTCGCCCAGCGCGAGCAGGAGGACGACCAGCGAACCGACCGCCGCGAGCAGGGCCAGACGCGCGAGCAGCCGCGCGGCCCGTCCTCCGTCAGGGCCCGTCCTGCCCGTTCCGCCCATGGTGTCCGGTCCCCCTTCATGGTGTGCGGCTCGCGATGCTCGACCGCGAGCACGGTCCGAGACACCAGCCTGCACGCACCCGGCCGGTCGGGCATCCCGGCCGGGCCGTGCGGATGAAGGAGGCTCGCCGACGAAGGGGACTCCCCGATGAAGGGGACTCGATCGCGGGAGGCCGGCGGCCGGTCGTCGCCTCCGCTCCGTCAGGCGCGGCAGCGCAGCAGCTCGAAGGGCGGGTTGTCGAGGCAGTCCGCCCAGAAGTCCGCGCCGAACTCGCGGACGCCTGCCTCGGACACCTCCAGGGGGACCCAGGTCAGCTCGCCGAATCCGGCCGCCCGCAGCGAGTCCTCGTAGACCTCGCGTCGCGGGCAGGTGCCGACGAACGAGATCGGCGGGTCGAGCAGCGCCGTGATCCGGACGCGCGGTCCCGTCTCGATCTCCTCGCCGGTCGCCTCGCAGAGGAAGCCGTACTTGGCCGGGGACGGCCCGTCGAAGCGGTAGTCGGGCTTCTGCGCGAGCACGAGGAACTCGCCGCCGGGGTTCAGGCTCCGGTGCACGTTGCGGCACATCCGCTCCATGGCGGCGATGTCCGGGGCGTAGTTGAGCAGCTGGACCCCGAGGGCGATGTCGAAGCGCCGGTCGAGGGCGCGCAGCTCGGACACGTCGCCCACCTCGTAGCGCACGCCCAGCGGCTCGCGGTCCTCGAACCTCTGCGCCGCCGCGACCATCTCGCCCGAGATGTCGATGCCGAGCACCTCGGCGGCGCCGCGCCGCATGAGCTCCCTGCTGTAGAAACCGGTGCCGGAGGCGAGGTCGAGGACCGACCTGCCCTTCACGTCGCCGACGAGGGCCAGGAAGCTGGGCACCTCCCCGTACCGGGTCAACGGCAGGGACTTGAACCCCTCGAACGCCTCGCCGATCTCGTCGTACTGCTGCACGCTCATCGCGCTGTCCTCCCCGGTGCTCGGTCATGTGCCTGGTGGTCCGTCGTGCCCCGGCAGTCTTGCCGGACCGGCGCGGAACCCCGTACTGGCGGAAGCCACGAAGACCGGGGCGGCGCCCTGGCCTCCTCTACGGGAGGCGGAGGTTCCCGGAATCTCCTCCGCGGATTCCTGTTATCCGGCCGCGTCCCCGTGATCTCCCCTGTGTCGACGGTCGACGGCAGCGGAAACGGACAGGGTGATTCAGGGCATGGGCGCACAGCACGGTACGGAACTGGCCAGGGCGGCACAGAGCGGGGACCCGCGGGCACAGGACCGGCTCCTCGCGCTCCACCTGCCCCTCGTCTACAACATCGTGGGCCGGGCGATGAACGGGCACCACGACGTCGACGACGTCGTGCAGGAGACGATGCTGCGGGCGCTCGCCGGGCTCGGCGACCTGCGCTCCCCGGACAGCTTCAGGTCCTGGCTGGTCGCCATCGCCGTGAACGGCGTCCGCGGCCACTGGCACCGGCGGCAGCGGGCCGGCCTCCCCGCGGGCGGCCTCGACGACGCCCGCGAGGTCGCGCAGCCGGGCGCCGACTTCGCCGAGCTCGCCGTGGTCCGGCTGAACCTGTCCGGGCAGCGGCGCGAGACCGCCGAGGCGGGCCGCTGGATGGAGCCGGACGACCGGGAGCTGCTCTCCCTGTGGTGGCTGGAATGCGCCGGTGAGCTGAGCCGCCACGAGGTGGCCTCCGCCCTCCGGCTGTCGCCGCAGCACACCGCGGTGCGGGTCCAGCGGATGAAGGACCGGCTGGAGGCCGCGCGGGTCGTCGTACGGGCCCTGTCGCAGAACCCGCCGTGCCCCGCCCTGCGGTACGAGACCGAGACCTGGGACGGCCGTCCGTCCGCCCTCTGGCGCAAGCGCATAGCCCGGCACGCGCGCGCGTGCGCCCACTGCGCCGGCCTGTGGAGCGGGCTCGTACCGGCGGAGGGGCTGCTCGCCGGGCTGCTCCTGGTGCCCCCGGCCGCGCTGCTCCTCGCGAGCCTCCGGGAACGGGCCGGCTTCGCTGCCGCCGCGGCGACAGCGACAGAGACAGCGCCCATGAGCGCCCGGGCCGCCGTCGCGCGGCACCGCGCCGGGGCCGGGTCCGCCGCCGGTCCCGGTGCCCGGAGCTCCCGCGCCGCCCGTCGGCGGCGTCGGCAGCGGCGGCAGGGCCGCAGGCGCGCCGTCGTCGCGGCGGGCATGGCCGTGGTGGCCGTCACCGGCGGCGCCTTCCTGCTGACCACCGGCCCCGACGAGGGCACGGAGGCCCGGGGCGCGACCCTCGCCGCGACCGCCGGCGCCGGCCGGCCCGCCTCGCAGGAGCCCACCGCATCCCCGACGACCGCCTCCCCTTCGGCCACCCGTTCCCCGGCCGCCCCTTCGCCGACGGCATCCAGGACCGCCCGCAGGACCCCCGGACCCTCGCGCCCCGCGCCGGCCGCCTCCCGCACCTCGCCGCCGGCACCGCCCCGGCCGGCGCGTACGACCGCCCCCACGGCCGCGCCCGCCCCCACCCGCGCGCAGACGACGACCGGTCCCGGCTCCGGCTCCGTCGCGCAGCAGGTGATCGGCCTGGTCAACCAGGAGCGGGCCGAAGCGGGCTGCGGCCCGCTGACCGAGCACCCCCTGCTGGCCAAGGCCGCCCAGGGGCATTCCGACGACATGGCCGCGCGGGACTTCTTCGACCACACCAACCCCGACGGCGACGGCCCCGGCGAGCGGATCACGGCCGCCGGCTACGCGTGGGCGTCGTACGGCGAGAACATCGCGAAGGGCCAGACCACCGCGGCACAGGTGATGGATTCCTGGATGAACAGTCCCGGCCACCGGGCGAACATCCTGAACTGCGGTTTCAAGGAGATCGGCATCGGCCTCCACACCTCCGGCGGCCCCTACTGGACGCAGGCCTTCGGCAGCCGCTGAGGCCGGGGGCCGGTCCCGGCAAGGGCCTCCGGTGTGACAAGTACGACGTCCGACAGGGGGATCTTGACGCTTCCCTGACGCGTGACCACCGATCGGCGGCTCGACGTCTGCTTAGGCTTGCCCGGCCATCCGTACTGATGGCCGAAAATCGACACCCGCCGACACCCCAGGGACACCCGATGGCCACCACAAGCGACGCCCGCTCCGCCCGATTGCGCGCGTGGATGCTGGAAGGGCTGTCCGACATGGGCAAGGGCAAGCCCTCCCGGCCCAAGGAGACGGCGCCGGACGCCGGGCACCAGGGGCAGCGCTGGTGGCGGGTGATGTGCCTGACCGGTGTCGACTACTTCTCGACCCTCGGATACCAGCCCGGCATCGCGGCCCTGGCCGCCGGGCTGCTCTCCCCCATCGCGACGATCGTGCTCGTGATCGTCACCCTGGTGGGCGCGCTGCCCGTCTACCGGCGGGTGGCGGAGGAGAGCCCGCGCGGCGAGGGCTCGATCGCGATGCTGTCGCGGCTGCTGTCCTTCTGGAAGGGCAAGCTCTTCGTCCTCACCCTGCTCGGCTTCGCCGCGACCGACTTCCTGATCACGATCACCCTGTCGGCGGCCGACGCCTCCACCCACCTCGTGGAGAACCCGCACCTGGAATCGGCGCTGCACGACAAGCAGATGATCATCACGCTCGTGTTGATCGCCCTGCTCGGCGCGGTGTTCCTCAAGGGATTCCTGGAGGCGATCGGCGTCGCCGTCGTCCTGGTCGGCATCTACCTCTCGCTCAACGCGGTCGTCGTGGTCACCGGCCTGTGGCACGTGATCACCGAGGGCCATGTCGTCACCGACTGGACCGCCGCCCTGACCGCCGAGCACGGCAACGTCTTCGCCATGGTCGGCGTCGCCCTGCTCGTCTTCCCGAAGCTCGCGCTCGGCCTGTCCGGCTTCGAGACCGGCGTCGCGGTCATGCCCCACGTCCAGGGCGACCCGGGCGACACCGAGGAGAAGCCCGCCGGCCGCATCCGGGACACCAAGAAGCTGCTCACCACGGCCGCGCTGATCATGAGCGTCTTCCTGATCTGCACGAGCTTCATCACCACCGTCCTCATCCCGGCGAAGGAGTTCGAGTCCGGCGGCAACGCCAACGGCCGCGCGCTCGCCTACCTCGCGCACGAGTACCTGGGCAACACCTTCGGCACCGTCTACGACGTCGCCACCATCGCCATCCTCTGGTTCGCCGGCGCCTCCGCCATGGCCGGCCTGCTCAACCTGATGCCCCGCTACCTGCCCAAGTACGGCATGGCCCCGCACTGGGCCCGCGCCGTGCGCCCCATGGTCATCGTCTTCACCCTCGTCGCCTTCCTGGTCACCTGGATCTTCGACGCCGACGTCGACGCGCAGGGCGGCGCCTACGCGACGGGTGTCCTCGTCCTCATCTGCTCGGCCGCCATCGCGGTGACGATCGCCGCCCGCAAGGCCGGGCAGAAGCGCTGGACGATCGGCTTCGCCGCCATCTCCGCCGTCTTCCTCTACACGACCGTCGTCAACGTCATCGAGCGCCCCGACGGCGTGAAGATCGGTGCCTGCTTCATCGCCGGCATCATCCTCATCTCGCTGCTGTCCCGGCTCGGCCGCGCCTTCGAACTGCGCGTCACCCACATCGAGCTCGACGAGATGGCGGAACGCTTCATCCAGGACATCTCCCGCCGCACCCCCCGCTTCATCGCCAACGAACCGGACAAGCGGGACGCCGAGGAGTACCGGGCGAAGAAGGACCAGATCCGTGCCGACAACGACCTCCCCGGCACCGAGGACTTCGTCTTCATCGAGGTGACCGTCACCGACCCCTCCGAGTTCGAGGCCGGACTGACCGTACGCGGCGAGGTCCTCCACGACCGCTACCGCGTCCTGACCGTCGAGTCCTCGTCCATCCCCAACGCCCTCGCCGCCCTCCTCCTCCACGCCCGCGACCTCACCGGCGTCCGCCCGCACATCTACTTCGAGTGGACCGAGGGCAACCCCTTCGCCAACTTCCTCCGCTTCTTCCTCTTCGGGCAGGGCGAGATCGCCCCCGTCACCCGCGAGGTCCTCCGCGAGGCCGAGGCCGACCGCGACCGCCGCCCCCGCGTCCACGTCGGCTGACCGGCGGAGACGAGGAGGGGCCGAAGACGGCGCCGGGCGGTCGTCGACGACGACCGCCCGGCGCTCAGGGCAGCTGGACGATCTGGATCAGATTGCCGCAGGTGTCGTCCAGGACCGCCGTGGTGATCGGGCCCGACTCCGTCGGCTCCTGGGTGAAGCGGACGCCGAGGGCGCGCAGCCGCTCGTACTCGGCCCGGACGTCGTCCACGGCGAAGGAGGTGGCCGGGATGCCGTCCGCGACGAGGGCGCTCGCGTACGCCTTGGCGGCGGGGTGCGCGTCGGGTTCCAGGAGCAGTTCGGTGCCGTCGGGGGTCTCCGGCGAGACGACCGTCAGCCAGCGGTAGTCGCCGAGGGGGACCTCCGCCTTCTTCACGAAGCCCAGCTTCTCGGTGTAGAAGTCGAGGGCCTTGTCCTGGTCGTCGACGAAGACACTGGTCACGTGGATCCGCATGGCGTTCTCCTCGGGGGGGTACGGCCCTGAGCCACCGCGTCACGAGGGGCCCAAGGGGGTCGGGGTCGTCCGCGCCACGTAACCACCTGCCCGCCCGCCCGCGGCGGCCCGACACGCCCCGCGCACGACTCCCCCGGCGCTCTACACCCGCCTGAGGTCGACGTGGCCGCGCAGGGCGGCGAGGCCGAGGGCCAGGAAGAAGTCGCCCCAGACGAGCGCGTGGCGGACGGCCGTGCCCGAGGTCATGTCGTAGCAGCCGTCGCGGAGCATCCCGGCCGGGTGCGGTGTGCCCGGCGGGGTGAGGTGGGTCCGGACGAGGTGGCGGAGGACGTCCTCGGCGCGCGTGCGGTACGTCGCGGCTTCCGGTCCGGGCAGCAGCGCCAGCTTCAGCAGGGCGACCGCGCCGATCACGGCGGCCGAGGTGTCGAGCGGCCCGTCCGGGTACCGGGCGAGGGCGGGCGGAACCAAGGTGCCGGTGAGGAACTCACCTTGCTCCAGAAGCAGTTGTGCGGACTCGTGCAGTCTCTTCGGCCGCCATGCCGGCGTCCGGGCGCGGAGCAGCGCGTCGGCGACGGCCAGGAGCAGCCAGGCCTCGCCCCGGGTCCAGCCGGGCTCCGGTTCGGGGTGGGCCTGCCAGCCGGTCGCCTCGGTGAACTCCCAGGAGGGGCGGGGACGTCCGGTGTCCGAGCCGTCGAGGCAGAGGTCGAGGTGGCGGTGGAGGTGACCGGCCGCCACCGTCTCTCCCCCGGTCCCGGCGGAGGCGAGGAGCGGTACGAGGCCGGGGACCCCGTCCGCGCGGGCGCGGGACCGGGGGCCGCCGAGGGCCGCTCCCCAGGGGACGAGTCCGAGGGCCGGGTCGTACGCGGCGAGCGCGGACCGCGCCGCCCGCGCACGCAGAGGGCCTCCGTCGCCAAGTGCCGTTCCGTACCAGAGGATCAGGCCCCGGGTCGCGGTGTCCGCCTCCGTCCAGGGTGCGAGCCGGGCCGTGCACGCGGCCGCCGCCGCGCGGTCGGCGGGCGCTCCCGTGCGGCGGGCCCGCAGCCAGAGCAGCCCGGCCCAGAACCCGCCCGCCCAGGAGCCCCGGCCGGTCGTGGTCCAGTGCCCGTCGGCGGGGTCCGCGTACAGGGGGAACCGCTCCCCCACCTGCCGCGCCGTCTCGCCGACCCGCCGGAGCACCGTGTCCAACGCCTCGTCTGCCCAATGGAGTTCACGCACGGCCCCTCCGGCGACGGTCCCCGATCGCCCAGGCGAGGGCGACCGCCCCGGCCACGGCGAACTCGGCGGCCACCAGGACCCAGCCGGTCCCGTACCGGCCGCTCTCCGCGAGCCGCCCGAACAGCGGCGGCCCCAGGGCGAATCCGGCGAAGAACCCGGCGGCCACGCGCGCCGATTCCCGCCCGGCGCGGCCCGGGGCGGAACGCTGCATGACGAGGACCATCGAGACGGCGTTGCCGGAGACCGCGAAGACGCCCACCGCGACGGCGGCCGCCCAGACCAGCGCTTCCGCGTACGGGGCGGCGACCAGGAGCGCCGCCGCCCCCACCGCACCGGCCGCGAGCCCTCCCGGCAGCCACTCGGCACGGCCCGGCACGGCGGCCCGCGCCCATCCGATCCGGCCCGCGATGCCCGCCACGCCGAGCACGGCGATCAGCGCGCCCGCCACCGCCGGGCCCATGCCGAGGCGCTGGACGCCGAAGAGCACGAGGTACGTGTTCACGGACGCGATCCCCGCCCCCAGGAAGAGCGAGAACCCGGCCAGCCACACCACCGGCCCGCCCCCTCGCTCCCCCGCCCTCCCCCGCACCGCCCCGGGGTCCGCCACCGGGTCCGCCGGCAGCGTCCGCCACGCCCACGCCGCCGCGAGCAGCGCCGCCCCGGCCGCCGCCCAGACCGCGCCCCGCCAGCCGACGAGACCCGCGGCCGTCGCGAGCGGGAGTCCGGCGACGAAGGCCCCGAGCTGCACCCCGGACTGCTTCGTCCCGGTGACCGCGCCGCGCCGCGCGGCGGGCACGGCGGCCAGGATCGCCTTGTTGGTCGCCGGGTTGGCCAGCGCCTGCGGCACACCGCCGAGCGCGACGGCGGCCAGCAGCAGACCCACACCCGGCGCCGCGCCGATGAGTCCGAGCGCCGCCGCCGAGAGTGCCAGCAGTGCGACCAGGGAGCGGCGCGGGCCGACCCGGTCCACGATGCGGCCGCCCGCGGGCGAGAGCACGGCGGCCGTCCCGAACCCGACGGTCGTCGTCAGCCCCAACTCGGTCTCGGAGACGCCGAGCCGGTCGACGAGGCGGGGCCCGAGCACGCCGAGGAGGTAGAGCTGCATCATCGAGAAGGCCATGGCGACCGTGAGCAGCGCGGTCAGCCCCCGTCCGGCGCCGCCGCTCCGGCCGGCGCCGCCTTCCCGGCCCGCACCGCCGCCCCGCCCGACGCCGTCTTCCCGCCCCGTACCGCCACCCCGGCCGACGCCGCCACCCCGGCCGACGCCGCTTTTCCGGCCCGTACCGCCACCCCGGCCCGCGCCTCCGCCGCGCCCGGGCGACGCCCCCGCTCCGGCCGGAGCCGACGCTCCCTCGGTCCCCACACGCCTCCCCTTCCCGTGACGGCCACGGCCCGAACTCCCCGGCCGTCAGCCGGAGAAGTCGGCCCGCAGGGCACGGGAGTTCCCGGGGCGGTCTTGTGGGACGCGCCACATCTCGCGTAGGCATGTGCCGGACAGGTCGAGGGGGCGGCCGCGGTGGCGAGGCCCGCCCGCACGCCTGCGAAAGGGGTGCAAGGATGGGCGCGCCATGACACCAGGCCGATGTTCCCGAGCCGTGCGCGCCGCGTTGTTCGCGGCCGTCTGCGTGCTGCTCGCGGCCATCGGCCACATCCTCATGTCGGGCCGCGCCGTGCCCGCAGGGACGCTGGGGGCGGCCTTCGTCGGCACGGCGGTGGGCGCGTGGGCCCTGGGCGGGCGTGAACGCGGGCTCCTGGCCGTGACCTCCGCCGCCGTCGCCTTCCAGTCGGTGCTGCACCTGACCTTCTCGCGGTCTCAGGCGTCCGCCGCCGTGCCGGCGACGGGTCACGCCACCATGGACCACGCCGGCATGGCCGGCATGACGATGTCCGGCACCGGCAACGGCGGCCTGACGATGGATCACATGGCTATGGCGCACGCCGCCATGGGCCACGCGGCCATGGGACAGGGCTCCGCGTCCGCCGGCCACGACATGACGGACTCGACCTCCTCGGCCGGCATGCTCGCGGCCCACCTCCTCGCCGCGCTGCTCAGCGGACTCTGGCTCGCGCACGGCGAGCGGGCCGTGTTCCGGCTGCTGCGCACCGTGCCCGCACGGGTCTTCCGGCCGCTGCGGCTGCTCCTCGCGGTGTTTCCCGCCGCCGTGGACCGGCCGCGCGTCCGGCGCGCACGGTCCGGTGGCGGGCGGGTTCCCCGGCGTCTCCTCCTCGCACGCGCGCTGCTCACCAGAGGGCCTCCCCGGGTGATCGCTGTCTTCTGACAGCCGGATCCCCGAGGGCGAAGGGCCCGTTCCTCGCCCCGGGCATCGGCCTGCCCCGCGGCGGGCCGTACGACTCACCGGCGGCGCCCGGTCGGCGCGCCGGACCCCTCTTGCCCCGTAAGGACCTTCAGCGATGACCCGTGCCCGGAACACCCCTGCCCACCACACCCTTGTGAACGCGCGCACAAGCTCTGCGCGCACCCTGCCCTCGCCCGAGAGCGACGCGGCGACGACCCGTCTCGCGCTGGCCGCCCGGGACGGCTCGCCCTCCCAGACCGATCTGTTCGTGCGGGCGCTGCACCGGGACGTCTGGCGGTACGTGGCGTACCTCAGCGCCGACCGGCAGGCGGCGGACGACCTCACCCAGGAGGTCTTCCTGCGGGCGCTCACCGCGCTGCCCCGTTTCGAGGGGCGTTCCTCCGCCCGCACCTGGCTGCTCTCCATCGCCCGCCGCACGGTCGTGGACAGCCTGCGGCGCGCGGCGGCCCGGCCCCGGCTCTCGGACCAGGACGACTGGCAGACGGCCGCGGAACGGGCGCAGCCCTGCGGGCTCCCCGGCTTCGAGGACGGCATCGCCCTCGCGGAACTCCTCGCGGCCGTCCCGGCGGAGCGCCGCGAGGCCTTCGTCCTGACCCAGCTCCTCGGCCTCTCCTACGCGGAGGCCGCCGAGGCCACCGGCTGTCCGGTCGGCACGATACGGTCCCGGGTCGCCCGGGCCCGCGCGTCCCTCGTCGCGGCCCTGACCGCCGGCGAGGAGCGGGCTCCGGTCGAGGAGGACTCCGTGCCGGGGCAGCACCGGATGCACGCCTCGCCGGTCCTCGTCTGACCCGGAGAACGACGGAAGAGCCGGCGCCCCGGGGCACCGGCTCTTCCGTGGGTACGGGGATCAGGCGGCGAGCGCCTCCTCCTCCGTCTCGTCGGCGGCGGGGGCGGGCTCGGTGTCCCGCATGACCAGGGTGGCCAGGACGGCCGCCGCGAGGACTCCGACGGCGCTGATGGTGAAGGTGGTGGACATCGAGGAGGCGAAGGCCTCGCGGGCGGCGGCGACCAGTCCGACGTCGCCCCGGGCGGCGGCCAGTGCGCCGCCGATGGACTGCTTGGCCCGCTCGGGGGCGTCGGCGGGCATCTCGGCGGCGAAGGTGCTGGTGAGGAGCGAGCCGAGGATGGCGATGCCGAGGGCGGTGCCGGCCTGCTGGATGGTGTCGTTGAGGGCGGAGCCGACGCCGGCCTTCTCCTCGGGGATGGTGCTCATCAGCGCGCCGACGGCTGCCGGCATCGCGAGGCCGGCACCGAGGCCGAGGAGCCCGAGGGCGACGGCCGGGACGGTGAAGCCGGAGTGCGCGTCGACGGTGGTGAGCAGGGCGAAGGAGGCGGCCATGACGAGCATGCCGGCGAGGATCAGGAGCCGGTTGCCGATCCTGGCGGCGAGGCCGGCGCCTGCGCCGTTGCCGATGAGGGCGGCGACGGCGAGCGGCACGAAGGCGAGACCGGCCTTGACGGGCGAGTAGCCGAGGACGAACTGCAGGTACTGGGTGAGGACGAGGAGCAGTCCGCCGTTGCCGATCTGCACGAGGGTCAGCGAGAGCGAACCGCCGCTGAAGTTGCGGTGCTTGAAGAGGACGAGCGGCACCATCGGCTCGGGGGTGACGTTCTCCCAGATCACGAACCCGCCGAGGGCGACGACGGCGACCGCGAGGGTGATCGGCGAGCGGCCCTCGAAGGCGCCGTGCTGCGGGATCTCGATGATCCACCAGATCAGTGCGGTCATGCCGACGGCGGAGAGGATCGCGCCGAGCGGGTCGGGCTTCCGCCAGGGGCCCTTGGACTCGGGCATCAGGGTGAGGGCGGCGAGGACGGCGAGGGCGACGACCGGGACGTTGATGAAGAAGATCGAGTGCCAGGAGAAGTGGTCGATCAGGACGCCGCCGAGGACGGGGCTGCCGACGAGGCCGAGCATGGACACGGAGCCCCAGGCGGCCATGGCGCGGGGCCGCTCGTCCTCGTCGAAGACGGTGATGAGGAGGGAGAGCGTCGAGGGCATGATCAGCGCGCCGCCGACGCCCATGGTGACGCGGGCGGCGATGACCTCGCCGGGGCTGGTGCAGACGGTGGCGGCGAGTGAGGCCGCGCCGAACAGCAGCAGGCCGACGACCATGACCCTCCGGCGGCCGAAGCGGTCGCCGAGGCTTCCCGAGGTGAGCAGGAGTCCCGCGAAGACCAGGATGTAGGAGTCCAGGATCCACTGGACGTCCTGGGCGCTCGCGCCGATGTCCCCGGTCATGGACGGGACGGCGACGGTGAGCGCCATGCTGTCGACGACCAGCACCAGGGTGCTGAGGCAGAGCACGACCAGGATCCACCAGCGGCGTGGATTGCGGGTTTCCATCGGGAGTTCCCCCTCGGGTCTCGTTCGCGCCCCTGGGAGCGCCCTTCGATGCGAACACTGTACGCAGCTGCGCACACTGTTCGCAAGGCCGGAGAGCTGTACGCTGAATGCGCACGACGTACGCAGTGAATGAGCAGCGAAGGAGGACCATGGCCGCCAAGGCGAACCCCGTCCCGTCCGTATGGGCCCGCGAGCAGTCCGCCCCCGACCAGCCCGCGCTCAGCCGGGCCGCGATCGTGCGCGAGGCGGTCGCCATGCTCGACGCCGACGGCATCGAGGCGCTCAGCATGCGCAAGCTCGGCGCCCGCCTGAACGCCGGCGCGACCTCCCTCTACCGCCACGTCGCCACCAAGGACGAGCTGATGGAGCTCGCCGTGGACGAGGTCGCGGGCGAGATCACCGTCCCGCCCGCGGGCAGCCCCTGGCGGGCCGCCGCCACCGAGGCCGCCGGGTCCTTCCGCGCGACGGCCCTGCGCCATCCCTGGCTCTCGTCGACCCTGGGGCAGGCGGGCCTCGCCTATCTGGGCCCCAACCTGATGTCGTACTCGGAGCGGCTCGCCGCCCTGTTCACGGCCGCCGGGTTCCCCGAGCCGAGCCGCGCGATCGACACCCTCCTGTCGTACGTCATCGGCATGAGCACCACGGAGGCCGCCTGGCTCACCACGGTCGCCCGCTCCGGGGAGACCGAGGCCGGGTTCATCGCCCGGCTCATGCCCGCCGCGCAGCAGGCGGCGGCCGGCCACGACCACCTCGCCGCCGCCTACGACGAGGCCGCCGCCCACGCGGTGGTCGACCCGGTCGCCATCCGGGACGCCAAGTTCGCCTACGGCCTGGACGTGGTCCTGGACGGCCTGGAGATGCGGCTCCCGCGCTGACCGGGCGCCGGTCCCGGCGCCGGCGCGTCGACACGCGACACGCGGCGGTCGGCGGTCGGCGGTCGGCGGTCGGCGGTCAGTCGTGCCAGGGCTCCCCGGTCACCTCGTGGTCGGCGCGGCTGATCGCCTCGACGACCAGGCGCTTCAGATGGCCGTCCGGCATCGCGTACACGACCCGGCGGCCGTCCTTGCGGGAGGTGACGAGGCCGCCGAGGCGCAGCTTGGCGAGGTGCTGGCTGACGGCGGGGCGCGCCGCCCCGCACGCCTCGGTGAGGGCGGTGACATCGGCCTCGCCCCGGGTGAGCAGCCACACCAGATGGAGCCGGGTGGGGTCGGAGAGCAGGCCGAACACCTCGGCCGCCGCCGCGAGTTCGCGCGGCCCCGGGGTCCGCTCGTGCGGGCGGGAGGGGGCGGCTGCGGGGTCTACGGGCTCGGCCATGGGCCCACCGTACCCAGGAAGCGGATGTGGGGGCGCCCGTCGGGTCCCGGCCGGGTCACGGCGGCGCGGACCCCGTAGACCTCGGCGATCAGCTCCTCGGTGAGGACCTCCTCCGGCGGGCCGCCCGCCACCACCCGGCCCCGGGCCAGGACCACGAGCCGGTCGCAGTACATGGCCGCGAGGTTGAGGTCGTGCAGGGCGACGACGGCGGTGAGGCGGAGGTCCGCGACGAGGGCCAGGAGGTCCAGCTGGTGCTGGATGTCGAGGTGGTTGGTGGGCTCGTCGAGGAGGAGTTCGCGCGGCTCCTGGGCGAGGGCGCGGGCGATCTGGACGCGCTGGCGCTCGCCGCCGGAGAGGGTGCGCCAGGGCTGCCGGGCGCGGTCGGTGAGCCCGGTCCGTTCGAGGGCGGTGCGGACGGCGGTCTCGTCCGCCGCCGAGGGCGGCGTCCAGGCCCTGCGGTGCGGGATGCGGCCGAGGCGTACGACGTCGGCGACCGTCAGGTCGGTCTGGGTGTCGGCCTGCTGCTCGACCGTGGCGAGGCGCCGGGCGACCGTGCGGCGGCCGAGCCCGTCCAGCGGGTCGCCGTCGAGGGTGACGACTCCGGAGTCGGGGGCGAGGACGCCGGCGAGCAGGCGCAGGAGGGTGGACTTGCCCGAACCGTTGGGCCCGAGCAGCCCGGTGACGGTGCCGGGGGCCAGGGCGAGGCTGACCCCGTCGAGGACGAGGGTGCCGCCGGCCGTGCGCGAGACCCGCTCGGCGCGGAGTCCGGCGCTCGCGGCGAGGTCGGCGGAGGCGGTCATCGGGCGCTCCTGGTGCGGTACAGGACGAGGACGAAGGCCGGTACGCCGATCAGCGAGGTCACCACGCCCACCGGCACCTCCTGCGGTTCGAGGACCGTGCGGGCGAGCGTGTCGGCCCAGACGAGGAACACCGCCCCGGCCAGGGCGGTCACCGGCAGCAGACGGGCGTGCCCGGGGCCGGCGAGCGCGCGGGCGGCGTGCGGCAGGACGAGGCCGACGAAGCCGATCGCGCCGGCGGCGGAGACCAGGGCGGCCGTCAGGAGGGCGGTGACGCACAGCAGGACGAGCCGGGTCCGGACGACGGCGACGCCGAGCGAGGCGGCGGCCTCCTCGCCGAAGGCGAAGGCGTCCAGGGTCCGCGCGTGTCCGCCGCAGATCAGCAGGGCCGCCGCGAGGACGGCGAGGCACACCCACACCTCGTTCCAGCCGGCCCCGGAGAGCGAGCCGAGCAGCCAGAAGAGGACGCCCCGGGTGGTCTCGGCGTCGGCGGCGGTCATCACGACGAAGGAGGTGAGGGCGGAGAAGAGCTGCATCGCGGCGACGCCCGCGAGGACCACCCGGTCCGTGGAGCCGCCGAGGGTGTGACTGAGCAGCAGCACGAGCGCGAAGGAGACCACCGCCCCCAGGAACGCCCCGCCGGTGACGGAGAGGACGCCGCCGCCGACGCCGAGGACGACGACCGCGACCGCGCCGGTCGAGGCGCCGGAGGAGACGCCCAGGACGAAGGGGTCGGCGAGCGGATTGCGCAGGAGCGACTGCATCACCGCCCCGCAGACGGCGAGTCCGGCGCCGCAGACGGCGGCGAGGAGGGTACGGGGCAGCCGCAGGTCCCAGACGATCCCGTCGCGGATCGGCGAGAGCTCCGAGGCGCCGCCGCCGAGGTGGGCGGCGATCACGGACCCGGCCTCGCCGACGCCGATGTCCGCCGGGCCGATGGTGACGGCCACGGCCACGGACAGCCCGAGCAGCGCGAGTCCGGCCGCCGCCCACAGGAACACCGTGGCGGACGCGGCCCCTTGCCGGGTGGTGCTCACTTCGCGAGACCGTACGAGCGGAGCGCGGCCGCCACCTTCTCGATGCCCTCGACGGTGCGGAGGCCGGGGTTGAGCGCCTGGCCGCTGAGCAGGACGTACCGCTTGTGCTTCACCGCCGCCATGTTCCGGGTGACGGGGTCGGACTCCAGGAACTCGATCTTCTTGGCGGCGCTCTCGGCGGACTGCGCGCGGCGGGTCAGGTCGCCGAGCACGAGGACGTCGGGGTCGCGGTCCGCGACGGTCTCCCAGTTGATCTGGGGCCACTCCTCGCGGGTGTCGTCGAAGACGTTCTTCGCCCCGAGCGCGTTCGTGACGATCCCGGGCGCTCCGCAACAGCCCGCCATGTAGGGCGACTTGGAGTCCGAGTACCAGTAGAGGACGGTGGCGTCGGTGAAGTCGGCCGCCGCCGTGGCCTTCGCCACCCGCGCCTTGAGCCCGGCCACGAGCTTCTCGCCGCGCTCGGGGACCGCGAACACCCGGGCCAGGTCGCGGATCTCGCCGTAGACGGTCTCCATGGTGAGGGGGCGGGTGCGGACTCCGTCGCCGTCGCCGCTGTTGTCCTTGCCGACGCAGTCGGTGGGCGAGAGGTACGTGGGGACGCCGAGCTGCTCGAAGCGCTCGCGGGGCGCCACCCCGCCCTTGCCGAGGGTGTACCCGAACGAGGCGGCCGCGAAGTCGGGTTCGGTGTCGAGGACCTTCTCGAAGGAGGGGTAGCGGTCGGCCAGGCGCGGCACCTTCGCGTTCTCCTTCTCCAGCCCCTCGAGCACCGGGTCCGTCCAGGTCGCGGTGCCCACCATGCGGTCGGCGAGGCCGAGGGAGAGCATGATCTCCGCCGCCCCCTGGTCGAGGGCGACGGCCCGGCGCGGGGCGCGGTCGACGCGGACCGGCCGTCCGCAGTTGTCGTCGAGGGTGACGGGATGGCCGTGCTGAGGGGCGCTCTTCCCGGACGGTGCGGAGGACCCTCCGCCGCAGCCGGTCACCGTCGCGGTGAGGAGCAGGACGCCGGCCAGGGCGAGCACGGCGGAGCGGACGGGGTGTGCGAGCGGCACGGGAACTTCCTCTGCGGCCACGGCTCATACGCGGAGCCTGTCGTACGGTCCTCCCCGGACGGCAGCGTGCCGCCGGGGCCGCCAGCAGGTCTTCGGACTCGGGGTCGGCCGGACGGAGCGCCTTCCCGGGCCCGTCGTGCCGCCCAGTGGCCGATGCTCCGCCCGTCGCCCTCACCGCTGCGCGTCAGTTCCGGTCTTCCACCGGATTCCCTGACCCGTGCACGTACCCGTTCAGGTGCGTACAAAGGTGCGACTGGCCTCGGCACAGTACCACCGGGCGGCGACCGCGCTCCGGGGCCCGGCCGGTGTCAGGCGCGCAGCTCCCTGGCCTCGAAGCGGCCGTCGCCGAGGACCAGGACGAAGGAGACCTGCTGCCCCTCGGAGACCGTCCGCCTCTCGTTCTCGATGTCCTCGGCGCGGAAGTACACCTGCTCCTCGGAGCCCAGGGGGACGACGAAGCCGTACCCGCCGAGACGGTTGAAGGACCGCACGATCCCTTTGCTTCTGCCTTCCACGGCGACCTCCTCGTCGTCATCGGCGACGCGGTCGGGCGTGTCCGGCCCCGGGTGGCCGTGTCCGCGCCTCAGGGGAGGTGTACCCCGCACGGCCACCCTTCGCCACCGCCGCGGGCCGGGCGCACCACCCCCGATGATCTAGTACAATATTCAACAGAGGTCCGTTGCCGAAGATCCCCCGTTTCCGGCAGCGGGCCTCACCCCTTTCGTCAGCGCGCGTCCGGCCGGACCCAGACCGTGCCGCGGGCCTCGTACTCCAGCATGGCCTCCAGGCCGTTCGCCGCTTCGGGGCCGAGCTCCCGGCGGACCAGCCAGAGGGCGAGCTCCAGGCCCGAGGTGACGCCGCCGGCGGTCACCAGGTCGCCGTCGTCCACCACGCGCGCCCCCTTCAGGACACCGCCCTGCCGCTCCAGGTCCGGCCGGGCCTTGTGGTGGGTGGTGCAGGGGCGGCCCCGGGTGAGTCCGGCGGCGGAGAGCAGCATGACGCCGGTGCACAGGGCGCTGACGGTGAGCCCCGGCCGGGCCGCCGCCGCGAGGGCGCGGGGCAGGGTGCCCCGGTCGATCTCGGCCCAGACGCCGGGGCTGTCCCGGCGCGCGTAGCCGCCGCCCGGCACGACGAGGAGGTCGGCCTCGCGCGGGGCCCAGGGGTGGTCGACACGGACCTCCGTGCCGAAGGCGGCGGTGACGGTGCCGGGTCCGTCGACGGAGACGTACCGGACGTCCACCGGACGCTCGGAGAAGAACCCCGAGGCGGAGAGCACCTCGTAGGGGGCTGCGAAGTCGAGCTCCTCGACGCCGTCGAAGAGGACGAGGTGCACCCGGAGCGGGCGGCGCGCGGACGCGCCGGCGGCGGTGGCACCGGTTCCCGTGACGCCCGCGAGGGCGCCCGTGGCGCCGAGGGCGGTGGTGGCGCGGAGCAGGTTGCGGCGGTTCATGGTTCTCCCCCAGGGGGTGGAAGGGCCCGACGGTTCTGTCACGCCGAGGCAGTCGGCCGCCGCCGCTTCCCGGTTCCCCGCCCCCTCCGGGCTCCGCGCCCGGCCGGGTCAGACCCCGCCGGGGTACGCGATCCGCGCCGGCTCCCGCGCCGGCGTCGGCTCCTGCTCCTGCTCCCGCTCCCGCTCCCGCTCCCGCGAGGCTCCGCCTCAGGCCCCGCCCGGGTACGCGATCCGCGCCGTGATCCTGGCGATGCGCCGCGCCGACTCCTCCGGCGGGCCCACCGGCTGGACGATGTGGCTGACGGTGAGCCGCACGATCGTCTCGACGGCGAGGCCGCGGGACTCCTCGTCGACGTCGGGCCAGGCCTCGGTCGCGTACGCGTCGAGCATCGCCATCGCCGTGCCGAAGACCGGTTCCGCGCGGGTGGTGAGGTAGGCGAGGAGATCGTCCTCGCCGCCGCGCGCCGCGAGCAGGACGCCCTTGATGAGGGGGTTGTCCACGGCCTGCTGGAGCGTGTAGCCGACGCCCGCCGCGGCCGCCGCCTCCAACTGCCCGCGATGGGCGTCCAGTTCACGCTGGATGCCGAGCAGGAAGCCCTCGACCTCGCGCTGCACCAGGGCCTGCCCGATGGCCTCCTTCGAGCCGAACTCGTTGTAGAGCGTCTGACGGCTGATGCCGGCGGCCCGCGCGATGCCGGCCATGCGCAGCCCGCCCCAGCCGTCGGCGGCGACGAGCCGGTAGGCGGCGTCGAGCACCTGCTCGCGCAGGAGGGACCGAACACTCTCGCGGAAACGTGTCATCGTGCCCCCACTTTATCCACCGGTCCCCGCCCAGAGCATTGACGCCCCAGGGGGAATCCGTCTATCAACTGGACAGTAGGCATGTGAAGTGTCCATCTCCCCGAGGAGCCGGCCTTGGCCCTGCACAGCGACTCCCCCGAAACCCCCGCCCCCTGGCGCGATCCCAAGCGCTGGCTCTGGCTGTTCGGCCTGCTCATCCCGGCCTTCCCCTTCCTCTCCTGGGGGCTGGTGAACGCCACCGGGCTCCGGCTCTTCTGGTGGACCGGGATCCTCGTCCTGTACGTGCTCTTCCCGGTCGTCGACCACCTGATCGGCAAGGACTCCGCCAACCCGCCGGACAGCGCGATCGCCCACCTGGAAAAGGACCGCTACTACCGGTGGTGCACCTACGCCTACCTCCCCCTCCAGTACGCCGGGCTCGTCCTCGGCTGCTGGCTGATCACCCGGGGCGACCTCGCCCTCGTGGACCGGATCGGGCTGACGTTCACCCTCGGCGGCGTCGCCGGCATCGCCATCAACACCGCCCACGAACTGGGGCACAAGACCGAGACCCTGGAGCGCAGGCTCTCCCGGATCGCGCTCGCCCAGACCTGGTACGGCCACTTCTACGTCGAGCACAACCACGGCCACCACATCCGCGTCGCCACCCCCGAGGACCCGGCGAGCGCCCGGCTCGGCGAGAGCTTCTGGCGCTTCCTGCCCCGGACCGTCCTCGGCAGCCTCACCTCGGCCTGGCGCCTGGAGAAGCGCCGGCTCGAACGCCGGGGCCGGTCGGTGTGGAGCCCGCGCAACACGGTCCTCGGCTCCTGGGCCCTGTCGTTCGCGCTCTTCACGGCACTCGCGCTCGCCTTCGGACCGGGCGTCCTTCCGTACCTCGCGGTCCAGGCGGTCTTCGGCTTCTGCCTGCTCGAAGTCATCAACTACACCGAGCACTACGGCCTCAAGCGGGAGCTCACCGCGAGCGGCCGGTACGAGCGCTGCGCCCCGCGCCACAGCTGGAACAGCGACAACATCGCCTCGAACGTCTTCCTGTACCACCTCCAGCGGCACAGCGACCACCACGCCAACCCCACCCGGCGCTACCAGTCGCTGCGCCACTTCGACGAGGCCCCCGAGATGCCGACGGGATACGCGGGGATGATCGTGCTCGCGTACGTACCGCCGCTCTGGCGCCGCGTCATGGACCGCCGGGTCCTCGCCCACTACGGCGGGGACGTGACCCGCGCGAACCTCCAGCCCTCCCGCCGGGCCCGCCTCCTCGCCCGGTACGGCACGACGGCCGGGTGAGCACCGGCCGCCCCGGCGCGAAGTGCCGCCGGGGCGGCCGGAGTACGGGGGAAAACGGGGTACAGGCGGGGGCCCGGCTCGTACAATCAATACCAATCAGTCGGTTTGATACCGTCGAGTGGCACGGCGCGGCAGGGCGCGGACCGCTGCCGCCGAGACGCTCGGCGCCACGGGGGAGCCTGGGTGACCAAACAGGAGCGGGCCGCACGGACCCGCGACGCGCTCGTCAAGTCCGCGGCCAGGGAGTTCGAGCAGCACGGCTACGCCCTGGCCACCCTGTCCGCGATCAGCGCGGGAGCGGGCGTGAGCCCCGGCGCGCTCCACTTCCACTTCGAGAACAAGGCGGCGGTCGCCGCCGCCGTCCAGGACGAGGCCTCCACCGTCCTGCGCCGGACCGCCCGGATCGTGTACGGACAGCGGTCGAACGCCCTGCAGAACCTCGCCGACACCTCGCACGCGCTGGCCCGCCTGCTCCGCGACGACGTCGTCGTCCGCGCCGGCTTCCGCCTCAGCTGCGCCGAAGACGCCCGCACGGAGCTCAACCCGCGCCAGGAATGGCAGAGTTGCGTACAGCAGCGGCTCGCGGAAGCGGCCGACGAGGGCCTCCTCGCCGCCGGCGCCGGGCGCCACCAGGACCTCGCCCGCGCGATCGTGGCCGCCACGGTCGGCCTGGAGACCCTCGGCCGGGACAACGGCGAATGGCTGTCGCCCAGGACCGTCACGGCCCTGTGGCGCACGCTGTTCCCGATGCTGACGGACCCGGAGTCGCTCGCCGGACTCGAACCCGCGGGCAGTCAGAGCTTGTAGCCGCCCGAGACGTCCACGCACTGGCCCGTGATCCACCGCGCGTCGTCGGAGACGAGGAAGGCGACCACGTCCGCGATGTCGGCCGGCGTCCCGAGCCTGCCCAGGACCGAGTGGGCCGCGAGGGCGGCGCTCGCCTCCGGCGTCGTGCGGCGGTGCGCGTTCATGTCCGTCGCGACATAGCCGGGGGCCACGGAGTTCACGGTGATCCCCCGGGGCGCCAGCTCCTTCGCGAGGGCCGGGGTCATCGTGTCGACGGCCCCCTTGGTCATCACGTAGGTGACGGATTCGGGGAAGGCGCGCTTCGTCGCCGCCGAGGAGATGTTGACGATCCGGCCGCCGTCGCTCAGGCGGTCCAGGCCCCGCTGCACGAGGAAGAGCGGGGCCTTGACGTTGATCGCGAAGAGCCGGTCGAAGACCTCGCCGGTCAACTCGTGGAGCCGGCCCGAGCCGCTCGCCGCCGCGTTGTTGACGAGGATGTCGAAACCCGGACCGGCGCCCTGCTCCGCGAGGCCCGCGTCCAGGGCGGCGTAGAACGTGTCCACGGCGTCCGGCCTCCCCAGGTCCGCGTGGAACGGGAAGGCCCGGCCGCCCGCCTCCTCGATGGTCTCCACCGTCTCGCGGGCGGCCGCCCCGTTGCTGCCGTAGTGCACCGCCACCAGGGCGCCGTCCCTGGCCAGCCGCTCCGCGATGCCTCTCCCGATGCCACGGCTCGCCCCGGTGACGACCGCGGTCCTTCCCGCCAATGCGGACATGTCGGTGGTGTCTTCTTTCCGTTCGGAGGTTCTGCGCGGAGGTTCTGCGCGGAGACGTTCCGCGCCAGGAGGGACGGGCCGCCTCAGGAGGGGACGGGCAGGTCCCGGTACCACGGCAGGTGGTCCGCGATCGTCGCGGCGAAACCCGGCCCCGGGTCGCAGCCCCACTCCCGCCAGGGCCGGTCGTCCGCGAACCAGTGGTCGCCGGCGAGCATGGCGAGGTGGTGCTGCGCGAAGGGGAGGTCCGCGAGCAGCGCGCGGGCCTCGGCGATGTCCACCGCGGGGCCCCGGGCCCCGGGCCGCCCGGCGAGGAGCGCCTCACCGGCCGCGAGCAGTTCCGCCACCGGGACCGGCTCCGGGTGGTTGACGTAACAGGGGCCCGGCCGCGTCCCCGGGAAGAGCGCCGCGCCGAGCAGCGCCCCCGCCAGGCTGTCCACGTCGATCATGGAGTGCAGCGAGGAGCCGCCGTCGAGCGGGCCGGGCAGGGCGGCGAGCAGCCGGACGATGCCGGGCATCAGCTGCCGGTCGCCCGTGCCGTACACGAGGTGGGGCCGCAGGACCGTCCCGCCCGCGTCGAGGACGTACCGCTCCCCCGCCGCCCGGGTGCGGCTGGTCGCCGAGCCCGGGGCGAGCGGCAGGGTGCCGGGGGCCGCGGCCCGGAAGGGTCCGCGGCCGTGGACGGAGGCGGTGCTCAGGGAGACGATCCGGGTCACCCCGGCGCGTACGGCCGCGTCGACCAGGACCCGGGTCCCCTCGTCGTTGACCGCGCGGGCCAGGTCCTCGTCCGCGCCGATCGCCGAGGCGCAGTGGATCAGGACGTCGACGCCCTCGCAGGCGCGGCGCAGGGAGTCGGGGTCGCGGAGGTCGCCCGGGACGGTCTCCGTCCCCGGGCCGGCCGGCGGGTCGAGCGGGCGACGGGCGAGCAGCCGTACGTGCGCGGGCTCGGCCGCGGCCCGCGCCGTGTCCGCCGCACCCGCCGCGTCCGCCGCCTTCGCCGCCACCCGGCCGCCGATGAATCCGGTCGCGCCGGTGATGAGAATGCGTGGCCCCATGGTTCCGTTCCGGTTCGGTTCAGCCCGTCAGACGGGTGCCGAGGCCGGCTCCGGCCACCGCCAGGTCCCGGGACGGGGAAGTGAGCGTACAGAGGAAGACGGGTTCCCCGTCCTGCAGGCCGCTGATCCGGACGGTGGTGGCCCCGGGGGCGGAGCCGGGCACGATCTCGGCCTCTATCCAGCAGGGGCTGTCGAGTTCGGCGTACCGCGCGAAGGAGACGTCCAGGTCGGTCGGCAGGCACGTCCCGCCGCCGAGGGCCGCCGTCGCCGCCTGCCGGGCGGCCTCGACGAGCAGCATGCCGGGCACGTGGTCGTTCGGGCGCCGGAAGAGGGTCGGGTGGGCGGTGTTGACGCGCAGCCGCCACTGGCCGGGGCGGGTCCCCGGGGCCAGGACGACGTCCTCGCCGCGCTCGCGGCCCACCAGCTCCGGGGCCACGCACGGCATCAGCGGGACGGGACGGCCGAGCACGGCCATCCGCTCGCCCCGGATCCTGCGGTACGCGAGGGCCGAGGTGCAGCGGGTCCGGCTGCCGCCGGTGGCGAGGTGCCGGCCGTCACGGGTGAGCACCACGCTGGTGTTCATGCTGCGGAGGACCCCGCGGCGGATGTCGAGGTCGGCGCAGAGGACGTCGAGGGTGACCTCCGAGGAGAGGCCGTCCACGGCGAGCATCTCGGCGTCGGCCGTGTAGTGGAGGCCCCACATGACGAACTGATCCTCGACGGGTACCCCGAATTCGGCATGAGCGAGGAGCATGGTGGTCTGGCGTATCGTCTCGGCCACCAGTACGGGGTCGTGGCGGTCCCCGGCCACAGGAGAGAAGAAGGGATGTACGGCAGGCCAGCGTGCGGAGACGGAGAAACGGTCCTCGGTCAGCCGGGTCCACCCCGTGGGGAAGATGTCCGCGGGATCCGATCGGTGAACGAACTCCCCGGGGACGTGTGTCGTCGCTCCTGGAGCGTTCTGATCCATGGATCCCCCTCGCGTCCCCGCGCCCCAGGGCGGCATGTCCGCCCGGCCTAGAGTACGTACAGCGCGGTTTTCTTTTCAATGCTTCACGTCATACCACGAGCACAGACAGCGATACAGCGGGAGGCGCCTTGGCGCAGCAAGCGCGTGCAATCAAGACCCGTCAGGCGATCCTGCAATCGGCCGCGGCCGTCTTCGCCGAGCGGGGCTACGAGCGCACGACCATCGGAGAGATCCTGGTGCGCGCCGGGGTGACCAAGGGGGCTCTGTACTTCCACTTCGCCTCCAAGGAAGACCTCGCCCTCGGCGTGCTCGACGCCCAGATGCTCGACGTGCCCCTGGCACCGCAGGAGATAAGGCTCCAGGAGCTCGCGGACCAGGCCTTCCTGCTCGCCCACCGGCTGCAGCGCGACCCGCTCGTGCAGGCGAGCGTCGCCCTCGCCCTGGACAGCGGTGCCACCAGCATCGACCGGGTCGCCCCGTTCCAGGCGTGGATCGACCAGCTCTCGGAGATCCTGATGGTGTCGAAGGCGCGCGGCGAGCTGCTCCCCCACGTCGACGTGACGGACACGGCCTCGCTGTTCTCGGGTGCCTACTCCGGGGTGCAGGCGATGTCCCAGATCCTGTGCGACCGCACCGACCTGCTCCATCGCGTCTCGGTCCTCCTCCAGCACTTCATGCCGAGCATCTGCACGCCGGCACTGCTGACCGGGCTCCGGCTGACCGAGGAGTACGCGCGGGTGCTCGGCGCCGAGTACGAGGCGAACCGGCGCCGCAGGGACGAGCTGAGCGCCGTGGAGACGCAAGGCTGAGAAAACCGACCAGCCGGTTCTTCGAGCGCCCCGACGCAGAACAGCGTCGGGGCGCTCTGGCGTCATGGCACTGAGTGTGTTTTGCTGAGGGTACTCAGTGCCAAAAGCGTCTAGGGGAGCTCCACATCATGGGTAAGGACTTCGACCTGTATCGGCCCTCCGAGGAGCACGACATGCTCCGGGAGTCGGTGCGTGCCCTCGCGGAGGCGAAGATCGCCCCGTTCGCGGCGGCGGTGGACGAGGAGGGCCGGTTCCCGCAGGAGGCCCTGGACGCGCTGGTCGCCAACGACCTGCACGCGGTGCACGTCCCCGAGACCTACGGCGGCGCCGGCGCCGACGCGCTCGCCACGGTGATCGTGATCGAGGAGGTCGCGCGCGCGTGCGGCTCCTCCTCGCTGATCCCGGCCGTCAACAAGCTGGGCTCGCTGCCGGTCATCCTCTCCGGCTCGGAGGAGCTCAAGCGCAAGTACCTCGGCCCCCTGGCCAAGGGCGACGCGATGTTCTCCTACTGCCTGTCCGAGCCCGACGCGGGCTCCGACGCGGCCGGCATGAAGACCCGCGCGGTCCGCGACGGCGACTTCTGGGTCCTCAACGGCGTCAAGCGGTGGATCACCAACGCCGGCGTCTCCGAGTACTACACCGTGATGGCCGTCACCGACCCCGACAAGCGCTCCAAGGG